>NZ_JBFAXA010000034.1:0-77358 GCF_040689265.1 Streptomyces sp. NPDC052012
GGCGCTGGATCGGCTCGATCGCCTTCCTGCTCGCGGGCCTGTACCAACTCGGTCCCCTCAAACACGTCTGCCTGCGGCACTGCCGCGACCCGCTGGGCCATCTGGTGCGCTACGCCGGTTTCCGGCGACCCGCCCGCGACCTGCGGGTGGGCATCCATCACGGGGCCTACTGCGTCGGCTGCTGCGCCGGGCTGATGGTCGTCCTCGTTCCGCTCGGGGTCATGAACATCGCGGCGATGGCCGGTCTGGCCCTGGTGATCTTCGCGGAGAAGCTGTGGTCCCGCGGGCCGGCGCTCGCCGGCGTCGTGGGCATCGCCTTCCTGGTCCTGGCCCTGCTCGCACCGTTCCAGGACTGGCTGCTGCCGGGGCTGCAGGGCTCGATGCCGTCGATGGACGGCATGTGACCCCCCGGCCGGTTTCCCGGCCGGGGCGTGAGGTGCAAGCTGGAAGGGAGGCCGCGTCCCGAACCCGGGAACGGGCTCGATGCACACGGTCTCGCCACTCCGAGTGAGCCCCTTCGGGCTCGGCAGGAGGAAAGCGAGATGACACACCAGGCCACCACCGGTACGCGCTGGCACCTGTCCGGCGACTGGTTCGATGCGTGCAAGTGCGCCATACCCTGCCCGTGCACGTTCGCACAGCCCCCGACCTACGGCGACTGCGAGGGCGTGCTGGTCTGGCACATACGGGAAGGCAACTTCGGCGACATACGGCTCGACGATCTCAACGTCCTGATGCTCGGCTCCTTCGAGGGCAACCCGTGGGCCGGCACGCACACCCACCCCTACGCCGCGGTCTTCCTCGACGAACGCGCCGACGACCAGCAGCGAGCCGCGCTCGAGGCCGTCTTCGGCGGTGAGGCGGGCGGCTGGCCGGCGCAGTTCGGGGAGATGTTCCATCCCGAGATGCGCGGCATGGACGTCGCACCCATCCGCGTGGAGGTCGACGAGGACCTGGCCACCTGGCGTGCCGAGATCCCAGGCCGGGTCACAGCGACCGCCGAGGCTCTCACCGGCCCGACCACCCCGGACGGCGCTCGCGTCCAGGTCCACAATGCGCCGGGTGCCGAGGTCGGGCCGGGCCAGATCGCCACATGGGGTCGGGCCACCGTCGACCATGCCGACGCGTTCGGCTTCTCCTGGGAACGCTCCGGCAAGTCGAGCAAGTACTTCCCCTTCGAGTGGAGCGGGCCTGAGTGAGAGGAAGGGCTGATTTCGTCCTGCGCCTGCACCTCGATCTCTGGCTACGGCGACCCCGGCCGTAGCTCAGGACCTCGCGGCGTCGTGATCTCCCGCAGGATGCGGGTCAGGTCCGCCGGGGACGCCGCCAGGCGGACCAGGGTGCCGGTGTCGTCGCGTTCGGCCACGTGCCAGGTGCGTCTCGGCGGTGCACGGGACGGCGGATTTCCAGTCCCGGTACGGGGACTCGGCCTTCGGCGCGAGCGACGCGACCAGTGCCGCGCCCGCCGGCAGCAGCCCGCACAGGGCCACGGCGCCGGCCCCGCCACCTCGGCGGGCCGGCCTCGGCGCCGGGCCTGTGAGTCTGCGGAACAAATGCTAGGTGCGGACCATCTGGTAAGAGACGTCGACGGCGTCGTGCTCGTCGAGCAGCCGGTCGTAGATCCGCTTGACCGTGTGTCGCTGCTTCCGCGGAGCGGTCAGATCCGACTTCAAGATGGCGTCGATCACCGGCTTGTAGGGGTCCAGGCGAGTGGCGCGCGGCCGCATCTTCTTCCGCGGCTCCGGCATGGCCGAGATCAAGGCCCTGTGCACGGTCTCGTAGCCGACGCCTCGATCTTGGACTTTGGCAGCACCCGTGCCCCTTCGCCACGAGGAGCACAACCATGGTCCCGAAGCAAGCACCGAGGCGTTCTCGAAACTCAGCGACATCACTCTCTCGTGGAACCGGGCGTCTCACAGCTGAGCGACAGACGTTCTTGAAATTCACCTACAAAGCCATCGTCCGCCTGTGAATGACTCCCTCAGCACAGCCCGCCGGCGCCTAGAGAAGCCGGCCGAAGCCGTCCCTCAGTGGCGTGCCGCATGGTGGAAGAGGACGCTGGTGAGGGGGTCGATGCGATGGAAAGACGTCTCATGACTCAAACCAGCACAGACAAAGCGCACACGCCGTTCCTGTCTCGCCCCGGCGTACGCCGTCTCATGCCGTTCGTCCTGATCACTGCGATCGCTCTGGTCTTCATCTTCGAGAACCGGACCAGTGTCGAGATCCGCCTCCTCATTCCGATGGTGACCATGCCCCTGTGGGGTGCTCTCCTGATCGCCTGGGCGCTCGGCATCCTCGCCTGCTTCTTCACGGCGCGCCGGAGGTCGAACCGGCACTCGAAGCGCCCGAGGTGAATTCCTGTTGATTTCCTGTTCAACGTCCGGCAAGGCAGCCTTTCCTGTCGGCGATGGCTGAAAAGTGGTTCTGGATCACTTTCAGTGTCGGGAGGAGGGGACAAGTTGATCTACTGCGGTATCGCCTGGGCGGAGACGAACACGACGTTGCCTCGATCGACGACACAGGCCGGATGTTGGCCAAACAGCACATCACGGATGATGCGACTGGTTACAAGCGCCTGCTAGGGCCTGTCCGGCGGACCATGCCCGCGGCAGGTGAGGAGTCCGGGCAGCAAGAGAGCATCTGATCAATGTGCACGCCGATGTGAGTGGGATGTCTGTTTCGGTTCGCCAGGTTGGTGTGGATTCTCCGGTCAGCTCGCGGGGCATTTTCTTAGACGCCATCCGCATACCGCTCAACAGGCTTGATCAGTCGAACAGGGCTCCTGTCCAGGTGAGAAACATCCAGGCGCTGGGAATGCCCTGCGCCGAGTCCGTGCTGGCGGAGCGGGGTCTTTGGGGAGCTGGCCTGGTGGTGCGACGTGTAGGAGGTTCGCATCAGGCCGAATCCGTGCCGTGGCCGATGGAATGCGTCGTGCCGCGCGAAGTTCAGGTGCCGGTGGGCCGGTGACCGCCGACCCTCCACTGCGCGTGAGCGCCAGGAACGGGAGGGATACGGAAGAACGATGCGGGGCGACTCCATGGACACGCTCGCGGCCGAGCTGGGCGTGCGTGCGGAACAGATACGGAGGGCTCGAACCCCGAGAGGGGGTGTACTCGTCGGTTTCCGGTGCGCGCCCGGGGCGTGTCTCGACGTGTGGAGGCGCGCTCGTGAGCGATACGGAACCACAGGATTGTGGCCCTTCATCACCCACACCTCGCCGACCGAATGGGAATGGGCGGACGCACCCGGCGAAAGCCACGACGAGAAGCACGGCCAGTCGATCATCGACAGGCTGATGGAGCTGCAAGCGAACGAACTCCTCACAGAGGCGGAGTGGTTCAAGCCGTCCCAAGGACACCCGAGCCCTGCCCGCGACCTCGAAGACCTGGCCCGGCTACTCACAGATGCCACTCCGGTGGCCGAGACGCGGGCACCGAGGTCTGCGGAATCACTGCTTGGCGCCTTCTTCGCAGAGCCTCCCGAGTGGATCTGCCTCGTTCCCACCGAGGACCCGCCCAGCCTCCCGGAACTCCTGGACGCACCGGACACGCCGAACCACACGCCGTTCCCCGGCGGAGAAGCCCTGTCCTACCGGGACCACGCGAACGTCCTGCGGGAGTGGCACAACCGGTACGGCGCGGAGATCTGCTACCTCGACACCCACGAGGTGCTGCTGTCGGTCGAGCACCCCCCGGCGGCCCCGTCCGAGACAGCACGGGTCGCGATCGAGCACTACGCCTACTGCCCCGACCTCGACCAGGTCATCGGCGGACTGCCCGAGGTCGCCTTGCAGGTCCCGACACGGACCTGGTTCTTCTGGTGGGATTGATAAGCGGCCCGCGTGCGGGGCTGCTTGAGCACCTGTTGTCCGTGCCCGTCGACGCACTTCGGATCTATGGCGGGCAGACCGGGCAAGGCGTGGCTGCTGGCTGACCGTGAAGGATTTATGTCCAGCCCAGCTACTCCGGTGCACGAACAGCGGGAGTCCGACAGGAGTGAGACGTCATCCGTATGCCGGCCGATGGACGTGATCAGTCGAACGGGGTTCTGGATCGGGTGATCGTTGCGGTGTCGGTGTATTAGGCGAGGATCCCTCGGTAGCTCGGAGTTGCGAAGCTCAAAAGACCGAGGAGGCCCTCTTGTCGCAGTCTTGCGCGACCATGCCCGCGGCGTCCGACTCCCGCGTGTCGGTGTGCGATTGCCTCGCGCACCGGTTCGGGAACGCGCCGATCACCCGGAGCGCACTGCGTGTTACGGCTCGGACATGACGGACGCGGAATGGCAGGTCATACGGGCGGCACTGCCGGTTCCGGCATGGCTTGAGGGGCGGGGCGGCCGGCCCGAGGGCTATTGCCACCGCGTCATGCTGGACGCGGTCCGCTACGTCGTGGACAACGGCGTGAGGTGGGCGAACCTGCCGCGTGACTTTCCGCCGTACCGGCGCGTGCATGCCTTCGCCCGCCGCTGGCAGATCACCGGCCTGCTCGCCGAGCTGCACGGCCGGCTGCGCGACACGGTCCGCGCCAAGGAAGGCCGCACGCCGGATCCGACGGCCGCCATCGTGGACTCGCAGTCGGTTCGGGCGGCAGCGAATATTCCCAGGTCAACGTCCGGATGGGACGTCGGGAAGAAGGTAGGCGGCAGGAAGCGCCACCTGCTGGTGGACTGCCTCGGTCTGGTTCTGGCCGTGGCGGTGACCGCGGCGAGCGTGCAGGACCGCGACGCCGCGGTCCCGCTGCTTGAGCGGCTGCGGCAGCTGTACTTCTCGATCCGTCTCGTCTGGGCGGACGGCGCCTACACCGGAACCCTGGTCGCCTGGGCAAGGCAGAAACTGCAGCTCACCGTGGACATCGTCAAACGTACCGACCACCGCCCGGGGTTCGAAGTGCTGCCGAGAAGGTGGGTAGTCGAGCCCACGCTGAGCTGGCTGTTTCACTCACGCCGACTGGTGCGCGACTACGAGGCCAGCCGCGACAGCTCCGCCTGGGCCGACCCGAGCGCGGCCTGCACCCGCTCGGCCTCCTCCTGCAGCCGGGCCACCTCCTCCCGAACGTTCATCTCCCGGGCCTCCAGCAATCCGAGCACCGACGGCATGACCACCTCCGCGAACGACACGAGCAGACGAACCACTCGAACCAATCCGCTACACAAGGGAGTTCACGCACCACCAGCCAGCATCAAAGGATCACTTCGGAAAGGGGATGGCTTCTGAGAGCTCCTAACACGATCACGGCGGGACTCAGTGGATCTTCACTGCTCGGCAGGCGCTTGGCCGGCTCCCTGCTGTCAGTGACGCGTGTTTGACTGCCGCCATGGATGCAGATCAACTACTGGCGACCGTGGCGGGACTCGTGTGGCCTGACTTCGGTGAGCTGACGTGCGACGAGCCTGGGCATCCGGCGGGACATGTCTGCCTGCCGGTATCCGCCAGCACGCCCGTGAACTACCTCGTGGAGACAATCGACGACCGGTACGGGTCTCCTCACAGCCACCTGCCGTCACTGCCCTGCGATGAAGAGATTGACTGGCTATGCGCCTGGGCGTTCGGCGGGCGGTGGATCGCGTTCGGTCATTACCGAAGCGGCGTGGACGTCCGGCCGGTGGTGACCGTCACCGAGCGGAGCACGCCGAGCCCGGACCAGCTGCCGGCGGAGGCGTCGTGGCTGGATCGGCTCGTCGCGATCACGGGGTGGGCGCCGGGACAGGCGCATGAAGTCGACTGGGCAGCGGTCGAGTCCCGGCTGGGAACGCGCCTGCCAACCGACTACAAGCGTCTCGTCGAGACGTTCGGCGAGGGCCAATTCGACGGCTTCCTTGACGTCTACCTTCCCGAGACGATGAGGCAGTTCGCCGCATGCGAAGCGGCACTGGGGCAGCAACCGTGGGAGCCTCATCCGCCCTTCCCGGCTCCTGACGGATTGCTGCCCTGGGCAGGCAACGAGCACGAGCAGGCGTTCTACTGGATCACCGAGAGTCCTGACCCCGACCAATGGCCCATCTACGCCACCGGCGTCGGCTCCGAGGAGGGACATCGTTTCGACTGCAGCGCCACGGAGTTCTTGTTCCGTCAGCTCACCGACCGGCGACATCCCTTCTCCATCCCTGCCGACTTCCACGCTCATTGGTTTCTGAGCTACGACGGCAGCGGCGAACGTTCGTATGCCGCCGCCGACAGATGAGCACACAGCTGAGGGAGACAAGGGCGTCGTCGTCACGCTTGGAGCGCCGGGGCGCCGCAGCTCAGAGGTTTTCGACCACCCGGCGGGGCGGCCGCCGCGGTCTCCTGCACTGGCCGCCCCGGGCGGTTCAGAGCATGGGTCGTTGGCACGGGCCCGTCGGCCGCCGTCCTCGGCTGGCGGGTAGATCACACGGGCTGCGCGCGGGCCATTGCACCAGGGTGTGGTGTACGCCGAGGGCGCGCGTGCGGGGTGCCGGTGGTCTCCGTAGGCTGGGCCCTTCCTGCCTCCGCCGCAGTCCGCCGCACCTTCGACCGGCACACCCTGGACGGCGCCGGAACCCGGCTGCACTGCTGGACCTGGTCGTCACCCTCGGGACGCCTGCTGCGCCACCGCGGCCTGGCCGCCCGTGCCCTGAGGCTGACGGTGAAATTCGTGGGCGGGACTAGGCGATGCCGCCGTTGTTCATCAGCAACTGGCCGTTGACCCACTCGCCTTGTCTGCAGCACAGGAAGTCCACGAGGTGGGCGGTGTCCTGCGGGGTGCCGAGACGGCCGAGCGGGGTGTGGCGGATGCAGTGCTCGCGGATCTCCTCGGACATTCAGCCGGTGTCGATCGGTCCGGGGTTGATCACGTTGGCGGTCACGCCGAGGTGGGCGAGTTCGCGGGCGGCGGCCTGGCCTGCCGGTGGGGGCCGGGCGCCAGGCTCCCACCGGCAGAGCCCCGTTCAGCGCACGGCGAGCACGGTCTTGGCGGGTGCCTGTCGCTGTTCCAGAGCACGGTGGACGTCGGCGGCCTGGTCCAGCGGCAGCACGGCCGGGGCGGGCTCGCGCAGGATGTCACGGTGCGTCAGACCGACCACCGCCGACAGCGCCGCGGCGACCCGGTCGGGCACGAGGTGCGCCACTGCGCCCAGGCTGAGGCCGAGCACTTGCCTGGTGCCCAGCCACGCCGAGTCGGTCGACACCGGATGCTCGTGGCCGCTGGCGTTGCCGAGCACGACCAACCTGCCGAACGGCGCGAGCAGTTCGTAGGCGCGCCTGCTCAGCTCACCACCCACGGGGTCGATGACAACGTCCACCTCGCCACTCGCGATGCTGCCGAGGTCGTCGCTGCCGACGGTGTGCGTCCACGGGCCGGTGGCGGACGCCCCGCTCGGGGTGCGGCCGAAGACGCCGGTCACGGATCGTGCCGGGTGGCCGGCGGCGATACGGCCGGCGATGCTGCCCAGACCGCCGCTGGCGCCTAGCACGAGGACGTTGTCGTGGACGCCGAGCCGGGCCAGGTCGTGCAGGGCGAGCCACGCGGTGACGCCGTTGACCAGGACGGCGGCGATGCGCGCCAGGTCGGCGTCGTCGGGCAGGCGGGTCACCATCGTGGTGTGGGCCACGGCGACCTCGGCGTAGCCACCGGCCCGCATGCCCCGGCCGAAGTCGTTGAGCAACGCGGCCACCAGCTGCCCGGGTCGGAAACCGACCACACCGGGTCCGACCTCGCGCACGTGGCCGGTGACCTCGATCCCCGGCGTGAACGGCGTCGGCACCTCAAACGCACCCGAGCGGAACAGGGTGTCCACGAAGCCGACGCCTGCGTACGCGACGTCGATCGCCAGCTCACCCGGTCCAGGTGAGGGCTCCGGCACCTGTGCGAGTTGAAGGGCATCCACCGGTCCAGGGGTCTTGACGACCACAGCGCGCATCATGCTCCTTCCGCGTCGGCCACTCCGACAGCCCCATCAACCAGGGCGGTGCTGCGCGCATTCCGCCGCCGGGTCGCCGAGGTTGCGCCCAGCGGAGGTCCAGCGGTGGCCAGCAGCAGGACGCGTTCCATCGCCTGGCCGGCGCAGCAGTCAGTCCTGCGGACGAATCGCCCTCCGTGCTGAGCAGGGCTAGGCCGTTTCTCTTGGATCACCGTGCTGACCAGATGTCGGCCAGTACTACAGCTGGCCGGGTTGGGGGACGTCCGACGCGGTGGGGGATGCGCGGTCGTGCCATCACGTCAGTGAAGGTGGGCGCGTCGCCGGCCTGTCCTGCCCTGAGTACAAAGGCCAGCGGTCGGCAGTTGCCGTCGGCGGCGAGATGGATCCTCGTTGTCAGGCCGCCGCGGGACCGGCCGATGGCGTGGTCCGCGGGCTCGTTGGCCGGACCCCCTTTTTTGCGGGCTCCGGCTGCGTGCTGATGTGCCCGAACGACAGTGGAGTCGACGGACACCACCCAGCCCAGCCCTCATCGGCGTCTGCCTGTGCCAGAAGAGCGGTGAACACTCGCTCCCAGGGCCCGTCGATCGCCCGGCTCCTCAGGCGGCTGTAGGCGCCCTTCCATGAACCGAACTCTGCAGGCAGATCCATCCACGGAGATCCGGTCCGGTACTTCCAGGCGATTACATCGATCACCTGCCGGTGGTCACGCCGCCTTCCTCCTCTGCGAGGAGTCCGGTCAGGCAACAGGGGCTCGATCCTGGCCCACTGGGCATCGGTCAGCAGGCTCAACACAACGACGGGCCCTTCCCGCCGCAACGCCTCAGAACCCGGCCATGGATTTGTCGAGCACTCCGCCCAACGCACCGTAGGCACTGCAGCGAACCGAGTGCCTTCCCCTGCGGCGGAGCCCGAACCCAACGATGAACGACAACGCGAAGACCCCACCGAGGACCATGGCTACCAGCGGGTCGTAGACGAAGTACGCGAAGCACGAGACGCCAGTCCAGACGAGGATCGGCAGGATCGAACCGCGCAGCACCGACCAGAACCTGACCCGTTCTGGCCCCGACGGCAGGGCACGCCCATGCCACACCTCTATGTGGTTCCTGGTCAGACAATGCTCAGGTCGCATGAAGCCATCACAGCACAGCTCGGAACAGTGCTGTGATCCGTAAGAAAGTGCCTAGGTGAGGGTGGTGCTCGAACTCGGCGGCGGTACGGCCTGCCACCGGCCGGTCGCCGGCGAACTGCGTTCGACATGGCGGCGTGACAGCGGCCGCTCTCATGTGCTTGCGTCTCGTCCTCCTCGGGCACGGCTTCGTCACCCCGTAGGCCGGAGGCTGGGGCCTGGAGGAGCAGCGGTCGGGAGGAAAGTTGGGCGGCGCGGCCAGGGAATGGGGCGTCTGAGCCGGTTGCGCGTCGGCCGGGGCCGCCGCGCCTGGACTTAGGATCTGCAGCACTACCAGGACCGCATGGACCCTCCTGGCTGCGAGGCGGCCCGCCAGGGCTTCATCAGCAGCCTCAGTGTCTTCGCCGGTTCCCCGGCTGGGCTGCACCCTTGACCTCAACCTTGGTTGAGGCGCAACACTCGGCGCATGGAGACCACAAAGAGCAACACCATTCTCTTCCGCAACACCATGCGCATCACAGACGGTCACCTCGACGGTTTCCGGCGTGCCATCGCGCAGGCGGTGACATTCGCTCAAGAGCACGGCCCTCAGCTCATGGTCGAGGTCTTCATCGACGAGGAGCGGATGCTGGCGCACAGCTTCCAGCTCTACCGCGACTCCGATGCCGTCCGCGCCCACTGGCGTCTCTCGGATCCGTACATCCGCGAGGTAATGGAGCACTGCACCGTGCAGCACTTCGAGATATTCGGTGCACCGGACCATGACATCGTGGCGGCTCTCAAGACCCCCGATGGCGGATCCTTCCCCTTCGTCGTCTCGCCGCGCCTCGCCGGCTTCAACCGTCTTGGGACGCCCGGCTTGGATGAATCACACTCTTAGCATGATTCATGACTCTTTGAGTGGATCTGCTGGCGCCTGAGGGTGTGGCTGCGGGGGCGGATCTGCCGGTCCGCGCTTGTTGATCTGGTGCTGTGACCGGGTGAGTGAACGCAAGCCGTACCCGAGCGACTTATCGGACGAGCAGTGGTCGTTGATCGAGCCGGTGATCACCGCCTGGAAGGACCGGCACCGCTCGGTCAGCGGCCACCAGGGGGCCTAGATTCACCTTGCTGGAGAAGGCGGGCGCCGCCCCCTGGCCTTGCTGATCACTCCGGGCCAGTGGGGCGACGCCCCGCAGCTCATCCCCGTCATGGAACGCATCCGCGTCGGCCGGCTCGGCGGCGGACGCCCGCGCACCCGTCCGGACCACCTCGGCGGCGACAAGGCCTATACCTCCCGGCGTAACCGCCGCTACCTGCGCAAACGGCAGATCAAGCACACCATCCCCGAGCCGAAGAACCAGCGGGCCAACCGCCAACGCCGCGGCAACAAGGGCGGACGGCCAACCGGCTTCGACAAAACGATCTACAAACGCAGAGACGAGGTGGAGCGCACGATCAACGCCCTCAAGGACTTCCGGGCCGTGGCGACGAGATTCGACAAGCGTGTCTATGTCTTCCAGGGCACCGTGACCGTCGCAGCGATCCGGCTCTGGCTTCGGGGGTAGATCCATTATCTCGGGGCGGGGATATGTCTGTCACCGTTCTCCGGAATGATCTTTACATCCGATTTGCGCCTCTAGGCTTGCGGGCGGACGCAATGCATGGACCTGACCTGGGAGTTGAGAGTGGCGCACGACGTTGCCGCGCTGGCCGTGGAACTCACGGATATGGCTGCGGCCGATCACGAGTCCGCAGTCCGCGCGAACAGCGATGACCCCGCCGAGCAGCTGGCGTGGCGGCGACTGACCGCTCGGCACGGCGACCGGCTTAACGAGATCATGGAGGAGTACGGCTGGCCGACGGCGGAACTGGTCGGCGAGGAGGCCGCACGCGCGGCATGGCTCATCGCTCAGCACGCCGACCGGCAGCTCGACGTTCAGCGTCGCGCGCTCCAGCTGATGCAGCAGGCGGTGTCGGCAGGCTCGGCCAGCCCGCGCGAACTGGCCTTCCTGCGCGACCGCACGCTGGTCAATGAGGGCCGCAAGCAGGTCTACGGAACGCAGATCGCTGGTGTGAAGGACGGGGCGCCGGTTCCTTGGCCCTGTGAAGAGCCCGACCGCATGGACGAACTCCGTGCGGAAGTCGGCATCGAGCCCTTCGACGAGTACGTCGCCAAGTTCTCCATGGCCTGACGTCCCCTTCCCAGTCGCGTCCAGTGGATCACTGCCCGGGCTCACCTGCCGCGGGCAATGATCCACCGGACAGGCCCTACCTTGAAATCCTGGTCCGCCTCGGTGAGTTCCTGCGGGCCGAGTGTTGGATCGCGGGCCTCCAAGAGGTGCACCCGCGCCCGAGACCAGCGTGATCGCGTGGGAGCCGAGCGGGCGCCAGCTGGGCGGTCACGCCGGCTTCCTCGCCCGGTTCACGGCTGGCGCATTCCAGCGGGGTTTCGCCCGCTTCCCGGCGGCCGTCGGGAAGGAACAGGTATGCGCCCCCGTGGGCGGGGAAGTCCGCGCTCAGCTGGGACCAAGCCGTCTGCATCGCGCGCCACGACCACGGAGGCGTCACGCATGGGCCCGTCGCTCATGACGAGCGAGCGCGGCGCTCAGGTATGCACCCACGAGGCGAACGGCACGTTCCATCCCACGGGTGGGCGATGCCACGGCCGTGGCAGCCGTCGTCGTCGTAGGCGTCGCCGTGGTCGGCGCACATGATGACGAGCCAGCGCTCCCGGCTGGCCAGTCAGTCGAGCAGTCGGCCCGCATGCCCATCTGCGTAGGAGAGCGCTGCGGCCTGTGAGGCGGTCGTGTCCTGGCTGCTGTCGAGGTAGTGGCCGTGCGGCACGTGGGTGGCGGAGACATTGACGAACAGGAAGAGGGGCCGCGGCCGGTGTAGCGGCCAGCGATGTCGAGAGTCTGGTCCACCTGGTGGCGAGTGGAGTCGACCTCCGGGGAGCAGAACTCGGGTCGCCGGTGCGCTTCGTGGAACATGGCGGGCAGTACCGACCCGAGACGTCTCCTCGGAGAAACAGGTGACACCGCCCATGCAGACGGTGCGGTAGCCGTGCATCGCGAGCCCGTCGAGGAGGTTCGGGGCGTCGAAGACGAACGTCTCAGGCGGAACCTCCTCGAAGGCGGGTGGCCGGTTCCGCCCGGGGGCGTCCAGGGTGATCACCGACGAGAACGATGGGTCGCGCAGGATCCGCTCCACATCCGCGTACCGCGTCACGATCCAAGGCTCCTGCCAGAGCATGCGTCTCATCGCCGGCGGGAACGCACGAGCCGTCGCCGCGTCACCCGTCGGCGGCTGCCAGGCGGTCCAGCCACTCCCTCAGCAGCCGCTGCTCCGCGCCGCTGAGGGTTGTCTGGTCGGGCAGTGCGGCACGCAGCGCGCGGGCGGCGCCTGCCGGGCCCGCGTCCTGCACGGCCGGCTGCTCATTGGTGACGGCGGCGATCATGGTCTCCCGCAGCGTGGCCAGCAGGGCCGGGTCACGCCGTTCCTCGGGCAGGGACAGCCAGGTGAGCACCGCGCCGCGCGCTGTGGCATGGATCAGCTGGGCGGCGAGTTCCTCGTCGACGCGGAGCCAGCCGCGGGCGGCGAGGCGGCGGATACGGCGCATCAGGATCTCCATGCCTGCCTTGAAGGCGGCCGAGGTGGTCTTCGTGGGTTCGGCGTACATCAGTGTGTACAACGCGGGATTGGCCAGACCGAACTCGACCGCGACGTCCCAGCCGGCTCTCAGGTCCTCGATGGGGTCCTGCGGGTCGGGGTCGACGTGCTTGGTGGCGAGGAACGCGGCGAAGCCGTGCTCGGCCACCGCGTCGAGCAGCCCGTCCTTGTCGCCGAACAGCCGGTAGATGGCCGGGGGTTGCAGGCCCGCGGCATCGGCGACCGCGCGGGTGGTGACGGCGTCGCGGCCCCCGCGCGTCAGCAGGCCTATGGCGGCCTCGATTACTCGCTGCCGGGTCTGTTCGCGCCCGGTGGCCACGGGGACGGCTGCGCCGCCGCTCAGTGCAGGTGACATGAATCAATGATAGCGAACTGCCGGTTCCATCGTTAGTATCAGTGTTACGCTCTTGCTGTTTCCGATGGAATCACACGTAGAGGAGTCTGGCATGTCCGACCGACTGCGGATCACCGCATTGGAAGAGCACGTTGTCCTGCCCACGATCATGGAGGCGTGGTCGCGGTCCGGTGTGCCGGAGCTGCCGAACCTGGGATTCGGCGCCAGTCCCGTCGCCCGACGGCTGCGAGACACCTCGGAGGCAAGGCTTGCGCACATGGACGACCAGGGAGTCGACGTGGCGGTGTTGTCGATCTCGACGCCGGGTGTGCAGAACCTGCCCGCCTCGGATGCCGTCGCCGTGGCCCGCGATACCAACGACGAGCTCGCTCAGATCGTGGCCGACAGGCCCGATCGGTTCCAGGCGTTCGCGGCGATCCCCACTCAGTCACCATCGGCCGCGGCTGCGGAGCTGGAGCGGGCGGTCACCGAGCTGGGCTTCCCGGGCGCCATGATCTACGGGCGCACCGGATCCAAGCTCGCCGACGACCCGGGATACGACGAGCTGTACGCCGCCGCGGAGCGGTTGCGCGTCCCGCTCCACTTCCACCCGCAGATGCCCGTGCAGGCGGTCATCGACGCCTATTACTCGAACATCGGCCCCATCGGGACCGCGCTGGCAGGGCCCGGGATCGGCTGGTACTACGACCTGGGCATCCAGTACCTCCGGATGATCTTCTCCGGCGTCTTCGACCGGTACCCGGACCTCCAGGTGATCGCCGGCCACTGGGGAGAGGTCGTGCTCTTCTACCTGGACCACGTCGGGTGCCTCGCCGACGCCGGCGGCCTGGCTCGCCCGCTCGCCGACTACTTCAAGCAGAACTTCTGGATCGCCGGCAGCGGCACGGTAAGCCCCCGCTACTTCCGCTGGACAGCCGAAGTCGTGGGCACCGAACGGATGCTGTACTCCACGGACTACCCCTTCACCTACGGGTTCCGCCCCGCCGGCTTCCCCTTCGTGGACACCAGCGCCGGCGTCGCCCGGTCATTCCTGGAAGACTCCCTCTTCACCGATGAGCAGAAGGCCGACATCGCACACCGCAACTGGGAACGCCTCACGTCCCGCGCCGTGCACCACTGCCGGTGACCTGAAAGCAAGCCGGCTCCGACTCCCGGGGAAGGTGTGGCGGTTGCCCTTGCCGGAGCAGCGGCGGCCGACGCGGTAGCGGGCTGTCAACGGCACATGATCAACGCTGTTCTGCAGATCCGTGCCCAGCGATGTCGCGTGGGTGAAGGCAGCGAAGGCCGAGTGGAAGGCCAGAACGCAGAAAGGGGCGCTCACTAAAGCCGCCCGCCCGTTACACGAGCACGCGCGTGGTGAAGGTCAACTGCGCGTTAACGTAGCAGCGGTGCTCCGCCTGGGGCTTTGTCACCGACGGAAACCGCGAGAGCCAAGCGGTCTTCCGGTGCAAAGCCCCAGGCTGCGGACACCGCGACCATGCCGACGTGAACGCCGCGAAGAACATCAAGGCCGCAGGACATGCGGTCTCAGCCTGTGGAGACCTCGGTACCAGCCGGTCCGTGAAGCAGGAACCCGTAAGCCGGGCGACCGGCCGAACCCCGTCACAGGGGGATCCCCGGGCTTCAGCCCGGGGAGGAAGTGGCCTACCGGACAGGCGATCCGCCGCATGCTCCCCGACGTGCTCCAGCAGCCGGACGGCATCGCCGCCTGTGGAAAGGATCTCGTTCAGTCCAGGCCCCATCGTGGGCGACTACTACAGTTCTGGATTGAGCTCCCCGTATCCCGGGGAACGGATCAGCACATCGCATGCACCCCTGGCTTGGGTGATGCCCTGCGCGCGCCTGCGGCTGGGCAGTCGCCGCCGCGGGTGTCCCATCCGTCCCTGGTCTAGGACTGGTTCCTGATGCTTCCGCCGCGGTCACCGGTGCGGAACGTATCGCGCCGGGAGAGGCGGCCGACATCCCCTTCTCCATCCGTGAGCAGACGGCCGGGGTGAGGGGCAGGGACACCGCTGCCCCTGAGCCGGGGTCAGTGGTGATGCCTGTCGACTGCCCGGAAGCTGCCGACAAGCGCGAACGGCACCACGGCTCCATCGAAAACGACTGTTCCGGGGATTGCGTTGCTGGAGTCTCCGCGCCCGATAGTCGCAATTGCAGCACCGTTGTCGCACGTAATCCCGCTGAAGAATTCTACCCTACGGTCAGTTTCGTTCCGGACGTTGAAACTGGTCGCCGGACTACTGATTACAGCGATGCACTCACCCCCCTCGACCGAATACGTTCGCTCGTTGACATAGACCCGTCCGCGATCGTCCGAACGGTCGCCGTACCTCCTCTGCCCGTTCCCTCCCGTCTGCCCGTTCCCTCCCGCCTGGCCGTCGCCGCCCGTCTGGCCGAATCCTCCCACGTCTCCTCCTTGAGGCGCGGAGGCAGCAGCCTCTTGCACCGACGGGGCGGACGCGGAA
The DNA here is from genome assembly GCF_040689265.1 of Streptomyces sp. NPDC052012. Classification (NCBI taxonomy): domain Bacteria; kingdom Bacillati; phylum Actinomycetota; class Actinomycetes; order Kitasatosporales; family Streptomycetaceae; genus Streptomyces; species Streptomyces sp. NPDC052012. Next base: position 15,479 of record NZ_JBFAXA010000034.1, read on the forward strand.
TTTGAAGCCGCCGCATAGTCCACGGTGGTTACAGCCACGACGGTGACGCCCACCGACAATGCGATCCCGACCACGGTGCGCGTTCGCATTCCGCTTCTCCCTCTCGCAGGCATTTCGCTTCTCCATCTCTCAGGGATGCCAGCCGATCCGGCCGCCTACGAATGAACCTACTCACGCCGAATTCTGTCGCCACTTCAGAAATCCATGAGGGGCACAAGAGAGGGGCCGATCGGGCGTTCAAGAGTCCGGAAACGGGGCATGTGACGGATCGTCACAAAAGCGAGAGAGAAAGCGACTTGGCTACAAGGCTGGGCCATAAGGGGGACACCACTGACACCCCGTCACACTTCTGCGCGCGTGTCGGGCATTGACAATGCTCCGCACGACAAGGACGCCACTCTCGGACATCGGGATCTGACCTGGTCAGCGCCTCACAGCAGGAAGCCTAGCGGGCGCACACGCTCGCCAGGGGACAGACTTGCCGAAGCCCGCGGCACAAGGACCGGAACGCGACCGGTTCAGACACGCCCACCGCAGCCGCAGCAAGGGCAAGGCCAGCGACCAGGGCCATGGCACCCCAGGGTGGCCGGCGACAAGACACAGAGCAGGCCGTGACCGTCACCGACACCCGCCACTACGGCAGAGCGACCACGCGATGCCGGTGAAATCCAGGGTGCCGCCGTGCCCGGTGAAGACATGCACGTCCCAGACGTCCCTTCGGCGTTCCGACTCCGGGGTTGCCCCCAGTCGGGTCAGCCAGACCAGCATTGTCCGTACCACGCTGCGCGTCGCCTTGGTGTGGACGAGCGTCTCGAACTTCGCCGGTCGGCGAACACCTCCAGACTAGGTGCGCCGTCAGCCCGCAGCCGGTCGTACAGCGGAGGCAGGAAGTGGTCCCAGGTCTTGGAGCCCTCCTCGGTGCGGGCCCGCAGGCCTGGCAGTAGCGGGCCCGTGCGTACTAGCGCTGCCGCCAGCGGGCGGCCCTTTTTGAGGGCGCCGCGTACCGCCGAGGCCGCTGACTCCAGCGCCTCAGGCTCAAGCTCCTTGCGGCGGGGCGGTCGTGCGGGGGGGGGGCTTCCCCTGCGCGCGAGGGGAGTCCTTGCGCGCCGGGGTCGGCTGCTTTCGATCCAGGCATTGGTCTTGCGCCGCTCGCTGCCCGATAGGGAGCTGCCGGCTGCGCTGGCAGCTGCAGTCAGCTGTGTGATCAGTCGGCATTCGTCGGCGGCGGATAGGTCGGATGCGCTGTTGAGGTAGACGAGGATGCTGCGGACTTCCCGTAGCGCCGCTCGGCGTTGGCGACGCTCCTGGCGTGCGCCGGTGAGTGGTGTTCCAGTGTCTCCTTCGGGGACTGCGGCCTGCGCGGCGGCTGCGGCTTGGGTACCTCGCGTGGTGGGCTGGGCCGTTTGGGTTGGGGGCGGGGACGCAGGCGCGGGGGAGGGGGAATGTGAACCCCCATCAGGTGTGCTCTCGTGGAGCTTCAGAGGGGTGACGGCAGTAGTTGATGGCGCCGGCGGCGAACACGGTCGGTGTTCGCCGCCGTTGCCGTGCGCCTGTGCGTGATTCAGGTGTCGTTGAGGTCAGGCTGCCTGCCGTCGGGGCGGGGAGGCGCGGGCTCGTGTTGCCGCACCGTGGGGCGGCTTTCGGTGACTGGCGGTGCCGTGGCCGTCAGGTTGCTGTCTCGTTGGCTGCTGTCAGGGCGATGTCTGCCTGGCGCGGAAGGTGTGCCGGTAGGCCGTGGGTGACACTCCGATGGCGGCGGCCAGGTGCTGGCGCAGTGATGCCCCGGTGCCGAGTCCAGCTCGGGCGGCGATGGCGTCCACGGTCAGGTCGGTGGTCTCCAGGAGCCGGCGGGCGTGGTCGAGGCGCTGCTGGGCGAGCCACTGTCCCGGTGTCATGGCTACTTCGTTGTGGAAGTGCCGGGTGAGCGTGCGCACGCTCATGCCCGCGTGCGCGGCCATGTCGGACAGTGAAAGGGGCTCGTGCAGCCGCTCCAGCGCCCAAATGCGGGTTCGTGAGGTGGGGCTCTGTGACGGTTCGGGCATCGGGCGTTCGATGTACTGCGCCTGCCCTCCTTCGCGCCACGGTGGTACGACACACATCCGCGCCACCCGATTGGCGATCTCGCTGCCGTGGTCACGGCGGACCAGGTGGAGGCACAGGTCCACCCCGGCGGCGACCCCGGCAGCGGTGAGCACCCGGCCGTCGTCGACGAAGAGCACGTCAGCGTCGACCTTCACCTTGGGAAAGGCACGCTTGAAGCGTGGTGCCTCATTCCAGTGCGTGGTGGCCGGGCGGCCGTCCAGCAGGCCGGCCGCGGCCAGCACGTACGAGGCGGTGCAGATGGACATGATGCGGGCGTCGGGCCGGATTCGGCCCAACGCCTCGGCGAGAGGGTCGGGCAGCCACTCCCGCTCCTCGTCGGGGCCGCAGGTGAACGGAGGAATCACCACGGTGTCCGCGCTGTGAAGGGCCTCGCTGTCGTACTGGACCGTGATGGCGAAGTCGGCGCTCGTGATCACAGGGCGTCCGTCGAGGCTGCAGGTGAGGACCTCGTACAGCGGCTCGCCCTGCTGGCCGGCCGCGGTGCCGAAGATCCGGACGGGGATGGTCATTTCGAACGGATAGACGCCCTCGAGGGCGAGTACGACCACACGATGCATGACCACATTCTTTCGACCTGTGTCCACATGGTCACTCGCGGGGTTCCCGCACCCACCGGCAGCCTTGATCGCAGTCGGCCCCACCGGGGCTGTTGTGTTGAGGAGAACCCACGATGACCACACCCCAGTTGGACGCCGACGCAGCGTACGCGGGCCCCGCGCCGCGGCACAGTGAGCGGCTGTGCCGGCCCTCCGGTATCCGTTCGCTGCAGCTCGGCGACACGAAGGTGACCTACGTGCCGGACGGCGCGGTGCAGCTCACGCCGCGAGGCTGGCTGCCGGACACCACCGACGACACCTGGGCCGGCCACCCCGAGTACCTGGACGAGACCGGGAACCTCGCCGCGGGGATCGGCGGACTGCTGGTGGAGCGCGGCGAGCGGGCACTGCTGATCGACGCCGGCTTCGGGCCGCAGTCGTTGCCCGCCGAACCCGGCAACGCGCACGGCGCCATCCACGGGGGCGCCCTCCTGGACAACCTCGCCGCCGTGGGCCGGGCGCCGCAGGACATCGAGGCGGTGGCCTTCACCCACCTGCACATCGACCACCTGGGCTGGGCCTGGCACCCCGCGCCCGGCACCGACCGTCGCGTCTTCTCCCGGGCCGACTACCTGGTGGCTGAGCCCGAGTGGGCCCAGCGGCAGCTCCTGCAGGCACACGGCACCACCGGCGACATGCTCGAGGCGCTGGCGCCCCATGTGCGTACCGTGACGGACGGCCAGGAGATCTTCCCCGGCCTGCGGGTCCGGTTCGTCCCCGGCCACACGCCCGGTCATGCCGCGTACGTCCTGTCCGTCGGCGGGCAGCGGCTGATCGCCTTCGGCGACGCCATGCACTCGCCGATCCAGGTCGCTCACCCCGAATGGTCCGCGGCTCCCGACCACGATCGCGCCCGGGCAGCCGACTTCCGCCGCCGCCTGATCGCCGAGCTCGCCGAGCCCGGCACCGTCGGCTTCGGCATCCATTTCGCCGACGTGGTCTTCGGACAGGTACGCCAGGGTGAGAACGGCCGTCCCGTCTGGCAGCCGGTCGACACCTGGCCCGGAAGTGCGGCGTGACCGTCACGCGTGCCTGCGAGCCGATCACTCCGCTCCCGCGCCCGCACCCGCGGCACTGGCCGTCGGTCACCGCAGCGGCGCTGACCGCGACCGTGACCGTCATGCCCGGCTTCGTCGTCGGAGCGCTGGCTCCGGTGATCGAGACCGGCCTCGGAATGTCCCGCAGCGCGCTGGGGCTTGCGCTGAGCTCCTTCTACGCCGCCACCGCGCTGGGCTCTCCGGTCGCCAAGCGTGTCGCCGCACGACTGCCGGTGCATGTCGTCCTGGCGACCGCGGCCCTGATCGCCGCTGCCGTCATGCTGGCGGCCGCGCAGGCAGAGGGGATGGCCTCGCTGACGACAGCGCTGGTCGTAGGCGGTCTGGGCAATGCTCTCGTACAGCCGGCGGCCGGCCGGTTGATCGCCACACGGACGCCGGCACACAGGCGTTCGCTGGCCGCGGGCATCGTGGGCGCCGCACTGGCGGCGGCCACGCTCGTGCCCGGTCTGCTCGTCGCCCTGGTAGTCCCGGCGTACGGATGGCGCACCGCCCTGCTGACCGCCGGCCTCATCGCGCTGATCCCGGTGGCGCTCACTCCACTGGCCCGGTCACCGCACCGGCCCCAGCCGGCCCCGCCGGCGACCGCCGCCCCGCGTCGGGTCGGGGGAACGCTGGCGTGGTGGTCTGTTGCCGCCGCACTGTCGGCGGCCGGCAACAACGCGGTCGCCACCTACTTCGTTCAGCTCGGTACCGATTCCGGGCTGCCCGCCGTGGCCACCGGCAACCTGCTGGCGCTGAGTGCGCTCCTCGCCATCGCCATCCGTATCGCGGCGGGGGCCCTCACCGACCGCGCCCCGCGCCGCAATCCCGCGGTGATCGCCTCGATGATGCTCGCCGGAGGCCTCGGCCTCGCCCTGATCTCCGCCGGCACTCCGGTGTCGTTCGTCCTCGGCGCGATACTGGCCTTCTCCGCCGGCTGGGGCTGGACCGGCCTGCTGCTCGCCACAGCGCTGCAGTTGGTCCCCGACAGTGCGGAGCACGCCGGACACACCGTCCAGGTCGGCATCTACACCGGCGCGACCATCGCTCCCTTCGCCTTCGCGACCCTGTCCGGCGCCGTCGGCCACGCTCCCGCTGCCCTCGTCTGCGCGGCAGCCGCCTTCGCCGGAGCCGGGGCCGTCGTAACGGGAGCCCTGCTCCTGCGGGGCCGGCCCGGGAGGTGACCCGGCAACCGCCGTCCTGGGATGTGACCCGGCAGCCGCTTCGAGCGCGCCCATCGGCGCCGCCTGGGCCACCCGGACCGACAGGGTCCGCAGCGCCTTGTGCGCCCCGCGGCCACGGCGGCGGCCGCGTCTGGAGGAGCGGTGGCAGGCTGCAAGGCGGGTGTTCCGCAACGGCGTGCCACTTCTACGGTGCATCTCGCCTGTGCCCACTGGTGGAGGTGAGGCGTGCTGACGAGCGCTACCGCGGTCCAGGAGTTCTCAAAGCGTGGATTTCCTCTGCTTCCTCTTGCGCGAACTGGACCCGCGGGCAGCGCAAGGCCAGTCCGTGGCCGCCAACGTTTCGTGGGCCGCCCCGTTCGTGGAGACGGTGCGCGACGGCCTCGGGGACGAAGGCTTCGCCAGCCGGGCCGCTCCGGGGCACCTCCGCGCGCCCGCCCACCTTCGACGCCGAGATGCACACCCCACGCTACGTGGTGGAGCGATGCATCAACCGGTTCAAGCAGTGGCGCGGCCTGGCCATGTGAACGGGCAAGCCGGCCATCGCCTCCAGGCCGCATTCCACCTTGCCGCCCCCCTTGTCCGGCACTCGGCGGCAGCGACTGCGGGGATGATTCACTTGCTGCACAGCTTGGGGCTGCCGGGAAGGGCGTGGAAGAGCCAGGATTTCGCGTCGTGCTAACGGAGTCGGGGGGCCGGAGGACGGAGGCGATCCGTGCGATCCGAACCCTCACCGGCCTCAGCCTTTGGAACAGCAAGCTCCTGCTGGAGAGTGCGCCCCTAGCGGTCACAGAACCCGACTGGCTCGAAGGCGCCCAGGACGCAGCCGGTGTCCTTGAGGCCGTAGGCGCGCACGCGGCAGTGGTCTGCGGCTGGTGCGACCGCACCGTCACGCCAGGGGCTGGTCCGCTCGACCCGCACCTGTGCAGTGGGCCGTGGCCTGCCGAGGCCTGTCGAGTGAGTTGTCCGCCTTCAACCGACTGGGTACGGGAAGTGATGACGGACTCACAGCCAAATCTGAGAGACGCGCTCTAGGGTCCGTCTTCAAACGGATCTTGCCCAGAGCAGGAACGATGCGAGGGTGACCGCCGCTTCGTAGGAAGTTGCGGTCTTCTCGTATCTCGTGGCGATCCTGCGGAAGCCCTTGAGCCGGTTGAAGCAGCGCTCGATCACGTTGCGCCGCCGATAGGTCTCCCGGTCGAACCCTGGCGGTCGCCCGCCGCGGCAACCGCGCCTCAGCCGGTGCCGTCGCTGGTCGGTCTTCTCCGGGATGGTGTGCGCAATGCCGCGTTTTCGCAGGTAGGCGCGGAATCCGCGGGAGCTGTAAGCCTTGTCTGCGATGACCTGGTCGGGCCTGCACCGAGGTCGGCCCAGGCCGGTGCGGGGGACACGGATCCGTTCGAGCAAAGGGCGTGCGCAGACACTGTCGTGGCGTTGGCCGGGCGTCACCAGGATCGCGAGCGGGCGGCCCTTGCCGTCGCAGGCGAGGTGGATTTTGGTGGTCAGTCCGCCGCGGGATCGGCCGAGGGCGTGATCGTCCGGTTCGTCCGGCTGATGCCGCCCCCTTTTCGGCCGGTGGCGGCGGCGTGCTGATGAGCACGGACGATGGTGGAGTCGATCTGGACCAGAGGAGCTGTACAGCGACACCGCGAGCAAGCTGTCCGACGGCACGGGCCGAATCTGCGACGCCATGACCGGCTGCCCGGAGTACCAGGTCCTCGTCGGCAGCACCGCAATCGACATCAGCACGCAGAACGTGACCCCGCCCCAGCTCGGCGACGAGCAGTGGGGCCAGGTCCTCACCTTCACCGCCGATGGACGCGACACCGTGGTGAAGCAAACCGCGATCCGCGACGGCAGCGCATGCCGCGCGGCAGGCCCCGGCCGACGATCCGGCGCTGCTCCATTCCGCGGGCGGTCACACGCCGGGCCTCCAGGGCCTCGGCCGCGCCCGGCCCGCCTGCTTCTACGACGCGCAGCAGAGTCCTGGGGTCATGCCGGATACAGATCGTCACTATCCCCGCTCTCATCGCTCGCTCCCATCTAATCCAGGGGCGACTTCGACGCGGGTTCCACCCTCGGCTCCGGGCCGGCGGTCTCCGAGGCGGGCCGGACGAAGCAGTCCAGGTCGATGCGGCGAACCGTGATGTCGGTCCCCATGCGGTCATGCTGTCAGCCTGCCGGGGCCGCCCCGGCCGGTCTGCAGAGGGCAGACTCACGCGCGCCACCGAGTGGATGCGCGCGGGGCGCACGCCCGGCTCCAGCGCCCCCTGCGCGCGCCCTGTTCGCGGCGGGGGGTTCATGCCACTCTGTGCCCTGATACGGCACGCACCGTCGGGTTCGTACGCGCCTTTTCTGGGGGACGGATGGCTCGGCACAGTGACCCACGACTGGATCCCGGTGTCGCGGCTCTGGTCCTCAAGACAGGCGACTACCGGCTCCACCACGGAGGGCTCGGAGCCATCCGCTCGCTCGGCCGGGCTGGCGTCCCGGTCTACGGCGTGCACGAGGACCCCTTCACGCCCGCCGCGCTCTCGGCGTATCTGCACGGCGGTTTCGTGTGGCGCACCGGGGACCAGTACGACTACCAGCACCAGCTCCTGGACGGCATCGGCCGGGTCGCCGAGCGGATCGGGGGCCCCTGTGTGGTCGTCCCCACGGACGACCACACCGCCGTCTTCCTCAACGAACGGGCGGACCGTCTGCCCGAGAAGCTCCTCGTCCCGGACTGCCGCCCCGGACTCGCCCTCGACCTCGTCAACAAGCGGCGCTGCGCACAGATCGCTGAGCAGGCTGATTTTCCCATGCCGCGCACCCGCGTCCAGCGGTGCCCCGCGCCCGAGGGCGACCTGGCCGACGTAGAACTCCCGGTGGTGGTCAAGCGTGCCGTCCGGGCGCTGCTCCCGGACGGTTCGCGCACGTACAGCACCCTGATCGCGCGAACCCGCGCGGAGCTGCGCGCGGCCACGACGGAGCCGGGCCCGGAGTACGAGGTGCTGCTCCAGGAGCTCGTGCCGGGCCGGCCCGGCGACGACTGGCTCTTCCACGCCTACTGCGACACCGACTCCGTCAGCCTGGTCTCCTTCACCGGCCGCAAGCTGCGCTCGTACCCCGCGTACGCGGGCGAGACGGCCTGCGCGCGCTCCGAGGACAACCCCGAACTGCGGGAGCGGGCCGAGCGCTTCCTGAAGGCGGTCGGCTTCAGCGGGGTCGTCAGCATGGATGTGCGCTACGACCGCCGCGACCGCAGCTACCGGGTACTGGACGTCAACCCGCGCGCGGGGGCGGGGTTCCGCATGTTCGAGAACATCCACGGCGTCGACGTGGTGCGGGCGCTCCACCTCGACCTCAGCGGGCGCCCCGTCCCGAGAGGTCCCCAGCTGGACGGTCGTACCTACGTCGTGGAGAACTACGACCTCAGGACGCGGCGCACCTATGCGAAGGAGCAGGGGCTGACCCGGCGCGCGGTGCTGCGTGGCCTGCGCACGGCGGACGAGCGGGCGTGGTTGACTGCTGACGACCTCGTACCCGCCGCCGCCCTCGCACTGCGCGGCCTGCTGCCGCCGCGGTGGCTGGAGCGAGGGCCCACGACCCTTCACTACTTCTCGGGACGCGCCTCCCGGCCGTCCTGGTACCCGTGGCCATGGAGGCAGCATGGAGATCCGCCCGCTCGTCGACTTCCTCGCACCGTTCCTCGCACCGCTGCTCGAAGGAGCGGGCCGGGCGACAGCCGCCGCCGCGGGTGAGGCCTGGGACCACGCCGTCCGGCTGTGGGGGCGGCTCGCGGACCGGGTCCGTTCCCGCCCGGCCGCCCTGGAGGCCGTCCAGGACGTCGCCGAGGCACCCGACAGCACCGGCGCGCGTGACGCCCTGGCCTGGCAGCTGGAGAAGCTGCTCAACGCCGACGCCGAGCTGCGCGAGGAGCTCAGCGCGCTGTGGAGCCAGGCCACGGCGGCCGGCGTCACCGTCACCAACGTGACCGCGAGCGGCACCCGCTCCATCGCCGTCGGCCGCGATGTCAGCGGCGGCAGCGTCAGCACCGGCGACACGGCCTCGCCGCGGCGGGACCCGGATGAGTGACCTCGGGCCGGCGCTGCGGGCGGTGGCCGCGACCGGCGACCGGAGCATCGCCCTCGGCGGCGACGCGATCAACAGCCTGCTGGTCACCGGCGACAACAACACGTTCTTCGTCGGCCAGTACGCCCGCCTCCAGGACGCCTACCTCAGTCCCGCACAGCTCCACCGCGAGCTGGAGCTGAACCGGTTCACCGGCCGCGGCTGGCTGCTCGCCCAGCTGGACGCGGCCATCGCCCGGCACGACCGCGGCTACGTTCTGATCGAGGCCGAGGCGGGCATGGGCAAGACCACGTTCGTCGCCTGGCTGGCCCGCGAACGCGGCTATGTGCATCACTTCGTACGGCTGATGCCGGACCCCGACGACTCGGGTGCGGCGCTGCGCAATCTGAGCGCCCAGCTGATCCGGGCCTGGGACCTGGAGACCTACGCCACCGGTGGCGTCTTGCCGCCCACCGCGGACCGGCCCGAGTTCCTGGCCGAGCTGCTGGAGGCCGCCGCCGCCCGCAGAGACGCGCTGCATCCGGGCGAGCCGATCGTGCTCGTCGTCGACGGCCTCAACGAGACGACGCCCGCGGCCGGCCAGAACCCGCTGGGCCTGCCGGCACGGCTGCCCTCGGGCGTGTTCGTGGTCACCACACAGCGGCCCGTGCACATCCCGTTCCGGATCGACGTCCCCAGGGAGATCATGCGCATCGACCCGGAGAGCGAGGAGAACCGCGACGACGCACGCGCCTACCTGGAGGGGCGCGGCGAGAGCGACCCGCTGCGCGGCATCCTGGAGCGCGACGGTATCCCGCAGAGCCGGTTCGTGGACACGCTCCTGGCCAAGTCCGAGGGCGTGTGGGTCTATCTGCACTACGTCATCGCCGAGATCGCCGCCGAGCGGCTCGCCCCGGACCGCATCGACCGGCTGCCCACCGGTCTGTGGCACTACTACGCCCAGTACTGGTACGACTGGCAGCGGCGTCACGAGGAGCGCTGGCACGAGCTCGACCTGCCGGTGCTGTCCGTGATCGCGGCCGCGGCCGAGCCGCTGTCGGCCCGGCTGATCGCCGAGCTGGCGGGGACGGCGCACACCGGCACCGTGGAGGACCTGCTCGACAACGACTGGCGTCCTTTCCTGCACGCCGACGAGAGCGGTGAGGACGTCCTCTACCGCACCTTCCACGACAGCCTCGGCGAGTTCCTGCGCGGCGACGTCGCCACGGAGGAACTGACCACCGCCGAGCGGTCGTTGGCCCGCCGTCTGGCCCGCGCCACCCGCCAGGCGCACGCGCGCACGGCCGAGCGCTACCTCACGGCGTGGGGAGGGCTCGCCGACGGCCTGCCCGGGCTCGCCGAGCCCGGACCGGAACGGCTCGACGGAGGCTACGGCCTGCGCCATGTCGTCGATCACCTCGTCGGCGCGGACCGGCAGGACGATCTGCACACGCTGCTGACCCTCTCCCTCGACGAGGGACCGCGCCCCGCCAACCTGTGGTTCACGGTCCATCGGCGGGCCGGCGAGATCGCCGCCTACCGCCGGGACGTCAACGTCGCCCGCAACGCCGTCCGGCTCGGAACCCAACCGCTGTCCTGGATGCTCCAGTTGCGCTACGTCCTGATCACCTGCTCGCTCAACAGCCAGGCGGAGGCGACGCCGCCCGCGCTGTGGTCGCTGCTGGTGCGCCACGGCAGGATGTCGGTGGCCGAGGCGCTGACCCAGGCCCGGGAGATCCCCACCGCGGAGGACCGGGCCGAGGCACTGACCAGCCTGATCGACGAAGTGCCCGCGGAGCTGCGAGAGGACGTCGAGCGCGAGGCCATGGCCGCCGTCCGCTCGGTGCCCGACGAATTCTGGCGGGTGGGCGAACTGTGGCGGCTGTACCACCATGTCTCGGCCGAGCGGCAGGGCGAACTGCTGTCGGTGGTACGGTCGTTGGCCGATCCCTACTTCCAGGTGGTCGCGCTGCGGCTGCTCGGGGTCCAGGAGGGCATGCCGACGATGTCGATGCCCCGGGAGGGGCACGGCCACGAGGAGAATTTGGAGTCGCCGTCCGGCATGGCGGCCAGTGCCGCGTTCATCGAGGACTACCGGCGCCGCCGTCATCAGGCGGCGGCGCGACTGGGCCAGGCGGGTTTCTCCACCGGCGGCTCCGCCCCGCACGAGAGCGACGATCCGGCCGCCCGCTACTGGCGCGCGCATCTGCTGACCCTCGCGGCCGTCGACGCGTCCGGGAACGAGGCTGCGCGGCTCGTGGAGGCGGCCTACGAGCTCGGCACGGCCATCGACGACCGCCGTGAGGGCACGCTCGCCTGGGCGTCACTGGCCTCGATGCTCCGGTGGACGTCCGGCGGCCGGGCCGTCGACACGCTCGCCGACCGGATACCCGCCCCCGCGCATCGGCTGGCCCTGCTGATCGCCGTCCTGGCCACGGCCACCGAGCCGGACCTGCGGGAGGCCGCACACCGCGGGGCGCTAGCCGCCCTCGCCGCGATGCCGGACGACACGACCCGCTCGGCCGTCCTCACCGACCTCGCCCCCACCCTGGCCCGGTGCGATGCGGAACGCGTCATCCGGCTCACTGACGCGGTGGACGACGTACCGGCCCGTGTCGGCGCGCTGCTGGCGGCCGCCGACTGCGCTGACAGCGCCGAGGCGGAGCGCTTCGCCCGGAGCGTGGCCGCACTGCTCGCCGCCGCGGACCGACCGCCCGGCTGGGTTGCCCTGCTGGCACGGGCGGCGTCGCACCTGCCCGCCGATGCCCTCGACGAGGCGGCCGCACTCACGCTGTCCATCCCGCAGGACGAACTGCGCTGGGCCGCCCGCTGCGCCCTGGGAACGCGGTTGTGCGCGCTGGGCCGTACCGAGCAGGCGGGCGAACTCGCCGACTCGGTGGGCGGACTGTGGCAGGGCGATCTGCTGTACGCGCTGGCCGACGCGCATCTGGAGCAGGGGCGGGCGGAGACGGCCCTGGAGCTCGCCGCACGAATCCCCTACCGGACCCGGCACGCGGAGATCCTCGCCCGGGCGCTGCCCGCGCAGGACACGGGGCGACTGCTCGCCGAGGTGCACGAGCTCACCGCGGGCCTCGACGCCTCCTCACAGGTCTCCGTCCTGGCCCGCGCGGCGGCCGCGGGGTCGCCGTCCGCACGGACCGGCCTGTGCGAGCAGGCCCTGACCCTCGCGCAGGGCATCGAGGACTACTACGAACGGTCCGTCGCCCTGTGCCGGGTGACCGAAGCCCTCGTGACCTGCGGGGACATCGCCCGGGCGAGTGAGGTCTGCGCGGACATCCCCCTCGACCTGCTGCGCGCCGACGCCCTCACCGCCGTACTGCGCGGCGAGGCCCCACGCGTCCCGGCCCTGCTCGCCGAGCAGATCGCCCAGCTCGCCGACCGCCCCGCTCGGGCCCGGGTCCGCGCCACGGCCCTGCACCGGGCCCTGCGTGACACCCCGGCGGGCACCGGCGAGCGAACGGCGCTCGCCCTGCTGTACGAGTCGGCGCTCGACGACCTCGCCGCCGGTCCGCGCGAGCGGCTCTTCGCGAGCCTGCCCGACCTGCTGGAGGCCTTGGCCGAACATGACGGCCCCGCGGCGCTGCGCACTCTGGCGGAGGATCTCGCCGACATCCAGAGCTGGTGGCCATGACCGTCACGACCCCTGCGAGGAGCGCGTGTTCGAGCTCGTCCTGCACCACCGTTACGACCGTCCCGGTGCCGAGGACCTCTCGGGGCACCGCAACCACGGCTACGGCGCACCCCGGCGGGGAGCCGGCAGCGCACAGGGCGCGGGCGCCGCGCTGTTCGACGGAGCGACCGACCGCGTGTTCGTGCCGCCCTCACCCACGCTCACCCGGCCGGGGGGCCTGCGCGCCGACCTGACCGTGTACCTGGAGGAGTACGGACACCGGCGCACCCTGCTGGAGGGCTACCTGTCCTTCGCCTTCGGTGTGGAGGGCAACGGCGCGCTCGGCGCCAGCATCTACCGCAGCATGGAGTGGGGCGGCATCCAGAGCCGTCCTCATCTCGTGCCTCTCGGCCGATGGGTCCACGTGACGTTCGTGTACACCGACGACGGTGCCATGGCGCTCGTGATGGACGGCGAACTGGTGGCCGAGGGCTACCGTCGACTGGGCACGGCGCAGGGCGTCTACTGGCCGTTCGGTCTGAACATCGGCGCCTGGCCCGACGGCGACCAGCGCATGTGGAAGGGCCGGATCGAGGAGGTCATGCTGTGGCGGACCACGCCGGACCGCACCGAGGCGTCCCCGTGACGACGGCGGGCGCCGACGGCCCGCGCCTGGGCGACTACGCGCCGCGCAGTCGGCTGCGCGTCCCCGTCACCCGCGTCGAGCGGGCGAGCGTCCCGGCGGTCGACGCGCACGCCCATCTCGGCCGATGGCTCACCGGCGACTGGGCGGTTCGGGACCCACGGGCACTCCTCGCGACGATGGACCGCTGCAACATCCGTGCCGTGGTCAATCTGGACGGCAGGTGGGGCGCGGAACTGCGGGACAACCTGGACCGCTACGACCGGGCCTTCCCGGGCAGGTTCGTCACGTTCTGCCACGCCGACTGGTCCCGGCTGCGCACGGCACCGGGCGAGCGGGCCGGCGCTCTGCTCGCGGACGACCTCGAAGCGGCCGTGGCGGCCGGCGCACGCGGCCTGAAGGTCTGGAAGGACCTGGGCCTGTCCGTCCGGGACGGCGCGGGGCGCCTGGTCCTGCCCGACGACGCCCGCCTGTGGCCGCTGTGGCGCCGGGCGGGCGAGCTGGGTGTGCCCGTCGCCGTGCACACCGCCGACCCCATGGCCTTCTTCGACCCGCCGGACGTCTCCAACGAACGCCTCGAAGAGCTGCTGGAGCACCCGGAGTGGTCGTATGCCGGAAAGGGCCTGCCCACCTTCGAACGGCTCATCGCCGCGCTGGAGAACGTGATCCGCGCGCACCCCGGCACCACCTTCATAGGCGTGCACGCCGGATGCTGCGCCGAGGATCTCTCCGTGGTCGACCGCATGCTCGCCACCTGCCCCAACTACCGCATCGACATCTCCGCGCGGCTCGCCGAGCTCGGCCGCCAGCCGCGCCGCACCAGGGCGCTCCTGCTCCGTCACCGGGGCAGAGTGCTGTTCGGCACCGATGAGATCCCGCCCCGTGAGGCCGCGTACCGGATGCACTTCAGGTTCCTGGAGACCGAGGACGAGCATTTCCCCCACACCGAAGAGCATCCGCCGTTGCGCGGCCGCTGGATGATCTCGGGGCTGGGCCTTCCGCCGGACGTCCTGGAAGAGATCTACGCCGGTACCGCGCGCCACGTCATCCCGGGGCTCTGAGGCCAGAGGCGAGGAGGCACAGTGCACCTGCGCGACACCGTCCTGATCCTCAACCACCGTTTCGTCCCCGACGAACCCGACGCCCCGTTCCTCTACGGCGTCGTCCAGCATGCCCTCAGGGCCGCGGACATCCTCCAACGCGGCGGTGGGCAGGCCGCGTTCGTGCTCTACCGGCGCCGCGACGAGCTGTCTCGGCCCCGGCTGAGCCGCACGCGTGTCCTCGGCCGCCATCCGGCGGTCACGGTGGAGTTCCACTACGGCATGGCGGAGGCGGACGTGACCGACGCCTTCCGCGCGGCGATCGGGCAGGCCGTCGAGGCACGGCGTGAGACCTCACCCGTCGCCTATTACCAGACGTCGGCCGTACTGCCTTACGCGCCACCGGAGTTCGACTCGCTGGTCACGCATCACTCGCCGTTCGTCGGGCACGTGGCCGAGGCGATCGGCTGGCCGGCGGCACGGCTGGCCTTCGACTGGGACCACGCCAAGGCGCGGCACCTGCACGACGTCCAGCAGCGCGGCCTGGACGTGGTGCGGCGCCGGGAGGCCGTCGTGTGCGCCGAAATATCGCCGCTGCAGGTGCGGCGGCTGCGCGCCGAGGGGATACCGGCCGGGCGGGTCACCGCGCTCGCCCAGCCGCTGGACGGCGCGCTGGGCCGCGCGCCCCTGCCGGCCGAACTCGGCGCTCTTCGCGAGGAGTCCGGCCTGGTGGCGGTGACCGCGGTGTCGCGGCTGGACCACTTCAAGAACGTCGAGCTCTTCGTGGACGGCTGCCGCGTCGCGATCGAGAACGGGCATCTGGGGAGGGCCGTGGTGATCGGCGGCTTCCCGCAGGACGCGGAGCGGGAACGGCTCAGGGCCCGACTCCCGCGGGAACTACGCGAGGCGTTCGTGTTCACCCCGCGCATGAGCCGGGACACTCTGGTGGGCCGCGTCTTCCCCTCGCTCGCGGGCAACGGGGTGTTCGTCTGCTCCTCCCGGTTCGACCTGGTGCCCTACACGGCGCTGGAGGCCACGCGCTCCGGCCTGTGCACCCTCGCCCCGGCGCTGGCCGGCGTGGGCGTGCAGGAGATGCTTCCCGAGGCGTACCGCTTCCAGGCCACCCCCGCCGGTCTGGCCGACTGTCTCAAACGGCTGGCCCACGACCCCTCGGGGATCAGGGACTTCGCCGCCACGAGCGCCGGCATCAGGCGCGCCACCAGCGACGAGGCGTTCCTGGCCGGCTTTCGCGACGCGTGCGGACGCTTTCAGCGCACCCGGAGCTCGGGCTTGTAGAGGTCGAGCCAGACGTCGAGGTTGAGGACGTCCTCGATGCCGTTGCGGACCGCGGCGGGCAGGGCGGCCGGGGCGGTGCGCACCGCCCCGGCCAGCCAGCGGGGGGCGACGAGGTCGAAGACCGGCCGGCCGGGCTCGCGGAGCAGCTGCGCCGCGGCCTCTTGGAGCAGGCGTGTGTGGCGGGGCGCGCGCAGGGTGGGGTAGGCGCTCTTGCGGCGGCGGAGCACCGACTCCGGCAGCAGGTCGCGGCCGACCGCTCGCAGCAGACTCTTCTCCCGGCCGTCATGGCACTTCAGCCGCCAGGGTGTGTTGTGCACGTACTCCACGAGCCGGTGGTCGCAGTACGGCACGCGCACCTCCAGACCGACGGCCATGCTCAGGCGGTCCTTGCGCTCCAGCAGGACCCGCAGCATCCGCGTCAGGTGCAGATGACTCGACACCCGCATGCGCCGCTCCAGTGCGCTGTCGTCCGGCAGGTGCTCCACCTCGGCGACGGCGCTCGCGTACAGGTCGCGCAGGTAGGCATCGAACTCGAGCGACCGGGACAGTTCCGGGCGCAGGGCCGAGCGCAGTTGGCCGTAGTCGTCGAGGCCGGCGATCCACGGGAAGTCGGCCGTCCGCTGGAGCCGCGGGTCGTGGTTCCAGTGGTAGCCGCCGAAGAGTTCGTCGGCGGACTCGCCCGACAGCGCCACGGTGCAGCGGCGGCGGATCTCCCGGAAGAGCAGGTACATGGAGCGGTCGCGGTCCTGTGAGCCGGGCGGCAGGTCGTACACGGCCACGGTCTCCCGCCGCAGATCCGGTCCCGCGATCTCGTCGGCGTCCAGCAGGACCTCCGTGTGGTGCGTGGACAGCTGCTTGACGACCTCGCGGACGAACGGGGCGTCGGCGTCGGGGCGTTCGCGGTCGTCGACGGACATGCCGGTGTGGTCGGCGAAGTCGACCGAGTACGTGGTGACGGCCTCGCCCGAGGCACCCGGTCGAGTCGCGGCAAGCGCGGTCATCGTGCTGGAGTCCAGGCCTCCGGAGAGCAGCATGCACACCGGCACGTCCGCGATCAGCTGGCGGTGCACGCTGTCCCGCAGCAGGTCCCCGATCGTGTCGACCGTCTCCCGCGTGCCGTCGCGGTGTTCGCGGGTGGTGAGGCGCCAGTAGTGCCGGGTGCGCGGGCCGTCCCGGTCCACGGTGACCACGGCGCCCGGCGGGACGTGCCGCAGGCCCGCCCATACGGGCAGGTCGAGGCTGAGGCTGTGCGCGATCATCTCGCGCAGCCCGTCGGTGTCGAGCACGGGGCGGGCCAGTGGGTGGGCGAAGACGGATTTGGCCTCGGAGCCGAAGAGCAGGCCGTCGGAGGTGGGCCAGTAGTACAGCGGCTTGATGCCCAGCCGGTCCCGCACCAGCACGAGACGCTCCACTCTGGCGTCCCACACCGCGAACGCGTACATCCCGTTCAGCCGCTCCACGACGTCCAGGCCCCAGGCGAGATAGCCCGCGAGCACCACCTCGGTGTCGCAGCTGGTGCGGAACCGGTGTCCGGCGGCGGAGAGTTCGGCGCGCAGCTCGGCGAAGTTGTACGTCTCACCGCTGTAGGTCAGGGCGACCGGACCGTGCGGTGTCGGTGCCACGAGAGGCTGGCCCCCGTGCTGCGGATCGAGCACCGCCAGCCGGTGATGGCCGAGGGCGGCGTGTCCCGCCGTCCACACACCGCTGCCGTCCGGGCCGCGTCTGCTCAGCGTGTCCGTCATCGCCGTGACGACGGGCCGCTCCTCGGTCAGGTCGCGGTCGAACGACACCCATCCGGTGATACCGCACATCGCAGCTCCGTCGGCAGGATTCAGTAACCGAGGTAATGCTTCCGGACGGTTCGGTAGGCGTCGGTGACCTGCCGGTCAAGCCCGAGTTCGAGACTCACCCCGTCCAGCGACATACGGGGGAAAAGGCAGCCCGCGCACGGGCGTTCGGCGTCCCGGGCGAGCCGCCCGCGTCCGTCGAGGATCCACTCCGCCATCTCCGAGGCGCCCAGGTCCCAGAACTGGCGCGGGTGGGTGACGGTGCCGGCGTTCCAGAAGCAGCCGGGATGCCCTCCGGCGTGGCGCTTGCCCGGAGCCGGGCGGCCCCATCCGATCTGCACGCAACGGCCCGAGCCACGGCGGGAGTAGCACGTCCACACCCCGGCTCCGCCGACCCGGTCCGCGACTTCGGCCGTGTCGGCGTCCATGTCGAGCAGGCTGAGCAGCAGCAGCCAGTACGGAAGCCGGGGTGCCAGGTTCCAGCGGGGTACGCCACCGAGGTGACGGGTGACGTGACAGTCCAGCGCCACCTCCACGACGTCGCGGAGCCGGGCCAGGTCTTCCTCGCCGAGGGCGCCCTGCTCGCCGAGGAAGGCGGACTGGACGGGATACGGATTGAGGATCGCGCCCGGCACATGGGCGCCGATCCGGTCCAGCAACTGCGCGGCGAAGGCCAGGTTGTCCGGGTGCAGGACGATGTTGAAGAGCAGCGGGGGCAGCGGTTCGCGTTCGGCCAGCTTGCAGATCTGTACGGCTTCGACGGCCTTGCGGCGCTGCCCGTGGGCCGCCGGAACGGAGCGCCACAGTCGCGCCAGGGCGTCGGGGTCGAGGGCGAACCACTCGTCCAGTTCGTCCGGCGAGCCGAAGTCGTCGGCGCTCACGGCGAGCACATCGGGCGGCATGCGCAGCAGTCGGGCACGGAATTCCGGGTCCCGGACGATACGGCGGCCGGTGGTGGTCAGGTGCGTCTCCATGCCCGCGTCGCGCAGGCCCTCGATGATCTCCACACAGCCCGGATGCAGCTCCGGACTTCCCCCGAAGAGGTTCACGGAGATGTGCCGGCTGCGCAGAGCCGCCTCGAACTCGGGGCGCAGGTGGCCGGGCACGGACTCCTCGCGGAAGTACGCGGGAAGGTCGTCGCGCAGGAAGTCCTGCTGCGCGGCACGGATACCGTCGGCCGTGGTCAGCAGCCCCTGGACCAGCAGTTCGGCGGGAGCGACATCGCGTGAGCCGACGCCGGGGTTGAGCGACAGGGAGGCCGGGCAGGTGTAGTGGCCTCCCGTCGGGCGGCCTCGCACCGACTGGGTGCAGTTGTGGTCGCAGAGGGTCACCTCCGCGTCCTCGCCGTCCTTGCCGCGCCGTGTGACGGCGTTGATGTCGATCTGGACAACAGAGAACGCCGACGCCACCAGCCCGAGCCTGCGCACGAAGTCACCGGCTGCCCGGCCGGGCCCCGGACGTGGCACCAGCGGAAGAGGGTGGGCCGAGGCCACGGAACGGGAAAGGATCGCGCCGTCGTGCATGAGGTCGCTCCCTCGTGCTCGGCTCCAGTCGCTCCATTGTCCGCCCCGCCTACGCCGTCGGCCATCCAGGAATCGGCCCTTTCCCCGACCGGACGCAGCCACGTGCCGGTGCCCTCAAGGGGCCCTGCGTGATCGGCAGCCTGGTCGCGAGGCTCCGGGGCGGTGGTCAGGTGCCGCCCCGGAGCCGTCGGGGGGCCCGTCAGATGACGAGCGGTGCGGTGAGGCGGATGTCGGCGACGGAGCGGGCTCGGGACCCCAGGGATCAGCCACACCCTGAGGCTTCCGTCAGCATGCGCCCAGGACGAGTACGGACGGAAATCCTGGCGTTTTCTTAACGCCCGCCTGTACGGACGGGGGCGGTGGTCTCGCGGAGGCGGGGGATTCAGCGGCCCGTCACGCGCCGGCTGCAACGAGCGCCGTGCGGCCGCTCAGTTGCATGGAGAACTCGTCGGTGACCCGCTGGAGTGCCTCCTCCGCTGCCGGTGCGACCGCCAGTGTGCCGTCGTCGTTCGCGACGATGTCCTTGTCGAGGGTGAACCACCCCTGAACGACGTGGCCCGCGCCCATGGAGCTGAGGACGGGCCGCAGGGCGTAGTCGATGGCTAGGACGTGCGCGGTGGTTCCGCCAGCGGCCGGCGGCAGCACCGTCTTGCCCGCGAGGGCGTACTGGGGGAGCAGATCGAGCAGCGACTTCAGCAGGCCGGAGTAGGCGGCCTTGAGACGGGGGTGCCGATCACGATGCCGTCCGCCTCCTCGAACAGCACCGCCGTGCCGCTGATCACCGGGTGCCGGAAGTCCGCTCCGAGCAACGCCTCGGCGGGCAGGGTGCGGACGTCCAGGGGGATCACCTTGTGGCCGTGGGCCGTCAGACGGCGGCCCAGGTGGCGCAGGAGGCGTGCGGTGCGTGACGTGGCGGAGGGGCTTCCGGAGACGGACAGGATGACAGCCATGGCGGACCTTTCCGGGTCGGGTTGGGATGTCAGGGGTTCGGGGAGGCGGCGGCTAGGCCGGTGACCGGCGGGCGGCCTGTCACCATGCGCTCGATTGCGCAGAACCAAGCGGCCGAGGACGTCGCCACCCGCTGGCGAAGGGAAGCGGCAACCCTCGCGGCCCGCATGGTTGTCGCCACTGCAGACGAAGCAGCAGCCCTAGCGGGGGACAACGGCGTCCCCCTGCCGGCCATTAGCAGAACCGTGGGTCCCGACGTCCACCCGACGCTTGCGTCGGACAAGCGCACCGTGGTCTGGGCCACCGAAGAGACGACCGGTTGTTGGTCCGTCACCCATGTCTCGCCGACCACCGTGATCGCTCGCCTGCCCAGGCTCGCGGTTGAGGGCGCGCGTGCCTCATTGAGGTGCGTCAGCTGGTACGCGCTGCCTTGCCGGCCGATCCTTCGGCTGCAAGCGTTCGCATCGGGCAGCTCCTCGACGAACGCGACACCGAGCAGCGCGTGCTGCGCGATGTCCTGCAGCAGCTTCAGGAAGGCAATGCCGAGTTGCCGAAGAGCTGCATGGCAGGCTGAGGGACCGCAATGGACGGCCTTGCTCAGAGCCGCCCGGCGACTGCATCAGTGGTCCCCATGCCATCTCCCCCCCCACACAGGAAGACCTCTCTCGTGAAGAAGTACACCTATGCCCTCCCGTTGCGCTGGGCCGACGCGAACGCTGGACTACCGCGCTCCTCTGTCGTACCGCGAGGAACCCGTTGACGTGCACGTCAGGGTCGTCACCTGCCGGGGGGGCGAGGCTGGAACTTGCCTACGAAATCCGTGACGCGGACCGTCTGTATGCCGAAGCCACGACCTTGATGGCCGCGTACAACCTGGAGACCGGCAGGTCACGGCGGATCTCTCAAGCCGAGCTGGACTTCCTCGCTCGCTACACCGAGTTCTGGGCCGAAGCGCTGTCTCTGCAGGCATGCAGGCCCCGGCTGACGACGTCCAGCCGGGGCCCATGCGTCTGTGGCCGCATGTGTCACTGCCAGGAGAGGCGGTTGAGCACGTCGAGAAGAGGGAGCATGTGGCAGGGCTGCGTCAGCGAAGCAGCTCGTCGCCGGAACCCTGTGACGGAAGGAATTTCAGGGCTTTTTGGGCCAGGACGGCAGTGAAGTATTCACGTGCGTCGGGACGCAGTCGTGCGAGGGCGACCATGCCAGTGATGACAGCGTCGGCCACCTCCTCCTGAACGTCTGTCCACGTGTGGCTGTGCTCTTTTCGCGGATTGGTGCCCCGGGCTCCGATGACGGCCTGCGCAGCCTCGCCAACCTCTTCCGCGAGCTTGAGCACTTGCAGGGTCCATTGCTCCTCTGGTGCGAGTCCGTTCTCGGCATCGAGACGGCTGAAGCTGAACGTGTCGGCCAGACGCCGGATCGTGTCCCAGTCGTCGGTCAGAGCGCCGCACCTGTGCTGACCGCCGGATTGCGGAGGTAGTGCGGTTCTGCGCATCAGTGCTGGATCGCTAACGAATCCGAGCGCCTCGTACAGAGACCTGGATTCGTCACTGGCGTGCAGTTCGAAAAGGGTGATGTCTTCCTGCTCCAGGTCGTTGAGGAGCGCGGTGAGGGCGGCTTTGGCGTAGCCGCGACGTCGGTACCCGGGCCGGGTGGCCACGGCTTGGATGCGTGCGGCCAGTCCCTTGGGGTACCGGGGCGCGGACAGTACGGGGCTGACGAGAGCCAGGGCGCAGGTGACGAGTCCTCCATCGGGTGCGTCGACGACGTAGGCCCGGGCATCGCCCTGAGCCTGGAGCCGTTCGGCCAGTTGGTCTCGGCACAGGGCCAGCCAGTCAGGGGTGAGCGGCTGGGAGAGGATCAGCTCGGACCGCAGGCGGGTGATGCCTTCGGCATCGGCGGGCGTGGCACGGCGTGAAGTGGTCACGGGATCGATCCTGTTGATTCAGCGATGGGTGAGGCGGTAGGGGGTGCACCGGTCGGGACCCGCCCCAGTAAGGGCTGGGATCACGCGGAGGCGGTGGTGCGCGGATCGGTGATGGGCGAGAAGCGGGCGGGGACGTGGTCGATCGGGAGGTCCGGGCGCCAGGCTGTGAGGATCTGCGCACTGCACTCGAACAGGTCCGGCGGCAGGGCATCCAGCGGCCACCAGCGCCAGTCTCCGACACTCTCGCCAGGCTGGTCGGCCGGCTCGCCTTGCCAGTGGGTGACGAGCGCGCCAAAGGTGATGCGGACGACGTCGCCGACCTGGTCGAGGAACATGCCGAGAAGACGGACATCGGCCGGGTCCGCATACAGGCCGGTCTCCTCGGCGAGTTCGCGCACGACTGCCTCGTGCAGTGACTCGCCCGGCTCCACGGTCCCGCCGGGCAGCTCCCGTGTGCCCAGCCGGTGGCGGCCAAGGAGGAGGCCCCGGGGTCCGAGGAGCACTGCCCCGACGCCGACGGCCGCATGGGCGACGGGTGGCTTCGCGGTGCGGGGACGGGCGGTGATCCGGGCCGGCCGGTGGACCTGGAACAGCCGGTAGGAGGCGCGGTTGTTCTTCTCCGGCGCGTCGAGGACGGTGATGCCCCGCACGCGGAACCCGTAGCGCACGAGCAGGTCTTCCCACAACTCGGGTGTGAGCACCCACATGGACACGGTGAGATCGTCGCCGCCGGCCAGGCGCAGGATCTCCGGTCGTGGGGTGACGGTCGAAGTGGGCCCATCGCCGGCGGAGTTGGTGTGCAGCACGGTGAAGTACAGCCGTCCGCCCGGTTTGACGGCGGCCGACAGGGCGGGCAGGAGCCGGTGCGGGTCGATGAAGTGGAAGGTGCTGAGGGAGTAGATCACGTCGTACGGGGCTGTCGTGCCGAGGTACTCGACGGCGTCGGCGTGCACCAGCCGCAGGTCCGGTACATCGGGGTAGCGGGCACGCGCTCTCTCGATCTGGCTGAGGGAAGCATCGACGCCGTCCACCTTCGCCCCGTAGGTGCGGGCCAGGTGGGCGGCGTGCCGACCGGGGCCGCAGCCGATGTCCAGGACCCGCAGGCCCTCGATGTCCCCGAGGAGGGCGTCCCCCGGCCCGCTCGCTGCAGGGCCCCAGCTGATCCGGTCCACTTCCGGCAGGGGAGTGGAGCGCTCCAGGTGGTGCTTTCCATAGGTGTCCCAGGCGAGGCGGGTCTGATGTTCGATGTCCAACTCGTCGACCTCCGTGCTCAGTTCAGGGATGGAGTGCATAGCAGCGCAGCACGTCGAGATCGGCGGTGCGTACGACCGACCAGTCCGCAGTGAGGATTTCGGCCTCGGCGGGTGTGATCCCGAGGTGCCTGTACGGATCGTCCTCCTCACGGCGGCCGGCGAGTTCGGTGACGACCCAGAAGGTCCCGTCGGGCGCCAGGACCTGTCGGACGCGGTCGAGGAAGGCCGCCTTGTCGTCGATCCACCGGTAGACCAGGCGGCAGGTGACGACCGCATACGCGGCATCCGGCAGGGCGCTGAGGTCGTCGGAGACGAAGTCCATCAGGTGCCAGGCCGGCCCGTCGCCCTGCTGGGTGTCGCGGGCCGCGGCGATGGCGCTGGGCGCGAAGTCGATGCCGATGGTGCGGTAACCGAGCTGGTGAAGGTGGCGGGCGAGTGAACCCTCGCCGGTGCCGATGTCGAGTGCCGGGCGTCCGTGGCCCGGTCCGACATGGTCGGCCAGCAGCGCTGCCTCGGTGCTGGTGACCTCGCGATACCGGCGTCCGCCGGCCCAGAGCGGCTCCCAGTAGTCGGCGGTGGCTGGCGCGGTCGCCACTCGGCCGCTTTGCGAGCGGGCAGGACAGCAGGGCTCTTGGTCCGGGGAGTCGGCAAGGGCTGCAGGCGCTGCTTCGCCGGGAACTTCGGGCCACTCGATCTTGATCCGCGTGTGTTTCTTATGGAACACGTGCAGGCCGTCGGTATAGGCGCCGGTCGGTTCGGTGGCGTCCTTGGGTTGGACCGTGATGTGCGGGCAGGGTGCGGCGCGGTGGTTGCGCTGCCAGTGCTGGACGTGCTCGGCCATTTCTGTGGCTGCCAGGTGACCGGCTGGTCCGTAGCCGTGGATGACGAACTCGTAGCGACCTCCGTCGTTTTCGCCGTCTCCGATCCGTTCGTGTGCCAGACGGGCGAGTGACGTCCCACGCACCATGGCCGCGCCGGGCCAGTGCGAGGGTGGGGGGTTGATGAGGCCGGTGTGGTGGTCCGGGTCGACGGACAGGTGGCAGAAGCCGGGGAGAGCGCCGGCCAGATACAGGGTGAGAGAGTCGAAGGGTTCCTCACCCCGGACGGTGACGTGTGTGCGGACCGTTAAGGGCGCCCTGTCGAAGGCCGGGGCCAGTTGGTCGACGGGCATGGGCGTTCCTTCCTCAAAGGCAAGGCGGATGCCGCAGCCTGGGATGGCGCGTAGATTCGGTTCCCATGTGCCGGCGCCCTGCATAGGGACGAAGCCGCACACGGTGAGCGGCTCCTCACTGATGAGCGCACCGTCGTGTTTCGTGAACCCGATGGACCAAACGTACTGGTGGAGACGTAGCGGGGCGACGAGGCGTCTGCTCTCCGCGACCATGGTGATCCACGGCAGATCCCAGGTGTCGACCGTGACGATCACCGCGTCGAAGCCGCCTTCGGGGACGACATCGGCCGGCAGATACTCGGCGTCCGCGGTGAGGACACGGACACGGTCGTATCCGGCGGCGGCGAGGAAGCGGGCGGCGCGGTCGGTGACTTCTGGGTCGATGTCGACGGTGGTGACCTGTCCGGTCGGGCCGACCAGTTCGGCGATCAAGGCGGCGTTGTAACCGCCAGAGCCGACCTCCAGGACACGGTCGTCCGGCTGGATGCGGGCCGCTTCGAGCATCACGGCCTGCAGCCACGGTGCGCTGACGGAGCTGCTGATCCGGCCGTCGGGCGTGTGACGGGTGGGGATGATGTCATCGGCGTACGCGGTCCGCACAGGCACTTCCGGTGCGAAAGCATGGCGGGGAACCCTGCGCAGGGCGGCCTCGACAGGGACGGTGCGGACGTGACCGGCCTCGAGGAGCTGATCGACGAGCCGGTGCCGCAGTGCGCTGGGACCGTGTTCCTGCGCGGTAGCTGGGGGGAGTCGTCACCCTGGGGCCTTTCGAGCGGATCATGCGGGATCTGCGATGGTGGGGGAGCCGGGGCGGGGGATGGTGCCCGCGGGGGCGTACTGGGCGGCTTGCGCGTCGAACATCGAGGCGTAGCGCCCTTGGGTGGCCATGAGTTCGTCGTGGCTGCCGTGCTCGACGAGCCGTCCGTGGTGCAGGACGTAGATGCGGTCGGCATGGCGGACGCCGGCTGCCCTGACATTGCGGACACGACCTAGTGCCACGTTATGGGGAGTCGCATGTGCTGGTGTTCTGGCCGAAGTCAACGTGGTCCCCCTTGACGGTTGTGCGGCTGGTTCGTGTGGCTCAACGAGCCGGCCGCAATTTCGAACACATGTGTTTCGGTCGAGGCCGGAGCCGTGCTCGGTGCCGCGGCGGGCAATGACGGGTTTGATGCCCTTCGCCCGGACCTGGCGGCGGTAGCAGTCGTGGTCATAGCCCCGGTCGGCGTAGACCTCCCCCGGCCGCTGCCGGGGCCGACCGCGGTTGCCTCGGATCGGCGGGATCGCCGCCAGCAGTGGCATGAGCTGGGTGATGTCGTTGCGGTTGCCGCCGGTCAGGGCGACGGCGAGCGGGATGCCGGTGGCGTCGCAGATCACGTGGTGCTTGGAGCCCGGCCGGCCTCTGTCGACCGGGCTCCGGCCCGTTTTGGGCCGCCCTTGAGCGCCCGGATGTGCGAGCTGTCGATCACCGCCCGGGACATGTCCGGGCGGTCCGCCGCCCGCAGCTCGGCCAACAGCACCTCGTGCAACCGCTGCCACACTCCGGCGTTGTTCCAGTCCCGCAGGCGTCGCCAGCAGGTCATCCCCGAGCCGAAGCCCAGCTCGGCAGGCAGCCACTCCCACCTGATGCCGGTGTAGAGGACAAGATCCCGCACAGCACCTTGCGGTCATCCAGCGCCTTCCGGCCCGGGTGCCGATGCCGCCGCTGCGGGACAGGCAGCAGCGGCTCGATCCGAGCCCACAAGTCATCGTCGATCAGCCATGGTTGGGGATCGCGCTTCCTCAAACCCAAGCAACCGACCCACTCCGTTGGAGGACACGGTCATCCCCTATTCCGTTAGGAGCTCTTAGGTTGGCTGCGGCAAGGTTGCCAATGTCCCGCTTGACAAGGGCCCATGCCCTCCTGCGGATTCAGGTCGGGCGCATAGGCGGGCATCTGGAAGACGGTGAGCCAATTCGCGGCGATGAACTCCCGCATGCCAGCGGTGAGATGAAGCCGCACGTTGTCCCACACCAACACGACGGGGCCACCGAGTTGGATACGGGTCCGGATAAGAAGGTCACGCAGGTCACGCCAGGAGAAGCCTTTCGGCTGGCCCTTCCGCCCGTTGCACTCGCGGGCCGCGTAGAACACCCGGGACCGTTCGCCGCGTTTGAAGCGGACCATCCCAGCCATGGACACACGTCCCGAGCCCCGGCCGCGCACCCGTACGACGGGGGTTCGGCCCTGACGGCCCCAGGTTCTGGCACGCGGCGGTGTCATCGACTGCCCGGCCTCGTCCTCGAAGAAAGTTCAGGCACCGGACGCCGCCGCACAGCTCTTACCCGCGGCCAGACCTCCTTCTTCCACACCTCCACCGCATCATCATCACGCTCGATCGCCCGCCGGGCGGGCTGCTGCCACGACCAGCCGTGCCGCTTCAGCAGCCGCCAGGCGCGCTGCACCGTGTACGAGACATGGAAGAGCCGACCGATCAGCGTCTTCACCCTGGCGAGCGTCCACCGCTGGTCTGCCCAGCCGTGCACCAGCGGACCGCCCTCCAACTCACGCTCCAGCCTGGCGATTTGGACCGGATGAGCCGCGGCCGCCCAGGCGATCCTCTCGAGGCGACCCCGGCTTTGCCGTTCTCACGCCAGGCCCGCCGCCACCGTTCCACCGACCGTTCGCTCACCCGCAGGGCAGCGGCGATCTCCCTGTTCTTCTGCCCGCTATCGAAGCGCCACAGCCTGGAGCCGGATCCGCTCTCGCGCGGCCCTCCCTGCGTCGGTCAACCCGCCGCCCTGCGTGTATCTCACGGCCCACCGGACGACAGAACCCTCACCATCCCCGTCAGGTGAACCAACCCGACATCACGCATTCAAGTTCAGTAGCAGCCCCCTGAAATACAACAGGAACCATGGCTACCGCTCAATGGTCCCCACGGCTGATACCTGACAGCCAGACTCCTCCCAGATCGAGATCACGAAGCTCGATTCCTGTTGCCGCGTAGATGGCGCGGGGTGCGAGCTCGGAGTTCGGGAACGGCTTGTGGGTGATGTCCTCGAACGGGCCGTCCGCAGGGAAACCTGATTCGTTGAGAGCTTCCGCGAGCTGCTCGCCCATGGCACCCCATCTTTCTCCGGTGAGCATGTCCAGGCCGCACCACTCCCAGTTGTCATCCAAGCAGAGCATCTTCAGCACGCCTGCGGTTTCCATGAAGGTCACCGCACGCCGGCCGGGGAGGTGGAGCTCTTCGAGGATGCGTCGTTGTGTGCAGATGAACCCGGTCAGGCCGAATGTCTCGACTACCAGTGTCCATGCTGGCGTGATGCGGCTGGCAAGAAGAAGGATGCCGTCGTCTTCGACGCCTTCGTCATCTGCTTCGCGGAGAGTGGTGAGAGGGTCAGCGACCTGCTGCACACTGCTGGCGCCGATGACCCGGAGAGCGTCGTGGGGATCGAGCGGCGTGAAGGTGTAGGACCAGCCTCCGAAGTATGCGGTAAGCGTCTCTGTGTCCATGGTGAATGCTCCGTTGACGGTAACAGCGCCACCCCGGTGATCGAGGTGGCGCTGTGATTCTCGCAGCCGGGTTAGACGACTTAGAAGTCGACGATCTGTACGTAGTACCGGTCGTTGTAGTCGGCGGGGATCAGGTCATCCCAGGCGAGGATGCGGTGGTTGCGCATGTAGATCATGAGCATTTGCCCAGCGGATCCGTTCTGCGTGCCGTTGACCGCCTGGACGGAGAAGTCCCAGTCCGGGCTTGCAGCGCCTTCGAGACTTACACGGAACGGGTATTCGTCACATTCTTCTCCATTGGCGGTGTCCGGGCGAAGGGAGAGCGGAAGACCGGTGAGAGAGTATTCGCCGGTCGATGTGCAAGCGGCATCCTTGTGTGCCGTGTTCGCATCCATCTTCGCCTGGTGGAAGTTCGCGTGCAGACGGTGCAGCCCGGGCGCGAGGTAGCTTCCGTCGATGTACTTGCCGGGAATCTTCTTCGCTGTCGAACTCGTCGGATAGGTACTGTCCGGGCTGTTCTGAGCCTTGTAGATGTGATCGGCGACTTCCTTCTGAGGGGAGTCCGCCGCGCGCGAGTACATCAAGCGGGGAATGGTTTCGAGGAAAACGCAGCCCTTCGGCCAGTCCGGGTAGATGTAGGTTGCCGAGTCACAGCGGATCAGGCGTTCGACGAACGAACCGCGGTTGACCGTCTGGTAGTCGCCGGTGTTGGTGTAGATCTCGACGTGCGAGCGATGAGGGGACTGCTTGTCCCGTCCGATGCCCCTGGTCTCGTCGCTGTTGATGTTCCAGTTGTACCAAGTGTTGCTGCTGTTCCAGTTCTCCCAGCTCATGGTGACGGGAGAGCCGGTTGCCGAGCAGCCGCTCGTGGTGTCGATGCAGTTCCCGACGATGGTCAGGTCGATGCCGGGAGCAGTCCAGATGTTGTCCCACCATCCCCAGTCATAGACGACCGAGTCCTTCTGCATCATTCCAAAGATGCGCATGGAACGGGCAGTGTTGTACTGCTGCTGGAAGAACTGAACCTTTGCCTTGGTGGTGCCCAAGTGCTCGGGCGGCTCGTTCGAGCTGATCTTGTAGTAATCGACGATGAGATGCACGCGGGAGCAGGAGGAGAACCTGTCGATCACCACGTCGAAGACGTCGATCCCGCTGAAGCACTTGACGTCCAGGTCAGCCGGAGGGACGGTCCCGACCGGATACCCAACGGTGCTCTCGTTGAGGTCGTAGGAAGCGACCGGGCTCATCGTGATCTCGCTGCTGCCGCTGGTCGCCTTGTCGGCGTCGCGCCCGAAGTCCTTGTACGGATGCTTCCGGGCTTCCTTGTTGCGCTGATCTGCCAGCTTGTACGCCTCGCCGAGGGTCAGAGCCTTGGCGTCCTTGTGGTCGAGTTCCTTCGGGCGCTCGCTGGTCTGCTTCGGAGCAGTGGGAGCGCTACCGGCTTTGCCAGCCTTGACTCGTTCACGTGCTTTGTCGATCTGTTCCTGGGTGACGTTGGCTTTCAGTCTGATGGTGGTGTTCGCGGTGGTCGCGTACTGCGGCTGGATGTCCCGCGTCTGCGCGACCTCCGTCACGGTGTCCTGTCGACTCGGTGAGCCGTGCTGGGGGAAGGGTCCGGCAAGGACTGCGATGGCCGCAACGGCCGCGCATATGAGAGTAGTTGGCTTCTTCACAACCATCCTTGTAAATCGAACTCTTGTTCGCCTGGAGGCGAGGGTGCAGACCCTACCCATCGACCGCAAAAGAGATCAACAGTGAAGGAAGCCACGCGTAATGCCTCCATGCCGAGAAAGGGCAGCACGCAACCCCGTAGCAGAGTGAGTCATTCCGCCCTGAAGCTGCCGGCGACTCGCCTACGCACGGTGCGGAGTTGATGCCCCTCCAGGTCACTACGTCCAGCGTCCTGAAGATCTTGAACGTCACGGGTGATCGAAGAAGATCACAAGGTCAACACCCTTGTGGAGACTGACGCTTATTGCCTTCGCTGATGGGCCACAAAGCATGCACAGGCTGCACGCCATGTACCTGCGAAGACAACCGTGTGACGCGCCACCTCCCCCGCGGGCGACGTCTCCGAAGCCACGCCGACATGGCCGCGTGAACACAGGTCTCCTTGGTGACGCCACGACAGCACTGGTTGTGTGCGGCTTCACCGGATTTGGCGTGCTGTTCAGCTTCCGTGCGTCCGGGAGGTAGGAGGCGGCCGCGCGTTCCGGTTCTCCAGCCACCACAGGTCGCCCAGGACGCTGGTGGCGTCCTTCCCATCCCAGCGTCTGGGCGGAAGCGTGCGCGGCTGCACCAACGCCTGGAAGCTCTGGGAGGAGATCGTTCCCCTGGGCTATCGCGGCAGCTACCGCCGGGTCAGCGCCTATTTGCGACAGAAGCGCACCTCGCCACGGCCGGTCGCCGCGCAGCCGCCGGCACCCCGCGTGGTGACGAGATGGATCCTCAGCCGACCCGAGACGCTGACCGAGATCGAACAGCTCCGGCTCTAAACCGTCCTGGCCAACTGCCCCGAACTCGATGCCCTGACCGGTCACGTCCGGTCCTTCGCCCACAAGCTCACCGAACGCCAGGGTGAACGACTCCCGCAGTGGCTCGACGCCGTCCACCAGGACGACCAGCCCAGCCTTCACACTCTCGCGGCCGGTATCGACCGAGACCGTGACGCGGTTATCTTCTCCTCCCGCTCCGTCAGAACCTGGAACAGCAGCTCAGCGCCCCGTCGGCCTGAGTGGGAAGGCTGAGCACACTAGACGAAGAGATTCCCCGCACCCGCGGGGATGGCCCCCAGGCCACCGTGCTCCCTGCACCCGCGGGGTAGCTCCACCAAGGCCGCCGCCCGACCTAGTAACCAGGGCCGTCCCCGCACCCGTCCTCCGCACTTCGGCGACCGCCCGCCCGGCTTGTAGCAGCACAGGGCTGCCGCGAGTCCAAAGACAGGCAAGGTAGGTACGGGGATCGCGCTCGTAGCGGGGGCTGAGTCTGCGGTAGCCGGACAGCCACGACATCGTGCGCTCGATCACCCACCCACGTCGGCCCAAGCGTTCGCTGGACCTCGATGCCCGTGCGGGCGCTGCGTACTCCAATCCGCCTGCCGCGTAACCATTTCCGCAGGTCGGGGCGGTCGTAGGCTTTGTCGGCGTGCGGGCGCTGCACTCTTCATGTGACCGTTTGCCGGTCGGGGGCAGGTTCTAGCTGTGCAACCAGCTGCCGTACGGTGCAGCGGCCACGAGTTGGTGCAGTCCGAGAGCGGCAGCTCCGAGGACGAGCAGAAACAGCCCGGAGCGCAGGAACAGCGGACCCACGATGGTCACTGAGGCGGCCTGTGACGTGAGGGTGCGCCAGTCCCGCAGGCGTCGGACGTCCTCCGCACTGGCCCACCAAAAGCCAGCACCGATCACAAGCAGGATCGCACCGAAGAGGCCGGCAACACCACTGACGACGGCCAGGAACTCTTGTCGGTCGCTGTGGCCAGTGATACTCAAGGCCGCCACCACGAGCGGCACCACGCCCAGCAGGCCGAGGGTCATGCCTCGCCGCGCAACGTCCGTCGGCCGCAGCCGCGGCAGCTTCACGCCGTCCTGGTCCAAAGCCATGGCCAGTACCCTAGCCCGTTGGGCCCCGAGCAGCCGCAACGTGGCCGCCACCACACCGACAGCCCGCCGTGCAAACGAGCCCTGCCTGTGACCGCCTGGTCCAAGATTCAGTTGAATTAGACCGTTCCGGCAATGGAGAAAAACTGGCCGCCCGGGACCACGCTCCACGTGTCCGGCTATTCCTGGGCCGGGGCAGTGGCATGTGAGTCCCGCCCGGGGTGAGGAGTTCGACCGGCTGCGCCCCGACCTGCGCCGGCTGCGACCGATGCCGCGCGTACGCGGCCGCCGTCCTCACCCTGCTGTGGGCCAGCGCCCAGCGCGGCTCACGCGAAGGAGGTCGCTCTCTCGCGCGGCGCCTTCACCCGCCATCCGCGCGCACCGGGGATGCGTGTGGCACCGTGGATGCAGGCGTGGGCCGTCACTCTCCCCGTGGTGGCGGACCACGCCTGTCTACGTGGCCGACGGTGCGGGCTCTGGCAAAGAAAAACTTCCTCGACGACCTGCAAGCCCAACCCGGGCTGTCCGGCATCACGGGTGGTGCATTCGGCCGTCGAAGTGCTCCGGCTCGGGCGATCGCGGCCTGGATGTCGAGGACGGTGGCATTGTCGAAGCCCGCTACGTCGACGACGAGCCGGATCCGCCTGACCTCGGTGCCTGATGCCTGTTCTTCAACTGCGGAAGACATCCTCCATCTCCCACAGAGTCGAACTGATCTTGTTTACGCTTTCCCCGGTGCTGAGTACGGCGTGGGTCAGGGCCAATAGGGCGTATGCCGTGGCGCGTTGCCCGGGATCAGTGACCTGTACAAGTTCCTGGTCAGCCAAGTTCGCATAGTTCCGGGCTTCGCTGCTGTGGCCAGCCGCAAGTCCTCCTCGTCATTGCCTCGACGGTACTGCGCAGCACTGACACTCATGCCATTCGTGGCTGACCTCGAACTCGGCAATACGGCACGGAGTCCTTCGGGTTCGTCATCGCCAGGAGACCACCCCGTCTTCGTGTACCCACAGACCGTCTGCGCCGGTGTCGGACGACGCCAGGAGTGAATTGCCGCTTTCATTCGTTTCCAACCTCGGTCAGGTGAAGAGGGGTTGGGTTGGTGGACATCCATAGCGACCGCTGCTCAGTTTGGAGGATCCGCGCCGCAACCATCGGTAAACGTCGACCTCATCACGTCCATACCTGCGTTTCAGGCCGAACGCCCCAGTTACTGAACCTTGGAGCGGCAGCGCGGCGGCCTGTAGGAAGGTTCCCGGCGCGACTCAACCCATCCAACCGGCCTGTGTCCCGGGGGCATGCATAGCCATGAGCTCGCGGGACGGGGCCTGAAAGGACCATCCAGCGTGTCTGGAACGACAATAAGAAAGCCGCTGCTTGTCCCGATTAACCACGGTCGTTACCGCCGGGGCCCTGTTATTCGGCACCGGCGTGGCGTCTGCCGCTGACAACCCGGCTCCGAGCGAGGATGGGAACTACGCTCCGTCGTCGCGGCCGGCCGCAGGGCCGGAGAAGGGCACCCGAGCTGATGGTCGCCCCGTGTCGGGGAGCAAGCCCGAAGCTGGTCCCACGTGGAAGCAGAGCGGCAATGTGTGGCAGGTCGACCGCACCGGGCGCAGCTGCGTAACTCGGTCACGGACCCGGACGGGGACAAGGCGAACCTCACGTTCGAGGTGTGGACCGTCGACTCGGCTGGGAAGCCGAAGGCCAAGGTGAAGCTCACGGGTCAGAACGCCGACCCGGCCAACCAGGGCACGGTGTCTGCCGAGTACGGCGTCATCGTGTCCAAGATGGTGGCCTCGGGGTCGAAGGCCACGGTCACCGTCCCGCACGGCAACCTCAAGCCCGCCACCACCTACGCGTTCCGTACCTCCGCCTACGACGGCTCCCTGTACGAGACGGACTGGTCGCCCTACGCGACGTTCAAGACCCGGGGCCGGCAGGTCGATATCACTCTCCCTGCGCCGAAGAAGGACGCGACGGACCCAGCGTTCGACACCTCCTGGCAGCCGGTCCCCGGCTGGGGTTCGGTGCAGACCAGGGACGCCGAAGGTGAACAGCACTGCGAGGCAACCGCGCATGGTGACCGGCTGTGCATCGCCTGGGAGCCAGCCACGAAGGAAGACCTTCAAGCCGCCCGCGAATCCAGGGCAATCGACACACTGCATGGCCCTGAAGAACCCATGCCCGCCTTCCCTGACGATCTCCGGACGCTCGCGGACGAGGCCCTCGCTCGCGTCATCAGCGAGGAGGCCGGGCCAGCCTCGAACTGGGTCGACTCGGAAGATTGGAAGCAGTGGCGAGCCGACCTCGACCGCCTTCGCACAGTCCTTGCTCCGCCACCATCGTCCATCCCGCTGTTCGATATCGGGCAATGACAGAGCGTCACCCGCCATAAACCCCAGAGCTTTTTCGCGTGCTCATTCCTGCACCTAACGACGAGTGAGTGACGTTCCAACTCGGGCCCGGGCGGTCCAGCGGCAGACACGCCGCCGACATTGCAACCGCTCCGAGGCGGACGGCGGCGCCTTCGCCCGCAGTGAAGCACGGCCCACCAGACAGGCCCTAGCGCTCGGGGACGCGCGGACGTCCGCCTCTTAGAACCAATCGGATGCTGCGCAGGGCTTGTAGGTCATTGAGGGGGTTGCCGTTCACCACCAGCAGATCAGCGTCAAGGCCGGGTTGAAGTGCGCCGGTGATGTGACGGATGCCGAGGGCTTGGGCTGCGCCGCTCGTGGCCAGGTCGATGATCTCGGCAGGTGTACAGCCGATGTGCTCGAAGAATTCGAGGCTGGAGACAAAGTCGTTGAAGACGGCTCGGCTCACTCCTGCATCCGTGCCGGCGATGAGCCGTACTCCTTGTTCACGCATCCGGCGCAGAGTGCCGAACATGATGTCGGCTCGCTCGGGGCCGAAGCGCTGCGCGAAGCCGCGCCAGTCAGGGCTGGCCGCTGGGCACACCGCGATGCCGTTGGCTGCCATGGTGGAGATCAGGTCCTCTCGAATGTCGAACCCGTCCCGGGCTATCCACGTGCAGTGTTCGATCGTGTTCACCCCGGCGGCCACGGCCGCGGCGATCCCCGGTGTGCCGTGGGCGTGCGCTGCGACCGGCAGCCCGGCTCGCCGTGCTTCTTCCACGACGATGTCCAGCTCCGCCGCGGTGAACTGTGCTGCCCAGATGGGAGGGCCGCCCTTGGTGATGCCGCCTCCGGTGGCCATGACCTTGATGACGTCGGCTCCGCGCTCAACGTTGCGGCGGACTGTCGCCCGGATGGCATCGGCGCCGTCGGCCTCGCCTCCGAAGAACCAGCAGTGACCGCCGGGAGCAGTCACTGGTGTGCCGGCCGCCAGAATGCGCGGACCGACCAGCCGACCGCTTGCGATGTCGTTCCGCAGTCGGAATACGAGCCCGTTGCGGTCGCCTAGATCGCGGGCAGTGGTGATGCCGACGTCGAGCAGCTGAGTCGCTCGCTGGGCCATGGCGCTGCTCAGGGCTGTGTCGTCCACTTCGTCCAGAGCTGACACCGGATCCGGGCCTGCATCGAGTGCGAGGTGTACATGGGTGTCGATCAGACCGGGCAGGAGTGTCCCGTGTGGATAGGCGAGGCTGGTGATGCCGCGCGGGGTGCGGGCTTCGATGTCTTTCCGGGGGCCGACGTCCGTGATGACGCCGTTGTGGATCACGACTGCCCCGTCGGTGATGTGGTGCCCGGCCGGGCCGAGCAGCACGCGTCCCGCCGAGACAATGGTGTCCACCGGTGATCCTCCTTGGTTCGGCGCTGCGCCTATAGGGCGTCGGAGAGCAGTACGAGTTCACGGACGTCGGCTTCCAGATCGCCGCCGTCAGGTACCGCGATGGGCAGCGCCTGGGCGGGAGCGGGTTGGTCCAGGGTGTAGGCGTTGAGTGCCGCTCGCAGGTGGCGTGCCGCCGTTTCGGGGGAGACGGCGTGACTGCCGTCCTGACTGCCATCGGGGACGTGCTGGACCAGGAAGGGGCTGATCCGGACCAGGCCGTCGCGGCATTCGATGACGCGCCGGTAGTAGCGGCGGTGCACGGCTCTGGGGCTTATGGCGTCGAACCAGGTGCCGGGGTGGGTTCGGCGCAGGGAGTCTTCAGGAAAGGCCTGGTGCATTGCCTTCCACAGCGGCTCCAAGCGCCGATACACCTGCAAGTGGTGCCCACCAGAGGCGGAGGCGAGCCCACCGGGTCATCGCTGCGGGGTAGAGGATTCCGAGGACGAACAGGGGGATCGCGAGGTCCAGCAGCAACTTGGCAGTCATGATCAGCGGATGAGGCACCTCGATGCCGAGCCAGCGTGACACGGAGAAGGCTTCGCGGACCGCTGCTGCCGCCACCATCGTGGCCAGGGAAGCGACCACCATCCAGAGCCCGATCGCCAACGGGCGACGTGAGGCACGGGCATACTCCACAGCCCAGCGCAGCGCCACGGCGAGGGCATAGGTCAGGTACAGGCCTGCCGCCAGATAGAAGACGGCGACTCCGGTGACCTGCATATCCGCCGTGGCGTAGGTGTGGTCCCGCTCGTTCCTGGGCGTCGGCATCGCGGCGGCCATGACGAGCACGGTGGTGCTCAGCGGCACCAGCTTTTTCCGCGCGTGATCGGGCCCCGACTGCGCATGCGAAGCCGCGTAGATGAAGAAGCACTGCAGGAAGTAGACGGTCAGAAGCAGTGCGAAGTTCTGCAGGAACTTGGCGGTACCTTCGCCAGCGAGGCCGTCGACCACCCGGGCGCCGCCCGCAGTGCCGAAGGGGAACGACAGCGCTGCGCACACGATGCACAGGAGGACCGCCCTGAGTAGCTTGTCGGCGGGGTCCTTGAGGAACTGGCGCAGCTTCCATGCGAGCGCTACGCACAGCACGATGCCGAGCAGGACGGACAGCACTACAGCCACCCCTGCCGGTCACTCAGCGCGGTCTGGACGCGGCGCGCTGAACGGTTCTCGAGTGGAGGAGGCGTGATCCGGTCCAACACCGATGCCCACTCGAGAATGATGGTCGCGACCAGTTCGGCTTCGCGTTCGTGCTCGGCGTCGTACGACGTCCTCCGCAGGGCGCGCCTGATGGAGTCCGGAGAGATGTCCGGCACGAGAGGCTGCCAGTCCCCGGTGTCCGTCTCATCACTGCGGTGGTCAGCCAGGATATGGCCGACTTCGTGAAGGATGATGTGGTCCTGGTGAGTTCGACTCGTTTCCTGCTGGTAGAAGATGTAGTCGACTGTGCGGGATGCGATCCACAGGCCGAACGGTCCGGGCACGGGTAGCGGATAGGGCATCAGGCGTATAGGGCGGCCA
Organism: Streptomyces sp. NPDC052012; assembly: GCF_040689265.1. Taxonomy (NCBI): domain Bacteria; kingdom Bacillati; phylum Actinomycetota; class Actinomycetes; order Kitasatosporales; family Streptomycetaceae; genus Streptomyces; species Streptomyces sp. NPDC052012. The sequence continues at coordinate 52,073 of NZ_JBFAXA010000034.1, forward strand.
CGGTGCTCGCCGAGAAGCCTGCAGAGCTCGTCGACACGCAAGGGTGGCCTGATCCCCAGAGACTGCAGTAGACGCTTGCAGCTTCTCCTCAGCGCACGCTCGTTCACGAGATGGCTCCGCCTACTGATCACCGACCGTCAATGACCATTCATCCAATAGTGATCAGCGAACGGCGGCCAGGGGGGATTCGGTCAATCGTCCTCTTGCGGGCTGGCGCGTTCTGCCTGCTCCAGTCGGTAGACGACATCCAGCAGGTCCATGACCTGCTTGCGGTGCTCGTCGGACAACTGTCCGGCCCGCATGGCCATCAGCTTGGCGTCGCAGCCCTCGGACGCCTCCTGCAGGCGAGCCTGTTCGGCAGCGAGAGCGCTCAGTTGCTCAGAGACCCGGTCCGTCGTCGCGTCGTCGACAAAGTAGGCCGTGGGGACGCCGAAGAACTCGCTCAGCGCCTGCAGATGCCTGAGGGTCGGGTTGGTCTTCCTGCTCTTGCGGAGCTGCCAGATGTAGCTCTGGGAGATGGAGACGCCTGTCGCTCTGATGGCGGCCGCGACGTGCTCATTGCTGTACTCGCGGTCCGGGGCCGGCCTGACGGAGGCGAAGAGGTTGTTGAGCTTGTCGGCAAGGCTGCGGCCTGAGCTCTCTGACACGGCACCTACCTCGCCACGGGAACGACATTTCCACCTGTGTGAAACACGTGCAATGGCCATACTCTCCAAGCTGGTTGAACAGCGTCAACCTCCTCGGCTACGGTACGGGGCGCATCGGTTTCAACTGAGAAAAAAGTAGAGAGGGTGACCAGGATCGACGTGAGTCGATCGATGGCAGGCCCGCACTGGCGCACCTCCGCCTGACCAGCGGGGGCTCCCGAGGGGCAATGAACCAGCCCCGCCGCACGAAAGCCAGCAGGCGTCCCAGGGGAAGGACCGCACGATGCACGTGCCGAGCTCGAGCAACGCCGCTGCACGATGCCATGCCCATTCCGCAACCTCGCTGCTGTGGCCCGGTAGCCACAGCCAACCACCTCGCCCAGCCGCCATAGACCCATCCTGGACCGGCAAGCCCACCAGGTGAACGGCATGATGAACGCGCCAACCGCGGCTCCAGTGGACCGGCTGAGCGCGACATTCGCGCGGGCGAGGAAAGCCGGCCGAGCCGCACTGATAGGGCACCTCCCGGCCTGCTATCCCACCATCGAAGACAGCATCACTGCACTGTGCACGCTCAGCTGGCACGCCGACGTGCTCACCGTCGGCCTGCCGGAGGACCCAGCTCTCCGCCACCAACACGACCAGGCACCCCAGACCGCACTTGCGGCCGCAATGGAAATCCTGCACGAGGTGTCCGCGTCGATCAGCATCCCGATAGTGCTGGCATCCAGCTGGGAACCCATCGAGCGAGCCGGCGCCAGGAACACGGCCGCCGAACTCGTCGCAGCTGGAGCGGTCGGCGTGGTCCTGCCCGATCTGCCGCCCACCGGAATGGCCGCTGCCAGATGGCTCAGGGCCGCCACTTCGTATCGGCTGGCCACCAGTTTCCTCGCCGCCCGCGGCCAATTGGCCAACGCAGCTACGGTCTCGACCGGATGGGTCTACCTGCCCACGGCGGCCGATCCAGCGAGGACCGCCGGCGTGGTCGATCTCGCCGATCTCCACGAGCGCACCAGAGACGTCAGGCACATGACGGCTGCCCCCATATGTACAGGGGCTGGCATCACCACCCCCGAACTGGCGGCGGCCACCGCGTTCGGCGTGGACGGCGTCATCATCGACTCCGCCTTTCGCCAAGCCCTGCAACCCGCCGCTGGGCAGAAGGCTGACATCAGCCGACTCGACCGCTGCGCTACCCGTTATGCAGCAGCTCTGCGCACGGTTCCTGGCGGCCGGCAGCTCATACCAGCGCCTCAGTACTGACCATCCACGGGTGGAGGTGGAGGCGACGGAGTCGCCCCGAAGTGGCGTCCGGGGAGGCCTGGTTACGGGCTGGGACGCTCGGCCTGTCGATGATTAGCGGTCATCGCGACTGAGCGTCCCATCAGCCACCGGAGGCAAAAACGGGGCCATCCGAAGAAGCCATTCCAAACGGTTAGCGGCCGTTCGAACTGTTCGACCTGATCCTTGGAAGCGCTTAGCGAGGCTTCCCCACGCCGTTTTGGCCGAAGCCTCAACGACAGGAGCCATTGTGCAGTACCCGCCTGACTCTCGCCGGGCTCACCGTTTGCCCCAGGCATGGCAGCATCCTTATGTGACGGGGCTCGGCCAACGTCCTCGGCCAGTACGGGGCTTACGGCCGGCATCCAGGCAAACACACGCCGAACTGGGTGATGCAGGCGGAGCCCCGATGACCGCGAGATCGGTCTCGACCGCCCCCACGTCGAACACCCTCAGCCCTTCGATGCACGACAGCCCACAGCGCTGGCTGCAGTTGATGCCGGCCGTCGCCGCTCCAGCCGTAGGGTCTGGACCGGGCAAGCCACTCGCATTGGGACGTGCCGCCCGTGTCCGGCTGGCTGGCGCAGTGCGTGCGCTGCTGGATGCACCCGGCCTGCGCGAGGCACCCAGTGCAGTAAGCTCGCCGCGATCGTGGCCGCACGAACGCCCTGGGCTTGAGGCGATCCGGCTGCCACGGTGGGGCCGGGTTGTTGATGGCCGACGTCGACGCCTTGCCGTGGCAGGAGTTCGAGAGGTACATCGCGGAGCTGTGCCGGCGGGACGGCTGCACGAAGGTCGTCGTCAGCGGCAAGAGCGGCGACCTGGGCGCGGACGTCGTCCGCTTACCTGGCCGACGGCCGCAAGCTGGTCGTCCAGTGCAAGAAGTACGCGCCGCACCGGAGCGTGTCTTCGCAGGACATGCAGAAGTTCGTCGGCACTGCCCGCCTCGAGCACGGCGCGGACGTCGCGTTGTTCGTGACCACCTGCCGCTCGTTCACAAGAGACGCACTGGGCCTGGCGCTGCGCCAGGACATCGTGGCCCTGCACCGCGACCTGCTGGGCGCCTGGGTCAAAGGAGCCCACCTGGAGACGCTGATCCCGCTGAACGGCAGCGGTGGCGGCACCAGGCGGCGCCCCTCTGCCTGACTGCGGCGTGGGCCGACGGTAGCGATGGGCCAGCTCAGGCCGCTTACAACCTGGCCCTGGCACCCCAGAGTCGGCAAGGAGCCCGATACCACCACACCAGCCGGCGTCGACGAGGACGAACTCAACCACCGTGACGCCACGACTGTCGTGGTTTCGCCCAGGCCCGTCTACTTCCGCACCCAGAACGCCACCATCCGCGGCGTCCCTACACCGCCGACGGTGACATCAGCATCGATCCGCAGCGTCTGGGCGAAGACCCGCTCATCGAGAAGGCCATGCGCGGCGCCGGATTCACTCTCAGAGACAACCAGTCCGGTCTGTGGGATAGGCACCAGCAGGTCGGCGCCCTCACCGTCCCGGTGCAGGTTGATTTGCTTGTGCCTCATCAGCTGGCACCGCGCCCCAACACCAAGCGGCGTACAGAACTACCGCCCCAGAACGAATGGGCAACCAAGAAAGTCGCCGGCCTCGAAGTTGCTGCCGTGGACCGCTCCATCATGACGGTCAACCAGCCTCACCCCCGGTGACCCCCGACAGATCGGCGCCTACGTCGCCGGACCCGCTGCCCTGCTCGTCGCCAAAGCAGAACGCATCAAGGACCCCGCGAAACGGCCCGATTCGGCTCAGCAACAAAGACGCCGGCGACGTCTACCGCATCATGACCACCACCCCGGCCGACGACCTCGCCCAAAGCTTCGCGGAACTCAGCACTGACCCACGGGTCGGCGACACCGCACGACAGGGCCTGAACCTCCTGAGAACCCTCTCCGGCGCGGCCGCCACGCCTAGAACCTACCTCGCCGTCCAGGCACTAGGTGGTGATGTACCCGCGGACCGAATCCGCGGCCTCATGCCTGCCTTCGTTGATGCTCTCAGCCCGTGATCGGCTGACCGATACGGCGTCAACTGCCAGCGCAAAGCGGGCAGTTGGACACCTATCGTGATCACTCGGACGGGCACGCAGGGCGCTCCAATCGCTGGAGCCAGGCTCAGGTCTTGCTCAGATACTTAGGGTGACTCTTCATGTGCATGATCTAATCAACCCTGACCGCTGGCCCCTCCATAGGGTGGCCGGAAAAAGAAACAGGGGGACACGCACGTGTCGAGAATGACGACTGCCGCCGGCGTCGCCGCCGTACTTCTGGTTGCGGGGAGCTCAGTACCCGCTTTCGCGGCGGACTCGCCCGGCGGCGTAGGTGCGCCGCTCACTGCCAACGGAGCTGAAGTCGTGCCGGGGACAGTGACGGAAGCCCCGAAGGCTGCACCTCAAGAAGAAGCAGCAACAGGCGTCGACAGCGAGACGCCGTTGGAAGAAGACCTGCCGATCCCAGGCGAGGTGGATGGTCCCGACCTTCCGGCCGAGCCCAAGACGCCGATGGCTGACTATTGCGGTCATGGCAAGTATTTCGCACACATCACAAAGAACAAGAAGAACACGATGTCGGTGAAGTACGCGACGTACGTCAAGAACGACAAGTCCTACACGATCGACTTCAAGTTCACATCCAAGAAGTCCGGAACGACGAAAATCGGCTCTTCCGTCACCATCAGTTCCGAATTCAAGGTTATGTGGCTCGGCAAGATCAAGGCCGACGTGAACGCCAACGCGGAGAAGTCCTGGACGTCGGAACTTGGCATCGAGGCCGGCGGCAAGGTCAAGCCCAAGTCCACAGTGTACGGCGACTACGGGATCATGAAGGAGAACGTCGCCGGCTACACGGCCTACCGGTACAGCAACTGTGAGATCGGCCAGAAGAAGAACATGACGGTCTGGGCGCCCTACCGTGAGGGCTGGGTCATCAAGTAGCCGATCGTTCCGCAACGCGTCCCGGCCGTGGGTCGGGGCGCGCTCTCTCTGAGGAGTGTCCTATGGGTCGCTATACAGCAGTGCCCGGCGCTCTGCTGGTCCTGTTGGTCGCCACCGCCTGTTCTGGCGCCGGCCAAGAGAAACCCGCTGTCCCGAACGCGCGTTCTTCCTCCAGCGCCCATCCCAGCAGCAGCGCTGACGCCGAACCGGATGGGTCCAAGCAGCCGGAGTTCGCCCTGCCGAAGCGTGCGAAGATCCTTGTACCTGTCACCCAGGGAACGGGCACCGCTGACTTGCCTGCCTTCAAGCCGCTGACCGACGTGTACACCGTTTACGCCACGTGCTCAGGCAAGGGCAAGATGAGCATCGCTGACCGCGACGACGCGAAGGATGAGCCCAGCAAGATCGGCTGCAACGGTCCGATCACCGTCGGACGCGTGTACACCGACATCGCCGTCCAGAAGCTGGCCGTTCGCATCGACGGGGCCGACGTGAAGTGGAAGCTCGCGATCGTGTCCGGTGAGCAGAAGATGTAGCGGGGATGATTGTTTGCCTTCGTGGATGCGGAGGTTGGTAGGTCCGGGCACCAACCGTGGTGTGGTGCCCGGGCCTTCGCATGGGTGGGGCGACAGGGCCCGCTCTTCAGTCTCACAGCCCCTTTTCCCAGGGAAACGGGGAGAGCTGTGAGGGTGTGAGGTAGCTACTCGCGCCCGCGCCTCCGTAAGCCCTGGTCCGGCACGCCAACGCGGCGACGATGGAGTGACGTCGCCGAACCGGCGGCCGCCGCTCAGTGCTCCCCGCGCCCGGAAGCTGCGGGCGAGACGGCGAGCGGCGTCCGCCCCGCCTCCACCGCCCGTCGATCCGTCGGCGGATGCCTGGAGGCTAGAGTCACGCGGCAGGGGGGCCGGAGCCACTGGCATTTGCTTCGGCCCCCTCACCCGTGGACGAAGCAGGTATCAGCCGGTGTTCTCATGAGGCTCGAGTAGGGCGAAGTACGTATCGCGCTGCTGCTCGGTGCAGCACAGTGTGGAGAAGACCGGGCACGGCTGGGGGTGCGTCTGGCGTTCTCCACGATCAAGGGCATCAGCGAGGCGGAAACCGCCCGCCTGGTGGCCGGCCAGCCCTACACCGGGCTAAAGGATCTGTGGCTGCGCGCCCGCCCCTCCCTCCCGCTCGCCCAGAGCCTGATCCGTATCGGTCGCCGTCGACGCACTCTCCCCGGGCCTGACCCGGCGGGATCTGCTGCTGCAGGCCACCGAACTGCACTGGCAGTCCCGCAACCGCACCGCCACCGATGGGCAGCTGCCGCTGGACGGCGAGCTGGTGACCGCCGGACCGAGCGGGCTGCCGGAAATGACCAGCCGCGACAAGCTCGGGGCCGAACTCGAAACCCCTTCCAGCGACGTGAGCCAGCATCTGATGGAGCACCACCACCGGTTGCTGTGCGAGCTCGGCGCGACCGACGCCGCACACCTGTGCGGCATGGTGCCCGGACAGAAGGTGTCCTCGTCGCCGGAGTGCGGGCCTCCACCCAGACCCCGCCCATCCCGTCCGGCAAGCGGATCATCTTCTGCACCCTGGAGGACGGATCCGGACTCCTCGACATCGCCTCCTTCGAGGACTTTCACGAGCACGTTGCGCACACCGTTTCCACTCCGAGCTCCTTCTGGTACGCGGCCAGGTGGAGGCCCGCGGTCCGCGCCGCACAGTCGTTGGCGAGATGGCCTGGGACCTGGACTCGGTCGCCGCCGCCCGCCGCGACCACGGCCCCCAGGCCGCCCTCGACCTGCTCGGCCGCACCAGCCAGGCCCCCACCCCCGCTCAGCCGTCCGCCCCGCAGCGCACGCTCGCCGACGGCACCGCCGGGGCCCGCCTGCACCCGTACGCCGACCGAAACCGACGAGTTCGCCGAATCTCGGAGGACTCTGCCTGGGAACCGGCGGTAATGCGTCCCTTTCGCTTTGAGTTTGGCGTGGGTTCGCTCGCATGGAGCGTGATGTGATGGCCGCGCTGCTTGAACGTGACCACCGCCTCGTCCGGGCCGGTGATCCTGACCGACAAGAGCTTCGCCGGAGAGGCCTTCGTCACCGACGCCCTCTGCTGCCACCTCGTGTGGCGACAGCAAGGACGAACCGGTCCGGCACGAGAAGATCGCCCGTGTCCGCCGTTGGATCGAGGCCGTAATCGACACTCTCAAGGGCCAGCTCAGCCTCGAACAAAACGGCCACAGAACCCTGGTCGAAGTCTTCGTCCGCACCGGACAACGCCTTCTCGTCCTCGCCGCAGGCATCTGGCACAACTGGAACACCAGCGCCAAGATCAAACGATCCCTGATCGCCTACGACCACTCAGAGTGCGGGAACCTCTGAGGAGTTGAACGCTCCAAGCAGCCCTTGTCGGCGCAGCGTCTCGAGACCGAAGACGCTTGCCTTGACCGGGTCGATTCCGCCCGTGTCGGGAAGGGAAAGGGCGAACATCTCCGAGATCTCACGCACGGATCGCCTGCCGTTGCAGAGCTCCATCAGCTGGGTCGACAGCCGACTCAGCGCGACGTACTCCACCTCGCCGTCCGCCCGTTCCCGTCTCACCAGTGTCGATTCCGCCGATGGAGGCTGGGCGAAGGTGGTCTTCTCCTTTAGGCAGGTAATGAGCCGCTCGCAGTCAACCGAGAGTTTGACGGCAGGTTGGCGCTGTCGGGCCAGCGACGGTGGCTCTGGAGTTCCCATGCTGTCGCCAGGCGCAGGATGAAGGTGTCGAGGTAGATGACGTGGTCCATGCGTATCGGCCGACGCACGTGCAGGCGTCCCTTGCTGCGGTCGAGGTCGGTTCGCCGGAGTTGTCCGGGGAGGAGGGCGTAGATGGCGACGAGGGCGACCATGAGGCGGTCGCGGGGGTCGTCGAGGCGGTCGGAGGGCAGCGCGGTCGGCACGGATCGGCTGCTGGTGAGGGAGACGCTGCGGGCCGGGTCTCGCAAGACGAGGCGTTCGCGTTTGAGTGCCCTGAAGAAGGAGCGCAGTGCGGTGTGCAGACGGCGGGCCTGGTCGCCGCGGAGCGGGTCCAGGACGTCCTCGACGTGCTTCCGAGTGATCTCGCGGGGATCGGTGAGCCCGTCGGCGATCCACGCTTCGAGGGTGCCCAGGATGGCGCCCACGTAGTTCTCGACGGTCGTGGGGCTGCGGGCCCGGCTGGAGGTGCCGCCTTGGCCGAGGAGTACGTCGATGAAGGTGTGCACCGCGGTGGAGAAGGCCGGGCGGGCGATGGCGGTGGCGTGCTGCCGGGCGCGGGCGTTGCAGGGGTCGGTGGGCGGTTGCGCGGCGAGCAGGCCGCGTAGGCGGAGGTAGTTGATGACGTGGGCGCCCTGGAGGTCGGCTCTCATGGAGGCCAGGGCCCGGATGTCGCTCTCCTGGATGGGACCTCGGCGCCGAGGTGCCCGGTCACGATGCGCAGGGTTCGGATGCTGCCGTTGAAGAAGACTGGTCCTTCCGGCCTCCGCCCAAAGCGCGATCACGAGCCAAAGCTTGCTGACCAAAATTGTGTGGCCAGAAAGGGACATGACCAACCGCGGTACTCGGCACTTCCCCACCGCTGCACTAGCCGTACTCCACGCGGCTGTGTACGACGTCACCACCGCCACGTGGGCCACCAGCCGGGCCAGGGCGCCGTACGGATGGCTGCCTCGCTGACACCTATCTGACGCAGGACCATGCGCGGCTCCACTCCGCGCACCATGGTGATGCAGTAGCCCGGTCGAGGTTCAGCCCGGCCTCGCCCACCCACTCCGAGGAGTAGCCGGAGCCCCCTGGGGCCATGTCGTGCCCCCACGAATGGACAAGGGTTGCGGATCGCGCTTTCGGACATGGGGATCTCAGGTCACGGACGAAGCAGGCGAGTTGAGCCACTGAATCGGCACACGGAACAGGAAGATCACGTAGCTGTCACGGACAGATATCGGATAGTTGATCGGTGAACGTCTGTGAGGCGGCTGTGTCTACAGTCGCGCATGTGTTGCGGGCCTCGCCGCGCCTTCGAAGAAAGAGTTCCCACGTGAGAACCATCTCCGTCCGTAGTACCGCGCTCGCCGCCTCGGCAGCCTCGCTCGCTCTTCTCGTCACCGCCTGTGGCGGCTCCGGCGACGGGGGCACGGCCGACGACAGCAAGGGCAAGGCCGACTCGAGCACCGCCGCCGCCGCACCGGCGGCCAAGGCGCTCACCTCGGCCGAGTTGGAGAAGGTCGCGCTGGCGCAGGCGGACGTCAAGACCGGCAAGGTCACCGACAAGATCCCGGCGAAGGACGACGTCGCGAAGGACCAGGTCTCGGCGGACAACGAGACCTGTCTGCCGCTCATCCATGCCCAGCTCGGGATCGCCCAGGCCGAGCCGGCGGCGAGCGTGAAGCGCTCCTGGACGGGCCAGACGGAGACACAGTCCGAGGGCTCGGGCCCGGACGGCCAGGACATGACCAACGTCGACGTGAACAAGATGATGCTGAACCTCGCCTCCTACCAGGACGGCGGCGCCGAGCAGGCGCTGGCGGCGCTGAAGAAGGCCGCCGAGCAGTGCGCCGGCGGCTTCACGGCGACCGCGGCCGGCGAGCAGACGCCGATCGCCGAAGTCACCACAACCACCGCCCCCGACGGCGGCGACGAGGCAGTCGCCTTCACCCTCGGCGTGCCGACCGGAAAGGACGTCAATGCGCCCCTGAAGGTCGTCGTGGTCCGCAAGGGCGCCACGCTCGCTTCCTTCAGCGCCGTCAACCTCTCCGCCATGTTCACGGGCAAGGACTACGACGTCCCGGCGGACGTCGTCGACGCCCAGCTCGACAAGCTCGGCTGACGTACTTCTGACGTACTTCGCGTTCCGTTCCCACCGGTGCCCGTGGTGGATGCCCAAACGTGGCCGAGCAAGACCTGCACGTCCCACAACGGCATCCCCGCCTCATAGTTGTGGGTCGCGCAGGCGTGCCGCAGAAGATATGGAAAGAGCTCGCTGACCGGGCCTCGCAGGTACTCGCGCGAGGCCATCTTCAGCGCTCGCCGGAACGTGTCGGGCACCACCGGCGGGGCGAGCAATCCGTCGATGCCGGCCGACGACTTCGCCAGCCTAGGAGGAAAAAAATAGCGGCGCCCGCGGCTCGCAGGGATCATCGGGGAACTCGCCCCGCACCTCTTCGACGTACCACCACAAGAGCGCGCGGCCCTCTTCGAAGAGAAAGGCTTCCCGATCCCGCGGGCCGGAGCCGCCGGCGCCCTGATGGGGGCGCTCACGGTCTACACGGCCTTCCATCACCCGGAGTTGGGCGTGGCGATCGGGGTAGGTGCAGTCGTCGTAGCGCTCGTACATCAACTGCTCGGACGGTGAGCCGCTGGGCCGAGGCCGCTGGCCCGGCCCGGCGCAGCGGGGCAGAAAGCCGTACGCGGGCTACCAGTCGAGCAGCTGCGCGAGCGTCATGCGTAGATCGTCGAGGTCGCGGTAGTGGAGGCCTGCCATTCCTGCATCGCGGGCTGCGGTGACGTTGGCTTCGGTGTCGTCGATGAACAGGCAGCGCTCAGCCGTGGCCCCGACGCGTTCGGCAGCGATGCGGTAGACGCGGGGGTCGGGTTTCGCCACGCCGATGCGGGCGGTGTTCACCACGGTGTGGGCAAGGCTGTCTATTCCCTGGCGGGCGAGGTCCTGCTCCAGTCGCGTGGTTCCGTTGGAGACCAGGGCCACGGAGGCGACATCGCGGACGCGGGTGAGCAGGTCCACAAGTTCCTGATCAACGAGCGGGAGGAGTTCGCTCCAAGCGGCTACGGCGGCGCGGGCCCGCTCCTTGGAGCCGCAGCTGTTGGCGAGGTCCGCCGCCACGGAGGATCTCCACTGTTCGTCAGTGATCTCTCCGGTGATGGCGGGGCGGATGCGGGCCGGGGCGAAGGCTGCGGCCGCGAGTGCGCCGGCGGGTAGCCCGTGAGGCGATCTCGTTGTCAGCGGACCAGCGCCGCAAGACGCCGTCGACATCGCAGAGTACGGCGGCATACGGCATCGGAGGGTGGGGCGGGCGGTGCTGAGCCATGCCCGCAGTCTGCTGTCCCGCGCGGTGCGGGGAAGGTTCATCCGGCCAGGACGACGGGGCGCATGGGTGCACCATGTGCGAGGACGCCGGTGAGCAGGTCGACGAGACCGAGCGGGTAGACGGTCTCGGCCGTGGCCCGCAGTTCGGCAAGGGTCCACCAGCGGTGTTCGCGGATTTTGTCGGGCTGCGATGCCCGGGCCAGGTCGACGTCGGCTGCGGAGACTCGAGTGAGGAAGTACTTCTCCACCTGGCGTACCTCACGGCCGCCAACGAGGTGGACCTTGCTGCGCTCCGCGAGCTGCGCCCCCCAGTCCGACCACCTTCTCGTCGATACCGAGTTCTTCGCTCAGCTCGCGGAGCGTTGCCGTGGCGTGGTCTTCCCCGTCCTCCCATGAACGATGCGGGCCTGGCGAGAATGGCGAGATGGATCATCGTTTCGTCGGTATCCCGGAGCTGACTGACCTTCCGCGCGTCGCGGTCGTCGTCGACGTGATGCGGGCCTTCACCGTGGCTGCCTGGGCGTTCTCGCGTGGTGCCGAGAAGATCGTTCTGGCCTCGTCCGACGGTGAGGCACTGGCCCTGAAGGAGAGTCGTTCAGGTTGGCTGGCGCTGAAGGACGGTGCTCCGGCCGCGGGCTTCGACACGTTGAACTCACCCGGTCTGGTCAGGTCGTTCGATCTCGCTGGTCGCACGGTGGTGCAAAAGACGACAGCTGGAACCGTCGGCGCGCTGGCCGTCGCGAGTGCGCCGCTGGTCTTGTGTGCGAGTTTCGTAGTGGCTGGCGCGACAGCGCGGTTCCTGAAGACTGATGGTTTCGGGCCGGTGACGTTCGTGGTCACCGGCGATGATGGCCAGGCCGCTGAGGACCTGGCCTGCGCTGAATACATCGGTGAGCATCTCGCCGGAGGCGATGCCGAGGCGGCCCCGTATCTCCACCGTGCAAGGACTTCCCGGGCAGCCGCCGAGCTTGCCGACGGAGTACAGCGCGGATACCAAGGTGTTCATCCCGACGATGTCGACCTGTGCCTGGAGGTGGACAGGTTCTCCTTCGCGATGGTCGCTCGCCAGGAAGATTCTCTGACCGTGCTGCGTCCTGCTGCGGTGCCTGGCGAGCCGGCCGAGGCCCGCTGACCAGCTGCCGCTATCGGGGTCATCCCGCTTTGGCGGGTTCCTCCGCTCGGGCTCGGGTGCCGGCGAGGCGGTAGGAGTCGGTGCCGGTCTCGATGATGGTGCCGTTGAAGGTGAGGCGGTCGACGATGGCCGCGCAGAGGCGGGGGCCGGTGAAGGTCTTGGTCCAGCCTCCGAACGACGCGTTGGAGGCGATGGCGGCGGTATTTCGGAATACAAGATCCGCGGCCGGACAGGTGCACGAAGGGTGCCGCCCGGCGGATGCGTTCAGCACCGCCCCGTCGTGCCACGCCCTGGCGGCCTTGGCGACTTCCGCCAGATAGTCGCCCTGCTGGCCGCTCGCGAGGCCGCACGACCCAACATCCCGGCAGCAAACCGGGACGTTTTCCCCTGCGCAGAAGCTGAGACGGTCCTACGACAATCGGCACGACACGATGAGCCGCCGTTCACTACTGTCACAGAGGAAAGGATGTGGACATGGCACTGGTCAAGAAGGGATCGCGGCTCCTCACCGTGGACGGCGCCACCTACCGGTGGCGACTTCGCGGACGGCCGACCTACGACCAGGGTCTGGTCATGTCACCCCTTGCCTATGCGGTAGAACACGCCCAGATGCCCGGCACCACACTGGTGATCACCACCAGCCAGCCGCATCCGGCAACTGGTTCGGAACAAGCGGCAGCCCGGTCCTGCCCGCCCAAGTGGCTGACAGCATCCGGACGGCTCTCGCCGCCGGCTGGACACCCGAGAAGGCCGGCTCACCCCTCCACCTCGACCAATCAGCTGGTTTCGTCTCGTCCCACTGAACCGCCCACAGTCAAGGAATCACCGCCCCAGCCACCGGTGAGTCCTTCGGCTTTACGCTCCCCGCGTTCCCAATTGGTTCACTCCGATTGGCATGACTTTGTGTTGCTGGGCACCGAAATAGGGAGAAGCAAGCACACTTGAGCCGACGAAGGAGACAGCCCGGCCGTCATACCTGGCCCCACCAGATCGTTTTCAGACGGTCCGGTGTGAGTGGATGAGGCCGAGGACAACTGGAGTGCATGCTGCCGGTGAGAGGATTCGAGGCCGAACTCGCAAGCAAAAGCAGGGGACTTCCATGAGATCCATATCGGTCTGGGGCGCTGCGGCCGGGGTCGCCGCCGCTGCTGCTGTCACCGCTGTCACCGCGCGGGCGGTGGCCGCCGGAGTACGCCGTCAGCCGGATCCTGTGCCTCTCGAGGTGCTGCGGCGCGAGCCGGAGGGCGAGGAGGTGTTCCTGTCCCGGCCCGATGGGACGGTGTTGCGGGCCGTCGTGGCGGGGGAGGGGCCGCCCGTGGTGCTGGCCCACGGTTATGGCGTCTCGCTCCTGGAGTGGAACCTGGTGCAGGCTGAACTGGTGGCGAAGGGGCATCGTGTCATCGTGTTCGACCAGCGGGGCCACGGGGGCTCGACGTCCGGTTCGGACGGTATCGGGTCCCGCCCGATGGCGGGGGACTACCTGGCGGTGCTGGAGCACTTCGACGTACGGGACGGGGTTCTGGTCGGGCACTCCATGGGCGGATTCGTCGCCCTGCGCGCCCTGCTGGACCATCCCGCCGCTGCCCTGCGGCTGCGCGGTCTGGTGCTGTTCGCGACCTGGGCGGGCCGCATCTACGAGGGAGCGCCGCACAACCGGCTCCAGATCCCGCTGCTGGAGACAGGGCTTCTTCAGCAGCTGGCCCGCACCAGGACCGGCGGAACCCTCTTCGGAGCCGCCCAGTGCGGAAAACGTCCCTCTCCGGCCATGATCGACGTCTTCCTCGACGTGTTCCTCCGGCAGGACCACATCCCCCTCGTGCCGATCGTCCGTGCCTTCGCACGCGAGGACCGCTATCCGCGTCTGGCCGAGATCACGGTTCCCACCGTCGTCATGGTCGGCTCCGCGGACCGAAGTACGCCGCCGAGCCACGCCCGCCGCCTCACCGCCGGGATACCGGGCGCTCGTCTGGTGACCGTGCCGGACGCCGGACATATGCTCAACTGGGAGAACCCGGACGCCCTGGTGGAGGCCGTCCTCTCCCTGCACGAGGCCGGCCGTGCCGACTGACGTTCCCACGACAATGGCCGAGAGCACGGTCTGATTGCCGCGTCGTTACCGCTCGGCTGAAGGGCGAGGAGCCGAGTCGGTCGAGGCGAACAGGTGCACCGGGTCGCTCTCACCGCCGGCCCAGCGCGTCACCCGGGCCGCCCCCGGCTCCGTGCGCACGGAGTGATCGGAATGAGCTGGGTGCGGGTGGTGGACGCCTCGGCGATGCTGCCTACCGTGGTGCGAGGCAGGACCAACGCCCACACGATCATGATCGTGAAAGGGCCGCAAACATGATCCGGCGTCTCCTGTCACCGGCGTGACGGCGACGCCCCAGCGGACCCGCAGCCGGGTAGCAGCGACGGCAAGAACGACCGCCGTGCGACGTCCCGAGCCAGGACGCCTCACAACCTTCCGCCCGCGTGGAGGCCAGCTTGATCAGCTCACCCGTGGTCCGCATCGGAGGCCCGGCCACGGTGGTTCGGCACGCAACTGCCGTCCGATTCCACGTTGCAGAGACAGATGTACGAACGCGCCAACTTCGATCTCCTGCGACGCCGCATCACCATGATCAAGAAGCCGCCACCCCCAAATCAGCGACAGAGCCGCTTTTCCGTGAGGTGGTCCCGATTAGTGACCAGTGGGTTCTTCGAGTGCCTCGAGGATTCGTGGCACTTCCCGACGCCACTGGTCGGCGTCGGCACTGTCCACCCATCCCGTCGCCATTTCTGATCCGTCCTGTAGTACCCGGTCCAGTGCGAGCCTGGCCAACGCGCGGAGTGATGTCGGTATTTTGGGCAGTGGGCCCCTCAGACCGTCATCTGGATCGATCGAGATGGGGCTGTCCGGGATGGTGCTGGCGATGAGGACACCAGCAGCAACGGCTTCAGCGCCGTCTCCGCCATCGAGGCGTGCTCCTGAGCTGGTGACTCGTTGGAATGCCCGCTCAAGCACATCGATGGCCAGAGTGGCCACCGATCGGGTGACGGACGTGTCCATAAGACTCGAGCCCGCTGCAGGTGAGGACGCAGTCAACGCCTGCGAACTGTTCATCCTGCAGAGTGGCTGCTGAAAACGCTCAGTCCCTCAAGCTCATCGACGAAGTCTGCGGCGAGATCGCTGTCGAACGGGCCGGTTCCCCACGTTCCCATGCATGGCTCCTGGTATGGCTGTCTCGGATGGAGACAGGATTCCAGGCGCCTCTGACATCGGTCATGGGGCGAGGAGGACTCGCTTGCGGAGGAGCGCGAAGCTGGCACGTCCGAACATCTGGCGGAGCAGTCGGCCAGGACGGGTCTTGAGCCGGAGTTGTTCGTACTCGGTGGGGGATTCCGGCTTCAGGCGTTGGTGCAGCCCTCGTCCAGGCAGGGCGGGTGGCAGGGACAGGGTGGGGCAATCGTCCGCAGTGCCGCATGACGGCCTTGAGGCTGCCCGGGGGCGTAGCCGAGGTTGTGTTGCGCCTCCCGCCTGGTGACCAGGCGGGAGGCGCAACAGTGAGCCGAGGGGGGCAACGGGGACCATCGCGGATCGGGGAGGTGCGCGCCCGGGACATGGCGGCAGCCTCGGCAAATGCTGCCGCTGTGGCCGCCGGCGGGCGAACGCGCATCGTGCACGATGTGCGGCCGGCAGCGCAGTCGGCGCAGGGTACCAGCCCACGTTCTCGCCGTGGCCGCCGGCGATCAGCAGGGCGATCAGCCGTACCCCGCAGGGCGGGCAGTCCGGCGTCGGCGCACTCAGCGCGTCGGATCTGGACGCGAGGCAGCGCAGCAAGCGGAAGGCGTTCGCACCGCTCCATGCCCGCGCCTTCTCGACGAACTCCTGCGCCTGCTTCATGCCGAGGGACTCTCCGACGGCCAGAATCAGCAGGACGACGATCCGGTCACGGGCCCCGGCCAGGTCCTCGCGCAGCCGTACCTGGTCCGGGGTCAGGTACTTCCTCACGGCGCACCCGGGCGCCGGATCGTGGTCCGGCGCTCCGTCAGCGGCAGCGGTGCCTCCTCGCCGCCCGCGGTCTTCTTCACCTGCGCGTTGACGACCGTCGGCTTGATGAGGTCGTTCGGGGTACAGCCGAAGATGTCGCACAGCGCGACCAGGGTGTCCATGCTCATCCGCTGCGGGGGCTGCGTCACCAGCCGGTAGACCTGCTCACGCGACAGGCTCACCCCGCGCTCCGCGAGCAGCGGCACGAGGTCCGAGGTGTGGAATATCTCCTGCTCGGCCATGATCTGCCGCAGCCGCCACTCGTAGCCCATTTTCTTGATCATGTCAGGTCCCAGTCGTCGCCGAGCCGGCGCTTCAGCGAAGCCTCCAGCAGGTGGTTGCGGTACTCGTCGGAGACACCCATGTAGATGGCTGTCGTCGAGCCGTGGGAGTGGCCGACCTGCTCCTGCACGAACCGCGCGGGGTAGCCAAACTCCGTCAGGTGCGTGATGTAGCTGTGGCGCAGACAGTGCAGATCGAGGGCTCCATCCAGACCGGCCGCGTCCCGAGCTGTGGTGAAGGCTTCGTTGATCGAGCGCGGCGACATCCGCCCGGCCCGCTCGGTCACCCACAATGCCGGATGCCGGCCCGGCGCCAGCCGGGACGCACCTCATGCACCCACTCGCCAGGATGTCGACCACCCAGTCCATCTCCGGCACCAGCAGCACGGTCCGCCGCTTCGGTGGCGCCCCCTTGGACGACTTCCCGTACCGCACCGCCAGCGAGCCGAACTGCCCGAACTGCGGGCTCTTCCGATGCCGTCGTAAGTCCACCAGGTCGACCATGGAGGACTCGGTGCGCCGGGTTCCATAGGCGTAGATCGCCTTCAGCACCGCGGTGTCACGCAGCGCGGTCAGCGTCCCCCTCCGCCCGTGTCCGCGGATCTGGGCCGGTCGGGCATCGGCCGCGTCGAAAAGGGCCTGGACCTCGTCGTAGGTCAGCGGCCGACGCCGCGGGTCGCCCTCG
The DNA here is from genome assembly GCF_040689265.1 of Streptomyces sp. NPDC052012. Classification (NCBI taxonomy): domain Bacteria; kingdom Bacillati; phylum Actinomycetota; class Actinomycetes; order Kitasatosporales; family Streptomycetaceae; genus Streptomyces; species Streptomyces sp. NPDC052012. The sequence continues at coordinate 69,127 of NZ_JBFAXA010000034.1, forward strand.
TACTCCAGCGTGTGCACCACCGAGTTGGCCTCGTGAAAGACAACCTGAGGTGCCTGCCCGAACCGCTCCCGGCAGGTGTCCACCCATCCGTACCAGCGGTCCAGCAGGTACTCCACGAACAAGGTGATCGTCACCTCGTACGTCCGCGCCGTCGACATACGAATCGGATTGGCGCCGCCACGCAGGTGCACGATGAACGCTTCGCCGTCCGCTGGAGTCCATTGCCACGGGTACAGCCCCGTGAACCTCGAACCTATCGCTACCGTCCTGGTCGCGGCTCCGCTGTGACGCGGCCATGGCAAGGGAGTTGGGGGAATGATCAGCGGAAACGGCGTTTCCGGCGAGCCGCAGGATGTTGCATCAACTGCAATTCATCGCGTTTCTTGTACTTCCCCCAGGCGCGGGCGCCGGGGCGGTAACGGTCGTTGAGCCGCTTGAAGCACAGGCCTTCCAGCCCGGCCGCCGTCCAGTTCAGCCACTGGCGGGCGGTGTCCGGGTCGGTGGTGGACGGGCACAGCGTGAGCGGCGCGGACAGCTTCGCGTCGGCGAACAGTTCCTCCAGGGCCGCCCGGCGCGGGATGTAGGGCCAGGAGGTCAGATCCGTGCCGCCCAGGTGGAGAAGGTCGAAGACGACGAAGTGCGCGGGCCACTCGGCAGCGGCCCGGGCGGCGCCGGCGCCGCGGCGGACCAGACGCTGCTGCAGCCGCTCGAACGCCAGCTTCCCCTCCTCCCACACCACCAGCTCACCGTTTAGGTGTGCTGCCACGTCTGTCTCATCGACCGCCCACTTCCAGGAGGCCGTATGCGAGGTGGAGCAGGTCTGCCAGGTGCAACACCCGTCCATCGAAGCCTGGGAGGGGGACATGAAGCGGCTGCGTCCAGCGGGCGGGGATGGCGTTCAGCCCGTAACACGCCCCCGCGAGGCCTCCGGTGACCGCGGCGACGGTGTCTGTGTCGCCGCCGAGATCGATTGCCGCGCGTATCGCGTCTTCGAAGCTGGTGGTAGTGCGCAGGGCCCAGACGGCGGAGCCCAGGCAGGGCCAGACGGCACCGTTGAACTCGGTCGCCTGATCGGGGTGCCAGTTGGGCGAGAGGACCGTGGCGTAGCGGCTGCGGTGGTCGGGGTGGACGAGAGTCAGGATGTCCGGGAGCGCGGTGAGGGGGTCGGTGTCCTCGAACGTGACGCGGATGAGTTCGTGGAAGATCGCGGTTCCTTCCCAGGCCGCGCGATCCCCGTGAGTGAGGGCAGCGATGCGGCGGGCCGCGTCCATGGCGGCTTCTTGGCCGGCGGCCGCGAAGTGGACCGCAGAGGTCGATGCCCGCATCAAGGAGCCGTTTCCCGCTGCGCGCTGGTTGACCTGGAAATGGATCGCGGCGGCGAGGTCCCAGGGCATGCCGTTGGTCAGGACGTCTTCGGTCTGCAGGCCGATGTCCTTGGGGTCTGATGCTGCCCACCGCTGGAAGCGGGCGAAGATGTCCGGCAGATCCAGTTCGCCCCGCTCCAGCAGCGACTCTGCGACCAGGACGGCCATCTGCGTGTCGTCAGTGGCCTCGCCGGGGTCCCAGCCACCGCCTCCGCACATCTCGCCACCGGCACCAGGCACGGGAAACCGCGCGGAGAACGCTCCTTGGGGACCGAACTCGAAGGGGCCGCCCAGGGCGTCACCCACCGCTGAGCCGACGACCGCGCCAGCGGCCCGCTGAATCCGCTCCATTCGCGCAGGTTATCTGTGCCGCGCTGACGGCCGGACGGCCCTGTTCCTTCTTCGGCTCCCTGAACCATCGGCGGCGAACGCCTCTCGTCTACAGAAGGGCGCCACCTGAGAAGACACCGTGGGTCTGAGACACCCGCACAGGCCACATAACCCCATCCAGACCCGTGTCGCTGAGCAGCTGCGCGACGGCCGCGGCCCGGATCTCCGGGAACGCGGCCGTCATGGCCGTGACGTGCCGCGAACGGAGCAGGACCTGCTCGCCGCGGTAGCGGGCGAGCTGGGCGGGTAGCCGTCCTCCTCCAGACTTTGAGGTGCTCATGACACATCTGCTCGCGCCTGGCCGCCGCGGGTCACCCGGTTTGGACCGCCCTCGACATCGGCGCTGGGACAGGTAAGAGGTCGTATGCATACCGATCAGCGGGCTTGGAATTCGAACATGATCTTGATCGGAAATTGTCGCCCGGCCTCGGCGAGGTCTGTGGTGTCGGGCGGGTACGGTGCCTACGTCGGCGAGAGTGGTAGCGGTGGTCCGCCACACGGGCGGTGATGTGCGACCGGCGCGTTTCGCCCCGGCGACAGTGGCAGGGATGACCGGCAGGAGAAGTGCGGTGGCAACGGTGATCTCCCCGGTGGAGAGCAGCCGGGTGATCTTCTGGGCGTCGAGCTTGCCCAGGAAGGTGTAGGTGGCGTTGGCGAACTGCTGGAGTTGCTGAGCGGTGGCTTGGTCCGCGTTGTGTTTCGACAGGCCAGAGTTGAGGAAGAGCGCACCGACGGTGAGCCTGCGTGGCAGTTGCCGCGCTGTGGAACGCCATGCCGAACCGGCGCGTCGATCGTCGGACCGTACATCAAGCCCTCTTCGCTGCCGGATGGCGGCACCGAGTTCACGATCGAGCCCAGCGCGTTTCACGAGGCGTTCTGTGCCTCTCCCAGACGCGGAGGCGGCGTTCATGACGATCTCCCAGCGCCCGCTCTCCGAAGCTGCGTTCGGTGAGGAAGCGCCAGCCCCGGCTTGGCGGACACGCCCGTCGTGGGCGGTCCTGCCGACGGCCGACGGCGTGATCCATCCAGATGTTCATCGCTTCTCATACGACCGGATGGGGCCGAAAGTCAGCGTCGCCGAAGGGGCGTCAGATGTGGTGATGCTCCTGCGCCCAGCAGTCGTCGCTGACGTCGTGCGCGACGCAGTGCGGAGCTGTGCGCCGATCGCCTAGATATCACGCAGCGGCCTGGCGGCTGCCTGCCGCTGCGGCACGAGGGTTGCCGTGCTGCCACCCGCCCGGGTTACGCGCCACAGGCCCCGCGATGTACGCCAGCCCGACCACTTTGGCCACCGCTGGTTAAGGCGGTCTGCGATGTCTGGGTGGCCGAGGGTGCGTGCCTGGCCGCGATCCGCATCTGCGCCGCTGTCAGCAACGAGAACGCCACGGTCGATGCTTACGGGCCGACGACGGTGGCGAGGCGCGAAGAGTCACGCTTGGTTATGCTTCCGACGCGAAGGGTGGTGAGCGATTCATGGTCACGCGCGGATTCACGGGCCGTCCTCGACGTGCGGAAGGCGTGGTGCCCCCGGGGCAGTACGTCACCGACGACTTCCCGGTGCTCACGGCGGGTCCAACGCAGCATGTACCGACCCGGGCGTGGGAGCTGGTGGTCGCCGACGGGACTGCGGAGAGGACCTACGCGTGGGAATCGCTGCGCGGTCTGGGCGTCGTGGACCTGACGACCGACATCCACTGTGTCACGCACTGGTCCAAGCTGAGGACGACCTGGCAGGGTGTTCCGGTGGCGGCTGTGCTGGAGGACGCAGGGGTGGCCGACGAGCCCTACGCGCTGGTGTCCTCCTACGGCGGCTACACCACGAATCTCTTGGTGGAGGATCTGGTGAACCGCGACGCGATCGTCGCGGTGGGCTACGAGGGCGGTCCCATCCCCGCCGAGCACGGCGGGCCGGTCCGGCTGCTGGTGCCGCATCTGTATCTGTGGAAGTCCGCCAAGTGGCTGCGCGGGATCCGCGTGATGCCCGAGGACGAGCTGGGATTTTGGGAGAACGCCGGCTATCACCACCGCGGTGACCCGTTCCTCGAGCAGCGCTACTACGGGGACTGACCGATCAGCCATGCCACCGCGACTGCGACCTGTTCAAGGCTGGCGACCCGTCACCGTCGCCGGTACAACGCGTGAAACCGCCTCGGCGCGCAGCATCCGGTTCACCGCCGCCGACTGGCCGGGTCATGTGGCCGGCCAGCACATCGACATCCGGCTGACCGCCGAGGACGGGTACCAGGCCACCCGCAGCTATTCGCTGTCCTCCGCGCCTGGCGAGGCGCCGCAGATCACCGTGGAACGCGAGGACGACGGCGAGGTGTCCCCCTACCTGGTCGACATCGCCACCGACGGTGATGCCCTGGAGGTCAGGGGGCCGGTGGGGGGCTACTTCGTCTGGCAGCCCGACGACGACGCACCGCTGCTCCTGGTGGCCGGCGGCTCCGGCATCGCGCCGATGCGCGCGATCTGGCGTGCCGCCCGCGCTCACGGCACCCCCGTGAGACTGGTGTACTCCGCGCGCACCGCCGACCGGGTCATCTTCGGCGACGAGCTGAGCAGTCCCGATGGGCCGGAGACCACCGTTCACCTGACCCGGGAACGGGCGTCGGGATTCGAGTACGGCCGAGTGAGCGCGGATCAGCTGAGCGCGCTGCTCGGTTCCGGGGGCGTTCGCGAGCCTCGGCTAAGGGCTTACGTGTGCGGCCCGACCGCATTCGTGGAGGAAACTGCCCGCGCATTGATCGGCGCTGGCCTGGCCGCTGACCTGTTGAGGACAGAGAGGTTCGGATAGGAGCCCCGAAGTGAACGCAGAGGAAGACCTTCTCTCGGCGCATCCGGAGGACAGTCACGTGGACGGCAACGCCGTCGCCGGGGCGATATCGCTGGTTCTGGGCCGCGAGGCAACCACGATCGTCCTGGAGTGCGCCGAGTGCGGCGATCGGCACCGCGTTGCCGAGACCCGGGTCTACCTGCGCTGTCCCGGCATGGTGGTGCGTTGTCCAGCGTGCTCGGCATGCGAGGCGCTGCTCGTCGACCGATCCCACCGGCTTCAGCTCACCCTGATGTCGATCCGTACCCTGGAGCTGCCGTGACCCCCGCCCCGCCATATGACGATCGCGAGGCGGTGGTCGAGCGACGTGCTCAGGCAGTCCGGTTGCTGAGATGTGCGGATCTCGTCGACGCCCTCGGCCGGATCGACCGGCACCACGCGCACATACTCGACCTCGTCACACCGACGCCAGGCCGTGTCCTGTTCGGGCCGGCAGCCACGATCTCCTACTTCCCCTCCTGCTCGGCGATGGTGAAACCCGAGTCCCACAACTTCGGCGCCCTGTTCCGGCAGGCGGTGGGTGTCGACGCCGACGATGCCGGGGGCACGGTGCTGGTGCTGGCGAGTAACGGCTGTCGCGACACCTCCGTCGGCGGCGTACCAAGCTTGCCCTGTTGGCGCATTACCACATGGCCGGTGTCCTCACCGATGCACGGCTGCGTGACTTCGATGAGCTGCGCACCTACCCGTTCGCGGCCTGCTGTTCCGGGGCGGCCGTGCGATGGGGTGGCGACGTGATCACGCCATACCGAGCGAACGTGCCGGTTGGGGTCGCGGGGGTGGGCGTGCTTCCCGGACAGTACGTCTTCGCCGACGACTCCGGCGCGGTCGTGATCCCCGAACCCGACATCGATGCCGTGCTCGCCGGAAGCCCTGACGGTGCGCAAAGAGGACGCCGAGTTCCGTGCCCAAATCGCCCGGGAGCGCCCGGCCGGCAAAGTCGGCACCGACGGGCGGCAGGAACGATGACGCACGAGGACAACGAGGGCGGGCTTCGGGTCGCTTCGCCAGAAACCGGTCCACGATCACATGTTTGGGTGGATTGTCGTTAGCCTGCAGTTGTACGGCTGCTCGGCACCGCGCGGTGCTGGACGAGCTGCGCGCAGGAGAACCGGACCGGAAGCGCTGCGCGATCGACTCGGTGAACTTGCGGGCGATTGCCGACGTCCCTGACAGGGAGCCGCTATGACCACACCCCGCGACTTGATGATCATCGCCGTGGACGTGGAGCCCAGCCGCCCTCTGGAGCAAGGCGACCTGTCGCTTGCGCTGGCGGGAGCCGAGTTGATCGACCTGCTGGCCGCCGGGACCATCAGGCTGGACGGCATCCAGGTCATGCCGGGCCACGGGACGGCCCTGTCCGATCCCCTGCTGGACCAGGCTGCGGCGTCGATCGTCCGAGAAGCACCATACGAGTCGATCGCCGCCTGGCTGTGGCGCCGAGGCCGCAGCCTGGCCTCGACCTATCTGGCATCTCTCGAGGCGGAAGGGCTACTCACGCGGCAGCGTCGCCGCTGGACGTGGACGCCTTTCCGGACCGGTCGGCTGATGCCAGTCGACTCGCCCGATCGCCACCGGGTGAGGGACCGCTGGGCCTCCCAGGAGCCCGTGCTCACCGCCCTTGCGATGGCCGCCGGGATCGGCGGCAACCAGGAGACCCGAGACGCCCCGAGCGGGGCCGGCGACGCGGCGGAGACCGTCCTCGCCGCGGTCCATGACGCGGTGAGGGAACTGGAGGCTGTACGGCAACGGCGGGCCATCGAGCAGGCGGCCTTCGACAACGTCTGGCGAGGCGACTGACGACAGCATGCGGGGCTGGCTGGTGCGGGCGTAGGACGGACGGTTCATGCCCGTGCCCGGGGCAGTCGGCCGGGACGCTTCTCCGGCCAGCGCGGAGCGTCTGCGGCCAGGCGCCTCGACAGCCTGATCACAGCGGCCCACACACCATCTGGGCATGGTAGTCCAGGCGGCGTTCATGGTCGCGGTTGAGAGGCGGCGTGAGCGGGAGAGCCAGCTCAGCGTTCGCTCCCCACCCACCTGCGTGGCCAGTACCACAAATCCGGTCCCGGCCGGGGCGGGCCGCCGCCGGTCCAGTTACAGGGCGGTGTCGATGTCGCGTGCACTCCAGCCGTCGGCGCGTGCTCCGCCGTCGTGGAGGAGGTCGTCGAGGAGCGCGGACGGGCTCCAGCGCAGATTGTTCCTGACTGGCCGTGCCGACGGACGCCGACAGGCCGGAACCCTCGACCGTCGGTAACCGTTACGATGACCGACGGACCGAAGGCGCCGACGCCCACCGTCCCCGGGCCAGCGAGGGCCTTCTTTCTGTCTGTGCCCGGCCACTCCGAGGCCGGGAGCCACCATGCCTGACTGGTCCTGCAGGGTCACCGGCGCCGCCTCGCCGCGAGCGTACGTCCGCCCACCCCCGGGTGATCGCGCAGGACGGCGGCGATGACCAGGGCGGCCTGGTCCTTCAGGGTGCGCAGCCAGGGCGTGATCTTGTCCTGGGCGCTCCACCGGTCCCAGGTGCACATGGTGTGGGCGGCTTCTTCCAGCAGGTCCCAATTACCGTGGCGGACGGCGTATGCGCAGATGCTGTGTAGCCAGACCACGACCTCTGCGGCCTCGCCGAACTGCACTGTGTGGGTGTCGCCGTGTACATGCTCTGCCAGGGCGTGCAGGAGGGGGCGGGCCCGGGCGGGGTCCTGTGCGAGGGCCGGTCCGGCCTGCTGCGGGTCGAGACGGGTGAGCAGGCCGGTGTGAAGTTCGTAGTCCTCGGGGTGGTCACCGATCAGGGTCAGCAGAGCGTCGACGGCTGCCGAGTCGCCGGTGCCGGCGGCTCGGACAATGCCTGGGCAGCCGGGAGGGGGTCTTCGGGGATGACCGCGTGTTCGCGGTCGATCAGGCTGAGGAGGTCGCTGACGGTCTGGGGGCGGCGTTGCGGATCCGGGTGGGTGGCCGCGCGCACGACGGGGCGCCACGGGCCGGGAGGAGGCAGCAGCGGCAGGTTGGTCTCCGGCAGTGTGCCGGTGAGGGCCCAGGCGATGACTCTGCCGATGCCGTAGATATCGCAGGATGCCGTGGCCTCATGGGGGGCCCGAACAGTTCCGGGGCGGCGAACCCCTCGGGCGTTCCTCCGGGTCGGATGCCATCGCGCGATTCAGTACCGTGTCCACGCCTTGGGGAAGGTCATCACGGTAATCGGACACTTTCGGCTTGGCTGCGGACATGTGGGCCCAAAGGGTGGCGGCGTCGTCGTCGCGGGCGAAGGGCACCTGGCCGGTAAGCGCCTGGAACATGACGCATCCCAGCGAGTAGATGTCTGTCCGTCCGTGGCGGCGCGGCCGGCGATCTGTTCCGGCGCGACGTACGCGATCGTTCCGAGGAAATGGCCGGTGGTTGTGAAGCCGGTCAGACTTGCTGACCGTTTGGTCAAGCCGAAGTCCGTCAGGTAGACATGGCGCGCAGGAACTGGCTGGTCTGCGCCGGAGAGAAGGATGTTGCCGGGTTTGACGTCTCGGTGGACCAATCCCACTGAATGCGCGGCGTCCAGTGAGCTTCTTCGAGTTGGCCATCGATCAGGTGATGACTTGTGAGGCGCAACGAGCGAGGCCCCCGGGCTGTTGATCGAGATGTCTGACGTCT
>NZ_JBFAXA010000035.1:0-65789 GCF_040689265.1 Streptomyces sp. NPDC052012
GACCGAGGACGGACACCACCGCCCCGGCCCCGCCCCACCCACCACCCGTAGGCGCTACGCGCACCCCCACCGAAGCCGCACTGGCGCCGCAGGCATGGCCACAGCAACCCCCCACCACCACCAGGGAACCGAACCCGAACCGCCCGGCGTATTCGTAGGGAGGTGCGGATGTCAGTCCCAGCGGCAATACTTGCCGCGACGGATGACCATGGGGGAGGTCAAGTGACACTGACACATACACGGAACGGCGAGCCACCACAGGCACAACCGACGGCACAACCGACGGCACCACCGCGCCGCACCGCGCTGGCGGAGGGCACCGACCGCCTACGCCAGGCCGCCACCACAGAACCCGGCCGCCTCCGCATCATCGGCGCCGTCCTCGCCGCCCTCGTCCTCACCTTCGGCGCCGTCACCGCCTGGCAGATGACCGACCGCGCGTCCGCCGCCGACGCCGTCCTCACCAGCAGCCAGCCCCTCAGCTCCGACGCCGCCGACATCTACCGTTCCCTCGCGGACGCCAACACCGCGGCGTCCAGCGGCTTCCTGGCCGGCGGCCAGGAGACCGCCGCCTCCCGCGACCGGTACGAGAAGGACATCCGCACGGCCGCCGCCAAACTCGTCAACGCCGCGGCCAACGCCGACCCGGACTCCCCCTCCACCCGGACCATCGCCAAGCTCAACCGCCTGCTTCCCGAGTACAAGGGCCTGGTGGAGCGCGCCCGCACCTACAACCGCCAGGGCTTCCCGGTCGGCGGCGCCTACCTCCGTTACGCCAACGAGAAGATGCAGCAGGAGATGCTCCCGGCCGCGGAGGACCTGTACACCAAGGAGAACCAACGCCTGCAGTCCGACTACGCGAACGCGACGCCCTACCCCTGGCTCGCCATCGCCCTCGGCACCCTCACCCTCGCCGCCCTCGCCTGGGCCCAGCACCGCAACTACCGGCGCACCAACCGCGTCCTCAACCACGGCCTGGTCGCGGCCACCGCGGCCACCACGGTCGTCCTCCTGTGGCTGACCGTCGGCCACACGGTCGCCCGCTCCGGCCTGAACGACTCGCACGACCACGGCGTCCGTTCCCTGAAGGTCCTGCACGACGCCCGCATCGCCTCCCTGAAGGCCCGCGGCAACGAGAACCTCACGCTCGTCGCCCGCGGCGCGGAGACGAAGAAGATCGGCGACAAGACCGTCGACGCGTACGACCACGACTTCGAACGCGACATGGACACCCTCGCCAAGGGCCTCACCCGCGCCGGTGAACTCGCGGACGACGACAAGGGCGAGAAGCCGGTCACGTCCGCCGTCAGCAACATGACCGAGTGGCACAAGCGCCACGACGCGGCCCGCGAGCAGGACGAGAACGGCAACTACCAGCAGGCGCTGGACAGGGTGATCGGCGCGAAGGGTGCGACCGGCGAGTGCTTCGACAGCGTCGACGCCAACCTCGCCACCGCGCTCGCGCACGAGCAGAACGAGTTCAAGCGGGCGGCGACCGACGGCCGGGACGCGCTGACGGGCCTGCCGGTGGGCGCGGCCGTCCTCGCCGTCCTCGGCGCGCTGGGCGCCGTGCTCGGCATCGGCCGCAGGCTGTCGGAGTACCGGTGAAAGGGGGCGTGATGACGAAGGCACGACGTGTGCGAGCCGGCCTGAGGGGCTGGGGCGGAGTAGGCGCGATGGCGACGGCCTGCGCCGTGGCCCTGATCTTCGCGCTGCTGCTCACCTGCACGGGCTCCGCGGTCCACGACACGGACGCGGCACCCGCGGCCCAGGCGGCAGCGGGGACGGGGGCAAGGACGGCGGCGGAGGCGGACGCGGCGGAGGACTGCACAGCCCCGGAGAAGCAGACCCTCTCCCCCTCCGACGCCGACGGCCCCACCATCGAGGCGATCAAGAACCGCCAGGGCGAGAAGCGCAAGCTGATCGTCGGCGTGGACCAGAACAGCTACCGCTGGGGCTACCGCAACCCCAACGGCAGCGACAGCGCACAGCTCGAGGGCTTCGACATCGACCTGGTGCGCCGCATCGCCGAGGACATACTCGGCGACCCGGACGCGGTCCAGTTCAAGGCGATCCCCACCGACCAGCGCATCCCGGCGATCCAGGACGGCCGCGTCGACCTGGTCGTCCGCACCATGACGATCAACTGCTCGCGCCTGGAGGAAGTGGCGTTCTCCGCCCCGTACTTCGAGACGGGCCAGCAGGTCCTGGCGCCGAAGTCCTCCCCGATCGAGGGGTACGACGAGACCCTCGCGAACCAGGAGATCTGCACCGCGACGGGCTCGACGGCGTACGCGAAGCTGGAGGAGGACAAGAAGAAGGGCGACCTGCCGGCGTCCACGGACATCTCCACCACGGTCCCCAACCAGCTCGACTGCCTGGTGCGGCTGCAGCTCGGCGAGGTGGACGCGGTCGTCAACGACGGGGCGCTCGCGGCGAGCCAGGCCGCGCAGGACCCGACGGTGGAACTCAAGGGCGACGCCTTCACGACCGAGTACTACGGCGTGGCGATGAAGAAGGACGCGGACGATCTGGTACGCCGGGTGAACCAGATCCTGGTCGACTTCCGCAAGGACACGGCGGACGGCTGGCAGGCGTCGTACGACAAGTGGTTGTCGGCGACACTGGTCGGGGATTCATCCAAGTCGGAGCCACCGGCACCGGAGTACCTGCGCAAGAGCTGACCGTCCCCGACCGAGCCACGTCAGGAACCACGACCGGCCCCCACGACCGGACCCAACCCGCAACGAGAGGTGATCGATGGGCGACACGGACCCCGCCGGGCCGGTGATGGACCGGGACGAGGTGGACCGTGCGCTGGCGCGGCTCGGCGCCGAGCACGAGGCGATCGAGACCTCGCTCCTCGCCCTGCAGGACCACGCGGGCCGAAGACTCCTGGAGGGCGCCGAGCTCACGGGCCGCACCGCGGAGCGCTGGAAGACCACGGAGGCGGCGATCACGCTGCTGTGGACGTACTTCGACGCGTACACGGGCGCGTTGCGCACCGCCCGGGAGATCCGGTCCCGCCGCCGCTGGTCCAGCCGCGAGGACCTGGCGGAGCTGACGGAACTGCTGCGGGGCGAGTCCGTCACGGTCGCGGGCTCGGCGGCCGCCACCGCCAACGCGCCGACGCTGCACGGCGCGCGGGGAAGCCGCCTGACCGAACGCTACTCGCTCGCCACCCTCGTCGACCGGATGAACGAGCTGTACGCGTCCTCGCTGGACGTGGTCGTCGCCGCCGACGCGGTGTGGTCGGCGCTGCCCGCGCGGATAGATTTACTGGCCGCCGAACTCCAGCGCACCCGCAAGCTCGCCCACTCCGTGGGTGTACGCCCCGGCGAGCACCCGGCGGGCGACGACCTGGAGCGCATCACCCGCACCCTCAGCCGGCTGCGCGAGGAGGTCGTGTCCGACCCGCTGGCGTTCTGGCAGCCGGCCGAGGGCAGTTCGGCGCCGGGCGGCGGGAAGCCCGACACCACCGTGTACGACCGTGAGGCGCGCGCCCTGGAGGACGTGCGCCGGGAGATCGACGCGGTGCTGACGGTCCGCCAGGACGCGGAGAAGCGCATCGTGCGCCTGCGGGACGTGCTGTCCCGCGCCGACCGCACGCTCGCCGAGGCCCGTACGGCGCGCGGTGAGGTGCTGGCGAAGATCGCCGCGACGGAAGTGCCGGTGGTCAGCGGTCCGCCGACCGTGCTGCAGGAGCAGCTGGCGACGGCCGCGGAGTACCGCAGACACGCGCAGTGGCACCGCCTGTCGCCGCTGCTGGAGTCGCTGGAGCAGAAGGCGGAGGACGAACTGCTGCGCGCCCGGGAGTCGTTGACCGCGGTCACCGCCCCGCTGGCGGTCCGTGCCGAGCTGCGCGGCCGACTGGACGCGTACAAGGCGAAGGTGGCCCGGCACGGTCTGGCGGAGGATTCGCTGCTGGTCGAGCGGTACGAGAAGGCGCGCCGCATGCTGTGGAGCGCGCCCTGTGACCTGCGCGCCGCCGAGCAGGCCGTGCTGCGCTACCAGCAGGCGGCGGCCGAACTGCTCGGCTCCGCACCGCGGGTGCCCGGCCAGGGCGGTCCCGAGGACCGGCGGGGGTCCGGCGCATGAGCGACGAGGGGGAGGCACCATGACGGCGATCCAGCCACAGAACGAACCACCGAACCACCCACCGGCGCCGCCCCCGGGCGAGCCCCCGAATCATCCGCCGGCCCCACCGGTCCCGCCCCAGAGCGGCCCCCCGGCCGAAGCCGCGAGCCCCTCGGGGTCCGCGGCTCCCCGCGCCTGCCAGCGCCCCGGCTGCGGCGGCACGTACGAGGACGTGGGGGGCGGCGAGCTGTACTGCGACACCTGCGGCCTCGCCCCGGTCGTGTCGTCGAGCGGCATGGTCGGCTCGACCCCGACCGGCATCACCGCCGGCGGCAAGGGCTCGCGCGGTTCGGCGGGCAGCGGGAGTTCGCGTTCCAGCAGCCGCAGTGCGCGGACGTCGTCGCAGTCGTCGAAGTCCCGCCGCTCGGTGTCGGGGCGCCTCTCGCGCTCGCTGTCGGGCCGCAGCACGGGCCGCTCGGTGTCGGTGCGCAGCTCCGGCTCCGCCGCGGGCTCCTCGGGCCGTGGCCGACTCGGTGCCGGGCTGGTGTCGGTGCCTCCGATCCCGCGGCCCGATCCGCGGGCGATGGTGCTGGACAATCCGGAGGTGCCGGAGCGCAAGCGGTTCTGCTCGCGTTCGGACTGCGGTGCGCCGGTGGGCCGGGCGCGCGGCGGCCGGCCGGGCCGCACGGAGGGCTTCTGCACCAAGTGCGGGCACCCGTACTCGTTCGTCCCGAAGCTGCGCGCCGGGGACGTGGTGCACGGCCAGTACGAGGTGGTCGGCTGTCTGGCGCACGGCGGTCTCGGCTGGATCTACCTCGCGGTGGACCGGGCGGTCTCGGACCGCTGGGTGGTGCTGAAGGGTCTGCTGGACACCGGCGACCAGGACGCGATGGCGGCGGCGATCTCCGAGCGGCGCTTCCTCGCGGAGATCGAGCACGCCAACATCGTGCGGATCTACAACTTCGTGGAGCACCTCGACCAGCGCACCGGCTCCCTCGACGGCTACATCGTCATGGAGTACGTCGGCGGCAAGTCGCTGAAGGAGATCGCCAACGCACGCCGCACACCGGAGGGCAGGCGTGATCCGCTGCCGGTGGAGCAGGCCTGCGCGTACGGCATCGAGGCGCTCGAGGCCCTCGGCCATCTGCACAGCAGAAACCTTCTGTACTGCGACTTCAAGGTCGACAACGCGATCCAGACAGAGGACCAGCTGAAGCTGATCGACATGGGCGCGGTGCGCAGGATGGACGACGAGGAGTCGGCCATCTACGGCACGGTCGGCTATCAGGCGCCCGAGGTGGCCGAGGCCGGTCCCTCGGTGGCCTCCGACCTGTACACGGTCGCCCGGACGCTCGCCGTCCTCACGTTCGACTTCCAGGGCTACACCAACGTCTTCGTGGACTCGCTGCCCGACCCGGACACCATCGAGGTCTTCCGGCAGTACGAGTCGTTCTACCGGCTGCTGGTCCGCGCCACGGACCCGGACCCTGCGCGCAGGTTCGCCTCCGCGCAGGAGATGAGCGAGCAGCTGACGGGCGTCCTGCGCGAGGTGGTCTCCCTCCAGACGGGCCGGGCCCGCCCGTCGCTGTCCACCTTGTTCGGCCCGGAACTCCGCGTCACGGACACGGACCTGTTCCCGGTGCTGGACGGCGAGGTCTCCGCGCTGGGCGCCCGCCCGCTGCCCACCCGGCAGAAGGGCGCGCTCCCCTCCCCTGCTTCCTTCACCGGCGCCGCGGGTGCCCTGCGGCCCGGCGGCGGAGCCGCCCTTGCGCCGGGTGCCGGGGTGCCCACGCTCGTGCGGCCCGTCAACACCGCGGCCGCCGCGCTCGCGCTGCCCGTGCCGCACGTGGACCCGTCCGACCCCAACGCGGGTTTCCTCGCGGGCCTGTTGACCTCCGCTCCCGGTGAGCTGATCAACGCGCTCGCCGCCGCGCCCGCTCCGTCGGCCGAGACCCGGCTCCGGCAGGTCCGGGCCTGGCTGGAGACCGGCGAGTCGGGCACCGCGCTGGAGGCGCTGCGCGTGCTGGAGGAGCAGGATCCCGACGACTGGCGGGTGGTCTGGTACCGCGGGGTGGCCGGTCTGGTCACCGGCGACCACGAGGCCGCCGCGCTCGCCTTCGACGCGATCTACGACGCGTTTCCCGGCGAGATCGCCCCCAAGCTGGCCCTCGCCCTGTGCGCGGAGGTGCTGGGCCAGTTGGACAACGCCGCCGAGTACTACCGCCTGGTGTGGTCGACCGACCCGAGCTATGTGAGCGCGGCGTTCGGTCTCGCCCGGGTCCAGCTCGCGACGGGTGACCGGTCCGGTGCCGTACGGACGCTGGAGTCGGTGCCGGAGGCGTCGATCCACTACACGGCCGCGCGTGTGGCGGCCGTACGGGCGCGGCTGCGCGGACGCACGGCCGCCCCCGGTGACGTACGGTTCCTGGACGATCTGACCGCCGCCGCCGGTCAGGTCGAGGCCCTGGAGGCGTACGGCCTGGATCCGGCGCGCCGGGAACAGTTGTCGGCCGAGGTCCTCGGCTGTGCGCTGGACTGGGTACTCTCCGGGGGCCAGGGTTCCGTTCTCTCCCCGGCAGGGGGACGGACGCTGCTCGGCAGCGGGCTGGACGAGCGGGGCCTGCGCTTCGGTCTGGAGCGCTCGTACCGCATGCTGGCCCGGCTGGCGCGGAGCGGTGAGGAGAGGATCGACCTGGTGGAACGTGCCAACCGTTACCGCCCCCGGACGTGGGTGTAGTTGATGTCGCAGATGCCTCAGCAGGCCGCTCTGTCGAAATGCCCGAGCTGCGAGGAACCCCTCGAGTCGGGTGATCGTTTCTGCGGTGCGTGCGGATACGACCTGTCCGCCGTTCCCGCGCGGCCGCAGGACCAGCCCACGATCGCCATGAACGGCTCGGTGCCGTCCCCGAGCCCGCCGGAGCGCGGCTATCCCCCGCTCCCGCCCGGGCCTCCGGCCGCGCGCCCCGCCGAACCGGCCTGGCCGGCCGCCCCCGACGGCACCGCCGCCCAGACCCCGCCCCACCGCCCGACCGACCTCCCTGGCACCGACTCGGCCGGGGACGCCCTGCCCGGCACAGACCCGGGCGCCGCCCGGCCCGGTGAGCCCCACCGGCCCGGCCACGGCGGCCACGCCACCCCCGGCACGGCAGGACGCCTGGACGCGGCATCCGGTCCCGGCGGCCCCGCCGCGACCGGGCACACCGCCCCGGCCGGCGGCCCTGTTCCGCCTCCGGCGCCCGCCGCGCCTCCCGCGTCGGCGGCGAACCCCGCCGCGCCCCCGCCCTCGGGCGTGCGCTTCGACCGGCCGGCCGAGCCGGACCTGCCGTCGCCCGCCCCTGCGCACTCCCCCCGGACCCCCCAGACCCCCGGCGGGGTCTACCAGCCCGCCCAGCCCGACGACTACCCACTCCAGGCACCGGACCCCCGCGTGGCCGCCGACCCGGCGCGGACGCAGCCCGCGGACGGGGCCGTGTGCGTGGCCTGCCGCGCGGGGCGGGTGGACGACGACGGCTACTGCGAGAACTGCGGCCACGCCCAGCCGCGCGAACGGGACCATATGGAACAGGAATGCGGCCCCGTGGCCGCGGTCAGCGACCGTGGCCTGCGCCACCACCGCAACGAGGACGCGTTCGCCATCGGCACCACGGCGCTGCCCGACGGCTCCCCCGCCTCCGTGGCGATCGTCTGTGACGGCGTCTCCTCGGCGACCCGCCCGGACGAGGCCTCGCTGGCCGCCTCCCGCGCGGCGAGCGAGTCGCTGCTCGCGGCACTGCCGCGCGGCACGCACCCGCAGCAGGCGATGCACGACGCGATCCTCGCCGCCGCCGACGCGGTCAACGCCCTCGCCGACGAGCCCTCCGGTGCCCGGGAGCACGCCCCGCACCAGAACGCCCCGGCCTGCACGATCGTCGGCACGGTCGTCACCAGCGGCCTGCTGATCGTCGGCTGGGTCGGCGACAGCCGCGCCTACTGGGTGCCGGTGGACCGCTCCGCGCCGCCGGCCCGGCTCACCGAGGACGACTCCTGGGCCGCACAGATGGTCGCCGCGGGTCTGATGGGCGAGGCGGAGGCGTACGCCGACCAGCGTGCCCACGCGATCACCGGCTGGCTCGGCGCGGACGCCTACGAACTGGAGCCGCACACCGCGTCGTTCAAGCCGGACCGGCCCGGCCTGGTCGTGGTCTGCACCGACGGCCTGTGGAACTACGCGGAGTCCGCCGAGGAGATGGCCGAGGTGGTGCCCACGGACGCGGCCGTGCGCCCGCTGCACAGCGCCCGGGTGCTGGTCGGTCATGCCCTGGACGGCGGGGGCCACGACAACGTAACAGTGGCTCTGGTGCCGTTCCCCGCCGCCGCTCAGGGGGCAGGATCGGCCTGAGGCCGCGTACGGGCCGGGCACGAGCCGCGTAGGGCGGGCCTCTTGCGGGGAAGTATCAACGGGCCGGAGGGGACCGGTCCGTCATCCGACGTCGCCCCGCGCCTCGCGGGGGCATTGAGGGGGATCGAAGCTGGCATGGCCAAATTCTCGAAGTCGAACGTGCCCCAGTTCTCGGTGGACGTGTACCAGAACGAGTACCTGCCGGAGGGTGCCGGCGAGGTCAACGCCATCGTCACGGTGACCGCGACCGGCGGCGGCACCATCGGCAGCGCGGTGACGGCACCGCACCTGTACGCGCCGGGCGAGGGCCCGTCGGCGGCCGTCGTGCTGATGGTCGACTGCTCGGGTTCGATGGACTACCCGCCGACGAAGATGCGCAACGCCCGCGATGCCACGGCCGCCGCGATCGACGCCCTGCGCGACGGGGTCCACTTCGCGGTCGTCGGCGGCACGCACGTGGCGAAGGAGATCTACCCCGGCGGCGGGCGTCTCGCGGTCGCCGGCGCCACCACCCGCGATCAGGCCAAGCAGGCGCTGCGCAAGCTGAGCGCGGGCGGCGGCACGGCCATCGGCACCTGGCTGCGGCTGGCCGACACGCTGCTGGCGTCGGCGGACGTGGCGATCCGGCACGGCATCCTGCTCACCGACGGCCGCAACGAGCACGAGTCGCCCGAGGATCTGAAGGCGGCCCTGGAGGCCTGCGCCGGGCGCTTCACCTGCGACGCCCGCGGGGTGGGCACCGACTGGGAAGTGAAAGAAGTCACAGGGATCGCCTCGGCGCTGCTCGGCACCGCCGACATCGTCGCCGACCCGGCCGGACTGGCCGCCGACTTCACGCAGATGATGGAGACGGCGATGGGCAAGGAGGTCGCGGACGTCTCCCTGCGGCTGTGGACCCCGGTGGGCACGACTGTGAAATTCGTCAAGCAGGTCGCGCCCACGGTCGAGGAGCTCACCGACCGCCGCGCCGAGGCGGGTCCGCGGGCCGGCGACTACCCGCTCGGCTCCTGGGGTGACGAGTCCCGCGACTACCACGTGTGTGTCGAGGTGCCGCCCGCGGGCATCGGGCAGGAGATGCTCGCGGCCCGTCTGTCCCTGGTGATTCCGCAGCCGGACGGCAGTGTGGAGAACCTCGGGGCGCAGGGCCTGGTGCGGGCGGTGTGGACCGACGACATGGCCGCGTCGACGTCCATCAACCCCCAGGTCGCGCACTACACCGGGCAGGCCGAACTGGCACAAGCCATCCAACAGGGGCTCGATCTGCGCAAAGCGGGCGATTTCGATGGAGCAACGGCCAAACTGGGCCGTGCCGTTCAGCTCGCGAGTGCCTCCGGCAACGCGGATACTGCGAAACTGCTTGCGAAGGTGGTGGACGTCGTGGACGCCGCGACCGGTACTGTGCGACTGAAGGCGAAGGTCGAGGAGGCCGACGAGATGACGCTCGAGACTCGGTCCACCAAGACTGTTCGTGTAAAGAAGTGACCTGTACGTCCCGCACGTGCCTGTAAGTGAACGAGCCTGACCCCTTGGGGTTGGAGAAATCCGGTCGGATGCGGCCGGAAAAGGAGAGGGGGAAGCGCCGACATGCCGACCTGCCCGAACGGACACCAGTCGGGTTCCGACGACTGGTGCGAGGTCTGCGGTCACCGCATGGCGGGTGCCGTGCCTCCACCTCCTCCCCCGCCGCCCGCGCCCGGCGGCGGCTACGGCTTCCCGTCCCCCGGCGGCCAGCAGGGGCACGGTGGCCCCGGCGGTTTCGGCGGCGGCCAGCCCGAGCTGTGCCCGCAGTGCCGCACGCCGCGTGAGGGCGGCGCGCCGTTCTGTGAGGAGTGCCGCTGGAACTTCCTGACGAACACGGCGACCTCGTACACCCCGCCCGCCCCACGTCCGCAGGCCCCCGGCCCGGGCGGTCACTACCAGCAGCCGCCCGGCCCGTCGTACGGCGGCGGCGACTCCTACGACTACCAGGGCTCGCGTCCCTCGCAGATGAACCGCCCCGCCGAGCCGATCCCGCCGGGTCCGCCCGGGTACGGCGGCCAGGGCGGTCACGGCGCTCCGCAGGGGTACCAGTCCGGACCGCCGGCCCCGCCCGGATACCCGCAGGAGACCGGCCGGCAGCAGCAGGGCGGTCCGTCCTACGGCGGTGACGACGACTGGGTGATCTCCCCGCCGACGGGCGGCCCCGGGCAGCAGGGCGGCGGCTACGGCTATCCGCAGCCCGGCGCGACCCAGGCGCCGCAGGGCCCCGGCGGCTACGGCCAGCAGCACCAGGGCCCGGCCACCTGGACGGCGACCATCGGTCCCGACCGTGAGTACTTCATGGCGATGATGCAGCGCTCCGGCCCCGAGGCCGCGGGCCTGAACCTGCCCGCGTACTCGCCGGAGCAGCAGCGCACGCTCACCGGCAACCAGGTCACCATCGGCCGCCGCCGCCACTCCACCGGCGACACCCCCGACATCGACCTGTCGACGCCGCCGGAGGATCCGGGCGTCTCGCACCAGCACGCGGTGCTGGTGCAGCAGCCGGACGGCAGCTGGGCGGTCGTCGACCAGAACTCGACGAACGGCACGACGGTCAACGGCGGCGAGGAGCCCATCCAGCCCTTCGTCCCGGTCCCGCTCCAGGACGGCGACCGGGTGCACGTGGGCGCCTGGACGACCATCACCATCCGCCGGGGCTAGAGACTGCTCAGTCCTGCCCGGAGGGCGGCGGCCAGACGTCCGGGCCGCCCGGGTCGTCCAGCCAGGCCCGGGTGTCGTCGCCGTCGACGGTGAGGCCGTAGCGTTCGCGCTGCGGCCTTCCCGTGCGCTCCCACACCTCGTACGCCTCCCGCGGGTCGAGGCTGCCCGCGGTCAGCGCCAGCAGGAAGCGGAACAGGTCGTTCTGTACAGCCTCGTCCGGCAGCCCCGTCACATCGGGCGGCGTCGGCCGCGCCCGGCTCGCGCCGCGCAGCGGGACGAAGTAGGCGGGGGTGTGCAGGAAGCGGCCCTCGGCGTGGCCGGCGTCGCGCACGGTGAGGGCGATGACGCCGGTGGCGTACGGGGCGAGGATCCGGCCGCCGGGGCGGCACTGCGCCGGCCAGGCGGGCGGGATCGAGGGCAGGGCGCAGGTCGCGATGATCCGGTCGAAGGGGGCGCGTGCGGGGACGCCGCGGGCGCCGTCGCCGGTGACGACGGCCGGGTGGTGGCCGGCGGCGGCCAGATGCCGGCGGGCCGACTCGGTGATCTCCGGGTCGAGGTCGATCGTGGTGACCAGGTCGTCGTCGCCGAGCCGGTGGGCTAGCAGGGCGGCGTTGTAGCCGCTGCCGGTGCCGATCTCCAGGACCCGGTCGCCGTCCCGGACGCCGAGGGCGGCCAGCATCTGCGCCATCAGGGACGGCTGGCTGCTGGAGGAGAGCAGCTCGCCGTCGCGCAGCAGGGTCGCCAGCGGGGTGTCCTGGTAGGCGCCCCGCAGCCACCGCTCACGCGCCTCGGGGTCGGGGCTCTCGCCCCACCGGCGCTCGTAGCCGCCGACGACGCCGACGTAGTAGGACGGCACGAACAGGTGCCGGGGCACCGCCGCGAACACCTCGCGCCAGACGGGGTCGTCGTCGAAGGCCCCGCTCGCCTCGATCTCCCGCACCAGCGCGTCGCGCGCCGGGACGGCGAGTTCCTCCAGCTCCGGCCGCACCGCATGCCCGCCCATGCCTCCACGGTACGGGCGCACCGGCCGCCGGGGGCGGGTCCTAGGGGGTGTCCGCAAAGTCGCGTCGTCCGCCCGAAGGGCGGGCCCTGCGGCGTCCGGTGCGTGCTCTCGGTGTGCCGGGCGGACATCCGCGTACTGGTTGTACTCGGGTGTCCGCCCGGTGCGGCGAGAGGGCGTGCCGGGCGTCGCGGGGCAGGCGGGACTTTGCGGACACCCCCTAGGGCTTGAGTCCTATGCCGGCCGGTCTGAGACCATGGACGGCGTGACAGAGATTCGGCGCGGCACGCTTCAGGAGCAGACCTTCTACGAGCAGGTCGGCGGGGAGGAGACCTTCCGCCGGCTCGTCCACCGTTTCTACCAGGGTGTGGCCGAGGACCCGCTGCTGCGGCCCATGTATCCCGAGGAGGACCTGGGCCCGGCCGAGGAGCGGCTCGCGCTGTTCCTCATGCAGTACTGGGGCGGTCCGACGACGTACAGCGAGAACCGGGGTCATCCGCGGCTGCGGATGCGGCACGTGCCGTTCAAGGTCGACCGCGCGGCGCACGACGCCTGGCTGAAGCACATGCGGGACGCCGTGGACGAGCTGGGGCTGTCCGAGGAGCACGAGCAGACCCTGTGGAAGTACCTGACGTACGCCGCCGCCTCGATGATCAACACCCCGGACTGATCCCCTCGGCGGCCCGGTCGGCTGTGCGGAATCCGGTCCCGCGTCGCCGGTATCCGGTCACGATCCGGTCAAGTCCGGGCTACAAGCGCTTACCCCCGGCCGGTCACCTCTGACACCATCGCCCGGAGGTCTGGACAACACGGGCGGGGGGCTCGGGTGGGGAGCGCGGGAGGTCTGGCGAGGTTCGTCCTCGCCCGTGCGCGGGCCCACCGGCCGCTGCTCGCCGCCGCCCTGCTCACCGTCCTGCTGACGACCGCGGTCCTGGCGACCCTCACGGCGTACTCCGCCGCCATCGGCGACGCGGCCCTGCGCCACGCGCTGGGCGACCGGCGCAGCGCCGCCGACACCACCCTCGTCGTCGAGGCGGACGTACCGGCTCACGCGCGTGCCGACGCCGAGGCGGCCGTCCGCGAGGGTGCGCGCAAGGCCTTCGACGGGCTGCCGGTGACGCTGCGCACCCTCACCCGCTCCGGCCCGTACGTCCTTCCCCGCTCCCTGCAGCCCGCGGCCGAGCGCGCCACGACCGACGACCCCGACCTCACGCACTTCGCGGCACTGGACCCGGCCCAGGTGCGGATCACCGCGGGCCGCATGCCCCGCGCCGCCGGCGCCGCGACGGTCGAGGCCGCGCTGCCCGAGGCCGCCGCCCGCCGCCTCGGCCTGGAACCCGGCACCCGTCTCTCCCTCACCGACCGCCTCGGCGGCCCGTCGGTGCCGGTGCGGATCACCGGCGTGTACCGGCCCGTGGACGTCACCCGGCCATACTGGCGACTGGACGAGCTGCGCGGCCGCGGCACCGTCGAGGTCGACTTCACCACGTACGGCCCGCTGCTCGCCGCCCCGTCCGTGCTGGCCGGTGAGCGGGTCAGTGCCGGCGGGACGTCGTGGCTGGCGTCGGCCGACTTCGCCTCGCTGCGCACCGAGCGGATCGACGCGCTGCGCGAGGCCATGCGCGCCGGCACCGCCGCCCTGCGCGAGGACCCCGCCCTGGACGGTGCGGCGGACGCGACGAGCGCGCTGCCCACCGTCCTCGACCGGGTCGAGCGCTCACTGCTCGTCTCCCGCTCCACCCTGCTGATCATCGCTCTCCAGCTGGCCCTCCTCGCCGTCTGCACGCTGCTGCTCGTGGCGAGGCTGCTGAGCGCCGAACGCGCGGGCGAGACCCGGCTGGTGCGGGCGCGCGGCGGGTCCCGCGCCCAGGTCGCCCGGCTCGCCGCGCTGGAGGCGCTGCTGCTGGCCGTGCCCGCCGCGGCCTGCGCCCCGCTGCTCGCGGGCCCGCTGACCGGTCTGCTCGCAGGGCAGGGCGCGCTGGCCCGGATCGGGCTGCGTCTGGACACCTCGGTCGGTGACGTGGCCGGGCGCGGCACGGTGTGGCTGGTGGCGGCGGACGTGGCGCTGGGCTGCGCCCTGGCCGTCACGGTGCCGGCCCTGACGTCGTCCGTGTCGTTGTCCGCGTCCGGCCGGGCCCGCTCGCTGCCCGGTGCGGTGCGCGCGGGTGCGGACGTGGGGCTGCTGGCGGTGGCCGCGGTCGCGTACTGGCAGCTGAGCCGGCAGCCGTCCGGCGCGGTGAGCCGTGACCTCGCCGTCGACCCGCTGCTGGTGACCGCCCCGGCGCTGGCGCTGCTGGCCGGCACGGTGCTGACGCTGCGGCTGCTGCCGCCGGTGGCGCGGCTGGCCGAGCGGCGGGCGGCCGGCAGTCGCGGGCTGCCGGGGGCGCTGGCGGGCTGGCAGTTCAGCCGCCGCCCGATGCGCGGCGCCGGCCCCGTGCTGCTGCTGGTGCTGGCCGTGGCGCTCGGCATGCTGGCGATCGGCCAGGGCTCCTCGTGGGAGCGCTCGCAGGACGACCAGGCGGACTTCCGGGCCGGTGCCCAGGTGCGGGTGCTGGCCGCCGGTGACAGCGAGCCGGGCCGCACGGCGGCGTACGCGGCGGTCCCCGGCGTCCGTACGGCCGCCGCCGCGTACCGTACGGCGGTGCCGCTGTCCGGCAACCGCAGCGCGACCGTGCTCGCGCTGGACACCGCGCACGCACGCGAGACGGTGCTGATGCGCTCCGACCTGGCCGCCGAGCCGGCCGGCGTCCTGCTCGCCGGGCTCACGCCGAAGGGCGGGACGACGGGTGTGCGGATCCCGGCGGACACGCGGCGGCTGACGCTGACGGCGCGGATCGCGGGCGCCGCGGCGGACACGGCGGTCGAGGTGCGGGCCACGCTCGTCGACGCGTACGGCGTCCCGTACAAGCTCCCCCTCGGCCGGCTCTCCGCCGACGGGCGCACCCACCCCCTCGGCCTGGACCTCGCCGCCGCCTCCGAAGGCCCCCCGGGTGTCCTGACGCTGACCGGGCTGCAGCTCGACCTGACCCAGCCGCTCGGGCGCGCAGAGCAGCACCGCTTCACCGCGACCGCGCTGACCGCCACGGACGGCGACGGCCGGGACCGGCGGCTGGCGCTCCCCGCGGCGTCCTCCGACTGGGCGCTGTCCGCGAAGACCGGCGGCACCGTCTCCTCGCCCGACGCCCGCACCAGCCCGACCCGGCCCCGGCTCACCTCCGCCGACCCGCTGACCTTCGCCTACGGCACCGGCTACCTCCCCCGGGAGAGCTCCTGGGCGGCCTCGCCGGTCACCGTCCGGATGCAGCTGCCGCAGCGGGAGACGCCGGAGGTCACCGGCGTGGCCACGGACCGCTATCTGGCCTCGACCGGCACCCGCACCGGGCAGCGGGTGGACGTCACGGTCGACGGCGTGACGGTGCCGGTGCGGATCACGCACGCGGTGCGGGAGCTGCCGTCCGCGCCGTCCGGCGGGGCGGCCGACGGCGGGGCCCTGCTGCTGGACCTGCGGTCGGTCAACCGGGTCCTCCAGGCCCGCCACGGCGAAGGGGTGGCGCCCACCGAGTGGTGGCTGCGGACCGCGCCGGGCGCGTCCGCGCGGGTGGCCGACGCACTGCGGGCGCGGCCCGATGTCGATCCGTCCCGGGTGGTGGTGCGCGACGAGATCGCCGCGGAGCTGCGCGACGACCCGTTCGGCGCCGGTCCCGAGGCGGCGTTCGGCGCGGCGGCGCTCGCGGCGGCGGCCCTGACGGCGGTCGGTTTCGCGGTGAGCGCGGCGGGGGCGCTGCGGGCGCGGTCCGCCGAGTTCGCGGTCCTGCGTGCCCTGGGCGCCTCGCGACGGCGGCTGGCGCGGGTGGTGCTGCTGGAGCACGGCGTGCTGGTCGCTCTGGCGCTGGCGGTGGGTGTGCTGCTCGGGACGGTCCTGGCGCGGGCGGTGATCCCGCTGATCATGCTGACGTCCGAGGCCTCCCGCCCGGTACCGGAGGTCCTGGTGGAACTCCCGCCCGGCCGGGTCGCGCTGCTGCTGGCCGCGGTCGCGCTGGCACCCCTCCTGGTCACCGCGGCGCTGTCCCTGCGCCGCGCGGACCCGGTGACGGCGCTGCGGGAACGGGGAGGCGAGTGAGGTGACCGACCGGATCCCACGGTCCAGGCTGGTCGCGCCCTGGGTGCGGACCCGGTTGCGGGCCGCGCCCGGGGCCGCGCTGGCGCTGGCGCTGCTGGTGGCGGTGACGGCGTTTCTCGCCGCCGCGCTGCCCCGTGCCGTGGACCGGTACGGGGACGCGGGGTTGCGCCGGGCCATGGAGTCGGCCGGAGCCGACCGCGTCACCGTGCGGATGACGGCGCCGCAGCCCGCCTTCGGGCTGTCGCAGCAGGAGCGGGAGACCGCCCTGCGCGGCGCCGCGCTGAGCGCGTACCAGGCCGAGATCCTCGATCTGACCCGGCGCTTCCTCCCCGTCGACCCCGGCCAGTCCTCCTACGGGGTGCGGACCGCCGAGGACGAGGAGATGTCCGAGTCCTGGCTGCCCCGGCCGGACGGGCTGCCCGCACGGCTGGGCCTGGCCGCCCAGCACGGGCTCGCCGAGCACTCCCGGCTGCGGGACGGCCGGCTGCCCCGGGCGCCGGAGCGGGTCACCGCGGCCACGGCCGTCGTCGAGGGCGCCGTGACCACCGACACGGCCCGGGACCTGAACATCGAGGTCGGCTCGGTCCTCCGCTTCCCGGGCGTGGAACGCGGCCCGCTCTCGGTGCGGATCACCGGCATCGTCGAGCCCCGCACACCGGACGGCGCCTACTGGTCGGCCGACCCGCTGCTGCGCACCCCCACCCTGACGGTCCTCGCCGGCGACCCGGAGATGCGGCAGTACTGGAAGGGCGTCCTGCTGCTGCCGCCCGACGCGGCCCCTGCGCTGCTGGGCACCCCGATGGACCCCTGGCGCTACTGGCAGCCCGTCCCGGCCGTCGGCGACCTGCACGCCCACGAGGCATCCCGGCTGCAGTCCGCCGTCGCCTCCCTGGAGTCCGGGCCGGGCCGGCAGCGGGTGCGCGCGGCCACCTCACCCGACATCGCGACGAGCACGGAGCTGGACGAGGTGCTCGCCGAGTACACGAGGCTGCGCTCCGCCATCGGTCCCATGGTCGCGGTCGCCGCCTTCGGCACCGGCACCGTCGCCGCGGTCGTCCTGCTCATGGCGGGCGGTCTGGCCGCGGACCGGCGCCGCGGCGAGCTCACGCTGCTGCGCGCCCGTGGCGGCTCCCTGCGGGGCGTCGCCGGCCGGCTGCTGGCCGAGACGGCCGTGGTCGTGGTGCCCGCGGCCGGTGCGGGGCTGGCGGCCGCGTGGTTCCTGCTCCCCGACGCCCGGCCGGCCCACGCCGTGGCGGCCGCCGCTGCCGTCGCCGTGCTCGCCTGTCTCGCCCTGCCGCTGCGGGCCGTCGCCGCGCACCGGGCCGTGCGTGTCCACGCGGCCCGCGAGGACGCCGCCACGGCCCGGCCCTCCCGGCGCCGTACCGTCGCCGAACTCACCCTGCTCGCCCTGGCGGTGGGCGCGGTGGTGGCGCTGCGCACGCGGGGCACGTCGGACGGGGCGGACGCCTCCGGGGACCAGTTGGTGTCCCTGGCTCCCGTGCTGGTGGCGGTGATCGCCGCCTTCGTGCTGGTGCGGCTGTACCCGTTGCCGCTGCGCGGTC
Organism: Streptomyces sp. NPDC052012; assembly: GCF_040689265.1. Taxonomy (NCBI): domain Bacteria; kingdom Bacillati; phylum Actinomycetota; class Actinomycetes; order Kitasatosporales; family Streptomycetaceae; genus Streptomyces; species Streptomyces sp. NPDC052012. Next base: position 17,820 of record NZ_JBFAXA010000035.1, read on the forward strand.
TGGCCCGTCCGGCCGGGCGGCTGAGGGGCGTGGTCGGCCCGCTGTCCCTGGCGCGCGCCGGCCGCGCCTCCGGCTCGGCGGTGCTGCCCCTGCTGGCGCTGCTCACCGCGCTGACCACGGCCGCGTTCGGTGGTTCCGTCCTCACCGGCGTGGCCGAGGCGCGGGACCGGGCGGCCGTGCTCACCGTCGGCGCCGACGCCCGCGTGGAGTCCCTGCACGCGCTGCCGTCCACGCTGGCGGAGCGGGTCCGGGGGGTGCCCGGCGTACGGGATGTCACCGCGGTGGGCATCTCCTACAACGCCCGCCCGCTGGACGGCGAGCAGACCGTCCCGGTGGCGGGCGTGGACCCGGCGGACTATGCGGCACTCGCGCGGCGGACGGGGGTGGGGGCGTTCGACCGGGAGGCGCTGGCGGCGCAGAGGTCGCCGGGGCCGCCGGAGTCAGCGGGAGCGGCGGAGCCGCGGGAATCGGCGGAATCACCAGGAGCGCAGGACTCGCACGGGTCCCCGCAGCCCGTGCCCGCCCTGGCCTCCCCCGACGTCGCCGAGCGCTACGGCACCCGCCCCTTCCTCGTGCGTATGGAGGACGGCAGTTCCGTCACGGTACGGATCGCGCTGGTGCGGGAGCGCACCCCGGCCGTGTCCGGCGCGGCGTTCCTGGTCGTGGACCGCTCCGCGCTGTCCGCCCGTGCCGCCCGCCCGACCGCACTGCTGGCGACCGGCGCCCCCGACGGTGCGGCACTGCGCCGGGCGGCGGGCACCGGGCCGACGGTGCAGATCCGCGCCGAGGAGCGCGCCGGGTACGTCGACTCGCCCCTGCAGTCCGGCGCCGAGCGCGTCTACACCGCGGCGGTGGCGGCCGGCGCCGGCTATGCCGTCCTCGCCCTGCTGCTGACCCTGCTGCGCGCCGCCCCCGAGCGGGCCGCGCTGCTGGCCCGGCTGCGCACCATGGGCCTGACCCGGGCCCAGGGCCGCCGCCTGCTCGTCCTGGAGTCCCTGCCGCAGTCCCTGCTCGCGGCGCTGGGCGGCGCCCTCACGGCCTGGGCCACCATCCGGCTGCTCGCCCCCGGCATCGACCTGACCACCATCGCCGTCCCGGCCACCACCTCCCCGCCGGGCCGGGCCGCGCTGCACACCGACTGGGTGGCGCTGCTGGTACCGGCACTGGTGGTCGTGGTGCTCACCGTAGGGATCGCGGTGGTGCAGGCGTGGTGGACGAGCCGCCGGGGCTCGGTACGCGAGCTGAGGGTGGGCGATGCCCGATGACCCCGCTGCCGCCACGGCACCCCGCGATCGCATCCGGAGGAGGAGGTCCCCGATGACCACGAATCCCACCCTGGCCGACCTGGCCCACCGCGTCACGGCGGACCGCGACCGCCCGGCCTTCGGCCATGACGCGCTCATCACCTGCGACCGTCTGGTGCGTGTCTTCACCGCGGACGGCGTGGAGGTGCAGGCCCTGCAAGGGCTGGACCTGCTGGTCCGTGAGGGCGAGCTGATGGCGCTCGTCGGCGCCTCCGGCAGCGGCAAGTCGACCCTGATGAACATCCTCGCCGGACTGGACACCCCGACCGCCGGTGCCGCCCGCGTGGCCGGCCGCGATCTGCTCACGATGACCGCCCGGGACCGGCTCGCCTACCGCCGCGAGGTCGTCGGCTTCGTCTGGCAGCAGACCTCCCGCAATCTGCTGCCCTATCTCACCTCGGCACAGAACGTCGCCCTGCCGATGCAGCTACGCGGTGGTGCCGGAACCGGACGGGGCCGGGGCCGCGCCGCCCGCCGGGCCCGCGCCGAACGGGTGCTGGAGCTCCTGGAGCTGCTGGAGGTCGCCGACTGCCGTGACCGCCGCCCGCACGAGATGTCCGGCGGTCAGCAGCAGCGGGTCGCCATCGCCGTGGCCCTCGCGGGCGATCCGTCCGTGCTGCTCGCCGACGAGCCGACGGGCGAACTCGACTCCCACACCGCGGAGCAGATCTTCGCCGCGTTCCGCACCGCGAACGAGCGGCTCGGCACCACCATCGTGATCGTCACCCACGACCAGGCGGTGGCGAGCGAGGTCCGCCGCACGGTCGCCATCCGCGACGGCCGCACCTCCACGGAGGTCCTGCGCCGCAGCGAGGTCGACGAGACCACCGGCCACGAGCGGGTCGTCGCCCGCGAGTACGCGATGCTGGACCGCGCGGGCCGGCTTCAGCTGCCCGCCGAGTACACCAAGGCCCTGGGCATGCGTGACCGCGTGGCCCTGGAACTGGAGGAGGACCACATAGGAGTCTGGCCGGACGACGCCGGGGAGTGAACGCGCCCCTCAAGGGGCGCGGGACTCACGTAAGGGGCGCGGGACTCACCGCACGCTGAGCCCGAGAGCCCCGGCCCCCGCCCGACGCAGGGCGATCGACCCGTAAGCCGTCCGCAACCGCAGCCATGCCCCGGACGACAACAACACGGGATCGGCACCCCGGAGGAACCCCAGTGCCTGTGCGGCATGCACCGCCCGCACCGGCAGCCCCGTCTCCCCGACGGTCCGCGACCAGATCTCCCGCCCGATCCGGTCGAGCTCGGCCCGTGTACGCGACTCGGGCGCCAACGCCTCCGTGCGGGACCGGAATTCAGCAACGCTGGCGGCGACGAGGGACCGCAGCGCGTCCACCGCCGGAAGCCCGGCCACCGGCACCCAGCCGCCGCGCGGCGGCAGCACCCCGGCCCACGGCGGTCCGGTCACCGCACCCGGCACGACGGCCGTGGCGGCGGCCTCGTCCACCGACTCGAGCAGCTCACCGGCGGAGACGGTGAGGTCGAGGGTGACGTCGAGCCCGTTCTCGTACGGCTTGGCGAGCCGCACCGCGCGGACGGCCAGCACCTCGAAGGACGGCGGCCGGCCGAAGACGGCCAGCGCGGTCCCGGCCGCCTGCATCCGCACGGCCGCCGAACGGTCGTAGTGGAGCAGCCGGGAGAGGAAGGCCGCGAGATCCGCCGCCTCCCCCTCGTCGGCGAGGTGGAGCACCGTCATGCGGCGACGGCCTCCTCCTCGTCACCGGCGCGGTCCTCTTGCCCGGTGTCGTCCGTGTACTCCTGGAGGAACTCCCGCTCCTCCTCGGTGATCCGGCGGGGCCGCTGTGCCTCGAAGTCGAACGGCACGATCACGGTCGACGCCCGGACGTAGATCTGGTCGCCGTCCTTCACCTCGTAGGCGATGGTGAAGGACGCCGCCCGTATCTCCGTGACCCACAGTTCGATGTCGACCGGGTGGTGCCGGTGGACGAGCTGCCTCTTGTAGTCGATCTCATGGCGCGCCACCACGGACCCCTGCTTGAACTCCTTGTCCGGGCGGAACAGGAAGTCGATACGGGCTTCCTCCAGGTAGCGGAGGAAGACGACGTTGTTAACGTGGCCGTACGCGTCCATGTCCGCCCAGCGCAGCGGGCAGCGGTAGATGTGCCGCAAGATCGATCAGCCCCGGGTCAGCTTCTTGTAGGTGGCGCGGTGCGGACGCGCGGCGTCCGGACCCAGCCGCTCGATCTTGTTCTTCTCGTACGACTCGAAGTTGCCCTCGAACCAGAACCACTTGGAGTCACCCTCGTAGGCGAGGATGTGCGTGGCCACGCGGTCCAGGAACCACCGGTCGTGGGAGACGACCACGGCGCAGCCGGGGAACTCCAGCAGCGCGTTCTCCAGGGAGCTGAGCGTCTCGACGTCCAGGTCGTTGGTCGGCTCGTCGAGGAGCAGCAGGTTGCCGCCCTGCTTGAGGGTGAGCGCGAGGTTCAGGCGGTTGCGCTCACCGCCGGAGAGCACCCCGGCCGGCTTCTGCTGGTCCGGGCCCTTGAAGCCGAACGCGGAGACGTACGCACGCGAGGGCATCTCGACCTGGCCGACGTTGATGTAGTCGAGCTCGTCGGAGACGACCGCCCACAGCGTCTTCTTGGGGTCGATGTTCTCGCGGCTCTGGTCGACGTACGAGATCTTGACGGTGTCGCCGACCTTGATGTTGCCGGAGTCGGGCTGCTCCAGCCCCTGGATCATCTTGAACAGGGTGGTCTTGCCGGCGCCGTTCGGGCCGATGACACCGACGATGCCGTTGCGCGGCAGCGTGAAGCTCAGGTCGTCGATGAGGACCTTCTCGCCGAAGGCCTTGCTGAGGTTGTTGACCTCGACGACGACGTTGCCCAGACGCGGGCCCGGCGGGATCTGGATCTCCTCGAAGTCCAGCTTCCGCATCTTCTCGGCCTCGGCGGCCATCTCCTCGTACCGGGCGAGACGCGCCTTGGACTTGGCCTGGCGGCCCTTGGCGTTGGACCGCACCCACTCGAGCTCTTCCTTGAGCCGCTTGGCGCGCTTGGCGTCCTTCTGGCCCTCGACCTTGAGACGGGCCTGCTTGGTCTCCAGGTACGTGGAGTAGTTGCCCTGGTACGGGTAGGCGCGACCGCGGTCGAGCTCCAGGATCCACTCGGCGACGTTGTCCAGGAAGTACCGGTCGTGGGTGATGGCCACGACGGTGCCCTCGTACTTGGCGAGGTGCTGCTCCAGCCAGTTCACCGACTCGGCGTCGAGGTGGTTGGTGGGCTCGTCGAGCAGCAGCAGGTCGGGCTGTTCGAGCAGCAGCTTGCACAGGGCGACGCGGCGGCGCTCACCACCGGAGAGGTTGGTGACGGGCCAGTCGCCGGGCGGGCAGCCGAGGGCGTCCATGGCCTGCTCGAGCTGGGCGTCGAGGTCCCAGGCGCCTGCGTGGTCCAGCTCCTCCTGGAGCTTGCCCATCTCCTCGAGGAGCGCGTCGGAGTAGTCGGTCGCCATCAGTTCGGCGATCTCGTTGAACCGGTCGAGCTTGCCCTTGATCTCCGCGACACCCTCCTGGACGTTCTCCAGGACGGTCTTGTCCTCGCTCAGCGGGGGCTCCTGCAGCAGGATACCGACGCTGTACCCGGGCGAGAGGAACGCGTCACCGTTCGACGGCTGCTCCAGCCCCGCCATGATCTTCAGAACGGTCGACTTACCGGCGCCGTTCGGGCCGACGACGCCGATCTTCGCCCCCGGCAGGAAGTTCAGGGTGACGTCGTCGAGGATCACCTTGTCGCCGTGCGCTTTGCGCGCCTTGCGCATGGTGTAAATGAACTCAGCCAAGAGAAACCGTCCGGCAGCTTGAAATCAGGCAGTGGGCAGATACACCCCATCTTGCCGCACCGCCACCCCTGGGCGGAAACCAGTATGGGGCGGCGGTGCTGACCTGGGGCTTCAGTGGCGGCGGCGGGCGATGACCAGGCCCGCTCCGCCGACGATCACCAGGGCGATCGCGGTGCCCGCGATCCAGGGGGTGGCCGCGGACGCGCCGGTTTCGGCCAGGTCGCTGTCGTCGGGGGTGCCGGCCAGGGGCGTGGGGCTCGGGTCGGTCAGGGACTGGGTGGCGGTGCCGGTCTCCGCGGCGCGGGTGCGGCAGTCGAGCAGGCCGGTGAAGCGCTTCTCGAATCCGTCCGGGCCGTGGACGGTGAAGTCGTACGTCCGGTCCTCGCTGAGTGGGACCGTCACCGTGCGTGACGCACCGGCCGCGATGATGTACTTCAGGCCCATCACCTCGAAGGTGAAGGGCGCCTCGCCGGGATTGGTGGCGGTGATGTCCACCCCGCCCTTGGCGCAGTTCTCGCGGGCGGACACCGCCGGTATCGCGCCCTTCGCGGCCCAGCTCGCACCGGCCGTCGCCGAGACCGTCGACTCGCTGGAGCCCGCCAGGATCTGTGTCTGGCTGCGGCTGTCGGAGGCGAACGCCCTACCGACCGGCACCGTGGTCGAGGCGTGCACGGTGAGCTCGGCGGTGTCGGCCGGCGCGTCCTCGGGCACGTCGAAGTACAGCCGGCTGCCGTCGGCCGCGGTGGTGACGGGCTTGCCGTCCTGGTCGACGATCCGCACGCCGCTGGTGGCGGCGTCCGCGGGCGGCGAGACCGTCACGCCGCGGGCGTCGGTGCGTACGGTGACCGGGCCGAGCCGCTCGCCGGGGCGGCCCGAGACCGCGGGCGGGTCCAGGGCCAGCGACGCCCTGGGCTCCGGCTCGTCGCGGGCGCTCCTGTGCAGGTAGTCCGCGAGCTGCTCGGCCTGCGGGTCGACGGCGTCGACGTCCACGTCGTCGGAGTAGCGCCAGACCGCCACCTGGGTGCCCGCCGCCGCGTCCTGTTCGGTGAGCCGGCCCCGGACGCCCGCCTTCTTCGCGAGCGCCGCGAGGTCGTTCACCTGGGGGTAGGAGTGGTGCAGGATCCAGCGGATCCGGCCGGCGTTGTCGTTGGTGCCCAGCGAGGTCCCGCTCCAGGGGGTCTCGTGGTACCGGGCGTCCCTCTGCGTGGGGGTGTGGATGTCGACGCAGTACGTCTGCAGCGTGCCGCCGCCCTCGACGGACATCTCGAACAGGCCCGCGGAGATCTGCTGCTCCCCCGCGGCGCCGCGTATCACGGCCGCGCCGTAGGTCTTCAGCCCGGTGATGGTCGCGGTCGCTCCGCTGCGGTACTGCCCGGTCCCGGTGTCGTCGGCCGCGGCGGCCGTCCCGGCCCCGGCCCCGGCCAGCAGACCGGCGGCGAGTCCCGCCACCAGGGTCCCGGCGGCGAGGCGGGCCGCCCCACGCTCGCGCGTGGACGACGCAGAGAACGAAGCAGACACCGAATTCCCTTCCGAGCAGGACCCGTTGACGTGGGGGGGCGGTCCCACCAGCAGAATCACCGGCCCCCAGAGCCCCAGGAGCCATTTCGGCATCCTAAGGACCTGGCATGACGCGCCGGCCGGTGATCCCGTCGGACGGCTGATCCGACTCGGAATCGTTATCGCCGCATGCGCAGATAAGCCGTAGTTCGGTCAGCGCCGGACACGCGACGTGCGCGCGCCCGGCGCTGACGTCATGTCACCGCGGCTGGTTCAGGCTGCCGTTGCGGGATGCTCGCCTGCGCGTCGGCCGAATCACCGGGCTCCGTCTCCCAGTTGGGCTCGGACCGGTCCCGGGGCGCGGGGCCGGCCGTCTGCTCGGCGCGCTGCCTGCGCTGGAAGGCGGACGTCCCGCGGGTGAGGTCGTGGCCGATCGCCACCGCGTCGATGTCCGCCGACATCCAGCCCTGCTGTCCCTCGCGCATCTCCGTGCGCACCTTCAGCCGGCCCTGCACGATCACGGGGTCGCCGACCGACAGGGACGCGGCGGCGTTGGCGGCGAGCTGCCGGTTCGCCCACACCGTGAAGAAGTTGGTGTGCCCGTCGGCCCAGGTGCCCTTCTCCCGGTCCCAGTACCGGGATGTGACCGCGAGCCGGAACCTGGTCGACTCGCCGGAGGCCATCTCCCGGTGCACCGGCCGCGTCGCCACATTGCCCACCGCGCAGACCATCGTCTCGTTCATCGCGTCTCCCTCCCTCACCCGCGCGCCGTCACCGGCGCCGGGCGGATACGCGTACGGGCCCGTCCCGTACGGAAGCGTCCGCCGCGACGGCCGCCGCATCTGCCGCAACCGTCGCCGCGCAGCCAGACTGCCTCCGCCGGGCCGAGCCCGCTGAGCGCTGTGGACCCCGGCCGGCCTGTGGAGAACCCCGCCACCCGAACGAGCCGCTCCGGTCCTCGGCACCGGGCGCACCTCCCCGAACGCTCCCCCGCCTTGCCCTCGCCGCCTCCCCGGCGCCCTCACCTCCCCCCGGCGCCGGCCCCCACCCCCGCGACCCGCCCGTACCGCTCCCGTACCTCGCGGTACCGCAGCAGCTCCGCCGCCACGGGATCGAGGACCCGGGCCCGGCCGCACCCGGCCGCCGCCTCCCGCAATCGTCTCTCCGCCTCCGTCCCGTACCTCCGCGCGGGCCCTCTGGCCGCCATCTTGCAGCTCCACTCGATGAGCGGCCCGCCCACGATGCCGATCACCATCAGCAGCACCGGGACTCCCAGGTTCGGCGACATCACCCCGATGATCTGGGCCAGCAGCCACAACCCGCCCAGGAACTGAAGGACCGTCATGGACGCCTGGGCGAGCACGGCGGCCGGCCACCACCCGGGGCGCGGCGGCCTCCCCGGCGGCAGCCCCGCCCGCACGGCCAGCTCGTCCAGCGCCTCCGGCAGCCCCTGGGAGCCGCGCGCGGCCGCCTCCCGCACCGCCTGCGCCCACGGAGCCGGCAGTCCGGCCGAGGCACGGTCCGCCACCGTCCGCACCGCCTGCTCCACGCGCTGCCGGGCGGTGGCCTCCTCGTCGGGCTGCACGCGTGCGGCATGCCGTCCGGTGGGGGGCTCACGGCGTTCCTGGCACCAGCGCCACAGCCGCAGCCACGGGGTGCCGCACGCCCGGTTGGCGTTGCGCAGCCAGGCCCGTTCGGCCGCCTCGCCCGCCGCCGTGGCGCCCACGGCGTCCGCGAGGCGGGCCGAGAACTCCTCCCGCGCCTCCTCGCTCAGCCCGGTGCGGCGGCGGGTGGCGTAGACGGGCCACAGGCGGGCCGCGGCGATGTCCACGTCCGCGGCGATGCGGCGGGAGGGGGCACCACGCTCGGCGACGAACTGCCCGAGCGCCTCGCGCAGCTCTCCGACCCCGTCGCCGGTGAGCGCGGACAGCGCCAGCACGGTCGCGCCGGGCTCGCCGTACTCGCCGAGGGCGATGCCGTCCTCGTCGAGCAGCCGCCGCAGGTCGTCCAGGACCTGCTCGGCGGCCTCGCCGGGCAGCCGGTCGATCTGGTTGAGGACGACGAACATGACCTCCGCGTGGGCCGCCATGGGCCGCAGATACCGCTCGTGCAGGATGGCGTCGGCGTACTTCTCGGGGTCGACGACCCAGATCACCGCGTCGACGAGGCGCAGCACCCGGTCCACCTGCTCGCGGTGCTGCACGGCGGCGGAGTCGTGGTCGGGCAGGTCCACCAGGATCAGTCCGCGCAGTTGCTCGTCCGCGTCGGGTCCCGCCTGGAGCGGGCGCCGCCGCAGGCGCGGCGGGATGCCGAGGCGTTCGATGAGGCTCGCCGCGCCGTCGCTCCAGCTGCACGCGATGGGCGCGGCGGTGGTGGGGCGCCGGACGCCGGTCTCCGAGATGGCGACCCCGGCGAGCGCGTTGAACAGCTGCGACTTGCCGCTGCCGGTCGCGCCGGCGATGGCGACGACGGTGTGCTGCCCGGAGAGCCGGCGCCGCGCGGCGGCCTCGTCCAGCACCCGGCCCGCCTCGGCGAGGGTGCGGCTGTCGAGCCGGGTGCGCGAGAGGCCCACCAGTTCGCGCAGCGCCTCGAGCCGCGACCGCAGCGGCGGGTCGTACGACAGCGGGGTCACGATCTGCTGCACGGGCGGGCGGGTCTCCGTCACGGTGTACGGCTCGGATCCGGTGGTCTCGTTCACGCGCCGCGCGATGAGGCCGTCGTCCCAGGGGCCGCTGTCGCCCGTGCGACGCGCGGGTGCGCCGGTGGACCGGTCCGCGGCCCGCTCGCCGGCGTTCCCGTCGGACGTGCCGCCGACGTCGTCCGTGCCGGACCCGCCCGCCTCGGGGCGGCTCTTCTCGCCCTCCGCGGGCCGGGGCCGTTCGGCGTCCCCGGAGTGCTCGGGGTGCTCGGGGTGCTCGGGGTGCTCGGTGTGGTCCTGGTCAGTGACGGCGGTCACCGAATCACCTCTCCTTCTGCAGTACGGACAACGCGGCGATGAGCTCGGCCTGTGGTTCCGGGTGCACCTCGAGCGCGTCGAGCGGGGCGAGCCGGCGTTCGCGTTCGGTGTGCAGGATCCGGTCCACGTGCTCGATGAGCAGCCGGCCGCCCCGGTCGCGCAGCCGCAGCGCCCCGTGCGCGCCGATCCGCTCGGCGAGCCGCTCCCCCGCGGCCCGCCCCCGGCGCCCGCCCAGCAGCGCCGTGGCAACGAGGGCGGCGACCACGTCGGGGTCCGGCGCGACGCTGCGGTCGAGCTCGCGCACCTCGTCCTCGGCGAACTCCTCGAGCTCGCGCCGCCATCGCCGTACGGCCAGTCCGATCCGGTGCTCGGCGCTCTCCGCCGCCGTGTCGCGGGCGGCGAGCTCGGGGGCGGCCGCCGCCGGTTCGCGCCGCCAGGCGTCGTCGATGCGCTCGTCGGCGGCGGTGACGGCGCACAGCAGCAGCTCGCCCAGGCTCTCCACGAGGGTGTCGAGGAGTTCCCCGGGGGTGCAGTCGAGGGGGAAGGCGCGCCACCGCTTGAGGGCGTCCCCGGCGAGCACGGCGCCGGCCTGCAACCGGCCCCGCACGCGCGTGTGCTCGCTGTCGTACGCGGTCTCGACGGCGGCGGTGAGCCGCAGCGCGGCCGCGTACTGCGCGGCGGCGGCACCGGCCAGTTCGGGCATGCGGGTGCCGAGGGAGTCGAGGACGCCGTAGGCGGTGCGGGCCATGGCGTGCTGGCGGGCGGCGGGGTCCTGGGTCTGGTGGACGAGCCAGGTGCGCAACGCGGCCACGGCGGTGGCGGGCAGCAGTCCGCCGCCCCAGGCCGACTCGGGCAGCTCGGGCACGGTGAAGCGCGGTACCTGGCCGAGTCCGGCCTTGGTGAGCAGGGCGCCGTACTGCCGGGACACCTCGCCGATCACCTGGTGGGGAACCCGGTCGAGGACGGTCACCAGGGTGACGTCGTACTCCTTGGCGGTGCGCAGCATGTGCCAGGGCACGGCGTCGGCGTACCGGGCGGCGGTGGTGACCATGATCCAGATGTCCGCGGCGCAGATCAGCTCGGCGGCGAGGACGCGGTTGTCGGAGACGAGGGAGTCGATGTCGGGGGCGTCCAGGAGGGCGAGGCCGGGCGGGACGGTGTCGGCGGTCTCGATGCGCAGCACGCGCGCGGGGTTCTCGCCCGGGAGCAGCAGGTCGTCGGTGGGATCGTGCCGGTGCGCCCACACGCGCGTGAGGTCGGGCAGGACGCGCATCCCGCTGAACCAGTGATGGTCCTCCGGATGGCAGACCAGCACCGGTGTGCGTGTCGTCGGCCGCAGCACGCCCGCCTCGCTCACCCGGCGGCCCACGAGGGAGTTCACCAGGGTGGACTTCCCGGCCCCGGTGGATCCGCCGACGACGGCCAGCAGGGGGGCTTGGGGGTCTCGCAGCCGGGGCACCAGATAGTCGTCGAGCTGCGCGAGCAGTTCGTCGCGGTTGGCACGCGCGCGTGGAGCCCCCGCCAGGGGCAGCGGGAAGCGTGCGGCGGCGACACGCTCGCGCAGGGCGGAGAGTGCGTCGAGCAGCTGAGGCCGTACGTCCAAGGTCACCACATGCGAAGAATGCCCAATTTTAGGGGAATTCTGAAGCATATGAGCATGTCTGCGCGCCGACTGGACGCAAGGGACAGAAAGGATGACTGGGACAGGGGCGCACTCCAGGCATAACGAGTGCACAACACCCGATGCGCGAGTCGCCAAAAGCGGTGCACGATTCGTACCCGCCTGCGATTATCAGGACCGCTTCACCGAACCTCCACATCGAGCCATGGAGGCGAGGCGACAGGGGCAAGGACGCGGGAGCCCTATCCTTGTCCCCGGCAACGTCAGGGACCCGCCACACCCGGGAACCACGACGCCAGGCCACCACACCGGCCCCCGTAGCTCAGTGGATAGAGCAGGCGCCTTCTAAGCGCTTGGCCGCAGGTTCGAGTCCTGCCGGGGGCGCGCACACCCTCCGACCAGCGCGAGCGCTGGTCTCTTTCATGTCCGGCGCACCGCGCATCGCCCTGAGGGCAAGCGCCTCCCGGGAATCATGCCGTCGGCGGCCGACGGGTCATCAAGCGCAGGGCCAGGGTCTCGGCGGCCAGGGCGGCCACGAGGGCGAGTGCCGCGCCGGCCACTCCGGGCAGTGACGCCGAGGGCAGCAGCAGGCCGGACGCCAGGAAGACACCCAGGTGCACGGCCGCGGCGCGCGGCAGCGCCCTGGTCGCCCCCCGGACGATCGCGAGGGCACGCAGCCGGCCGCGGACGGCCCACAGCGGCGGAGCGACCGTCAGCAGCGCCAGCCACCGCAGCCCGAGCTCCGCGGGAGCGGCCGGGACGTTGCTGAAGCCGGCCACGTACAGACGTGCCAGCGGGGTCAGCACGACCAGCAGGGACACCGCGAGCAGCGCTCCGGCGAGGAGCGCGGTGAAGCGCCGCAGCACCCTCGGGTCGCCGGAGCGTTTCAGGAACGCGGCGCCGACCGCGTCGAGGTCGGACAGCGGCACGGTGCCCAGGGACAGCAGTCCGTACAGAGCGGGCCACACGATCAGGGACGCGGCGGCCTGGTCGGACCGGGCGATCACGACGGTGGTCACCAGCGCGGGGCTCATGTTGAGCAGCACGCCGGACGTGATCCGCGCGTGCTGCAGGAGGATTCCGCCGCCCGGGGCACTCGGGGCCGGTACCGGCTCCAGACGCCGGGCGGACAGGCCCAGGCAGAGGCTCTCGGCCCAGGCGCCGGCCGACAGGGCGAGCCCGCCGGTCGCCGCCGCGGGCACCCCCGCCTGCCAGAGCCCGACGGCCGCGAGCACGGTGGCGCCGATCCGGGTGCCCGTGGCCACCGCGATGGGCCGGGTGAGGTCGCTGTCGATCAGCCGGCCGTGGAGATGGCGGCGCACCGCCACCGCGAGCGGCGCGGACGCGAACGCCAGCAGGCACAGCCGGAAGTCGGCCCGGAGATCCTCCGGCAGACCCAGCAGCGCCGGGAACCCGGTCGACAGGCCCGGCACCAGTGCCAGGCCCAGCAGCACGGCACAGCCCAGCGCCCCGGTCGCCAGCGCCCGCCGCAGCAGCTCACCGGAACCGCGGCGGGCCGACTCGGCGACCACCAGCGGGGCCAGCGCCAGGGCCGGTGAGTTGACCACGAACAGCACCGACAGGCCGACGCCCAGGGCCGCCATCGCCGGCGCGCCCCCGGGCATCCGGCCGACGACCGCCACCACCAGCGGGATCTCCCAGGCCAGCATGGACGAGCCGAGAGCGGTGGGCAGCCAGGACCGGGCGAGCGGGACGACACCGGCTCCCGTCGCCTCACCGGGGGCCGGGGCGGAGGAGCGCTGAGCCGTGGTCACCGCGGTGGCCGGCCCTTCTGGCACGGGCAGCCGGACCGGAACGAGAACTCGGTGAAGTCGAACGTGAGCGTCTCGGTGTTGACGTACAGGCTCCTGCCCGCGGTGCGGGAGGTCGACTTGGCGCCCGACACCAGGCCGATCACTTCGTTGACGGCGATACCGGCCACCATGGCCACCAGCGTTCCGGTGAGGCTGCCCGACTTCTCCGGACGCAGGATGGTCAGATCGCGGATGCCGACGCACTCCATGCACGGAGTCCGCCCCGGCAGCATGGTGGGGCCCACCCGGGCGCCCTTGTCCGTGATGCCGATCTGGCCGAACGGCACACCGGTGCGCAGGCTCGCCTCGTTCGACCAGCGGATCGCCTGGTTGCGGGGGCGGTCGTAGGCGTTGAAGAAGAAGTCGGCGCCGTCGACGAGCTTGACGATGTCGTCGGCGGACTCGATGCGCGTGTGGTGGGGCACGAACCGTGAGCGCGTGTTCTGCAGCGCGAGATGACGCTCCAGCGCCTGCAGTTTCGGGACGCCCACGTCCTGTTCGTCGAAGGTCGGGTGCGTGGGCAGGTTCTCCTCGGCGAAGGTGTCGAAGTCGACCGCTTCCAGGGTGCCTATCCCGGCGGCGTTCAGCAGCCGCAGCAGCGTCGTACCGCCCGCTCCCGTCCCGATCACCACGACGCGGGCCGCACGCAGCCGGCGCATGCCCTCGTACCCGTCCCATCCTGGACGGTCGTACAGGCGCAGGTGGTTGATCTGCCGGCTCCAGCGGCGCAGGTCGTCCGGTGCGAGGTCCGGGGTGGCCGCCGCGTCGTCCAGCACGCCCTGGGCGTCGAGGGCCGCCAGCCAGTCGTCCGTCTCCGGGAACCGTGCGCGCAGTTCGTCACGGGTGAGGGCACCGTCGAGGGCGAGGGTGAAGGCGATCATGTCCTCGGTGGGGTCGGCGATCTGCACCTTCTCGGGGCCGATCCCGATGTAGAGGTGCGGATCCCCCGCCACCTGATGGATCCGCAGGAACTCCTTGATCCTGGGACGCCGCATCGTGTGTCTCCTGTTCTGTCGGGTGCGCAGCGGCACGGTGACGGCGCTGTGGCGGAGGACGCGCGGGTCCCCCGCCACAGCGCACAGGTGGGCGGCGGGCGTCAGATGACGTTGCCGTGCCACTCCTTGACCAGACCGTCCTCGTACACGCGGGTGACCTTCATGACTGACTCCTCCCTTCGTGGCTCGTCGGGCATGGGCACACGTGACCGGACCGGCCGGCCACGAGCTCGGGGTGGTGACGCAGCATCAGGGGTACGGCCTCAGCAGCAGGCCTCCACCTGCAGGTGCGGCACCTCGATCTGGCTGAGCGTCCGGATCCGGGCACGTGGGTCCGGCAGCCGGCGCGGGGGCGGGGCGGCGACGGCGGTCCCCGTGTACAGCCAGCCCAGCAGTTGTTCGCCCGGGTCCAGCCGGAGCAGGGTGCGCACCGCTGTGTCCCGGGTGAGGGAGCCGGTGCGCCAGATGGACGCGTAGCCGCGGTCGTGCAGCAGCAGGGTCAGGGTGTGGATCGCCGCCACCGTCGACGCCAGCTGCTCCCAGCGCGGAACGGTGCGGTGAGCCACGGGCGAGAAGACGATGGCGATGAGCAGCGGCGCGCGCAGCGGCTTGGCGGCGGCCCGCTCGCGGGCGAGGGGGTCGTCTCCCGCCCGCGCCGCGAACGTCCTGCCCAGTTCGGCGCGTTCCTCGCCGCGCAGAGTGATCAGTCGCCAGGGCAGCAGCCTGCCGTGATCGGGGGCGGTCATCGCGGCCTCCACCAGGGCGAGCAGCTCCCCGTCGTCGGGGGCAGGCTCGGTGAGACGGCCGACGCTGCGCCGAGTCAGCACTGTCTCCAGGGTCTCCATCTCAAGCCCTTCCGTGAGCGAGCGGGACTACGCGCCGACGCCGACCGAGCAGGGAATCAGCGGGAGGTGGTGGACGGGGGCGCCGGCCGGCCGCGCGGCGGCCAGCAGCACCTGGGTGAGTGCCTCCCGGTGCTCCGGCTCGAGGACCACCTCGATCCGGTCGCTGCGGTCGTGACCCGCGCCGGGGAACTTGATCCTGATCTGCAGGGCGACGCTGCCGTCCGTGTCGGTCACCGCGGCGACGACGCCGTCGACGACACCCGGCACCAGGGGAAGGACCGCCGGGTGGCCGGTGTCCGTCACGGTCAGACGCTGTGATCCCACATGCTTCCTCTCGTACGTGCCCCGAGGGCACACCTGCTCCGACGACACCGGGCGAACGGCACGCGGACGGCACCGGATCCCGTGACTCGAGGTCACCTGATGAAGCGTCGCCGTCGTCGTCCTCAGCCCGTCCTCGGAGCGTCCTCATGTGCTCCGCGAGTGCGGTGTCACGTGCTGAGGATCTCGGCGGAGGGCTCCGCAAGCAGCGGCGGTTCCTCCTCGGCGAGCTGCGCGGCGTAGGAGTGCAGCAGCTCGTGGATGGCGTAGCGATCGGGTCCGGACGCGCTCAGCAGATGGGCGTCGACCAGCGATTCGAGGAGCCGCTCGGCGTGCGGCACCGACAGGCGGGCGATCGCGGCGACGACCCGCGCGTCGATCGCGCCGGCGGGCACATGGCCGAGCAGGCGGAAGATGTGCCGCTGGTCCTCGCCGAGCCCCCGGTAGGACTGGCGGAACACCTCGGCGAGGCTGTCCCCCTGCGCCTCCAGGGTGACCATCCACTGTCTGCCCACCCTGAGACGGGACGCCAGGTAGGCGACGGACCAGGAGGGACGGTGGCGGAGTTTGGCCGCGGCGAGCCGGATCGCGAGCGGCAGGCCGCCGCACAGCTCCACCACGTCCTCGACCGCGCCCGGCTCCCTCAGCGGCCGGTCGTCGCCGACGATCTTGCCGAACAGTGCGCGCCCCTCGGACTGGGACATCTCCTGCAACGTCAGATGACAGCTCGCCATGAGATTCATCAGCCGGTTCCGGCTGGTCACCACGGTGAGGCAGCCGGGGGCGGCCGGCAGCAGGGGGCGGGCCTGGTTGGTGTCCGTGACGTTGTCGAGGACGATCAGCGCCCGGCGACCGGCGAGCATGCGGCGCCAGACGGCGACACGTTCCTCCAGTCCGCGAGGAATGCCCTCGGGCGGCACGCCCAGTTCCGACAGGAGCATCGCCAGCGCCGCGCCCGCTTCCCGGGGGCCGCCCGCCGGAGCGTGGCCCTGCAGGTCGACGAACAGCTGGGCGTCCGGGTACAGGGGCGTCAACCGGTGTGCGGCGCGCAGGGCCAGAGTGGTCTTGCCCATGCCCGCCATGCCGTCGATCGCGATGATCTCGGGACCGGATCCCCGTGCCGGGGGCCTGGTCTGCGCGGAGCGGCCCACCTCCTGCATGATCCGCTGTTCCCGGGCCCGGCCGGTGAAGTGCGCCGCGACGGCCGGCAGATTGTTGCGGCTGAACGAGATGTTCTTTTTGGGCGTAGCGCGCGGAATTCCCCCGAGAATGAGACGGTGCGCCTTCTGGAGTTCCGTTCCCGGACTGACGCCGAGTTCTTCCCTGAGAATGCGACGGGTCCGCTCGAAAACCGTGACGGCGCGGGCCTGGGCTCCGGAACGGTGCAGTGCGAGCATGAACTGAGCCACCAGACGCTCGCGCAGCGGGTGGTCGTTCACCCACACGGAGAGTTCACCGAGAATTGACTTCTCGTTGCGCGTCTCCAGTTCCAGCTCGACGCGCTGCTCCATGACCACCAGTCGCAGTTCGTCGAGCGCCGCGATCTGCGCCTGGAGCGCCGGCCGGTCGAGACCGCCGAGGACCGGGCCGCGCCAGTCGGCGAGGGCGGCCCGGAATCCGTCGAGAGCCTGCTCGCGGCGGCCTTCCGCCAGATGCTGACGGGCTTCGGCGGCGCGGCGGGTGAACCGCCTCGCGTCCACGCGGCAGCCGTCCAGCGCCAGTCGGTAGCCGTCGCCCGCGAGCTGCAGGACCTCGCCGAGCCCGGGGAGGATCCGGCGCAGGTCGGAGATGGCGTTGCGGATCTGCTTGGCGGCCGTGGGCGGAGCCTCGGGCCCCCACACGATGTCGATCAGACGGTCGATGGACACCGGGCTTCCGTCGGCGAGCAGCAGCGCCCCGAGCACCGCCTGCCGCTTGGCTCCTGACACGTGTAATTCATGATGCTCGGCACGCACCTCTAATGGTCCGAGAATGCGGAACTCCACCACGACACCCCCGTTTTACGAGCCTTTTGAGAACAGTTGGTCAAATAGCGCTCCGACAACACGCCAGGAGCCTACTTTCCCTGCAGAGAATTGGTAAGGACCTTTTCACGGAGTGAGATTGCGCAGGTCGTCACGCTTCTGCCGGTGGCACTGTCGACAGGCAAACACGCAGGACGTGCGGGGCGGTACCGGACCTCGCAAAGATGGCTGAATTCCGGCGGGCCCGGCGTCTTGCCTGCCGCCGGTTCCGGGACTTCTCCGCCCTTCGGGCGCACTCGGTCGTTCCGCCGTGCGTGACATTTCGGCCGCGTCGCCCCGGACCGGCCGGCCGGACCCCGGAATGAGGATGGCCCGAGGACGCGATGAGGACGCCGGGGGTGACGGTCGACGGGTCGGTTGTCGAGTCAAGGATCGCTCAGGGAGGCTGATTGCGTATGGCCGGGGCCGGGACGCGGGGTACGGACGAGGGAGCACGGGCGGCGGGCGACGGTGCGCGTGCGGCGGGGCAGCCGTGGTGGAACGCGCAGCGCGGCTCGGGGATGTCGTTCGAGCGGTACGGCCGGGCGACCGACCGGGTGCCGCGGACGGCGGCGCCCCGGGACTGGCCGGGACAGGTGATCGGGCACGCCCCGCTGTGGGCGTCGGTGGATCTGCGGGACGGCAACCAGGCACTGGCCGATCCGATGGACGCCGAGCGCAAGGGCCGGATGTTCGACCTGCTGGTGAGTCTGGGGTTCAAGGAGATCGAGGTCGGTTACCCGGCGGCCAGCGAGGCGGAGTTCTCCTTCGTCCGCGAGCTGATCCGCCAGGACCGGGTGCCCGACGACGTGACGATCGTCGTCTTCACTCCCGCCCGCCCGGAACTGATCGAGCGGACCTTCGAGTCCCTGCGCGGCGCACGGCGTGCCGTGGTGCACCTGTGTCTGGCCACCGCGTGCCTCTGGCGCGACGTGGTATTTCGGATGTCACCGCAGGAGCTGAAGTCGTACACGCTCGACGCCGCGCGCCACGTGGCCCGGCTGGCCGACGCGATGCCGGACGCGAACCTCCGCTACGAGTTCTCGCCGGAGACGTTCAACGTCACCGAGCCGGACTTCGCGCTGGAGGTCTCCAGCGCCGTCGTCGCCACCTGGGACGCCTCCCCGGACCGCCCGGTCACCCTGAACCTGCCGACCACGGTCGAGACCGACACTCCCAACGTCTTCGCCGACCAGGTCGAATGGATGTCCCGCAACCTCGACCGCCGCGAGTCGGTGATCCTCTCCGTCCATCCGCACAACGACCGCGGCACCGCGGTCGCCTCCGCCGAACTCGCCCTGATGGCGGGCGCCGACCGCGTCGAGGGCACGCTGTTCGGCAACGGCGAGCGGACCGGCAACGTCTGCCTGGCCACCCTCGCCCTGAACCTGTTCAGCCACGGCGTCGACCCGCAGCTGGACTTCTCCGACATCGACCGGGTGCGCCGCACCGTCGAGGAGTGCAACCAGATGCCCGTCCACGCCCGCCACCCCTACGTCGGTGACCTGGTGTACACGGCGTTCTCGGGCACGCACCAGGATGCCATCGGCAAGGGGCTGACGGCCCTGGACGACCAGGCGGCGGCCCGGGGAACCAGCCCGCGCAGCCTGCCCTGGCAGGTGCCGTATCTGCCCATCGACCCGAAGGACGTCGGCCGGACGTACGAGTCGGTCGTGCGCGTCAACAGCCAGTCCGGCAAGGGCGGGATCGCCCAGGTCCTCAAGGCCCACTACGGCCTCGATCTGCCCCGGCCGCTGCGGGTCGAGTTCGCCCGCACGGTCCAGGCCGTCACCGACCGCACGGGCACCGAGCTGACCTCCCGTCACCTGTGGGACATCTTCACCGAGACCTATCTGGAGCCCCGGTCCTGGCTGCTGCTGAAGGACATCACCGAGGAGCGGGCCGACGCGGCCACCACCACGGTCCGGCTGTTCCTCGCCGGGCCGGACGGCGAGGAGTCGTCCCTCACCGGCACCGGTGAGGACCGCGTCGTCGCCACCGTCTCCGCGCTGCGGGCCGGCGGCCACGAGGTGACGCTGCACGCGCACACCGCCCACCCGACCCCCGACGGCCGCACCGCCGCCTACGCGCATCTGACGTACGCCGGTGACACCGTCCACGCCGCGGGCCTCCACCCCGACCCGGCGACCGCCGCCGCCTCGGCGGTACTGAACGCCGTCAACCGCGTCCACGGCGACCGTACGCGCGCCGTCTGACGCCCTCCGGTCTCGCACCGCGGCGTCCGACGCACCCGTCGATCCGACGCACCCCGTCGTGCCGACGCACCCCATCCTTCCGACGCACCGCATCGATCCGACAAGGAACATCACATGGTCTTGACAGGCGCCAAGGTCCCGTTGCCGGACGAGCGCATCGCGCACCGCGTCTTCGAGTCGCACGCCGCCCGGCATCCGCACCGGACGGCCCTCACCTGCGGCGACGAGCGGCTCACCTACGGGGAACTCAACGCCCGCGCCAACCGGGTGGCCCACTATCTGTCCTCGGCGGGCGTCACACGCGGCTCGGTGGTCGGCGTGTGCATCGACCGCTCCTCGAGCGTGCTCGTGTCCACCATCCTCGGCGTCCTGAAGACCGGCGCCGCATATGTGCCGCTGGATCCCTCCTACCCGGAGGAACGTCTGCGGCTGATGATCTCCCAGTTGCCGGGGATGCGCATGGTGGCGGCCGGCGCGCAGACACGGGCACTCGTGGACGGACTCCACGGCAGGGTCGTCGACATGGAGGATCCCGCGCTGCGACTGGAACGGTTCGCGGCGACGGACCCGTCGGTGCCGATCGACTCCGGCGACCTGTGCTACGTGGTCTTCACCTCCGGATCCACGGGCACGCCCAAGGCCACGGCGGTGCGCCACGAGGGCTGGTTCAACCTGCTCAACTGGCTCACCGTCGAGTACGGGCTGGACCATGAGTCGGCCAATCTCCTCGTCAGCTCCTTCGGGTTCGACATCAGTCAGCGCAGCCTGATGACGCCGCTGTTCACCGGCGCGCCGCTGCACCTGCTGCCGAGCCGGAGTTTCGACGTGGCGCTGGCCTACCGGCTCATCGGCGAGTTGGGGGTACGGACCCTGCACTGCGCGCCGAGCACGCTGTATCTCCTGGTCGACCGCGAGACGGACACGGGCGGTGACGTCCTGACCGGGCTGCGGTACGTCTTCATCGGCGGCGAGCCGATGTCCGCCGCGCGGGTCCGCGAGTGGGCGACCCGCGAGGGCAACACCTGCCTGCTGCTGCACCAGTACGGCGTGGCCGAGTGCACGGACGTCGCCTCCTCGCACCGTATGGTCGACTACGCCTCCTACACCGCAGGCCCGATGCCCGCGGGCCCCCCGGTGTACAACACGGAGATCCACATCCTGGACGGCGACCTGAAGGAGCTGCCGGCCGGTGAGGTGGGAGAGATCTGCATCTCCGGGGTCAGTGTCGGGGCCGGCTATCTGAACGCGGGCCCCGAGGCCCGGGCCAGGTTCGTCACCGTCGAACGGGACGGCACGGCCGTACGGCTCTACCGCACCGGTGACCAGGGCTGTGCGACCGAGTCCGGTGAACTCGTGGTCGTCGGGCGCCTCGACCACCAGGTGAAGATCCGCGGGATGCGCATCGACCTCGGCGACGTCGAGCACGCCGTGCGCCGCCATCAGGACGTGCGGGACGTGGTGGTGGTGCCGGTGCACTCGGGGAAGAACGACACTCGCCTCGTGGCCCTGGTGATCCCCGCGGCGGACCGGTTCGACGAGCGTGCGCTGCGCCGCGATCTGCTCGGGACGCTGCCGCGGAACATGGTGCCGCAGCAGTTCGTCACGCGGGAGACCTTCCCGCTGAACCCCAACGGCAAGATCGACCGCAAGGCCCTGGCGGGCAGCCTTCAGCAGAACGCCCCCATGGCAGACGCGAGGAGCTAGCCCCGCTCGGAGCGTCTTCCGTCCTTCGACATGGGAGAGTCGGACCTTGGCAACACTCACCCTCGCCGCCGCCCCCGCGCCCGGGATCTCGGCGGGTCTGCTGAGCGCACTGGCGCTGGTGCTGGCCGCGGCGTTCGTCTTCGCCAGACTCGCCCAGCGGGTCCGGCAACCGGTCGTCGTCGGCGAGATCGTCGCCGGTGTCGTGCTCGGGCCCAGCCTGCTGGGCCTGCTGCCGGGCAACCCGGTCGATCTGTTCTTCCCCGAGGACGTCAGGCCGTATCTGCAAGTGCTGTCCCAACTCGGGCTGGTGCTCTTCATGTTCGGCATCGGCTACCAGTTCGACACCTCGCATCTGCGCCATCTGGGCCGCCGGATCACCGCCGTGTCGCTCGGCTCGGTGGCGCTGCCGTTCGCCCTGGGGGCGGGGCTGGCGGTGGCCCTGGCCCCCTGGCTGGACCGTTCGGACATGAAGACGGACGGTCTGCTCGTGCCGGCCCTCTTCCTGGGAGCGGCGATGTCCATCACCGCCTTCCCGGTCCTGGCCCGGATCATCAGCGAACGCGGCCTGCACAAGGACCGTACGGGCGCCGTGGCGGTGGCCTGCGCGGCGATCCAGGACTTCCTGGCCTGGATCATCCTCGCGGTGGTCGTGGCACTGGCCAACAGCACCGGTCCCTGGCCGCTCGCGCGCATGGCGATCGTCTCGGCCGCGATGCTGGCCGGTCTGGTCTGGGTCGTCCGCCCCGCCCTGGTCTGGGCCCTGGCACCGGAGCGCACATGGTCCGGCAGCATGGTCACCCATGCCGTGCTGGTCGTCGGCCTCCTGGTGAGTGCCTGGGCCACCGAGGCCGTCGGACTGCACGCCGTGTTCGGGGCGTTCGCCTTCGGTGCCGTGGTCCCTCGCGCGCAGGTCGACGCGAGCGCTCCCGAGGTACCCGAGCGGATCGAGCAGGCCAGCCTGCTGTTGCTGCCGGTCTTCTTCGTCGTCACGGGTCTGTCGGTGAACGTCGGCGGTCTCGGCGGCCACGGCGCGGTCATCCTGCTGGCCGTGCTCGTGGTCGCGGTCGCCGGCAAGTTCCTCGGGGCGGCGGGCGCAGCACGTCTGACAGGAGCCACGGGGCAGGAGGCGGCCGTGCTCGGTGTGCTGATGAACGCCCGCGGGCTGACGGAGCTGGTCATCCTCAATGTCGGTCTGGGCCTCGGTGTCCTCGACGGTCAACTGTTCACCGCCATGGTCGTGATGGCGATCGTGACGACGGTGATGACCGGACCCCTGCTGGACCGCTTCCACCGGCCGTCGGAGGCGTCGAGGCCCGGCGGTCCGGCCCGGCGGGACGAGCCCCGCTCCCTGGTCGATCTCTCTTCCCGGAAGGAAGGCGACGGGTAGGACACTCGCGGAGCGCGCGCGGTCACCGAGGAACTGGCCACGCGCCGGACGTGCCCGTCGCGGGGAGGCGGTGGCAGGACCGCTCCTGGCCCCCGCCTCCCCCGCGCTCCGTCAGACGGCCGCCCAGGCGCTGTTCAGCGCCTCCTGGCCGAACGGCGTGGCCACGCCCGCGAGGACGTGCGCGAGAGCCGCGTAGCACACGGCGTCCTGCTCGCTGAGGGTCTCGCTCTTCGCCAGGTTCTTCTGCAGCCGGTACAGCTGGGTGAAGGCCTGCTTGAGGTCCTGCCGGGTCAGCAGGCCCTTGATCTGACCGGCGGCCTTGGACACCTCGCCGGAGCGTTCCGGCCCCGCGGTGAGGTCGCGGGCGCAGAGGGCCTCGTGGACCGTCAGGAAACGCTGGGAGGGCTCGATGTGCTGGGGCTTGACCGAGAGGGTGTCCAGCGGGGCGGCGTTGACCAGGAGCGCGAGGCTCAGTACCTCCTGCGGGGTGTCCGGGTCCGTGCCCTTGGCCGGCTGGGCGTTGCCCACGACGACGACCTCGGGGGCGTTCTTGCCCTCGGGCGCGAGGCCCGGTTCGGCCAGCAGCAGCCGCAGTGCCAGCAGGTCGTCCTCGACCCGGGTGGACGGGGTGACCACGGTGAGGTCGGCGGAGCGCACGTGCTCCTCCACCGCGCTGAGCACACCGGAGACGTCCAGGCCGAGCGTCGGTCCGTCGTCGGCGTCTGTGCGGGCCACCGTCCGGCGGCGCGGGTCCCACGGCACGTCCGTACCGCCCTCGGGGGTCACCGTGGCGATGCGGAAGGTGCCCATGCCGGAGTCGGTGTGCTCCACGACCAGTCCCCGTTCGGCGACGGCGGCGAAGTACACGTTCTTGGCCTCGTCGAAGGGCAGTCCGTCCGCGGAGCCGGACCGGTAGGCGTGGCCGGACTTGATGTAGGGCGGCTTCACCCAGTCCGCCGGGGAGCCGTCGTAGTCCCTCGGCGCCAGCGAGAACCGGACGGGGAGGCCGACCTTGCGGCAGAACTCCAGGTCGGGCAGGTTGTGCCCGGGGTTGAGGAGGACCGCTCCGGTGCCGAACTCGGGCTTCACCCAGTCGCCCACCCAGATGGGCAGCAGGTCGCCGGTGAGCGGATGGCGGCAGAAGCGTCCGGTGAAGGCGGCGTGCTCGCCCGGGCCGAGACCGGTGCTCAGCGGGTGGCCGGGGTGCACGGCGACAGCACAGGAGCTGGGCAGTCCCGTCCAGTCGGTGACGAAGGTGGTGAGCGACGCCGGCTCGTCGGGGCCGGTCTCGGCCCGGGGCTCGAGGGGGAACTCGAAGAGGGCGCCGACGGACCGGCGGATCAGCTTGCGATGACGGGACACCGTGGACTGCGGCCAGGCGCCGTCGTCGTCGGCGGCCACCCGGTCGCGGGCTGCACGGGTCGGGACGTAGCGCACCTCGTTGTCGGTACCGACCAGCGTCGCCGCCTCGGCGAGCCTGGTCACCGCCTCACCGGAACTCGCGGCGCCCGTGGCCACCGTCGCGTCCGCGCCCTCGGCGGAACGCAGCCGGCACAGGTACGCACCCCAGGCCTCGCTGCGGAGGTTCACCGCGGCCGATTCCGGATCGCGAAGGACCAGGACGATTGTGCTCCTCACTCATGACTCCAATGCGATGAGAGATGGTTCGGGTGTGTGCCCCGGAGGGTTCCGAGGCAGGCTTGCGGGCCGTGTCGCCGCGCTCTCACGGGCAGGGCACGGCCTGCACCGGCTCGGCGCGGAGGCCGGACCGGTGCGGGACGGGGTCCAGGGCCGCTTCTCCGGCGAGCTGGACGGCGTACGCGTGCAGCAGTTCGTGGACCACATAGCGCCCCGGGGTGGATGTGGTGAGCAGATGGGCGTCGACGAGCGACTCGAGGAGGGTGTCGGCGTGCATGAGGGACAGCCCGGCGAGACCGGCGACGTTGTGTGTCTCGATGTGGTCGCCGGGGAGCCGGCCGAGCAGCCGGAAGACGCGCTGCTGACTGGGGGTCAGGCCCTCGTAGGACTGGCGGAACACCTCGGTCAGGCCGCCGTCCTCCGCTTCGAGCAGGCGCAGCGGCTGCCTGCCGGTGGCGAGCCGGGAGGCGAGGTACGCGACGGACCAGGAGGGGCGGTGCCGCAGCTTGGCCGCGGCCAGCCGGATCGCGAGCGGCAGACCGCCGCACACCTCGACGACGAGATCCACGGCGTCGCGCTCCTGACGCACCCGCTCGTCCCCGACGATCCGGCCGAACAGCTCCCGGCCCTCCGTGAGGGACATCTCCTGGAGCGTCAGCTGGCAGGTGGCCATGAGGTCGGTCAGCCGGGTGCGGCTGGTCACGATGGTCAGGCAGTGCGGTGCGCCGGGCAGCAGCGGCACGATCTGCTGGGTGTCGGCGACGTTGTCGAGCAGGATCAGCGCACGGCGGTCGCCGAGGAGCCGGCGCCACATCGCGGCGCGTTCCTCCACCCCCACCGGTACGGAGTCCGGCGGCACCCCGAGGCCGGACAGCAGGACACCGAGGGCGGCCTTCGGGTCCAGCGGCCGGTCCTCCACCGCGCAGGCCGCCATGTCGACGCAGAGCTGCGCGTCGGGGTACAGCGGCGTGAACTCGTGCGCGGCGTGCAAGGCCAGGGCCGTCTTGCCGCTGCCCGGCATGCCGTCGATCGCGATGACCGGCGGGGCGGCGGAGTACGAGTGGCCGCCCGCCCCGTGGCGGTGCACCACGTCGCTCAGCAGCCGCCGTTCCCGAACCCGGCCGGTGAAGTGCACGGCCCCGGCCGGCAGGTTGTTGTACCGGGCGACGGGCAGGGTGCGGGGCGCGGCGGGAAGGTCGCTGAGCAGGATGTGCCGGTGGAGTTCCTGCAGTTCCGCCCCGGGGCTGACGCCGAGTTCCTCCTTGAGGACCCGGCGCGTCTGTTCGTACACGGTGAGCGCACGCGCCTGCGCCCCGGAGCGGTAGAGCGCCATCATCAACTGGGCGACGAGCCGCTCGCGCAGCGGATTCTCCGCGACCCATGCGGAGAGTTCCCCGATGACCGACTCGTGGTCGCCCAGCGCGATGTCGAGCTCGATCCGTTCCTCCATGACCGCGAGGCGCAATTCGTCGAGCCCGGCGATCTGAGCGCGCAGCACCGGGCTGGTCAGCCCGGTCAGTGCGGCACCGCGCCACAGCAGCAGGGCCCCGTGGAATTCCTCCCGCGCTTCCTCGAGGCGTCCGGCCTTGCGCAATTCCCGGGCGCGGGAGGTCTGTTCCACGAAGCGGTCGGAATCGAGGCGGCACCCGTCCAGCCTCAGCCGGTAGCCGTCTCCCACCAGGGTGAGCCGCTCGGCGAGCTCAGGATGGAGTTTGCGCAGATCGGAGGCGGCGTTTCTGATCTGCTTGGCGGCGGTGATCGGCGCCCGGTGCTCCCAGACGGCGTCGATCAGACGGTTCAGAGGGACCGGCTTGCCGTCGGCGAGCAGCAGGGCGCTGAGAACCATCTGCCGTTTTCTGCCGGACACCGGTAAGTGTTCTCCGTGGTACCACATCTCGAGCAGACCCAGAATGCGAAATTCCAACACCGGACCCCCGAACCTCCCAAACGTCGATGGCCGTTCCAGGATCGTTTCCGGAAATGGACTGGTGATTTGGTGTGCCGTGTGCGGGGCCGGTGCGTCATCGCGCGCCGGTCTCGACCAGAGCCTCGCCGTCCCCGTCCTTGTCGCCGTCCCCGGCCCCGTCCTCGTCGCCCGCGGGTGTCGCCGGAGCGGACCGGTGTCCGCTGATCACCGCGATGAACGCGCCGCCGATCATGAGCAGCGCGGTGGCGCCCTGCGTCCAGGTGAACGACTCCCCGAGGAACATGAACGAGAACAGGGTGCTGAACAGCGGGACGGCGAACATCATCACCGAGGCCGTGGAGGCGCCGACGTCGCGGATCCCGCGCACGTACAGCAGGTAGGCGACGGCGGTCGGACCGATGGCGAGGTAGACGGCGTTGACCCAGAAGCCGCCGGACAGGCCGCTCCAGGCGACGTCGCCGAACTCCGGTGCCGCCATGACCGCGAGCGCCACGGAACCGGCGACGGTCGCGTACATCACCGCCTGCACCGGGTCCATGCCGATCACCAGCTTGCGGTTGAGCAGCGTGTACAGGGACCAGACCGCGGCACCGACGAGGAAGATGGTGTCGCCCGTCAGCCGGTCGGCGCCGCCTGTGCCATGGGCGTTGGTCGTCACGAAGAACAGCGCCGCGCCCCCGACGCCCACCACGAGGCCGAGGATGCGCACCGGCCGCGCCGACTCGCGTCCGGCGAGGATCAGGGCGGCGGTGGTGATGACCGGGGTCAACGCGGGGAAGATGACGCCGCCGTCGCTGGCCGGAGCCATGGTGACGCCCCAGAAGAACAGGGCGTTGTAGCCGAAGACGCCGACGAGACCGGCCACGCAGGCGCCTATGACGGCCCTGAGCGGCGGGGCCTGCTGCGACCGCCGGACGGCGGTGATCAGTAACAGCACCAGGGCGCCCCCGCCGAACCGGAACAAGGCCGCGACCTCGTGCGGGAGATGCTCCACCGCGTACTTCGACGACGGGAAGGCACTGCCCCACAGCACCATGGTGAACAGCAGCCACCCATAGGCTCCGAGCGTCTTGTTCTTCATGTCGGATCACTCTCGTTCGTGTTCGATGTCCAGTGGCGGGCGCGGCGGGGCCGGCGCCCGGCCGTCACACCCCTCGCAGGGCGGCGGCGACAGCGGCGTGCACCCGGTCGGCGTGCGCGAGGACGGCGAAGTGGTCACCGGGCAGCTCGTGCAGCGTGAACGTCCCCGTGGTCTGCGCCTGCCAGGCGGCCAGCTGGGCCACCCCCGCCCTCGGGTCGTCGGTCGCGGCGAAGGCGGTGATCGGGATGTCCAGCGGTGGTTCCGGTGTGTACGCGTAGGCCTCGCTGACCGCGAAGTCGGCGGTGAGCAGCGGGTGGAGCATCCGCAGCATCCCCGGGTCGTCGAGGACCCAGTCGGGGGTGCCGCCGTGCCGGCGCAGGACGTCGGCCAGCTCCTCGATGGTCAGTTCGCCCAGCCGGGAGGAGCGTTCCGCGATCTGAGGGGCACGGCGCCCGGCGACGAAGAGGTGGGCCGGTTCCGGCGCGCCGATCCGCCGCAGTCGCCGGCACAGCTCGAACGCGGCGATGGCCCCGGTGCTGTGGCCCAGGACGGCGTACGGGGCGCGGACGGCGGTGGCGACGTCCTCGGCGAGCGCGGCCACCAGCGGGCCTGCCTCGCTCAACGGGGCCTCGTGCCTGCGTGTCTCGCGGCCCGGCGGCTGGAGCGGGCAGAGGCCGATCCAGTCGGGCAGGCCGGCGCCCCAGGCCCGGTAGGCCGAGGCCCCCGCACCCGAGTGCGGCAGGCAGAGCAGCCGGATGTCCGCGTGGTCGGCGGTGCCGAACGGCAGCCAGGGACTCTGCGTGGGCTGCGTGGTCATGATCGCCTTTCTGCTCGAGGGGGGCCGGGGGGAGTCCGGACAGCCGAGCCGACCCGCGGCAGCGGGTTCGCGCACCTTGGCGGATACAGCAGAAAGCCTGGCAGCTCTTGCAGCTTCTTTCCACCAGCCCCGAAACTCCTGCGGTAGCTTGGAGGTCATGCCGAATTTTGATGAGATCAACCAGGGCCTGCTGCTGGAGCTTCAGAAGAATGCGCGCCGCTCCAACCGGGAGCTCGCCCGCACCCTCGGGATCGCCGACTCCACCTGCCTGGAACGCGTCAAGGGACTGCAGCAGAACGAGGTGATCACGGGATACACCGCCGAGGTGAACCTGGACGCACTGGGGCGTGGCCTGAAGGCGATGATCGCGGTACGGATCCACCCCAAGAGCCGTCATGCCGTGGAGTCGTTCCGCGAGTTCGCGCTCGGCCTCAGCGAGGTCCTCGACGTGTTCGTGGTGTCGGGCAGCAACGACTTCCAGGTCCTGGTGGCCGTCCAGGACCCGCAGCATCTGGAGGATTTCGTGCTGGACCGCATCGCGCAGTTCCCGTCGGTCGCCGACCTGCACGCCTCGCTGGTCTACGAGCACCTGCGCCGGCGACCGGTCGAGATCCTCGCGCCCAAGCCCAAGCGCCGCCGCTCCGAGAGCCCCTGGAGCTGACGGGCCGGGCGCGCCGGGGGCTCAGGCACAGGGCGGCGAGCGCGAGCGGGCCGTGGCCTTCAGGCGGCCGGCGCCCCGGTCCCGGTGCGGGCCACGGCGTGCATGAACGCGGCCATCTCGGCCGCCGAACCGGCCGGATCGGTGAACAGCGCGTAGTGGCCGCCCTTCGGCAGCACCGACAGCCGGGCCCCGGCGACCGCCTCGGCCGCCCGGCGCGCGTTGCGGTGGCCCACCATCTCGTCGTCCTCGCGGGCCATGAACAGCGACGGGACGGACAACCGGGCACAGGCCGCGGCCGGGTCGTAGTCGCAGGTCGCGTGGATTCCCGAGGCGAACCTGGTCAGCGTCGCGACGTCGCGCCGGTAGGGGCGGGTGAGCATGACCGTCAGCTCCTCGTCGAAGACGCCGAGCACCGCGGACTCGTTGCCCCGGGGACGTACCGCCTCGTGGTAGAAACCGGCGCGGCCGGTGTCCGCGGCGATCTTCGCGCACATGTCGAACACCGCGTTGCCGAGCCGCGCCCCTGGAACCCCGTCGAACAGCAGGGCGCCGTCGACCGAGGTGAACGACAGGGCACGCGCGCCGAGCGCACGGGTGGCGAACAGCGCGATCGAGGCACCGGTGCACCAGCCGGCCACATGGACCCGGGTGAGCCCGAGGGTGTCCAGGACGGCCAGGGCGTCCGCGACATGGTCCTCCAGCGTGGCGGCCGCCGGGCCCTCGGGCCCCGGGCTGCCGCGCAGTTCCCAGGTGACGAGGTTCAGCCCGTGGGCACGGAAGTGCTCGCCCAGACCGGCGAGGAGGGCGTTCTCCATGCCCACCGCGTTGACGAAGAGCACGGCCGGCCGGTCGTCGTCCCCGCAGACGGCGGCGCGCAGGACCAGGCCGTCCCTGCGGACGTCTTCAGTGCGCACCGCGCATCTCCTCCAGTGCCGTGGCGAGGCGCCGGATCCCCTCGGCGATCACCGGTTCGTCGGGACTCAGGCTGAGGCGCACGCAGCGGGTGGCGTGCTCCGCGAGGAAGGGCGTGTCGAAGGGCGGCACGAAGAAGTGGCGGCCCGGGACGACGAAGACCTTCTTGCGCTTGAGCGCTTCGTACAGGACCAGGTCGTCGAACCAGTCGTGGTCGATCCACAGCCAGCAGAACATTCCGCCCTCGGTCGCGTGCAGCCGCCAGTCGACCGTGTCGGGCAGCAGTTCGTGCAGCAGTTTTTCGGCCACCAGGCGCTTGTTCCGGTAATACGGCCGGATCACCTCGGTGGTGAGCCGGTCGAGGGCGCCCGAGGCGATCGCCCGTTGTGCGGTCGCCTGGATCAGCTGCGGGGCGTGCAGATGGGAGTTGGCGGTGAACGACAGCATCGCGTCGATCGCCTCCCGCGGGCCGATGGCGAATCCGAGCCGCTCGCCGGGGACGCCCGCCTTGGACAGGGTGAAGCAGTTGATGACATGGGGGTGCAGCGGCGGATCCACCGAGGTCTGGGCCACCCCGGGGAACGGATCGCCGTACGCGTGGTCCAGGAACAGCGGGACGTCGCGTTCCTCGGCGATCTCCATCAGTCCGGCCAGCGCGTCCGCCCGGATGCTGCGGCCCGTGGGGTTGCCGGGGCTGGAGACCAGCATCATCCCCATCGAGGGCTGCCGGCGCACCGCCTCCAGGTCGAAGGTGTAGCGGAAGAGACGGTCGTCGAGGAGCTCCACTCCGGGAGCGACCCCGACGATGCCGCCCTCGTCCATGCTCAGTCCCTGGTAACCGGTGTAGTCGGGGACGGACGGCAGGACCAGGCGCCGGTCGCCGTCCGGGTACGGGCCGGTGAAGACGCACGTCGCCATGAACGCCAGCATCTGGCAGCCGGCGCCGACCAGGACGTTCTCCGCCGTGATGTCCCAGCCGTAGCGGCGGTTGAAGTAGCGCACGATCGTGTCGACGAGCTGGTCGGAGCCGCGTGAGGGCCCGTACCGGCCGCTGCTCTCGGCGAAGCGCCGGGCCAGCGACTCCTCCTGCAGCCGGCGCCAGGTGCCGGTCACCTCCTCGATGGCCGCCGGGTTGCCCGGGCTCAGATTGACCCAGGTTCCGCCGGAGGTGCCGGACGCGGCGAGGGCGATGTCCTCCATGATGCTGCGGATGCCCGACAGGCCGCCCATCTTCGCGCCCCGCGAGGAGAGTTCCACCGGCTGATCCTTCCGTTCGACAGCTCGAACAACGATGCATCGATGCGCTGAAATGCGTCGCAGCGCGCCCCGCGGGGGACACCGGTGCCTCCCGGTGTCCCCCGCGCGGTCGTGGGCGGGTGTCAGGACACCGCGACCCGGGACTCGAGGTGGTCGGAGATGCTCCTGATCGTGGAGTGCCGGAACAGCTCGTCCATCGGCACCTCGACCCCGAGCTCCTTGGTGATCGCCCCCTGGATCTCGGCCATGATGAGCGAGTGTCCCCCGAGGGCGAAGAAGTCGTCGTCGTCAGCGATGTCGTCGAGCTTGAGGGCGTCTTCCCAGATCTTGCTGATCTTCTGCTGAATCACGCTGTGTCCTCTCTGCCGTCGCCGGCCGGATCACCGTGCCGGGCACAGGCGAATCAGTGGGTGTTCTTGACGGCGAACGGCTCACCGTGGGCGTTGGTCGTCCGCAGCCGGTTGTGGCCGTAGGTGTCGCGCCCCGAGACCACGACGGCGCCGTAGTTCGCGAGATCGAAGTCCTGGCCGTGCGCGGTGTAGGAGTCCTGGTCCGGGTAGACGCGGACGTGCGTCGGCACATAGCGCGAGGTGATCGCGAACCGGGTCTCGCGGTCGGTGATGTTGGGCAGCGAGCCGTGCACGCAGGAGGCGGTGAAGATCAGCGCCTCGCCGGGCTGCATCTCCACCTCGACGACGTCCTCGGGGCGCGGCTCCCAGTTCGGGTCCACGGCGAAGTCGGAGAAGTCGTAGCCGTAGAAGCCCGTCTCCTTGGTGAACGTGGTGACGTGGTCGGTGTCGTAGCGCTGCTCACGGCCGCGCGCCGGCGACTTGCTCTCGTCGAAGATGCGCTCCCGGTGCGAGCCGCGGACGAACTTCATGCAGCCGGTGCGCTTGGTCGCCGGGGTGAAGGTGGTCCACACCGTGATGTCGATGTACGCGTTCCAGTCCGTCTCCGTCGGCAGCAGCTGGGGCTTGCCGGTGGCGTAGCTGTAGTCGCGGACCTGGTGCCACTCGGTGCCCCGGGAGCCGGGGAACTTGGCGAAGAACTCGGTGCGCCACGACAGGACGTCCGGCCCCAGGATGGCGTTCAGGTACTTGAGGATCGTCGGGTGCGTGACGTGCCGCGACAGCTCCGGGATGTCCAGGTGCCGGTCGTAGTTCATGCTGTTCTGGAACACCGAGTGGGTGGTGTCCTGGTTCTTGACGCGTACCTCGCGCAGGATCTCGGCGGCCTCGTCCGGTTCGTAGAGCTTGACCGGACCGATGAAACCGTCCTGCATGAATTGCGTGATGTCGTCCTTGATGTCATCGGGGACTATCGCGTCGCCGGCAATGGCCACAGCTGAACCCGAGGGACCGATCTGAGTCTCGGTCATCGCGAGGTCACGTCCTTTCCATGATTCCCGAAGCGCTCGTCGGAGTCGTGCGTGCAACTCGTGGTGCTTTCGGTGGACCATCCTCGGCGGCTTCGTCCTCGTACTGTCCTCGCCACGTCCTCGCCGTCCTCCGGCCGGTTCCCGCGCCCTGAAACGACGCTTTTCCGCCACTCCGCCGTCCATAAGACGAGGGTTGACAGCCCGTCATTCGCGTCCGATGCTGGGCGGCATTCGTGGCGCGGCCGGTCGATGCCGGCACACCGCCCTCGGCGGCGCCACAGGCCGGGCACGACCTGCTCGCCGAAACATTTCACCCCGGATTTCGGGGCTCTTCACGCCACTTCTTTCGGCCGCTGTTCAACGACATTCCTTGCGGCACTCACCACGACAGGGG
Source organism: Streptomyces sp. NPDC052012 (assembly GCF_040689265.1). Lineage (NCBI taxonomy): Bacteria > Bacillati > Actinomycetota > Actinomycetes > Kitasatosporales > Streptomycetaceae > Streptomyces > Streptomyces sp. NPDC052012. The sequence goes on from NZ_JBFAXA010000035.1 coordinate 50,355, forward strand.
GCGAATCTCGTTGGCCGAGAGCGCGACCTTCGCGGACATTCTCGCGTCCTGCAGACGCGACGACCGCGCACTGCATTTCCCCGGGGACCAGCACCAGGAGACGGTTTCCTACGCCGAACTGGCCGACCGCACCGAGACGCTCGCGCTGCGCTGGGCCGCGCTGGGTCTGTCCCCCGGTGACCGGGTCGTCCTGCTCATGGCCGGCGCCCGGCCTTTCGTCCTCGCCCTCGGGGCGGCGCTGCGCGCGGGCCTCGTCGCCGTGCCGGCCGCACCGCCCTCGTTCACCAGCCACCAGGACGCCTACCGCGACCACCTTCGTCGGCTGTGCCGGGCCTCCGGTGCGTCCGTGTGCCTCACCGAGGAGGTCTTCACCGGCTCTCTGCGGGAGCTGGAGCTGCCCTGCCGCGTGCTGCCCTTCGAGGCGCTGACCGGGGCACGCCCCGGTCCGTCGAGCGCGCCGCCCGCCCCCGAGGACCTCGCCCTCATCCAGTTCACCAGCGGCAGCACCGGCCGGCCCAAGGGGGTCGCGGTGGAGCACGGGCGGCTGCTGCGGCACGTACGGGCCCTGTCCGCGGCCCTCGCCGTGGACCCGGACGCCGACCGGGGTGTGTCGTGGCTGCCCGTCCATCACGACATGGGGCTGATCGGAAAGATCTTCACGCCTCTGCTCACCCAGACCAGCACCTGGTACCAGTCGCCGATGCGGTTCGTGCGCGACCCGCTGGGCTTCCTGCGGCTGATGAGCGAGGTGCGCGGCACCATCTCCTTCGCCCCGAACTTCGCCTACGGGCTGCTCGCCGCCAAGGCCGCCGTCGCCCCGCCCACGGGCCTGGACCTGTCGGCCTGGCGGATCGCCGGCTGCGGCGCCGAGCCGGTGTCGACCGGCACGCTGCGGCGCTTCGCCGCCGCCTACGCGGGCAGCGGTTTCCGCGCCGAGGCCCTGCGGCCCTGCTACGGCATGGCCGAGGCGACCCTCGCGGTGTCCGTCGCCCCGGCGCCGGGCGGGCTCGCCACGACGGTGGTGGACGCCCGCCGCCTGGCCGAGGAGCGCCTCGCCGTCCCCGTCGCCGCCGGCGGCGAGGCGATCGAACTCGCCTCCTGCGGACGCCCGCTGGACGGGACCGAGGTGCGGATCGTCTCGGCGGACGGGCGGGAGCTGCCCGAGGGCCACGAGGGCGAGGTGACCGTGCGCAGCACCCACATGGCGCTCGGGTACTACGCGGACGCGGAGCTGACCGGCCGGACCTGGAAGGACGGCCGTCTGCACACCGGCGATCTCGGGTTCCTGCTGGCCGGGGAGCTCTATGTGACCGGCCGGAGCAAGGACCTGATCATCGTCAACGGGCGCAACCACCAGCCGCACGACATCGAGCGGGAGGTCGAGTCGGTGGCCGGGGTGCGGCCGGGCGGCTCGGCGGCGGTCGCGGTGCGCCGCGGCGACACCGAGGCCGTGCGCATCGTGGCGGAGGCGAAGACGTACCCCCCGCCCGCGGGGCTCGCCGAGGAGATCGCGGCGCGGGTGCGGACGCAGTTCGGCATCCCCGTCCGGGACGTCACCGTCATCCGCAAGGGGGCGCTGCCGAGGACGAGTTCGGGAAAGAAGCAGCGCGCCCGGACCGCGGTGCTCCTCGACACGGGCGCACTCGGCGACGTCACCCCGCCAGCCGAAGTCCCGGCGGCCGAGGTCACCCCGGCAGCGCAGGTCACCCCGCCGCCCCCCGCCGTCTCACCGGTGCCGGCCATCGGCAGTCGCTATGCCGTCCGGCCCGGCGACACCATCACGGAGATCGCGTTCCTCGCGTACGGCGACGCCCGGCGCCATCAGGAACTGGCGCTGCACAACAAGGACGTGGCCGGATTCAAGGCGGCCCGGCTGGCGGTGGGAATGGTGATCGACATTCCGGAGCCGGACTACCTGCCCATGCCGCGCGGACTCGGCGGACTGCGCGGAGGCGTCGGCAAGTCCTTCTCCGTCCGCCCGGCTCACAAGAACCCAGCGCCATCGAGGAGAGCTGAGACATGACCGCACAGTCTGCCGCGCAGCCGGAGACGCAGGACCACATCTGGCTGACCGTTCAGAAGGCCATCTCCGAAGTGGCCCGGATCGAACCGGCCGAAATTCGGCTCGACAGTCCCGTGACCGGGCTGAGGAACGTGGACTCCATCCTCCTTCTGGAAATCCTGGTCCGGGTCGAGGCCGAACTGGGCATCGAGATCGACGAGCAGGAACTGTTCGACATCAACACCGTCCGGGACTTCGCGGCCTACTGCCGCAAGGCCGCCCCGACCGACTGAATCAGCCGAGACCGGAGTGGACTCATGGCACGCAAACGCACACTGCTTCTCATATCACCGACGGCCTCGTTCTTCGGCCGGAACGAAAAGCACCAGAAGTTCAAGCGGGAGTGCCGCGAGTTTCAGTTCTTCGACTACACCTGGACGGGTTTCGCCACCGGCCTGCTGATCGTCGGAGCGCTCACCCCGCCGTCGTACGACGTCCGTTACATCGACGAGAACATCGAACCGGTCGATTTCGACGCCGACGCCGATCTCGTCGCCCTGACGGGGATGACCGCGCAGGCGGACCGGATGTACGAGATCGCGGCCGAGTTCCGGGCCCGCGGCATTCCCGTGGTCGCCGGCGGGCTGCACGCCAACCTGCTGCCCCACGAGGTGATGCGGCACGTCGACGCGGTCTGTGTCGGCGAGGCGGAGGCGGTGTGGCCCGAGGTGCTCCACGACTTCGAGCAGAACCGGCTCAAACCCATGTACCGGCAGACGAGGCGCACCGACATGCAGACCGCGCCCCGGCCCCGCTACGAACTCGCCCACCGGCGCTACTACCCCAGCATCTGGGTGGAGACCTCCCGGGGCTGCCCGCACAGCTGCCGGTTCTGCGCCGCGACCATCCGCTACCGCGACAAGCTCGGCTACAAGTCGATCGACCAGGTGATCGCCGAGGTCGAGGCGGTCCGCGACCGCTGGGACAGCCCGTATGTGCTGTTCTCCGACGACAACTTCGTCGTGGACCGCCATCGCACCCGGGAGCTCCTCACCCGGCTCAAGCCGCTCGGCGTCAAGTGGAGCGGGCAGTCCGACGTGTCGTTCTACAAGGACCCCGAGATCCTCGACCTGATGCACGAGAGCGGCTGCATGACGATGCTCATCGGCTTCGAGAGCGTCTCGCAGGACACGCTCGACGGCATCGACGAGCGCAACTGGAAGTACCGCGCGCTCGACAAGTACGTGGAGGCCACGAAGACCATCCAGGACCACGGGATCGGGGTGTACGGGGCCTTCTCCCTCGGCCTGGACACGGACACGAAGGACTCCTTCGAACAGACCTCGCGGTTCATCAAGGACAACTACCTGGCGGGCGTCCAGGTCTCCTGCGTGACCCCGTTCCCGGGGACGCCGCTGCGCGACGACATGGAGGCGGAGGGCCGGATCCTGCCGGACAAGTCGTGGTCGTACTACACCGTCTTCGACGCCTGCTTCCAGCCGCGCAACATGACCCCGGAGGAGCTGGAGGACGGCACGCTCGGCATCTACCGGGACTTCTACAGCCGTGAGTTCTCCCTCGCCAAGACCCGGCACTTCAAGTCCATCTACCGCAACCTGGTCCGCAAGAAGAGCGAGCGCGAGTCGGCGCTGGCCACCTCCGGCCGGAGGATGGTGTGAGGGCGATCGTCATCGGGCCCGGCGGGCTCGGCACCGCGATCGTCCACGCGCTGAGCGACGCGGGCCACGAGGTGGCCGTCGGCCTCAGGGGGGACCCGGACGAGCTGCCCGGCCTCGGCATCGCCCGCCGTCGCGTCGACGTGACCGACCCGGAATCGTGCAAGGCGTTCATGGCGGCCGTGTGGAAGGACGTAGGCCCCTGCTCGGCCGTCGTGAACTGCTTCGGCGCGCTCGACGAGGCGCCGGTGCTGGGTTCCCCGGCCGGCCACCTGGAGCGCCTCCTGGAGGTCAATGTGCAGGCCGTCGCCCATGTGTGCCGCGCGGCCGTGTTCCGGATGATGAAGAACGGCGGGGGGACCATCGTCAACGTCGGCTCGGCGGTGTCGCGAGCCGGGGTGCCCGGCCTGAGCGCCTACTCCGCCGCCAAGGGCGCGCTGTCCGCCTACGGCCGCGCGCTCGCGGCGGAACTCGCCCGCTACCGCATCACCTGCAACACGGTGCTGCCCGGCTTCATCGACAGCGGCCCCACGGCGCGGCGGAGCGAGCCCTGGAAGAAGGCGGTGGCCGGGCACATCCCGCTCGGCCGGCTCGGCACCCCCGACGATGTCGCCGCGCTGGTCACGGCACTGGTCTCGCCCGCCCTGGCCTACGTCACCGGCCAGGAGTTCGTCGTCGACGGCGGCTGGACGCTGGGCTCCCCCGCCCTGACCCGGGACCTGATGGAGTCCGGCCGTGGCTGACAAGGCGAAGAAGACCCTGTGCACCTTCTGCGGGGTCGTCGACCAGGTCACCGTCGAGGACGGCGGACGCGTCCGGGCGACCGGCAGCCTGGGCGTGTGCGTCAAGGGCGCCCACTACTTCCAGAAGCACCTGAGCGCCGACCCGACCGAGGTCGCCCGCTTCACCAGCCCGCTGCTGCGCACGCCGTACGGCTGGGAGCAGATCTCCTGGGACTACGCCATCGACATGGTGGCGGACACGGTGCTCGCCGACCGCCAGGAGTTCGGCCGCGACGCCCTCGCCTGCTACGGCGTCGGGCAGATGACGCTGGAGTCCCTGTGGCTCGCCAAGAAGTTCTTCCAGGGCCATCTGGGCACCAACAACATCTGCTCGAACGCCGAGCAGTGCCTGGCGAACAACGCCGGCGGGCACGAGCTGGTCTTCGGCAACGAAGGGCCGTTCGCGGCGTACGACGACTACCGCGAGGCCGACGCCGTCTTCTTCTACGGGCACAACCCGGCGATCAACCACCCCACGGTCTTCCAGCGGTACGTACGGCGCAACCGCGACGCCGTGAAGGTCGTCGTCGACCCGCGCCGCACCGCGACCGTCGAACGGCTGCAGGCGGACGACCCCCGCACCATCCATCTGCCGGTCCGCAGCGGCAGCGACATCCTGCTGAACATGATCTTCGCCCGCCATCTCCTCGACCGCGGCGCGGTGGACCGCGACTACGTCGCCCGGGCCGTCGACCCCGACAGCGCGGACGCGTTCGTGCGGATGGTGACCAGGGGTCCGTACTCCCTCGACGAGGCCGTCCCCCGTCTCACCCCTGCCGGCATGCCCGTCGAGGAGATGCGCTCACGCGTCCTGCGCGCCTGCCGGCTGTGGGAGAGCGAGCGGGTCGTCACCACCAGCTCGGTCGGCATCAACCAGACCGTCGGCAGCAGCGGCGTCGCCTCGATCCTCAACCTGCATCTGCTGACCGGCCAGCTCGGCGCGCCGGGCCGCGGCCATGTGCGGCTCGCCGGCCAGTCCAATGCCTCGGCGGAGCTCGCCATGGGCTATTCGGGCCGCCTCCTGCCGTTCCGGATGCGGTTGTCGGACCCGGAGCACCGGGCGAGGGCGGCCGAGCTGTGGAAGCTGCCCGCCTGGCGGATCAACCCCGCCCAGGGCCTGCCGGTGGCGTCCTTCGCCACGTCCGAGCGGCTGCGGACGCTGTTCGTCTTCGGCACCAACCCGGCGCGGAACTTCCCCAACCTCGCCCAGTGGCGCGAACGCATGATGGACCTGTGCGTGATCTACGTCGACTCGTACTACAACCCGGAGATGCTCGAGTACGCCGACATCGTGCTGCCGTGCCGCACCAAGCACGAGACCTCGGGCGTCTTCCTCAACGGTGAGCGCCGGCTGCAGTACATGGAGGCCATCGAGGAGCCGCCGTTCGAGGCGTGGAGCGATGTGCGGATCGTGTGTGCCGTGGCCCGCAGGATCGCCGAACGCCTCGCGGGAGCCGAGCCGCCCGACGTCGCCGGGCTGTCCGAGGACGACGTCGACGCCCTCGTCGCGCGGGGGAACGGCGACCTGTCCGCCCGGGCGCTGGACGAGGCGTTCCGCTACCCGGTCGACGAGTACGGCGAAGTGCTCAGCGAGCCCGTGTGGGAGGAGATCCAGGCGGCTTCACGCGGTTTCTACAACGAGTTCTGCGACGGCACCGGCCGGCCCATCACCCTCGCGGACATCCGCTCGGGCGAGGGGGTCCAGTGGGGCGGCGAGCGCCGCTACACCCGTACCGGCCCGGACGAGGAGGTGTCCTTCCCCGGGGTGTTCGCGGCCGACCGCCACCGGGCCCGGTTCCATCTCCCGCCGCCGGAGCGGCTGGTGCCGTTCGGCGAGCGCAACGACCGGCAGTTCGTCCTGATCACCGGCCGCGGCGGCATGGGACCGACGGCGCGCCGCCGCGACGTGGCGATGTTCAACTCCGCCACGGCCACCGGCGAGGCGCTGTGGCCCGCCGCCAACAGCGTGTACGTCAACCCGGCCGACGCCGGCCGGCTCGGCGTCACCAGCGCCCAGCGGGTCCGGCTCAGCAACGACCTCGGCAGTCTGGTCTGCCCGGCCGAGCTGAGCGACGACGTCCCCAGGGGCCATCTCTACCTGACCTTCCACCCCGACCACGCGGGCACCCACCCGAACGTGCTGACCAGCTCGGACCACTGCGATCCGCACACCTGGCAGCCCCTGCTGAAGGACACCCAGGTCGACCTGGAGCCCCTCCCCTCATGAACCGGACGCCTCTGACGGGCCCCGGCTACCCGGTGCGCCTCTACCGCCGCTTCAGCACACCCCCGCCCGCCCCCGGCCTGGAACACCCGGGGGACTACGGGCTGACGCCCCGGCCGTTCCGGGTCCGGACGGCGGACCGCGTGGGCATCAGCGGGTGGTCCTTCGTCCCGGACCGCCCCTGGGGCGTGGTGATCCTCTGCCACGCCCGCAACGCCGGGAAGTCCCGTGTGCTGCGGCAGGCCGCCCTGCTGCACGGGCGGCAACTGACGGTCGTCACCTTCGACTTCCGCGGCTGCGGGGACAGCGAAGCGCCGCGTGGGCGCGGGCGGAGTCTGCGGGCCCCGCTGGCCGATCTGGAGGCCGTGGCCCGTCATGTGGAGCGGGAGCACGCACACGACGCGCTGCTGCGGCACCGCATCGCCCTCATGGGGTGCTCCTTCGGAGGCAACATGGCCATCGCGCACGCCGGCACGGCGGACCGTCACTACCCCGCGGTGATCCTCGACTCCACACCCCTGGTCCGCTGGCAGGACATGCTGCGCACGCTGCTGCGCGAGGAACGCCGCGGCAGCCGGGCGCCCAGGCTGCGGGCCGCGGTCGACCACGCCGTCATCCGCGCGCTGGTCGCGCGCACCCGGGCCGGGGCCCTCTACCGGCAGGCCCGGCGCTCCACACGCCGCCTCGGCGGGACCGACCTGCTGCTGATCGCCGGCGACCGGGACACCTTCTTCGACGTCGAGGAGAGCTGCCGGTTCCTCGACCGCCACCACACCGGGCGCGGCGAGGTCTGGCGCGTCCCCCGTGGCCGGCACCTCACCAACCACCTGGTGGATCCGGAGCGTTACGCCGACCGGATAGTTTCGTTCCTCCGCACGGCCTTCGCGGGGACCGGCCCGTCGGAGCGCCGCACCGCCACCTCGCAGGAGCCGCGATGACAGCCGCCCAGCACACCACGACGGACCCGGCCGAGCAGGCCGACTCGGTCGTCACCCGGAGCACCAGGGCCCTGGAGGTCCCCGACCTCGACGCCCGCTTCCGGATCAAGGTCCGCTCCCTGATCTCCTGGTTCCCGCCCCTGATGTACGAGGGCTTCAGCCGCCGGGTGGATGTGGCCGGGCTGCGCGGCCGGGGTCTGGTGTCGGTGGTGTCCAGCCTGGACTTCCGCCGGGACGACCTCGCGGCGGCGGTGGCCGCTCCGGTGCACTCCAGGGTCGAGACCCGGTTCGGCGAGCTGTCGGGCACGGGCCTCGGCGAGCCGGCCACCCGCCTCGGCTTCGACATCCGCTACGGCTTCGCCACCCCGCCCGGCGCGGGCGAGCCGCGCCGCTACCGCGAGCGCCTGTCGGAGGAACCCGTCGACTGCGGTGCGGGGCGCGTGGTGCTCACCCTGCTGAGGCCGTCGGCGCCCCCGGCGGAGCGGCTCGTGCGGGAGCCGCAGCCGGAGCTCGACGGGCTGCGGCTGCATGTGCTGAAGGAACCGCATCCGACGGTGGAGTCGCTGAGCGAGCCGTGCCCCGGCCTGACCGCCGCGGCCGGCGGACCGACCGAGGTCCGGGGCCGGTTCGGGCTCCAGCACACCGATGTCAACCAGTACGTCTACACGGGCGAGTACACCGCCGCGATGGAGGACATGGCCACCCGGCTGGTGGCCGACGCCGGCCTGCCGGCCGCGCGGCACGCCGTCTGCCGGATCGCCGCGGTGTTCAAGGCGCCGTTCTCCGCCGGGGACGACTACGTCGTACGCGGCCGTCTGTTCCACGACTCGGAGCGGACCGTCGCCCTCGTCGGCCTGCACTCCGTCGGACCCCACGGGCCGCGGGAGCGCCCGGCGGTCTTCGGCCGCGTCGAGGGCACCTGCTGAAGCACCCCGCACACCACGCCACACGCCTCACCCGCACACCCGCACACCCGCACACCCGAACCGAGGAGCACACATGGCAAGGCCCGGCACCCCCGTCGACATCGCCGAGAAGCTGACGAAGATCACTGAGTACTGGTCGCCGAAGACGGTCCTGGAGGCGAACGGCCTGGAATTCAAGGTGGCCAGGCTCGCGGGCGACTTCGTGTGGCACAACCACCCCGAGGGCGACGAGCTGTTCCTCGTCGTCAAGGGCGAACTGACCATCGAGCTCAAGGACCTGCCGAGCGTGGTGCTGGGCCCCGGCGAGATGTTCGTCGTACCGCGCGGCCTGTACCACAAACCGTACGCCCCGCAGGAGTGCGAGGTCGTCATCATGGACCCGCCCGGGGTGGTCAACACCGGTGAGGCCGAGAGCGAGTTGACCGCCGGCGAGGAGTGGATCTGAGCGTCCGCCCGGCGAGGACGGACGAAGGACGGTCCGAGGACAGCCCTCCCTAGCGTGGTCAGCCCGAAGCCGACCCGAGGGGGAGACCATGTCCCGGACACGTCTGGAGAAGCTGGCCGCCGACCGTATGGAGGCGCTCTTCGAGAAGGTTCCCGCAGCGCGCGAGTTCCACGACGGCTCCTGGACGGACCGCGAGTACTACAAGCGCCACCTGATCGAGACCGTGCTGCGCATCCGTCTCAACAACGAGGTCGACGCCTACGGCCTGTACAAGGTCGGCTCCAGGGACCACCGGCTGGCCGCGACCCTCGCCCAGTACCTGTCGGAGGAGAACAACCACGAGGGCATGTTCCTGCGGGACCTGAAGCGGTTCGGCATCGAGAAGGACGAGGTCGACGCGCTGCGCCCCTTCCCGTCGACCGAGTACCTCATGGGCTATCTGTACTTCGCCGTCAACGAGCAGGGGCCCCTGCCGACGGCCGTCTGGAACTGGTTCGTCGAGTGGTACTCGGACCGGTACAACCCCGTCATCACCAAGAAGGCGGCCGACACCTTCGGCCTGGAGACGGTGAAGGGCTCGCAGGCCCACATCGACTACGACGAGTCCCACGACCACGACGAGCTGATGTGGTCCACGGTCGACCGTGCGGTGCGCGGCTGGGGCGACTTCGACTCCGCCGAGCGCCTGCTGACCAACTTCATCGATCTCATCGGCCTGTACTTCGCGGAACTGCACGCCCACACGGTCAAGTGAGGGGTCAGCGGGTGTCAGCCGGAACGCTCCTCGTGCTCGAGCCGGAGTCGTCGGGCTTCGACGTCGTCTCGGCCGCGTTGTCGCTCGGCCTGCGCGTCCACGTCTGCACGACCCGGCCGCCCGACGCCCTGCCCGCCGCGCTGCGGGAGGCGGGCGTCACCGTGACCCGCGTCGACGCGGACCCCGCGTCGTTCGTGAAGGCCGCCGTGTCCGCCGCCGAGGAGCACGACGTCGTGGGCGTCGCCCCCGGATTCGACTACGCGGTGCAGCCGGCCGCCGCGGCGGCGTCGGTGCTGGGGCTTCCGGGCCTCGCGCCCGCGGCGGCGGACGTCCTCGGCGACAAGTACCGGATGGAGCAGGCCCTGGCGCGGGCCGGTGTCCCGGTGGCGCAGGGCGTGCCCTTCACCCTGGACGACGTCAGCACCGCTCTGCTGCGCTCGCTGGCCGCCCGGGTGGGGTTTCCCGCTGTGCTCAAGCCGGTGGACGGCTCCGGCAGTCTGCGGGTGCGGCGGGTCGACGATCTGGCGGAGCTGCGCCGCGCCCTGGCCGAGGACACGGCCGTCGGTCCGGTGGAGGACCTGGGGCGGCTGGTCGGCGAGCGGATGCTGCTCGAACCGTACCTGGACGGACCAGAGTTCAGCGTCGAGGGCTGTGTGACGGACGGTGGACCGCGCGTGGTCGCCGTCACCGGCAAGCAACTCGGCCCGGAGCCCTGCTTCGTCGAGACCGGCCATGTGGTGGAGGCGGATCTGGAACCCCACGATCGCGCCGCGCTGGAGGCCGTCGCCCTCGACGCGGTGTCGGCCCTGGGTCTGACGGCCGGAGCCTTCCACCTGGAGGCACGGCTCACCGGCTCCGGCCCGGTCGTCATCGAGGTCGGGGCACGGCTGGGCGGCGACCGGATCCACCGGCTCGTTGCGCAGGTGTACGGCTTCTCCCTGCCCGAGGCCATGGTGCGCAGCCTGACCGGACGGCCGGTCCCGGAGCGCGGGCCCGCCAGGGGCGTGGCCGGGGTCCGCTTCTTCAGCGTGCCGCGCCCCGCGCGCCTCACCGACCCGGCGGCACTGCGCGAGCGGCTGTCCGGCATCCCCGGCTGCACGGAGGCCGCCGTCACCTGCCCCGCGGGCACCGTTCTGCGGCCGGCCACCGACTTCCGTCAGCGCTTCGGGCACGCCGTGCTCAGCGCACCGGACCGGGCCGCCCTGGACGCCGCGTTCGCGGCCGTCGACCGGGCGGTGGCGCACGCGACCCTGGAGCCGCTGCCGTGCGTGTACTGATCCTGAACCGCTACAGCGACAGCTTCGCCGACTACGGCCGCTATCTCGACCACACCGCACACCGGGTGTCGTACGTGACGGTCACGGCCCATCTGCCGATGATCCCGGCGGGCGTCGGGCACGTCGAGACGGTCGCCTCCCTCGACGATCAGGAGGCGGTGGAGAGCGCGGTGTCGCGCTGCCACCGGGCGGCGGGACCGTTCGACGCGGTGCTGGCCCTGTCGGAGTTCGACCTGCTGACCGCGGCGCGGGTGCGCGAGCGGTTCGCGACACCGGGACCGGACGTGCGGGCCACGCTGCTGGTCCGCGACAAGACCGTCATGAAGGAGGCCGTCGCGCGGGCCGGACTGCGCGTACCGCGCTTCACCCCCGTCCGCACGTCCGCCGACATCGCCGCCTTCGCCCGCTCGTGCGCCGGACCGGTCGTCGTCAAGCCCCGGACGGGCGCCGCATCCGCCGGGGTGCGGATCATCCGCTCCGCATCCGGGGACTTCGAGAGCTACGAGGTCGAGGAATCCCTCGACGACTACGAGGTCGAGGAGTTCCTCGACGGACCGATCTGGCACGTGGACGGTCTGCGCCACCGGGGCGCGACCGTCTTCCGGCTGGCCTCCCGCTACCTCGGCACCTGCCACGGCTTCGCGCTCGGCCGGCCGCTGGGCTCCGTGGTGGTCCGCGACGAGGAGGCCGGCCTGATCGGCGGGTTCGCCGACCGGTGCCTGGACGCGCTGGGCCTGTCCGACGGCCCGTTCCACCTGGAGGTCATCCAGCACGCGGACGGACCGGCGTTCCTGGAGGTCGGGGCGCGGGTCGGCGGCGGCGAGATCCCCTTCGTCATGGACGAGGTGTACGGCGTCGATCTCGTGCACGAGTGGATCCGCGTCCTGCTCGGCGAGCACCCCGTCGGCATACCGGAGTCGGGCCCGGACCCGGAGACGTACGCGGGGTTCCTGATGCTGCCGGAGCCGCGGGGCCACACCCTGGTGTCCCGCACCGGCATGCTCGGCCGGATCCCCCATCTGTACGCCGAGGTGCTGCCCGCACCGGGTCACCGCTTCGACGGCACCGGCGGCTACGACACCATCCTGGGCCGCTTCCGGTACCGGGGACCGTCCGCCAAGGACATCGAGGAGGCGATCGCGGAGACGATCGCCTCGTACCGCTACGAGCTGGCGGGAGACCGGTGATGCCCTCGACCACCTTCCTCGTGCAGAACCCGTCCGAGGTCATGCCGGTGGAGATGGCGCTGTTCATGGAGGCCGACCCGCCCTACGACCCCGGACGCGCGGCGGACGAGTCGGCGGCGCTGCGGGCGGTACTCGCGGCACACGGCACTGTGGTGTCGGTACGTGAGGGACTCGCGTCGGCCGGCCGGGACGAGATCGTGCGGCTGGCCGAACAGGCCGTCGGGGCAGACGATCCGGAGCGACGCGAGGGAGTGCGCCGGGCGTTCGCCCAGTGGCCGCCGTCCGATCTCATCGACATCGTGCTGCGCCGGCCGCGGCTGGAACTGCACGCCGACGCGGAACTCGCGGCGATCAGCCCGGACGCCTCGTACGAGAGCTATGTGCTGCGCCCGCTGTTCGGGCTGATGTTCCCGCGCGACCACTACGCGGACCTGGGCGGGGCGGTGGCTCTCGGCCGGATCCGGCGCCGTGACCGGGCCCGTGAGACCGCGGTCGTTCAGGTGCTGCTGCACCGGCTGCGCGGCCGTCCGGCGGACCTCGTACCGCCGGTCGGGCGGTATCTGGAGGGCGGCGACGTGGCGGTGACGGAGCGGCTCGCCGTCCTCGGCTGCGGCTTCCGCACCAGCCCGGAGTCGGCCGGCCCGCTGGTCGGGCACCTGCTGACGGACGGCCGGGACGTCATCGAGGTGCACGACGGTCTGCGCCGTCCGGAGGAGTTCCACCTCGACCACTGGCTGTGTCTCGGCCCGGGTCTCGCCCTCGTCGCGGAGGAGCGGCTCGACAGCCCCGCCGTCACGGCCGTCCGTCACCGCCGCGACGCGCCGGCCGGGCCGCCCGTCGGTCTGCGGCGGGCGCTGGAGGAGACGGGGACGCGCATCGTGCCGCTGTCCTCCGCGCAGATCGGACGCTTCGCCGCGAACGCGTTCTTCGTCCCCGGCCGGTCCGTGGCCGTCACCTCCACCGCCGCCTACGACGATGTGGCGCCGCTGCTGGACAAGCACGGCATCGAGGTCGTCGCCGTGCCCTTCGACGAACACCACAAGCAGTTCGGGAGCGTGCACTGCGCCGTCAACACGCTCTCCACGTCCACCGATCGCATCACCACGGAAGAAGAGGCATGACTGCACACAGCGCCGCGCCGCCGGCCCCGCGGGAACGGTACCTGGGGTACGCGGCTCTGGCGGCCAGCACCGTCGGCGTGGGTTCCGCGCTGATCTTCGTGCGGCTCAGCGAGGTCGACCCCACCAGCACCCTCATGCTGCGCATGGTGGTCGCCTCCGTCCTGCTCGGCGCCGTGACCGTGCCTCGAGCGGGCAGCGCACGATGGAGCGACATGCGCTCCCGCGATGTGACGCTGCTCGTGGTCTCCAGTCTGGTGGCCGGAGCCGACCTGCTGGCCAACCAGTGGTCCGTCCACTACACGACGGTCGCCAACACCGCGTTTCTGATGAACCTCTCCCCCGTGTTCGTCCTGCTGCTGACGGCAGTGGTGCTGCGCCGGCGGGTCGCCCTGGCGAAGCTGGGCATCGTGCTGGTCGCGCTCACCGGCGGCGCACTGGTCGTCCTGGGCGGCGCCGACCGGCCCTCCATCGGGCAGCACCACTTCCTGGGCGACGCCCTCGCCCTGTCGTCGGCGGCCCTGTACGCGGTCTTCCTGCTCATGACGCAACACCTGCGGGAGCGGATCCCGACCGCCCTGATCATGGTCACCAACTCGGTGGTCATCATGCTGATGCTCGCTCCGGTGGCCCTGCTGACCAGCGACCCCCTGCTGCCGCACAGCGCGGGCGGCTACGCCCTGATCTTCGTGTACGCGCTGGTGAGCCAGCTGCTGGGGCACGGGCTGATGACCTACGCCCTTCGGGTGGTCGACGCCGGTCTGGCGTCCATGTCCGCCCTGCTGCGACCGGTCGTCGCCGTGGTCCTCGGCTGGCTGGTGCTGGACGAGGCCGTGGGCCCACTGCAGGTGGTGGGCGGACTGGTCATCCTGGCGGCGCTCTGCGGCTTCCAGTTGCTGGACTCCGCCCGCCGCCGTCCCGGTCCCGCCCCGGCGGCGTCCGCACATGATCGGTTGGCGACTTCGCCAGGATCGCCCACAATTGAGTGATTCCGCCGGGATGGTGAGATTCCTGGTAATCATGGAACGGTTCTCCGTCGTTCCGCCTTCCCCGGAGCCGTTCATGCGCACTGCCGTCACCACCGCCCAGGACCCGTTGACCGAAGGGGAGTTGGGGCCCGCCCCCTCGGAACAGGTGGAGGAGCGCGAGCTCGTGTTCGAGGGCTTCGCCTATCAGTGCCGCATCGTCCATCAACGCACCCCGGTCACCGAGCCGTTGCTGCTGCTCGGCGGCTCGTCCCAGAACCGTTACTCCTGGCAGACCCACGAGCGGTGGCTGTCACCGCTGTGCACGCTGATCACCGTGGACCTGCCCGGGTACGGCAGCGCGGACTTCCTGCCGGCCCGGTACGACATCGACTTCCTCGCCGACGCGGTCGCGCACATGCTGGTGGAGCTCGGGGTGCCGAGGGTGAATCTCTTCGGCGGCTGCTTCGGTGAGGTCGTCGGCCTGCGCTTCGCGCAGCACCACCCCTCGTTCGTGCGCCGCATCCTGTTCGCCGGCGCGGCGAAGCGCCTTCCCGATCTCTACACCGATGCCGTCCCCCGGCTGACGCACGCGCTGGAGCGGGGCGCGATCGAGGAGGCCGCCGACGGACTGGTCCGGCTGTTCATGTCCAACCCGGAGGCCGGCCGGGTCCGCAAGCACGCGGCCGTGGCCCGGCTGCTGCGCAATCAGTTCCTGACCCAGACACCGGACGAGATCAGGAAGGCGGTCGAGCACAACACCCGCCTGACGACCCACGGCTGCTACCGCCCGCTGCCCGTCCCCCCGGTGCCGTCCCTGGTCTTCACCGGCGAGTACGACACCCTGTGCACCCCGCAGATGGGCCGCGAACTGGCCGCGACGATGCCCGGTTCCCGGTTCACCACCATCAAGGAGGGCGACCACCTGGTGACGGTGGAGCGCAGGGAGGAGTCCTCGGACCTGATCGCCCGCTTCTGCACGGACCGCCCCGTCGAGAACCTGCCGTACTGCAACGCCGTCGAGTCACTGTGAGAGCGCCGTACAGCGGAGAGTGGCCGGGCGCCCCCCCAGGGGTTCGGGCCGCGGACGCGGGGCCGCGGGGGCGGTCGGGGGGCGCCCGGGAAACAGCGCCGCCGCCCC
>NZ_JBFAXA010000036.1:0-61426 GCF_040689265.1 Streptomyces sp. NPDC052012
GTGCGTACGGCCCGAAACTTTCCCTTTCACGTGGTCGGCTTTTGTGGCTTCCGCCCCCCGGGGGGGTGGGGGTGTGGCACCGCCGCGGGGGGGGGCGAGGCGTCGCCTCGCACCACCCGTCGGACGGAGATGGCCGGAGCCGGCCCGGGATCAGGCCATGATCAGATAGATCCCGTAGCCCACCGCCGCCGCGCAGGCGGCGAAGCAGGCGTAGGCGCCGGTGACCGCGAGGGCCGCGGACTGGCCCTGCGCGGCGGCCCGCTCGCGGCGGGACAGGCCGGTGATGCCGAGGGTGAACAGGCCCACCAGCGCCACGGTGACCACGAGGCTGACGCCGAAGACGGAACCGAGGGCCGCCCAGTCGATCTTCATTGCTCTACTTCCTTCTGATGCCTTCGTACCGGACCGGGTCGCGGTCAGACGGTGGTCTTCGCCGGCGGGGCCGTCGAGTCGGTGGCGGCGGGGGCCGCGATCGTGGCCGCGAGGTCCTCGGACACGGTGCCCGCGGGCGGCGGGGTCACCGCGGCGATGGCCTGGGTGACCACGCCGGTCGGCTCGTCGGCCGGGGTGCCGGTGTCGTTGACGTTGGTGTGGTCGACGACCTCGCGCCGGGAGATCTTCCAGATCGCCGCGCTGGAGGCGACCAGGAAGACGGCCACCAGGGCGGTGCCCCAGTCACCGAAGCCGCAGACCCACTCGGCGAGCGCCGCGACCAGGGCGGCGGCCGGCAGCGTCAGACCCCAGGCGACGAACATCCGGGTGGCGGTCGACCAGCGGACCACGCCGCCCTTGCGGCCGAGGCCCGCGCCCATCACCGAACCGGACACGGAGTGCGTGGTGGACAGCGAGAAGCCCAGGTGGGAGGAGGCCAGGATGACCGTCGCGGCGCTGGTCTGGGCGGCGAAGCCCTGCTGCGGCTGGAGGTCGGTGAGGCCCTTGCCCATGGTGCGGATGATGCGCCAGCCGCCGAGGTAGGTGCCGAGCGCGATGGCGATGCCCGCGGACAGGATGACCCACAGGGGCGGGTCGGAGTCGGGAGCGAGAGTGCCGCCGGCGACCAGGGCGAGGGTGATGATGCCCATCGTCTTCTGGGCGTCGTTGGTGCCGTGGGCCAGGGAGACCAGACCGGCGGAGGCGATCTGCCCGGCCCGGTAGCCCTTCTTGGACGCCTCGCCGTCGGCCTTCCTGCCCAGGCGGTAGGTCAGCCGGGTCGCGAACATCGCTGCGATGCCGGCGACCAGCGGGGCGGCGATCGCGGGGATCAGCACCTTGGTGACCAGCACGTCGCCGTGCACCGCGCCGAGGCCCGCCGAGGCGACGGTGGCGCCGATCAGACCGCCCATGAGGGCGTGCGAGGAGCTGGACGGAAGGCCGACCAGCCAGGTGAGGAGGTTCCAGAGGATCGCGCCGACCAGTGCGGCGAAGATGACCTCGGGACGGATGCCGGTCTCGTCGACGAGACCCTTGGAGATCGTGTTGGCGACCTCCACCGAGAGAAAAGCACCGACGAGGTTCAGGACGGCGGACATGGCCACTGCCGCCTTGGGCCTCATCGCACCGGTCGAAATGGTCGTTGCCATCGCGTTCGCGGTGTCGTGGAAACCGTTCGTGAAATCGAACGCGAGTGCGGTTACCACCACAATCGCGAGGATCAGCGAGAAGCTTTCCATTTACCCAGGCAATCGTTCGAGGTCATTGGCTGGTCGAACGTAGGTAACCAGGGTGAACGGAAGATGAACTGGGAGGGGCTTGGTGGTGACCGGAAGAGGCGGTTGCTGTTCCGCCGGATGGCGGGGCGGCGCCGTGCCGTACGGGCGGCAGGGCGCCGGCCCCGCAATGGAGCGGTCGGCGGCCGTCAGCGGCCCCGCGCGAAGGTCCTCAGTCGATCGAGAGAACCGTTGAAGAGATTCTGGTCACCCGGCAGCGTGCCGCCGTTGTCGTACTGCCAGAAGGTCCACGACGACCAGCCGGCCGGCAGGGCACCGGCGCCCGACCTGCTGTAACGGGCGATCCACAGAGCGTGGTCCCGGCCGAAGGCGCGGCTGCCCCCGGTGCAGGTGTTCCACCAGTGGGTGGTCGTGTAGATCACCGGGCGGCGGCCCGTGAGCCGGACGACCTCGTTGCTGAACGAGCGGATCCAGGCGGTCATGCGTGCCTTGCTCAGCCCGTAGCACTTGTGCTTCTTGTCGTACGGGTTGTACTCGATGTCGAGCGCGGGCGGCAACGTCCACCCGTCCGCTCTCCAGCCGCCTCCGTTGCGTACGAAGTGCGCGGCCTGGGACTTGCCGGACGACTTGTGCGGCAGTGCGAAGTGATAGGCGCCGCGGATCATCCCGGCCTTGCGGGAGCCGTTGTACTGCTGTGTGAAGTACGGGTTGCGGTAGGTGGTGGACTCGGTCGCCTTGACGTAGACGAACCGGGCGCCCTTGGACCTAGCGGACGCCCAGTTCACGTTCGTCTGGTGCGACGAGACGTCGTGCCCCTTCGGACGGCTCGCCGCCGCGGCCGGGACCTCGGCGAGGGCGGTGCCGCCGAGCGCGAGCGCGGCCACGCAGGCAGTGAGGAGCCGGCGGCGGCGCGGCCGGGACGGCGGTATGTGATCACGGGCCATGCTTCCCCCCGGAATGGCGACGTGCACGAGACCGCCCCGACGCTACTGGAAGATCGTTGAATGCGAGACGATCTCCGGCCAAGGTTGCTGCCGGGGCGTTATGGGCGGGTGTGCCCCCTTACGGAGGGTCGCCTTCCGGCCTAAAGTGCCCCGGCCAGGCGGTGGCCCACGAGGACGGCTGGCAGGATCGCGGCATGGCTGAGCAGCGAACGAACCAGCGTGACGCCGGGGACCGCCGGGACGGTGTGGGAGACATGGGGGAGTCGCGGGGGCGGCGTGCGGACGCGGAGGAGACGCGGGCCTGGGCGGACCTCGTGGACACCGCGCGCCGGACCGTCTCCGAGGGCCTGGTCGTCGGCACGTCCGGCAACGTCTCCGTGCGCGTAGGCGAAACGGTCCTGGTCACGCCGTCGGGGGTCCCTTACGACCGGCTGACGCCGGACGACGTCACCGGGGTCGATCTCGACGGCCGGCAGGTCCTCGGCACGCTGGTCCCCACCAGCGAGCTGCCCATGCATCTCGCTGTGTACCGCGCGACCGGCGCCCGCGCGATCGTGCACACCCACGCCGTGCACGCGACGGCCGTCTCCACGCTCGTCGACGAGCTCCCGCTGATCCACTACATGGCCGCGGCCCTCGGCGGCCCCGTCCGGGTTGCCCGCTATGCGACGTACGGCACGGACGAGTTGGCCGAGAACATGCTCCACGCCCTGGCCGGCCGCACCGGCTGCCTGCTCCAGAACCACGGCACGATCACCTACGGCACGACCCTGTCCCAGGCCTACGACCGCACGGCCCAGCTGGAGTGGATGTGCCGAGTGTGGCTGACCGCCTCCAGCGTCCCCGGCCGGTCGCCGAGCCTGCTGTCACGGGAACAACTGGACGAGGTGAGCGAACGCCTGCGGGGGTACGGGCAGCGCGGTTGAGACTGGGGCCCGGGGGAGATCGAACGGGGCTGAAGCCGGGACACGGGGTGAGGTCGGGACCTGGGGTGAGGTCGGGCCCGGGGAGAGACCCGAGCCGGGGGAGAGGCCGAGACCCGGGGGGAGACGCGACGGGTCAGGCCGGGACTTGGGTGAGAGAGCGGAGCCGGGGGAGAGAGACGCGACCCGGGGGGGGGCTGAGGCCGGGATCCGGGGCTGAGGCCGGGACTTGGGGGAGAGAGCGGCGCCGGGGAGGGAGACGCGACCCGGGGGGCCGAGGCCGGGATCCGGGGGTGAGGCCGGGATCCGGGGGTGAGGCCGGGATCCGGGGCTGAGGCCGGGACACGGGGGGAGAGACGCGACCCCAGGCTGAGGCCGGGACCGAGCAGGGGCCGGGACCGAGGAGGGGCCGGGATCCGGGCTGAGGCCGGGCCCGGGGATGAGACCGGGCCCTCGGGAGACGCGGGACCCGGAGCCGACGGGCCGGTGTCCCTCCGTGGCCGATACCCGGCGTCGCCCGCCCGGCGCCCGTCACTCCCCGTGGGCCGCCCACTGGCCGGGGGGTCGGTGCGCCGGGACACTGAGGGGGTGCGCACTGTCAGAGCGACGGCCGCTGCCGTCTCCGCCGTGATAGGGGCCGGTGCCGCCGCCGTGGCCGCCGGCCGGCTCGCCAGCGACGCCGCCCTCAAGGCGCCCCCGGGCAGACCGCTGCCCACCGAACCCCGGCTCACCGTGCACGGCACCGCCGCCGGGCAGATCAGTCTCACCCGCGACCTCGCGGCGCTGCGCCCCGGTCGCTACGGGCTCGCCGGCGACGGGTCGCACGCGGTGGTCGGACCCGTGCTGGCCGGTGCCTCGCCCTCCGCCGACACCGTCGTCCGCCGCCTCGAACGCGTCACGCACGGCACGCTGGAGCCCGGCGACCGGGCCTGGCTCGTGCCCAACCTGTACGTCGGCGACCCCGGCTCCGCCCTCGGGCTGGAGTACACCGACCTCGCCCTCCCGGGGGAGCTCGGCCCGCTGCCGGCCTGGTTCGTGCCGGGTGCGCGGGGCACCTGGGTGATCGCGGTGCACGGCCTCGCCGCCACCCGGGAACACGCCATGAACATCATGGAGTTCCTGCACGGCCACCGCTTCCCGGTCCTCGCCCTCGCCTACCGCGGCGACCAGGGCGCACCGCGCCCACCCGACGGACTGCACCACTTCGGCGAGACCGAGTGGCGCGACCTGGACGCCGCCATCCACCACGCCGTGGACTCCGGCGCCCGGCAGGTGGTGCTGCTCGGCTGGTCCACCGGCGCGACCATGGCCCTGCGCGCCGCCGCGCGCTCGGCCCTGCGCGAGCGCATCGCCGGGCTCGTCCTGGACTCGCCGGTGCTCAGCTGGGAGGCGACCCTGCGCGCCCTCGCCGCCGCCCGCCGCACCCCGGGTCCCCTGCTGCCGCTCGCGGTCCGCGCCGCCCAGGGCCGCACCGGCCTGTACGGCGAGCGCGACCCCGACGCCGTCCGCCTGGACCGCATCGCCGTCCCCACCCACGTCTTCCACGGCCCGGGCGACCAGGTGGCCCCCTGGGAGCTCTCCCGCCGGCTGGCCGACGCCCACCCGAACACGGTCACCCTGCACCCGGTCATGGACGCTCCTCACGCCGCCATGTGGAACGCCGACCCCGAGGCCTACGAGGAAGCCCTCCGCCGTTTCCTCACTCCCCTGATGTGATTCCGGTTGGCGGTCGCCCGGTGGCCTGATCGCTCGCCCTCACCGCACCCCCGGGCCTGTGCATTGGCCCTCTCCCTCGCCCCCGGTGACATTCCGTTTGGGTTTTCGGACCGTCAACCGGAAGACTGCACCCGTGACGTCCCGTATCCCGCGCGACTCCAGGCTTCGACTCGTCCGCCCGCGACCCCTGGCCGCCGCCCCCAGAGCGATGAACCACCGGCGCCCGCGCCGCCCCGCGCCGCGCCCCCCGGAGGGCACGCCCGCACCCGCGGCACTGGCCGGAATGGCACGTTCCCAACTGGCCGGTGCCGTCCGTGTCGCCCGCTGGGCCGACACCGCCCTCGGCCCCGGCCGCGGCAGCGCCGGCGGTGACGGCAAGGCGACCCTCTCCGACGCGACCGCCGAGCGCGCGGCCCGGGATCTCGGCCTGACCCCCGCCCAGGTGCGCGCCGACTGGGACACCGCACGTCTCGCCGGCCTCGTCGAGGTGCACGGCGACAGTGCCCGCCCCGGCTGGCGGCTGCGCGCGTGGGACCGCGACGACAGCGCCGTCCTGCGCGGCTGGGTCGCCCTCTTCGACGCCTGGTCACTCGCGCACCCCGAGCCCGAGGACCACGAGCCCGCCGCCGTCGCCGAGGTCGTCTCGGCCATGCCGCAGGTGCTCTCCTTCCTCCAGCTCTCCGCCGGCCCCGTCCCCGTGCCGCAACTCCTCGACCTGCTGCGCCAGCGCGTCACCGAACTCCGCACGGAACGCTGCGAGATCGACTACGCGCCCCGGCCCGCACCCGTCGCACCGGAACCCCCCGACACCCCGCTCGAGCCGCTGCTCGACTGGGCCCTGAGGGCCCTCGCCTCCGTGGGCGCGCTCACCTACGGCGACGGGCAGGCCACGCTCACCCCGCTCGGCAGCTGGGCGGTCTGGGTCAAGCTGGAGCAGATCTGCGTGGCCGCCCAGAGCCCCGCCGGGAACATCGAGCAGAGCGCCGAGGACATGCTGCGCGGCTGCGCCCAGCTACGGCCCAACGCCGCCCGCGCCGAGTACCGCGCCTGGCTCGCCGCCCGCCCCGTCGGCAGCGCCGTCACGGAGCTGATCGGCGCCGCCCGCGGCGAGGACGCCCTGCTGCGCGGCCTCGCCTTCGAGGCGCTGCGCGTGGTCGGCGCCCCCGCCGAACCCGAGGTCCGCGCGGTCCTCGACGAACCCGCCCTCAGGCCCTACGCCCTGCTGTGGCTCGCCGAGCACGACGGCGCCGACCCCGAGGACGCCCACGAGGTCCTCACCCGGGAGGAGGCCACCTGGCTGTGGGTCGACACCGCCGCCGCCGTGGCCGACCACGGCGAGGCCCCGATGCTGGTACGGCACCTGGAGTCCGCCGTGCAGCCGACCGTCCCCGCGCTGCTGAGCGAGGTGCGGGCCGTCGGACACCCGCGCACCGTGCAGGTCCTGGTCGCGCTCGCCGCCGCACACCCCGACCCCGCTCTGGCCAAGGCCGTCCGCCGAGCCGCCTTCCAGGTGCACACCGGCGGCTGACGCCCCGGCCCGCTCACGACCCGGGCGGGCCCCAGCGGGCAGGCGGCCCTCAGGCCCTGATCTCCGGCGCGTACGTGCCGAAGCTCCAGATGTTGCCCTCGAGGTCCCGGGCCATGTAGTCCCGCGAGCCGTAGTCCTGGTCCGTCGGGGGCATCAGGATCTCCGCGCCGTGTTCCACCGCGCGCCGGTGGTGCGCGTCGACGTCGTCCACCACGATGTACACCCCGGCCGGGCCCGCGTCCTTCATCGCCGTGTCGAAGACCCCGCCGCGGCCCTTCGAGCCGAGCATCACAGCGCCGTTGCCCTGCACCAGCTCCGCGTGCATTACCGAGCCGTCCTCACCCTCGTACACGGACAGCTCCGTGAACCCGAAGGCCTCGGTGAGCTGCCGGATCGCCGCCTTCGCGTCCGCGTACAGCAGCGTGGGGAAGATGCTCGGACGCCCGCCGCCCGTGCCTGCCATCACGATCACTCCCTTGTGTCGTCGCCGCAGAACACACCGGAGATCACCGGACAACACCGGCCATTTCCAGCTGCCGCCCAGTCTTGCACCGGCCACTGACAACGACCCCCGGACCTGCCGGGCGCCACCCGCGCACGGAAAAAGTGCTTGCACGGCCCCGTTAGAATGGTCCGCATGGCCATTCTCCTTGCGCATTAGACGGCGGGAACGACCTCAGCCGCCCATCCCGCCACCCACCCGCTCTGGAGTCTGACCAGTGATCTCCGCTTCCGGCATCGAGCTGCGCGCCGGTGCCCGCGTCCTCATCGAGAACGCCACGTTCCGCGTGGCCAAGGGCGACCGCATCGGCCTGGTCGGCCGCAACGGCGCCGGCAAGACCACCCTCACCAAGGTCCTCGCCGGCCAGGGCATCCCCGCCGCCGGCACCGTCACCCGCTCCGGCGACGTCGGCTATCTCCCGCAGGACCCCCGCACCGGCGACCTCGACATGCTCGCCCGCGACCGCATCCTCTCGGCGCGCGGCCTCGACGTGCTGATCCGCAAGATGCGCGAGAACGAGCAGCGCATCGCGAACGGCCAGGGCGCGACCCGCGAGAAGGCGCTCAAGCAGTACGAGCGCCAGGAGACCGAGTTCCTCACCAAGGGCGGGTACGCCGCCGAGGCCGAGGCCGCCACCATCGCCGCCGCGCTCAAGCTGCCCGACCGGGTGCTGAGCCAGCCCCTGCACACGCTCTCCGGCGGTCAGCGCCGCCGTATCGAGCTGGCCCGGATCCTGTTCTCCGACGCGGACACCCTCCTGCTCGACGAGCCGACCAACCACCTCGACGCCGACTCGATCATCTGGCTGCGCGACTACCTCAAGACCTACCGCGGCGGCTTCATCGTGATCTCCCACGACGTCGACCTGGTCGAGACGGTCGTCAACAAGGTTTTCTACCTGGACGCCAACCGCGCGGCGATCGACATCTACAACATGGGCTGGAAGCTCTACCAGCAGCAGCGCGAGGCCGACGAGAAGCGCCGCAAGCGGGAGCGACAGAACGCCGAGAAGAAGGCCGCCGCGCTCAACGCCCAGGCGGACAAGATGCGCGCCAAGGCCACCAAGACGGTCGCCGCGCAGAACATGGCCCGCCGCGCGGAGAAGCTGCTCGCCGGTCTGGAGGAGGTCCGCCAGTCCGACAAGGTCGCCAAGCTGCGCTTCCCCGAGCCCGCGCCCTGCGGCAAGACCCCGCTGATGGCCGAGGGCCTGTCGAAGTCGTACGGCTCGCTGGAGATCTTCACCGACGTCGACCTGGCCATCGACAAGGGCTCGAGGGTCGTCATCCTCGGGCTGAACGGCGCGGGCAAGACCACCCTGCTGCGGCTGCTCGCGGGAGTCGAGCAGCCCGACACCGGCGCCGTGGTGCCCGGCCACGGGCTGAAGCTGGGTTACTACGCGCAGGAGCACGAGACCCTCGACCCCGATCGCACGGTCCTGGAGAACATGCGCTCGGCCGCGCCCGACATGGATCTCGTCGAGGTCCGCAAGGTGCTCGGCTCGTTCCTGTTCTCCGGCGACGACGTCGACAAGCCCGCCGGGGTGCTCTCCGGCGGCGAGAAGACCCGTCTGGCCCTCGCGACGCTCGTGGTCTCCTCGGCCAACGTGCTGCTGCTCGACGAGCCGACCAACAACCTCGACCCGGCCAGCCGTGAGGAGATCCTGGGCGCGCTGCGCACCTACAAGGGCGCGGTCGTCCTCGTCACTCACGACGAGGGCGCGGTCGAGGCGCTGCAGCCGGAGCGGATCATTCTGCTGCCGGACGGTGTCGAGGACCTGTGGGGTGCCGACTACGCGGACCTCGTCGCCCTCGCCTGACCGCATCGCGAGGGAAGCGTGGTCGGGACCGTGATCCGGGCCGTGATCAACGGCGTATGGATCATTCGGCCCATCCGTGATCCATCATCTGTGTGAGATCTCCTCGTACCGAGGTGTGTCCTACACGGATTTCGCGGCCGAGCCCCCGATGGACCGGGGCTCGGCCGTCGCGTCTTTCTGACCTGGCGCTTCGCGGAAGAACCCGTTCGGCGGTATGGCCGAGACCGGATGGAATCCCGCATTCCGTATGTGGGGATGGGCTCCTGTCGTCACAACCTTGTCTCACGGACCTTGCCGAATGGGTGGCCATGAAGCCCGGTAGGGGTGATCATGAGAAGACCAGAGCGCACTTCCCATGAGGAGGCACGGGTGGCCGAGACTCTGAAGAAGGGCAGCCGGGTGACCGGCGCCGCGCGCGACAAGCTCGCGGCAGACCTGAAGAAGAAGTACGACGCCGGTGCGAGCATCCGGGCGTTGGCCGAGGAGACCGGCCGCTCGTATGGCTTTGTGCACCGGATGCTGAGCGAGTCGGGCGTCACGCTGCGAGGGCGTGGCGGGGCGACACGGGGCAAGAAGGCCACGTCGGCCTGATCCCTGGCGCCCCACGTCCCCGATGGTGGCCACCCGGTCGGCCGACTGACCGGCTGGGTGGTTACTGTGCAGTCACTTAGCTGTGCCGCAGGATGGGCGCGAGCCCGTCGCCGTACGGCACGGAAGACGACCGCACCCATCGGAGGCGCCCCATGGCTTCGCCCGCCCAGGACCTCGGTCCGGTACTCGACAAGGACGGCGTACGGCTCACCGTCGACGACGCGATCGCCACGGTGACGCTGACCAACCCGGCCAAGCGCAACGCGCAGAGCCCCGCTCTGTGGCGGGCGCTGACCGAGGCCGGCCGGCTGCTGCCGGGCTCCGTCCGGGTCGTCGTGCTGCGCGGTGAGGGCAAGTCCTTCTCCGCGGGGCTCGACCGGCAGGCGTTCACGCCCGAGGGCTTCGACGGCGAGCCGTCGTTCATCGACCTCGCGCGCGGCGACGACGCGACGCTGGACGCGACCATCGCCGAGTACCAGGAGGCGTTCACCTGGTGGCGGCGCAGCGACATCGTGTCCGTCGCGGCCGTCCAGGGGCACGCGATCGGGGCCGGTTTCCAGCTGGCCCTGGCCTGTGACCTGCGGGTCGTCGCCGACGACGTGCAGTTCGCCATGCGCGAGACCAGCCTGGGCCTCGTCCCCGACCTGACCGGCACGCATCCGCTGGTCGGACTCGTCGGCTATGCCCGCGCGCTGGAGATCTGCGCGACCGGCCGCTTCGTCATGGCCGAGGAGGCCGTGAACACCGGCCTGGCCAACGTCGCCGTGCCCGCGGCGGAACTGGACGCGGCGGTCAGCGACCTCGCCTCCGCACTCCTCGCGGCTCCTCGCGACGCCGTCATCGAGACCAAGGCGCTCCTGCGCGGCGCCCAGGGCCGCACCTACGAGGAGCAGCGCACCGCCGAACGCGCGGCCCAGGCCCGCCGGTTGCGTGATCTGGCGGGGCTCGGCGAATAACCCTGGCCGGGGGCAGCGGCGACAGCCGCGGGACGCCTGCGGCACCCCGCGAGCGCGGACAAGCGAAACCACCCTTCGCCGAGGGACGGTGCGGGCCGTCCGGGGCTGGTCGCGCCCGCGCGGCGGAGCCGCATACGGACACCGCCCCGCGCCCCTTCCGGGCGCTCGTTCAGTCGAGCCTTGTCACCAGGACCGCCACCGTCGGGTGATCCGGCAGTGCTTCCGATACCGCCATGCGGACCGCTCGGGCCACCTCCAGGGGGCGGTGGTCCGCTCGGACCGCGAGGTCCACGCGTGCGTGGCGGTGGGGCAGCGCGGTCGCCGTGCCGGGTTGCTCCGTCAGGTGCACCGGGCGGCCCAACGTGCCCGTCAGCCGGGACACCCCGGGCACTGCGAGGGCCGCCGCAGCCACTCGGCTCTCGTCCGAGTCGGCGGGGGCGGCGGCCTGGAACTCCTCGGACTCTTCCTCGGTGTCGTCAGGCGCGGCGCCACCACTCGGCTGTGGCTCCGGCGCGCCCTCCAGCAGGTCCGTCACCCGCAGGTCCACTTCCGCGACCGTCAGCCCGATCCGCTCCTGCGCGGCCTGCGCCAGCGCCGCCCGCAGGCGTCCCGCCGTGCCCGGCAGCGGCTCGGACGCCGACGCCGTCGCCGCGAACTCCGCCGTCAGGCGCAGCGGACCCGGTGCCGGCGCACTCGGCGGGGGCGGCACCACCGGCTCGCTCACGCCCTCCGGATCGGCGAGCGCGATCCGCACGGCGTCCAGGCGTACACCCGGCACCTCCCGGGCCACCGCTCGCCGTAGCACCGACTCGGCCGCCCGCTCCGCGATCCACGCGCCGTCACGCGGGCCGCCCAGGGGCAGGAACCTGCCCAGCCCCAGCTGCCGTCGCACTGTCTGAGTCCACCGGTCCGCCGTCGTCATTCCTCCAGCCTGCCGCATCCCTGGCGCGCGACAACGCAACCGCGCATACGGTGGTCGAAGGAGGACGACCGAAGGGACGTAACGGCGATGACCGACATGACCGAGGGGGCCTCGACCCGGGCCTCCGAAACGGAGAAGACCCTTCAGGAGGGCTCCGCGCGCAAGGGCGGCACCCGGCGCGGCGGCGGCGATCCCGCGACCCGCGGACGCACCACCATCGCCGACGGGGTCGTGGAGAAGATCGCCGGACTGGCCGCCCGGGACGTGGACGGCGTGCACGCCATGGGCAGCGGGCTGTCCCGGACCTTCGGGGCCGTGCGCGACCGCGTGCCCGGCGGCTCGAAGTCCGTGACGCGCGGGGTGAAGGCCGAGGTCGGCGAGGTGCAGACCGCCCTCGACCTGGAGATCGTCGTCGACTACGGCGTCTCCATCTCCGATGTCGCCAGGGACGTGCGGGAGAACGTCATCGCGGCGGTGGAGCGGATGACCGGTCTGGAGGTCGTCGAGGTCAACATCGCCGTCAGCGATGTGAAACTGCCCGACGAGGAGGAAGAGGAACCGGAGTCCCGGCTCCAGTGAGACACACCCCGACTGAGGAACTGAGGAGCGCACCATGAGCATGGCCGTGGTCGGCATGATCGCCGGCATGGCGCTGGGCTTCGCCGGGTACTTCGGCGGATTCGGGGCTTTTCTGCTGGTGGCGGCGCTGGGAGCCGTCGGGTTCGTGGTCGGGCGGTTCCTCGACGGGGACTACGAGCTCGGCGACTTCTTCCGTCCTCGCAACGAACGGCGGCGGTGACGCGCATGAGCACGGGGGCCGGTGAGCTCGCCGCGGCGCCGGCCGCCGTCGCGCCGGGCGAGCGCGGAGCGACCAGGATCGCCGACCGGGTGGTCGCGAAGATCGCCTCCCAGGCGGCCCGCGAGGCCGTCGGCGCGCTGCACCCGGACGCCGCGCCGCCGCACGCGACCGTCGTCGTGCACGACGACACCGCCCGCGTGCGGGTCCATGTCGAGCTCGACTACCCCACCGACATCGGCGGACGCTGCGGGCACGTGCGCCGCCATGTGACCGAAAGGGTGGGCGCGCTGGCCGGCATGCACGTGCCGGAGGTCGTCGTCCACGTGGAGCGGCTGCACCTGGCGGCGGCACTCGCCGCGGCACAGGGGAGGACGCGATGAGCGAACCCACGGGCACGATCCTGGAGAAGAGCCCCGCGTCCTCGCCGCCGCCCGAGGCGGGAACGAAGGAGCGCCGGCGCTTCTGGTCGGCGCGCCGCGTCCCCGCCGGACTGCTCGCGCTGCTGGTCCTGCTGATCGCGGGCGCGTTCCTGTACGACATCGCCGCGGTGCGCGCCGACCGGCCCGCGATGAGCTGGCGCCGGGATCTGTCCCGGCAACTGGCCGAACGGCCCCTGGACGACATCTGGGTGCTGGTCGGCGCCGGCGTCGCCGCCGCCCTCGGGCTCTGGCTGCTCCTGCTGGCGCTGACCCCCGGACTGCGGCGCCTGCTCCCGATGCGCCGCACCCACCCCGACGTACGCGCCGGGCTGCACCGCGACGCGGCCGCGATGGTGCTGCGGGACCGGGCCATGGAGGTCGCCGGTGTGCAGTCGGTGCGGGTGCGGGTGAAGCGGCGCCGGGCCGACGTCCGCGCGGTGTCGCACTTCCGTGAACTGGACGACGTACGCGACGACCTGGACGCCGTACTCGCCGACGCGGTGCGCGGGCTGGGGCTGGCCCGGCCGCCCGCGCCGTCGGTCAGGGTGCGGCGGCCGGGCCGGAAGGGGTGAGGGCGATGCTCCGGGGCGTCAACCGTGTTCTGCTCGGCCTCGCGGGCCTGGTCCTTGTCGCCCTCGGCGGCTCCGTGCTGGCCATCGGACTGGGCGCACCGGCACCCTCCTGGTGGCTGCACGACGGGCGGGACGACGTGCTGCTGAGCGAGGCGGAGCGGACCCGTTGGCGGGACGAGGGCTGGTGGTGGCCGGTCGTCATCGCCGCCCTCGCCGTCCTGGTACTGCTCGCTCTGTGGTGGCTGGTCGCGGTGCTGCGCCGGCGACGGCTCGCCCAGATCTTCGTCGACACCGGGGACGGCGAGGGCGCGGTGCTGCACGGCCGGGCCCTGGAACACGTCCTCGCCGAGGAGACGAGCCACCTGGACGGCGTCGAACAGGCCCACGTCCACCTGACGGGGCGGCGCCACGCCCCGGAGACCCACGTGCGGCTGTCCCTGGCACCGCACGTCGATCCCGGGACAGCCCTGGACGACCTCACGACCCGGGCCGTGGCCCACGCCCGCGACTCGGCGGGGCTCGCCGCCCTGCCGACGGAGGTACGGCTGCGGGGCGTCCGGCACCGCGCGGAACGGGTCAGCTGACGCTGCACGCACCGCGCGGAACGGGTCGGCTGACGCTGCACGCACCGCGCGGAACGGGTCGGCTGACGCCGCCGGCTCGTTCAGAACCCGTGCCGGAAGCCGCCGTCCACCGGCAGCATCACACCCGAGAGGTAGGACGCCGCCGGGGAGAGCAGGAACGCCGCCGTGCGGCCGAACTCCTCCGGGGTGCCGTAGCGGCGCAGCGGGATACGGGACTCGGCGGCCCGCCGGGTGGCCTCCGGGTCGGCGGAGAGGGAGTCCAGTTCGCGCACCCGGTCCGTGTCGATACGGCCGGGCAGCAGGCCGACGACGCGGATGCCGCGCGGCCCCAGCTCGTCCGCGAGGGACTTGGCGAAGCCGGCCAGGCCGGGGCGCAGCCCGTTGGAGATGGTCAGACCCGGGATCGGCTCGTGCACCGAGCCGGACAGCACGAAGCCGATGACGCCGCCCTCGGACAGCTCCGCCGCCGCGGCCCGGGCCAGCCGTACCGCGCCGAGGAACACCGACTCGAACGCCGCCCGCCACTGCTCGTCGGTGTTGTCGGCGACGAACCCCGGCGGCGGCCCGCCCACGCTCACGAGGACGCCGTCGAGGCGGGCGAAGCGCTCCCGCGCGGTCGCGATCAGCCGCGCCGGCGCCTCGGGGTCGGCGTTGTCGACCGCGACGCCGACCGCGTTCGGGCCCAGCGCGGCGGCCGCCTCGACGGCGTTCTTCTCCTCCCGCCCCGTGACGACCACCTTCGCCCCGTCGGCGACCAGCTCCCGCGCGGCGGCGTGCCCCAGCCCGCGGGTCGCCCCGGTGACGACGTACACCCGGTCCTTCAGTCCAAGATCCATGGCCCCTATCCTGCCTCCTCGCCCCCGAACAGGGCGAGGGCGGTGTTCACCAGGCCGATGTGACTGAACGCCTGCGGGAAATTGCCGAGCAGCCGGCCACCCACCGTGTCGTACTCCTCCGCCAGCAGACCCACGTCGTTGGCGAGCCCCAGCAGCCGCTCGAACAGCTCGCGTGCCTCCTTCGTCCTGCCCGTCATGTGCAGGGCGTCCGCCAGCCAGAACGAGCACACCAGGAACGTGCCCTCCTCGCCGGGCAGCCCGTCGACGGTCCTGGCGTCGGAGGTGTAGCGGCGCAGCAGGCCGTCGCCCTGCCCCAGCTCCTCCCGGATCGCGTCGATCGTGCCGAGCACCCGCGGGTCGTCCGGCGGCAGGAAACCCACGCGCGGGATCAGCAGCAGCGCCGCGTCGAGCTCCCGCGATCCGTAGGACTGGGTGAAGGTGTTCCGCTCGGGGTCGTACCCCTTCTCGCACACCTCCCGGTGCACCTCGTCGCGCAGTTCGCGCCAGCCGTCGAGGTCGCCGTCGAAGTCGGGGTGCTCCTCCAGCGTGCGCACCGCGCGGTCGGCGGCCACCCACACCATCACCTTGGAGTGCACGAAGTGGCGCCGGCCGCCGCGCACCTCCCACAGCCCCTCGTCCGGCTGCCGCCAGGCGGAGCGCAGGAAGTTCATCAGGACCGTCTGCAGCGCCCATATGTCCGGCTGCGGGGACAGCCCGGAACGCCGGGCCAGCGCCAGCGAGTCCATGACCTCGCCGTACACGTCCAACTGGAGCTGGTTCACCGCGTCGTTGCCGATCCGCACCGGACGGGCGCCGTCGAAACCGGCCAGCCACGGCAGCTCGAACTCGGGCAGCCGCCGCTCGCCCGCCACGCCGTACATGATCTGCAGGTCCGCCGGATCGCCCGCGACCGCGCGCAGCAGCCAGTTGCGCCACGCCTCCGCCTCCTCCTGGTACCCGGCGGCCAGCAGCGCGTTCAGCGTGAGGGTGGAGTCGCGCAGCCAGCAGAACCGGTAGTCCCAGTTGCGCACCCCGTCCGGCTCCTCCGGCAGCGAGGTGGTGGGCGCGGCCACGATGCCGCCGGTCGGCGCGTAGGTGAGTGCCTTGAGGGTGATCAGCGAGCGGACCACCGCGTCCCGGTACGGGCCGTCGTAGCGGCAGCGCGAGGCCCACGCGCGCCAGTCCGCGACGCTGTGCCGCAGCGAGGAGTACGGGTCTATCAGCGGCGGGCGCGCCTCGTGGGAGGGGTGCCAGGTGAGGACGAACGCGACCCGCTCGCCCTCCTGCACCGTGAACTCCGAGTGCGTGCCCTGGTCCTCGCCCCAGGTGCGCACCTCCGGCTCGCTGCGCAGCCACGCCGAGTCCGGCCCGGCCACCGCCACTCGGTGGCCGTCGGACCGGCGCACCCAGGGCACGACCGAGCCGTAGTCGAAGCGCAGCCGGAGCGTGCTGCGGACGGTCACCTCACCGCGCACCCCCTGCACGATGCGCACCAGGTCGGGCGCGCGGTCGCGCTGGGGCATCAGGTCGGTGACGCGGACCGCCCCCTCGTCGGTCTCCCACTCGGTGTCCAGCACGAGGGTGTCGGGGCGGTAGGCGCGGCGGACGCACCGGTCCGCACCGACCGGGGCGATGCGCCAGTGGCCGTTGTTCTCGTCACCGAGGAGCCTTGCGAAGCAGGCCGCCGAGTCGAAGCGGGGCAGGCACAGCCAGTCGACCGAGCCGTCCGTGCCGACCAGGGCGGCGGTCTGTTCGTCGCCGATGAGCGCGTAGTCCTCGATGCGATGCACGAGGAGCGGATGCCCGGCCATCGGGGGTGGCAATCAGGGCTGCGGCCGGGGGAGTGACGGTCCGTCGGCGGAGGGGGAACCGTTGCCGGAGAAGATGACGCCGGGGTCCGAGGGGGCCTGGTTGAGCACCCACAGGCCGATGAGGGTGGCCAGGGTGAACACGACGGCCACGAGCACGGTGAGGACGAGGCGCCGCCGGCGTTCCCGGCGCAGCCACTCGCCACGCGCGGTGCGGTAGGCGTCGGGGTCGGGCAGCACGCCGCCGGCCAGGGCCGCCAGGGCGTCGCGCAGTTCCCGCTCGGTGCGTTCCGTGTCCGGGTCCGTGCCCGGTTCGGTGCCCTGTGCCGTGCCCTTGTCCCTGCCCGGTCCCGTGCCCCGTTCCATGCCCTTCTCGGTGCGCCTCTCCGTGCCCGGGGGCCGGGGCTCGGCGCGGTCGTGGCCCGTGCGGTCCGGGCTGGTGCCACGCGACGGAGTCGCATCTCGATGCGTCATCGCCGGGCCTCCATCGCCTGGGTGAGCGCGGCGATGCCGCGTGAGGTGTGCGTCTTGACGGAGCCGCAGGTGATGCCCATGGCGGCGGCGATCTCGGACTCCTTCAGCCCGAGCCAGTGCCGCAGCACCAGCGCCTCGCGCTGCCGGGTGGGCAGCTGCTGGAGCGCGTCGATCAGCACCCGCTGGTCGTCGCGCAGCAGCGCGGTGTTCTCCGCGGAGGCGACCGTCTCGTCCGGCGGGTTCTCCGTCAGTCGGCGGGCGACCTGGAGGTGGCGTATCCGCATCCGGGTCAGATTGCAGACGGTGGAGCGCAGATACGCCTCCGCCGCGGCCACGTCCTTCAGCCGCCGCCACTTGCGGTAGATCTGGTAGTACGCCTCGGCCACCACGTTCTCCGGGTCGTCGGCGCCGAGCAGGACGGCCAGGCGCAGCATCGAGGAGTAGTGCAGCTCGAACAGCCGGGCGACACCCGCCTCCCGCTCCAGCTCGTCCGGATCGGTGACGGCGGACGGCAGTGGTGCGGGCGCCGGCGTGGGCGGGGCGGGCGGTGGGGGAGCGGCCGGGACCGCCGGGGCCGGGGGAGCGGCCGGGGCGGGTACCGGGTTCGGCGGCAGGGTGGCGGCCTGAGGATGTTGTCTGCGTCTCACGAGGTGTTCGCTCCCGTCTCCGGGTGGCGCCTGGGCATCAGGCGGGACGGCAGGTCGGTGGCGTCGCCGCCGCACGGCACACCGAGGCGGTGCAGCGCCCCGGTGCCGGCCACGGCGACGGTCAGATTGAGCAGCAGGGCGGCGACACCGGCGTAGATCTCCAGCGGTCCGGTGCCGAGGTCGAGCGGCACGATCGAGGAGAACCCCTCGCGCACCACCAGATACGTCCCGGCGACCATGCCCACCGCCCACCCGGCGAGCAGCGCCCGCGGATGCAGCCACCGCGTGTACAGGCCGACGGCGACGGCCGGGAAGATCTGCAGTATCCACACCCCGCCGAGCAACTGGAGGTTGATGGCGTCCTGGTCGCGCAGTCCGAACACGAACGCGACCGCCCCCAGCTTCGCGGTGAGCGACACCGCCTTGGCGATCCGCACCTGCCGCTTGGGCGTGGCGGTGGGATGGACGTACTCGACGTACACGTTCCGCACGAAGCTCGTCGCGGCGGCGATCGACATGACCGCCGCAGGCACCAGCGCGCCCACGACGATCGCGCCGAACACCAGCCCGGCGAGCGGCCCCGGCATCAGCCGGTCGACCAGCATCGGCACGGCCGCCTCGGCCCCGCCCTCGGGCGCCCGCACCCCGGCCGCCAGGGCGGCGATACCGAGGAACCCGAACAGCGCCAGCAGCGCCGTCCAGGCGGGCAGCGCCACGGACACCTTCCGCAGGGTGCGCGGGGTGTCGGCGGCGAAACCGGCGGTGAGCACATGCGGGTACATCAGCAGCGCCAGCGCGGAGCCGAGCGCGAGCGTGGCGTACGCGGGCTGCTGCCCGGCGGTGAGCATCAGCGGCGAGTGTGCCGCGTCGGTGCCGCCGAGGGCGCGCCCGGCGCCGTCGAAGACCGCGCCGGGCCCGCCGAACCGGCGCAGCACCAGCCAGCACACGGCGGTCAGCGAGACGAAGACGGCCACCGCCTTGAGCGCCGCGATCACCGTGGGCGCCCGCAGCCCGTGCCGGTAGGTGGCCACCGCCAGCCCCGCGAACAGCGCCACCATGATCAGGTCGCCGGTGGCCCCGCGCGGGTACAGCCCGCCCGCGGCGAGCACCGCGCGGATGCCGAGCAACTGCAACGCCAGATACGGCATCGTCGCCAGGATCCCGGTCAGCGCCACCACCAGCGCCAGCGGCGGCGACCCGTACCGGCCGCGCACGAAGTCGGCCGCCGTGACATAGCCGTGCCGCCGGGCCACGCTCCACAGCCGGCTCAGCAGCACGAAGGCGAGCGGGCAGACGATCACCGTGTACGGCACCGCGAAGAAGGCGGGGGCGCCGTTTCCGTACGCCAGTCCCGGCACGGCGGTGAAGGTGTACGCGGTGTAGATCGTGCCGCCGAGCAGCAGCCAGGTCCAGCCCGCTCCGAGGCTCCGGTCGGCCAGCGCCCAGCCCTCCAGCGAGGGCAGCTGCTCGCTCGGCCTGAGCCGCCGCGCGGTGACGGCGAGCAGCGACGCCCCGCCGATCACGGCGAGGAACGTCGCGGTCATGGCGCCGTCGGCCATGGGTCACCGTCCTTGGTGTGCCTGTGCCCTCGGGGGAGAGTTGCGCGGAGCGCCCGTCCGGATGACAGGAACCGGCCGGAAAACCGGTCGCCGTCCGAACGGTCGTTGCCGCGTCAACCACCTCCGGCCGGCCGCAAGCCTCGCACAGACTTCCGGTCATCGGGAGGGGCGGCACGGGCCGGCCACCCAGCGGGCCTCACCGGTCACGGCATGTGTCCGCCGGGCTGGGCCACACCGGCTGGGCTACACCGTCGCCGGCTGCGCGTCCTCGGCGTCCTTCTCCCCGGCCACCGCCTGTGCCCGCTGCCGGGCCTCACGGCGCACCAGCACGAACCAGCCGACCGGCACGGCCGCGGCGAACAGCCACCACTGGAGGGCGTACGCGTAGTTCAGCGCCGCGTTCTCGTTGCCGGGATTCCCCAGCTGTTCCGGGATGTCGCCCTTCGGCTCGGGGGCCGTCTGCGCCACATAGCCGCCGAGCACGGGGGCGTCGAGGCGCCGGGCCTCCTGCTCGCTGTTGATCAGCATGATCTGCCGTTCGGGCAGGCCCTCGAGGTTCTTGATGCCGCTCGCCTCGGTCGTCTCGTCGGGCATGAGCCGGCCCTTGATCGTGATGTCGCCGCTCGGCGGCGCGGGGACCTCGGGGAAGGCGGTCTGGCTCGCTCCGGGGACCCAGCCCCGGTTGACCAGCAGAATCCTGCCGTCGCGGAGCACGAACGGGGTCAGCACGTGGAAGCCCACCTGGTCGTCGGCGTTGGTGCGGCGGCGGACGACGACCTCGTCCTCGGTGTCGAAGTGACCTGTGGCGGTCACGGTGCGGTACCGCTCGGTGCGGGTCACGGCGTGTCCCGGGGCGGCGAGCTCCTCGACCGGGACCGGCTGCGCGGCCAGCGCGTCCGCGACCAGCTGGTTACGGGCCGAGCGCTCGTGGTAGCGGTCCATCTGCCAGATGCCCAGCCTGATCATCGTGGGTACGAGGAGCAGGGCGACCAGCGTGATGATCACCCACTGGCGGGACAACAGGAAGCGGTACACCCCACGACCGTACAACTCGGTCGTGGGGTGCATTCAGCCGGGTACGTCCTCGCACGGCGCCCGTGCCGTGTCTCACACCTTGTCGACGATGCCCACCTTTCCCTCCGCGCGGGCGCAGTGCGCCCCGCAGTACCAGTGGCCGTCGGCCTCCACGCCCTGGCCGATGATCTGCACCCTGCAGTGCTCGCAGATGGGGGCCATGCGGTGGATCGCGCAGGAGAAGCAGTCGAAGACGTGGACCGCGCCCTGGGCGTGCACCTCGAAGGTCATTCCGTAGCTGTTGCCGCACACTTCACATGTCGCCATGCGCCACAGGGTGAGCCGTCCGCCCGGTGCGGGCGAGCGGGCGGCGGGCGAGTCGCCCGGCAATCACCCGTCCGTACGGTCCGGCCCGCCCGGCGCTCCGGTCAGCCCTCCGACGCGGGCTCGACGTCCCCGAGCAGCTGGCCGAACGCCGCCTCGTCCACGACCGGGGTGCCGTACTGCCGTGCCTTGACCACCTTGGACGTGCCCGACTCCGGGTCGTTGGTCACCAGGAGGCTGGTCAGCCGGGACAGGCTGCCGGCGACATGCAGTCCGGCCGCGGTCGCCCGGTCCTCCAGCAGCTCCCGCTCCACGGAGGTGTCACCGGAGAAGGCGACCCGCATGCCCTGCTTGAGTCGCTTGCCCGGTTCGTACCGGCCCGGGTTGGGATAGGGGCACGCAGGCCGCTTGCGGGACGGGCGCCAACTGGACGGCCGGTAGCCGCCCGGCCCCGGCTGACGGCCGATCAGGGGGCGGTCCGTCCACTCCGTCAGCGGCCGGCACTCGTGCAGCGGCAGCCGTACGCCCCTCGCCGCCGCGGTCCGCAGACTCGGCCGGAACGCCTCGGCCAGCACCCGCGCGTCGTCCAGCGCGTGATGCGCCCGGCGCTGGACGACGCCGAAGTGCGCGGCGAGCGACTCCAGCTTGTGGTTGGGCAGCGGCAGCGCGAGCTCCTTGGCGAGCGCGATGGTGCACAGCCGCTGCTTCACCGGGGCCTCGGCGCCGGCGCGGGCGTACTCGCGGGCGATCATCTGCCAGTCGAAGACGGCGTTGTGCGCGACGAGCACCCGGCCCTCCAGACGGGTCGCGAACTCCCCGGCGATGTCACGGAAGAGGGGCGCGCCCTGGAGTGCCTCGCTCGTCAGCCCGTGGATCCACACCGGTCCAGGATCGCGCTCGGGATCGACCACCGTGTACCAGTGGTCCTCGACCTCGCCGCGTGCGTCCAGCCGGTACACGGCCGCCGAGATGATGCGGTCGTCCCGGGCCAGCCCCGTGGTCTCCACGTCAACGACCGCGTATCCCTGGGGATACGCGGCCGGCCACGCGGTGGGGGAGGACGCTGCGGTCGTCAGGTCGTCGAGCATGGTTCACGAGGATACGGGCCACGACTGACAGCCCCGACCGTCAGGTGCCGCGCGCCGCGCCCCCGTTCGAACGTCGCTCTCACCAACGGATCGGAACGGGCAGCGCGGTCAGCAGACCCGACACCGCGACCACCAGCGCCAGTGCGTACACCTCGGCGCGTGCGGGAGAGCAGGCGGTCAGCGGATCGCTCGCGCGGGCCAGCCGGATCCGGGCCCACAGGGCGAGCGCGGCGACGCCCACCATCAGAATCACCTTGGCGAGCAGCACCCGCCCGTACGCCGTCGCCGTCAGCTGCTCCAGGATCGTCCCGGCCGGCATGCGGCGCAGTGAACTGCACACGCCTGTCGCGGTGATGGCGGCCAGCAGAAAGGCCGCCACGCGCGCGTAGAGCCCCAGCAGGGCGCTGCCCCCCTCCGCGCCCCGCCACTGCCGCAGGGTGCGCAGCACGTGCAGCAGGCCGCCGACCCACAGCGACGCGCAGGTCAGGTGGACCAGGGTGAGTCCGGAGCCGATCAGAGGGCTGTACTCGGTCGTCGGATGGGCGCGCAGCGCCTCCGCGACGACGACCGCGGCCAGCGGCAGGGCCTGCGTGGCCGGACGGGAGGAGCCGGCGCACAGAGCCGCCGCGAGGAAGCCGTTGACCTCCAGGAGGGCCAGCTTGCCGTCCCGGGAGGCGTACAGCCCGCCCACGTCGATGTCGGCCGGGCTGCCGGGAATCAGATTGCCGGTGGCGACGACGGAGGCGAGTCCGAGGGCCGCCGCGAAGCCGACCCAGCAGGCCGCGGCGGACCAACTGCGGGGCACGGCCGGGGGAGCGCCGGGCACGGATCGGGCGAGCCGGTTCGCGAACAGCTCGCCCACGGGTATCGCCAGCGCCGCGAACAGCACCGTGCGCAGCAGTGCTATGCCGCCGGTGCCGGGCGCTGCGGCCTCCCCGGTGCCGTGCAGCGCGGGGGACGGGCCGAGCAGCGGTATGAGCGCGGCCAGCGCCACCAGCACGATCACGGTGACGGCCCGGCAGGTGCCGGAACGCCGTGCGCCCCGGTGCGCACCGGTCGCCCCGGACCTGGGTTTGGTCAGAGTCACCCCAGGATCTTCACAAGCGCGCACAGAACCGGGCAAGTCCGGGGAGAAATCGGGGGCATGGATGACAGGTTTGGTCATGCTTCGCCCACATTTCGACCCGGACTGCCTGGGCGCTCACCGCGTGGTCACCGTGTACTCACGGCCACCGCGCCGGATCCGCTCCCCAACGGCCCGGCGGTCGCTCCCAGTCACGGGGCGCGCCCGCGAACCACACCGGAGACAGGGCGTACCGCAGTCTCCCCAGGGGGCTCTCCCGCTCCGCGAGCCAGGCATCCGGGGACGGTTCGGCCGGCTCGGACAGCCCTCCCGCCGGCCCCTCCCCTTCCGGCAGCGGCTCGGCCGCCCCTTCCGGCAGCCGCCCGGCCGCTCCCTCCAGCAACCACCCGGCCGTCCGTGCCAGCGCCACCCGTACGAAGCGGCTGCCGCCCTCGTCCCCCTGCTCGGTCAGCGCACGCAGCACCCCCGCCGCGAGCAGGTACCCCGTGCCGTGGTCGAGCGCCTGCGCCGGAAGCGCGCCCGGCTGCCGCGCCGAGCCCTCGATCGCCGCGATGCCCGTGGCGACCTGCACCAGGCTGTCGAAGCCGCGCCGTTCGCCCCACGGCCCGCCCTCGCCCCACGCCGACAGCTGGGCCACGACCACCCCGGGCCTGCGCTTGGCGAGCGCCTCGGGGGTCAGCCCGAAGCGGTCCAGGGCGCCCGGCCGGTAACCCGTGACGACGACGTCCGCCGCCGCGAGCAGCTCCTCGAAGGCACGCCGGTCGGCCCGCAGGTCCAGCCGCGCGGACCGCTTCCCGAAGCCCGTGTCGGCGTGCTGGTCGGGAAGTTCGGGCAGCCGCGGGGAGTCCAGGCGCAGCACGTCCGCGCCCAGCAGGGCGAGGGTGCGGGTGGCGACCGGTCCCGCGATGACCCGGGTGAGGTCCAGCACCCGGACCCCGGCGGCGGGCAGCAGAGGGTCCCGGCGCACGGACGTGAACGCACGCGTGCGGGCCGCGTCCAGGCGCCCGTGCTCCACCAGAGGGCGCCCCGCCACGGCCGCACCCTGTGCGTGCGCCGCCCACTCCCCGGGCGTACGCAGCGCCACGGCCAGGCCCCCGCGCGCGTACACGGTCTCCTCGACCTCACGCGCGGAGCGCTCGGCGAGCGCCGCCGCCACCGCTGCCGGGTCCTCGGGCACGCCCAGCGCGGCCAGCAGCCGGGCCCGGTGATGCGGGTAGTTGGCGTGCGTGCGCACCCACCCGTCGGCCGTCCGCCAGAAACGCGACAGCGGCGCGAAGTTCACCGGCGCCCGCCCGTCCACCAGCAGATGCCGCTCGCTGACGAACGCCGTCGCCACGGCGCCGTCGTCCACCCGCACCGCCGGCACCTCGTCCGTCCCCGCCCGCCGCGCACCCAGCTCCGCGGCGGCCAGCGCACAAGCGCCCACACAGGCCCGCGCCAGTTCCCGCACCGGCAGCCGCGCGTGCAGGACGCCGGGCCGCTCGACGGTCGACACGCGCGCGAGGAGGGCGGGATCGCCCCCGAGCGCCGACCACGCGGACGAGACATCAGGCATGACAGTCATGACTGCACACTGCACCATGCAGTGCTGACGCGAGGCTGATTCGATCAACATGCGCGCGACCGCCGCGCAGAGGAGCGGGGGCCGGACAAGCCACCGGCCCCCGCTCTCACCGCTCCGGAACGGCTACCGCGTGACCGCGTCCAGCGCGTCGGTCATGCCCCAGCCGTAGAAGCCGTTGCGGTTCTTCGGCCCCTCGCACACCGCGTCGACCTTGCCGTCGCCGTTGATGTCGTACGGGTCCGTGCACGGCGTGGCGTCGGCCTGCCCGTACAGCAGGGCCTTCACCAGCGCCGGCGGGGCGTACGGATGCGTCGACTTGATGAGCGCGGCGACACCCGCGACATGCGGGGACGCCATCGACGTACCCGCCATGTAGCCCCACTTGCCGCCGGGCAGCGTGCCCAGGATCAGACCGCTCGTCGCGGGCGGCTCCGGCTTCTGGTACGCCGTCGAGTCGCCGCCGGGCGCGGCGATGTCGATGACACCCAGACCGTGGTTGGAGAACGACGACTTCAGGCCCTTGGCGCCGGTCGCCGCGACCGTCACGACCCCCGGCAGCTGGGTCGGTATGTCGAGGCACTCGGACGGGTCGATCACCCGGTCCGACGGAGTGGAGTCGTTCGGGGAGACCGGGTCGGTGATCTCGTCGGCCGCGAGGTCGTAGTTCTCGTTGCCGGCCGCGGCCACGTTGACCGCGCCCTTGCGCTCGGCGTACTTCGACGCCCGGGTGACGGCCTCGACGAGCGCCTTCTGGTCCGGGTCGTTCTTGCAGTTGAAGTACCAGGGGTCGGTGTAATAGCTGTTGTTGGTCACGTCGACCCCGTGCTCGGCCGCCCACATGAAGCCGCACACCACGGCCTCCGTGTAGAAGAAGCCGTCCGGGTTGGACACCTTGATGCCCGAGACCTTCACGCCCGGCGCGACACCGGTCATGCCGACGCCGTTCTTGGCGGCGGCGATCTCACCGGCCACGTGCGTGCCGTGCGGGCTCTCCGACGGGCCCGGACGCCAGGCGCCCTCGCTGGTGTCCGGCTTGCCCGACACACAGTTGACCGACGCGGCCCGGTCGAAGTTGGGCGCGATGTCGGGGTGGGTGTCGTCGACGCCGGTGTCGATGACGGCGACGGTGACCTTCGAGCTGCCCAGCGACTTCTCGTGCGCCTTGTCCGCCTTGATGGCGGGCAGGTCCCACTGCAGCCCCTGGAGCGGATCCTGCCCCGCCGCGGCCTCGGACTCCGCCTCGGCGACCTCCGCGGCGCTGAGCACCTTCGGGGCGCCCAGGTCGGTGGTGGCCGCCGACGGCAGCGGCGCGGTGCGGGTGGCACCGGCCGACTGCACCCCGCGCACGGTGCGCATGGTCTTCGCGAATTCGGCGTTCGAGGAGTGCGCGACGATCACGCCGATCTTGTCGTACGACGCCACCACGGTGCCGCCGGCCTTGCCGATCGCCTTCTTCACGTGCGCCGAAGCGCCGTGCCCGCCGCTGACGTTGACGACATAGCTGAGCGGAGTGCCGTCGGTGGCGGCCGCGGTGGGCTCGTCGGCCGCCGGGGCGGCCGTGGCCGCGGTGTTCGGCAGGAACGCCAGCGCGGTCGCCATGGCCATCCCGGCCGGGATCACGAGGGCACGGCGGTAGCGCGGGTGAGACGCTGTCATGGAGTCTCCAGTTCGATCACGGAACGAGCAGTGGTGCGGGAACTTCCCTGGCTCTCCCGGATGCGGGAGAGCCTGAGGAGACGGGCTCACTTGACCGCGCGCAGCGCGTCGACGATGCCGAAGCCGTAGAAGCCGTTGACCCGGCTGCCGCCCTCGCACGTCGCGTCCTGCGTGCCGTCGCCGTCCTGGTCGTAGGACGCCGGGCAGCCCGGGTTGTTCGCCTGCGCCTTCAGCAGCGCCTGGAGCGCCGCCGGGGGCGCCCACGGGTGCTTGGACTTCAGCAGCGCGGCGACACCGGCCGCGTGCGGCGAGGCCATCGAGGTGCCCTGCAGGAAGGCGTACTCGCCGTTCGGCATGGTGGACAGGATCCGCCCGTCCTTCGACGGGGTGTCCGGCAGCTGGTAGCGCCGGTCGCCGCCCGGCGCGGCCACGTCCACCACTCCGTTGCCGTACGACGAGTAGTACGACTTGAGGTTGTGCACGCCCGTCGCGCTGACCGTGACCACGCCCGGCAGCTGGGTCGGCACGTCGTAGCACTCGTGCGGGTCGATGGTGCGCTCGACCGGCGTGGTGTCGTTCGGGCTGGAGTCGTCCACGATCGCGTCCGCGTCGAGGTCGTGGTTGGAGTTGCCCGCGGACGCCAGGTGCAGGGTGCCCTTCTTCTGGGCGTACAGCTGGGCCCGGTTGACCGCGTCGACGATGGCCCGCTGGTCGGGGTCGTCCATGCAGTTGTACAGCCACGGGTCGACGTAGTAGCTGTTGTTGGTGATCTCCACGCCGTGGTCGGCGGCGAACACGAAGGCGCAGACGACGCTCTCCGCGTAGAAGAGGCCGTTCTTCGGGTCGGTCACCTGGATGCCGGAGACCTTCACCCCGGGCGCGACACCGGCCACGCCGACGCCGTTGCGGGCCGCGGCGATCTCACCGGCCACGTGGGTGCCGTGGTAGTCCTGCGGGGTGTACGGCCGCCAGGCGCCCTCGCTGGTGTCCGCGACCCCGCCCGCGCAGTTCGCGGACTGCGACTTGGAGAAGTTCGGGGCGAGATCCGGGTGGGTGTCGTCGACGCCGGTGTCGATGACGGCGACGGTCACCTTGGAGCTGCCCGGGTTGATCCGGGCGGCCTTGTCGGCGCCGATCGCGCGCAGGTCCCACTGGTCGGCCTCGAGGGGCTCGCTGCCCGGCACCTCGGCGGAGGCGGCCTTGGTGCGCGCGGCCTCGGCGGCCGTCACATAGTCGGCGGCACCCTCGTCCGTCGTCCCGGCGGCCTGCAGCGGCGCGGTCCGCGTGGCACCCGCCGACTGGACCCCCTTCACGGCCCGTATCTTCGTGGCGAAGTCCGGGTCCGCCGAGTGGACGACGATCACACCGATCTTGTCGTACGTGACCACGACGGTCCCGCCCGCCGCCGCGATCGCCTTCTGCACCGACGCGATGGTGCGACGGTCCACCTTGGTGTTGACCACGTACGCCAGGGTGGACGCGTCCGCCGCCTGTTCGGCCGCCGCCTGCTGCGGTGCCGCCGACGCCGTCGCCGGCAGGAAGCCCAGCGAGGCGGTCAGGGACAGCACGACGGGCACGGCGAGGGCGAGTCGGCGTCTGGAACGCAGATGAGCCATGGGGTCTCCACATCATCCGGAAACGAAACCGGCCCGAGGCACAGGTGGGCTCGGGCAGGTACATGACGGGGTGGTGCAGGGTGAAGCTATCCGGCGATGTTGCCGCCCCACAACGTTTTCCCCGCAGGACTTCACAAACGTGGCCCCGAACCTCTCGGGGAAGTGTCGCGTTACGTCTTCCGGAAAGAAGCGAACCCGGTTGAACCGGTCCTCGTGTCGCGCCGTGCCCTTGTGCAGGAAGCGCGAGGACACTCGCCTTCCGTCCCGACCCGACCGAACCCGCAACGCGAGGAGACTCCGTGGCCGCCGAAGCACCGCCCCCCTCGACAGAACAACACAAACTCCCCACCCCGGAGGAGTTCACCGAGGTGCAGGAGAGCGCGGAGTTCGGTGAACTGCGCCGCTCCTACCGCTCCTTCGCCTTCCCGCTGACCGTCGCGTTCATCGCCTGGTACCTGCTGTACGTCCTGCTGTCGAACTACGCGGGCGGCTTCATGGGCACCAAGCTGTTCGGCAACATCAACGTCGCCTTCGTCTTCGGCGTGCTGCAGTTCGTCACGACGTTCCTCATCGCCTGGTGGTACTCCCGGCACGCCGCCGCCAAGCTCGACCCCAAGGCCGAGGCCATCAAGACCCGTATGGAGGGCGGCGCATGAGCCCCGCGATCACCCACGTCACCCTCGCCGCGAACGAGGTCACCGTCGCCGCGAACGAGGCGAGCGAGCACCGGCCGCTCA
Organism: Streptomyces sp. NPDC052012; assembly: GCF_040689265.1. Taxonomy (NCBI): domain Bacteria; kingdom Bacillati; phylum Actinomycetota; class Actinomycetes; order Kitasatosporales; family Streptomycetaceae; genus Streptomyces; species Streptomyces sp. NPDC052012. The sequence continues at coordinate 28,347 of NZ_JBFAXA010000036.1, forward strand.
TCATCACGCTGTTCGCCCTGTTCGTCGTCGCGACCCTCGGCATCACCGTCTGGGCGGGCCGCCAGACCAAGGACGCCGCCGACTTCTACGCCGGCGGACGCCAGTTCAGCGCCTTCCAGAACGGCCTCGCCGTCTCCGGCGACTACATGTCCGCCGCGTCGTTCCTCGGCATCGCCGGCGCCATCGCCCTGTTCGGCTACGACGGCTTCCTGTACTCCATCGGCTTCCTCGTCGCCTGGCTCGTCGCCCTTCTCCTGGTCGCCGAGCCGCTGCGCAACTCCGGCCGCTACACCATGGGCGACGTCCTCGCCTACCGCATGCGCCAGCGTCCCGTGCGCACCGCCGCCGGCACCTCCACCATCGTCGTGTCGATCTTCTACCTGCTGGCCCAGATGGCGGGCGCCGGCGTCCTCGTCTCGCTGCTGCTCGGCATCACCTCCGACGCCGGCAAGATCCTCATCGTCGCCCTGGTCGGCGTCCTGATGATCGTGTACGTCTCCATCGGCGGCATGAAGGGCACCACCTGGGTCCAGATGATCAAGGCCGTGCTGCTGATCGGCGGCACGATCCTCATCACCTTCCTGGTGCTGCTGAAGTTCAACTTCAACATCTCCGACCTGCTCGGCACGGCCGCCGAGAACAGCGGCAAGGGCGCCGCCTTCCTGGAGCCCGGCCTCCAGTACGGCGCGACCGGCACCTCCAAGCTGGACTTCATCTCCCTCGGCATCGCCCTGGTGCTCGGCACCGCCGGTCTGCCGCACATCCTGATCCGCTTCTACACGGTGCCCAACGCCAAGGCCGCCCGTAAGTCCGTGAACTGGGCCATCGGCATCATCGGCGGCTTCTACCTGATGACCATCGCCCTCGGCTTCGGCGCCGCCGCGCTGATCTCCCAGGACGAGATCATCGCCTCCAACCCGTCCGGCAACACGGCAGCGCCCCTGCTCGCCCTGCACCTGGGCGGCGTCGACTCGGCCTGGGGCGCGATCCTCCTCGCCACCATCTCCGCCGTCGCCTTCGCCACCATCCTCGCCGTGGTCGCGGGACTCACCCTCGCCTCGTCGTCCTCCTTCGCGCACGACATCTACGCGAACGTCATCCGCAAGGGGAAGGCCACCGGCGCCGAGGAGGTCCGCGCGGCCCGCTGGGCGACCGTCTTCATCGGCGTCGTCTCCATCGGCCTGGGTGCCCTCGCCCGCGACCTCAACGTGGCCGGCCTGGTCGCGCTCGCCTTCGCGGTCGCCGCGTCCGCGAACCTGCCGACCATTCTCTACAGCCTGTTCTGGAAGCGGTTCACCACCCAGGGCGCGCTGTGGTCGATCTACGGCGGTCTCATCGTCGCCGTCGGCCTGGTGCTGTTCTCGCCCGTCGTCTCCGGCGACCCCAAGGCGATGTTCCCCGACGTCGACTTCGCCTGGTTCCCGCTGAAGAACCCGGGCATCATCTCCATCCCGTTCGGCTTCCTGATGGGCTGGCTCGGCACCGTCCTGTCCAAGGAGGAGCCCGACGTCAAGAAGTACGCGGAGCTGGAGGTCCGGTCGCTGACCGGCACGGGCGCGCACTGACCCGTCCCGTCCGTCCATCGGCACGAACGGCCGCGTCACCGGGACCTGTAGGTCCCTACGACGCGGCCGTTCGGCTTCTCGTCACATCGGGCCGCTGTGGGTTGTCGGTGGCGTCACGTAGGCTCGCAGGTAGTCGGACAAGTGATCCACGCGGATCCACGCGATCCATGGCGAGGGAGGAGGCCCGGTGCTCATCGACACCTACGGCCGAGTGGCCACCGACCTGAGGGTCTCGCTGACCGACCGCTGCAATCTGCGGTGCACCTACTGCATGCCCGAGGAGGGCCTGCAGTGGCTGGCCAAGCCCGACCTGCTCACGGACGACGAGATCGTCCGCCTCATCGACATCGCGGTCACCTCCCTCGGGATCGAGGAGGTCCGCTTCACCGGCGGCGAGCCCCTGCTGCGCCCCGGGCTGGTCGGCATCGTCGAGCGCGTCGCCGCCCTGGAGCCCCGCCCGCAGATGTCCCTCACCACCAACGGCATCGGCCTCAGGCGCACCGCCGCCGCTCTGAAGGAGGCGGGCCTGGACCGGGTCAACGTCTCCCTCGACACGCTCCGCCCCGACGTCTTCAAGACCCTCACCCGGCGGGACCGCCACAAGGACGTCCTCGACGGCCTGTACGCCGCCCGCGAGGCCGGCCTCACCCCCGTCAAGGTCAACTCCGTCCTGATGCCGGGGCTCAACGACGACGAGGCCCCCGACCTGCTCGCCTGGGCCGTGGAGCACGACTACGAGCTCCGCTTCATCGAGCAGATGCCCCTGGACGCCCAGCACGGCTGGAAGCGCGACGGCATGATCACCGCCGGGGACATCCTCGCCTCCCTGCGCACCCGCTTCGAGCTGACCCCCGAGGGCGAGGAGAAGCGCGGCTCGGCCCCGGCGGAGCGCTGGCTGGTCGACGGCGGCCCGCACGTGGTCGGCGTCATCGCCTCGGTCACCCGCCCCTTCTGCTCCGCCTGCGACCGCACCCGCCTGACAGCAGACGGCCAGATACGCACCTGCCTGTTCGCCACGGAGGAGACCGACCTGCGGGCAGCCCTGCGCTCGGGCGCCGCCGACGAGGAAATCGCCGCGCTCTGGAAGCAGGCCATGTGGGGCAAGAAGGCGGGCGCGGGCCTGGACGACCCGTCCTTCGTCCAGCCGGACCGGCCCATGTCCGCAATCGGCGGCTAGCTGCAACGCCGCTCAGGGGCGCGGGGAACCCTCAAGCCCCCCGCGCTTCCCACTCCTCCAGGGCGACGACGTCCTTCAAGAACCCCCGCACCCCGAGAAACTGCGACAAATGCTCCCGGTGCTCCTCGCACGCGAGCCACGTCTTGCGCCGCTCCGGCGTATGGATCTTCGGGTTGTTCCAGGCAAGCACCCAGACAGCGTCGGCACGGCAACCCTTGGCGGAGCAGATCGGCATCACACGCCGAGCCTATCCCGGGAAAAGGCGACGCCGAGCAGCCACGGGGGGAGCTGCCCGGCGTCGGTCCGTCGCTCCGACGGGGGATGCGGAGCGCGTACGAAGTATGTCACGGCTCACCCCACCCCCGGCACCGAAAGAGCATGATTGATCTGAGCTTTTCTTGAGCTTGGCGGGGAAGTGACTTCCGCTTGAGCCCGCCGGGGCCCTGGCCCCCTCGTCTCACGACCGCTCGGGCCGCTCCGTTCGTGCGCCCGGCGTCGGCTCGGACGCCAGATCTTCCGCGCCCGGCTCCGCCGCGCCGTCATTCGTCCGCGGCGGCGCGATCATGGGTCGCATCGGCGCCGTGACGAAGGTCGACGGCATCGACGGCGCGTTCTCACGCCCGGCATTGGCGATCACCACCGCGATGTACGGCAGCACCGCACCGAGGACCAGCGCCACGATCGCGACATGCCGCTCCACGTTCCAGAGCGTCGCGGCGAGGATGACCGAGATCGTACGGACGGTCATCGAGATGACGTACCGGCGCTGCCGCGCGCGTACGTCCTCCTGGAGGCCCGCCCGCGCACCGGTGATCCGGAACACCTGGGCGCCGCCACCGCCATGCTGTTTCCGCATCACATTCACCATCCGCCCGCATCGGAGAACAGCACCACGTTACGCCGCGTCGCCGCCGCCCACGAGACCGGGTCACCTCCTGCGCGGCACTCCCGACGTGCGGCGCAGGGGGACTGGACCGACACTGGCGGTACTGCTCACGTCAAGCGGTACGAGGAGGCAGCAATGGGCTGGTTGTGGGCCATCATCGTGGGATTCGTGCTCGGTCTGATCGCCAAGGCGATCATTCCCGGCAAGCAGCACAGCCCTCTGTGGCTGACCACGATCGGCGGCATCCTCGGCGCCATCGTGGGCAACGCGGTGGCGCGCGGCTTCGGTGTCGACGAGACCCCGGGCATCGACTGGAGCCGGCACATCTTCCAGGTCGTGGCCGCCGTGATCATCGTGGCCCTGGTCGACGCGCTGTACATGCAGGTCCGCGGCGGCAAGAAACAACGGACCTGAGACAGCCGCCCCGCACGGCAGCACCCCGCACGGCAGCGCCCGCACGACGCAGGGACGGCCCCCGGTGCTCACCGGAAGCCGCCCCTGCCCTGAGACTGTGCCGGCTGCTCAGCCGCCGGTGACCTCCACCGCGGCCAGGTTCTTCTTGCCCCGGCGCAGCACCAGCCACCGCCCGTGCAGCAGGTCCTCCTTCGCGGGGACCTCGTCCTCCGCGGTGACCTTGACGTTGTTCACGTAGGCACCGCCCTCCTTCACCGTGCGCCGCGCGGCCGACTTGCTCGCCACCAGACCCACCTCGGCGAACAGGTCGACGACGGGACCGAGCTCGGCCACCTGGATGTGCGGGACCTCGGAGAGCGCCGCCGCCAGCGTCCGCTCGTCCAGCTCCGCCAGCTCACCCTGGCCGAACAGCGCCCGGGACGCGGCGATCACGGCGGCCGTCTGCTCCGCGCCGTGCACCAGCGTCGTCAGCTCCTCCGCCAGCGCACGCTGTGCGGCCCGCGCCTGCGGACGCTCCTGCGTCTGCCGCTCCAGCTCCTCCAGCTCCTCACGGGACTTGAAGGACAGGATCCGCATGTACGTCGAGATGTCCCGGTCGTCCGCGTTCAGCCAGAACTGGTAGAACGCGTACGGCGTCGTCATCTCCGGGTCGAGCCAGACGGCGCCGCCCTCGGTCTTGCCGAACTTGGTGCCGTCCGCCTTGGTCATCAGCGGGGTCGCCAGCGCGTGCACGTTCGCGTGCGGCTCCAGCTTGTGGATCAGGTCAAGACCCGCCGTGAGGTTGCCCCACTGGTCGCTGCCACCCTGCTGGAGCGTGCAGCCGTAGCGCCGGTACAGCTCCAGGAAGTCCATGCCCTGCAGCAGCTGGTAGCTGAACTCCGTGTAGCTGATGCCCTCGGCGGACTCCAGACGCCGGGCGACCGAGTCCTTCGTCAGCATCTTGTTGACGCGGAAGTGCTTGCCGATGTCCCGCAGGAACTCGATGGCCGACATGCCGGCCGTCCAGTCCAGGTTGTTCACCATCGTCGCGGCGTTGTCGCCCTCGAAGGAGAGGAAGGGCTCGATCTGCGCGCGCAGCCGGTTCACCCAGTTCGCGACCGTCTCCGGATCGTTCAGCGTGCGCTCGGCCGTCGGGCGCGGGTCGCCGATCTGGCCCGTCGCGCCGCCGACCAGCGCCAGCGGACGCAGGCCCGCCTGCTGGAGGCGGCGCATGGTGAGGACCTGGACCAGATGGCCGACGTGCAGGCTGGCCGCGGTCGGGTCGAAACCGCAATAGAACGTGACGGGACCGTCCGCGAGCGCCTTGCGCAAAGCGTCCTCGTCAGTGGACAGGGCGATCACGCCGCGCCACTTCAGCTCGTCGACGATGTCCGTCACGGTTCTCGTGTCTCCTCGATGATCTTCGGCCGGTCGGGTGACAGCCGATTACGACGCCTACGAGGTTATACGCCCTGGCTGACAGAGCTCATATTGAAATCGGGGACGCGCAGCGCGGGCATCGCCGCCCTGGTGAACCAGTCGCCCCACTCCCTCGGCAGCGTCTTCTCCGTGCGGCCCGCCTCGGTGGCCCGGCCCAGCAGGTCCACCGGCGACTCGTTGAACCGGAAGTTGTTGACCTCGCCGGTGACCTCGCCGTTCTCGACGAGGTAGACGCCGTCCCGGGTCAGCCCGGTGAGCAGCAGCGTCGCCGGGTCGACCTCGCGGATGTACCACAGACACGTCAGCAGCAGCCCCCGCTCGGTCGCCGCGACCATCTCCTCCAGGGAGCGGTCCTCGCCCCCGTCGAGGATCAGGTTGTCGATCGCCGGCGTCACCGGAAGCCCGGTCAGGGCCGCGCTGTGCCTGCTCGTCGTCAGCCGGTTCAGCTCGCCCTCGCGCACCCAGTCGGTGGCCGTCAGCGGCAGCCCGTTGTCGAACACCGACTGGTCGCCGCCCGAGGAGTGCGCGATCACGAAGGGCGCCGACTCCAGCCCCGGCTCGTTCGGGTCGCTGCGCAGTGTCAGCGGCAGCTCGGTCAGCTTCTCGCCGACGCGGGTGCCGCCGCCCGGCTTGGAGAACACGGTGCGGCCCTCGGCCGCGTCCCGCCCGGAGGCCGACCACAGCTGGTAGATCAGCAGATCCGCGACCGCCGTCGGCGGCAGCAGCGTCTCGTACCGGCCCGCGGGCAGCTCGAGCCGCCGCTCGGCCCAGCCCAGCCGCACCGCCAGCTCGGCGTCGAGCGCCGCCGGGTCGACGTCCTTGAAGTCCCGCGTGGAACGCCCCGCCCACGCCGACCGCGTACGGTCCGGCGACTTGGCGTTGATCTCCAGCGTCCCGTTGGGCTGGTCGTGCCGCAGACGCAGCCCCGTGGACGTACCCAGGTAGCTGGAGACCAGCTCGTGGTTGGCGAAGCCGTACAGCTCCCGGCCGCCCGCACGCGCGCGTGCGAACGCCTCACCGAGCGCCGGCGCGAAGTCGCCGAACACGGCGGAGGAGGTCTCCGCGGGCGCCTCGGTGAACTCGGGGGACTCGGCCACCCCCGTGACCAGCGGCTGCGCGTCCTCCGCCGGACCGGCACCACGCGCGGCGGCCTCGGCGGCCCGCACCAGCGGCTCCAGCTCGTCCATCGTCACGGCGGAACGGGACACCACGCCCGAGGCGGTGCCCTCCCTGCCGTCCACCGTGGCGATCACGGTGAGCGTGCGCCCGCGCGTGACACCGTTCGTCGTCAGCGCGTTGCCCGCCCAGCGCAGATTGGCGCTCGACTGCTCGTCGGCGATCACGACGCAGCCGTCGGCACGGGACAGCTCCAGAGCGCGCTCGACGATCTCGTGCGGCTTGGTGGGACGCGCGCTCATCGACCGGCCTCCTGCGTGGTGTTGAGGCTGTGCTTTTCCGGGGGGCAACCCCCGGACCCCCGGCCGATACCGATGCTGACGTTCATCGCCCGGCCTCCTGCGTTGTGTTGAGAATGTTGACTCCCTTGAAGAGGGCGGACGGACAGCCGTGCGAGACCGCCGCCACCTGGCCCGGCTGGGCCTTGCCGCAGTTGAAGGCGCCGCCCAGCACGTAGGTCTGCGGCCCGCCGACGGCGGCCATGGAGCCCCAGAAGTCGGTGGTCGTGGCCTGGTAGGCGACGTCCCGCAGCTGCCCCGCGAGCCGCCCGTTCTCGATCCGGTAGAAGCGCTGCCCGGTGAACTGGAAGTTGTAGCGCTGCATGTCGATGCTCCACGAGCGGTCGCCGACCACGTAGATGCCCCGGTCGACACCCCCGATCAGATCCTCGGTCGACATCCCGGCCGGATCCGGCCGCAGGGACACATTGGCCATGCGCTGCACCGGCACATGCCCGGGGGAGTCGGCGAAGGCGCACCCGTTCGAACGCTCGAAGCCGGTCAGCCTCGCGATCCGCCGGTCCAGCTGGTAGCCGACCAGGGTGCCGTCCCGCACCAGGTCCCAGGACTGCGCCTCGACGCCCTCGTCGTCGTAGCCGACGGTGGCGAGGCCGTGCTCGGCGGTGCGGTCGCCGGTGACGTTCATCAGCTCCGAGCCGTAGCGGAGCTTGCCGAGCAGGTCGAAGGTGGCGAAGGAGGTGCCGGCGTAGGCCGCCTCGTAGCCGAGGGCGCGGTCCAGTTCGGTGGCGTGCCCGATGGACTCGTGGATGGTCAGCCACAGGTTGGACGGGTCGACCACCAGGTCGTACAGCCCCGGCTCGACGCTCGGCGCGCGCATCTTCTCGGCGAGCAGCTCCGGGATCCGCTCCAGCTCCTCGTCCCAGTCCCAGCCGGTGCCCTTCAGATACTCCCAGCCACGGCCGACGGGCGGCGCGAGGGTGCGCATGGAGTCGAACTCACCGCTCGACTCGTCCACCGCCACCGCCGTGAACACCGGGTGCAGCCGGACCCGCTGCTGGGTGGTCACCGTGCCGGCCGTGTCGGCGTAGAACTTGTTCTCGTGCACGGTGAGCAGCGAGGCGTCCACATGGTCCACCCCGCTCGCCCGGAGCAGCCGCGCGCTCCACTCGGCCAGCAGCCCGGCCTTCTCCGAGTCGGGCACGCTGAACGGATCGATCTCGTACGACGACACCCACGTCTTGTCGGCGTGCACCGGCTCGTCGGCCAGCTCCACGCTCCCCCACTGCCCGAAAGGCGTGGGAGGTGCCCCCACGCCCGATCCAGCGGCCTTGATCACCTGTGCGGACAGCTTCGCCATGGCCACCGCCTGCGAGGCGACCTTGGCGGCGGCGTCCAGGGTCAGATCCACGCCGGAGGCGAACCCCCACGTCCCGCCGTGCACCACCCGCACCGCGTACCCGAGGTCGGTGGTGTCCGACGACCCCGCGGGCTTGGCGTCCCGGAACCGCCAGGACGCGTTGCGCACCCGCTCCAGGCGGAAGTCCGCGTGCTCGGCCCCGAGCGCCCGCGCGCGTGCGAGCGCGGCGTCGGCGAGGGCGCGCAGGGGCAGGGCCGTGAAGGCTTCGTCAATGCTATGAGGCACCTACGTCTCTTCCTGTCGGTCTTCGCTCGTGATGTCGGCTGTCCTGCTGTACAAGGTCGTCGCTGCGCATCATGTCGCGTCGGCCGGTGCCGGACCACAGGTTTGTGCCGGGAGCCCGGTGCTTTCTGTAGGGACCCGACAGAGCGACCCGTCGGCCACTGTCGGTGCCCGAATGTTCCCCGGCGGACCTCGACCGATAGGTTTTCGGTGAAGCCGCCTGTCATCGCCGCCTGTCGTCCGGGCGCTCGGGCGGGCCACCAGACCGCTATCGAAAGGGTGATCCGTTGAGCCGCTCGGTTCTCGTCACCGGAGGCAACCGGGGCATCGGCCTCGCCATCGCCCGCGCTTTCGCCGACGCCGGCGACAAGGTCGCGATCACGTACCGCTCGGGTGAGCCGCCGGCCGGCTTCCTGGCCGTCAAGTGCGACATCACCGACGCCGAGCAGGTGGAGCAGGCCTACAAGGAGATCGAGGAGGCGCACGGCCCCGTCGAGATCCTGGTGGCCAACGCCGGTGTCACCAAGGACCAGCTCCTGATGCGCATGTCCGAGGAGGACTTCACCTCGGTCATCGACACCAACCTCACCGGCACCTTCCGTGTGGTCAAGCGCGCCAACCGCGGCATGCTGCGCGCCAAGAAGGGCCGCGTCGTGCTCATCTCCTCGGTCGTCGGGCTGCTCGGCTCCGCGGGGCAGGCCAACTACGCCGCCTCCAAGGCCGCCCTGGTCGGCTTCGCGCGCTCCCTCGCCCGTGAGCTGGGCTCGCGCAACATCACCTTCAACGTCGTCGCGCCCGGCTTCGTCGACACCGACATGACCAAGGCGCTCACCGAGGAGCAGCGCTCGAACATCGTGTCGCAGGTGCCGCTCGGCCGGTACGCGCAGCCGGAGGAGATCGCCGCGACGGTGCGGTTCGTCGCCTCGGACGACGCCTCGTACATCACTGGAGCCGTCATCCCTGTTGACGGCGGACTGGGAATGGGTCACTGAACACCATGAGCGGAATTCTCGAGGGCAAGCGCGTCCTGATCACCGGTGTGCTGATGGAGTCCTCCATCGCCTTCCACGCCGCCAAGCTGGCCCAGGAGCAGGGTGCCGAGATCATCCTGACCGCGTTCCCGCGGCCCACGCTGACCGAGCGCATCGCCAGGAAGCTGCCCAAGCCCACCAAGGTCATCGAGCTCGACGTCACCAACGAGGAGCACCTCGGCCGGCTCGCGGACGTCGTCGGCGAGGAGCTCGGCGGCCTCGACGGCGTCGTGCACTCCATCGGCTTCGCGCCGCAGGACGCGCTCGGCGGCAACTTCCTCAACACCCCGTTCGAGTCCGTCGCCACGGCCATGCACGTCTCCGCGTTCTCGCTGAAGTCGCTGACCATGGCCTGCCTGCCGCTGATGCAGAACGGCGGCTCCGTCGTCGGCCTCACCTTCGACGCGCAGTACGCCTGGCCGCAGTACGACTGGATGGGCCCCGCCAAGGCCGCCCTGGAGGCCACCAGCCGCTACATGGCGCGCGACCTGGGCAAGCAGAACATCCGCTGCAACCTCATCTCCGCGGGCCCCATCGGCTCCATGGCCGCCAAGTCCATCCCGGGCTTCGGCGAGCTGGCCTCCGTGTGGGACACCCGCGCCCCGCTGGAGTGGGACCTGAAGGACCCGGAGCCGGCCGGCCGCGGCATCGTCGCCCTGCTGAGCGACTGGTTCCCGAAGACCACCGGCGAGATCATCCACGTCGACGGCGGTCTGCACGCCATCGGCGCCTGACCGAGCGCTTCGAGGGGCCCGCATCCGCCCGGGTGCGGGCCCCTCGGCGTGTCACCCGATCGGCTCAGCAGCGCGGGCGGCGCACGGCACCGGCGGGGCATCGTGAAGGTACGCGTCCACCGCGTGTTCCCCCTCCCCAGCACGGCCGAGGAGGTTCCCTTGTGCGCTTTTTCCGCCTGGCCTCAGCGACCGTCGCCGTCGCCGTCGCGCTCGCCCTTCCGTACGAGGCGACGGCCCACACGCGCGTGCAGCCCGACCGGGTCACGACCGACGACACGGAGACCGAGGAAACGGACGACCTGTTCGGTGCCGCGTGCTGGATCCGTGTCGACGGGTCGCATGTGACGGCGTACTGCCACAACCCCTATCCGGACATCGACCACGTGAGCCTGCACGTGGAATGCGTCCGTTGGTGGGACCTGGACAGCGACAGCCGCGCGGTGGCCGCCGAACCGGCGCAGACCGTGAAACTGACGGGGCGCTGCTGGCAGGAGGTCCGCTCCGCGTGGATCAGCCACCGGAGGGCGAGCTGAACAGTCCCGGACGGCACACGAACGGATAGGAGGCGGCCTCCTCGGCGGCCGTCACCGCGTCACCCGCGCGGATCGCGTCCACCAGCCGCCCGTGGTCCATGTGCGTCTCCGGGGTCAGCTCCTGGCCCACGTCGTCGCGCAGCCAGTCCCGCAGCACCTCGCTCAGGTCCGCGTACATCGCGGTCATCACGTCGTTGTGCGAGGCGGCCACCACCGCCAGATGGAAGGTCGCGTCCGCCGTCACGAACGCCTCCGCGTCGCCCGACTCCCAGGCCTCCTCGCGGCGCAGCAGCAGCGTGTCGAGCTGCTTGAGGTCCTTCTCGGTGCGCCGCTCGGCGGCCAGCCGCGCCGCGGCCGACTCCAGCGTGGAACGAAGCTCGGCGATGTGCCGCGGATCGGCTTCGGCGAAGCGGCGGTGCATCACGCCCGCCAGCTCACTGGTGGCCACGACGTACGTCCCCGAACCCTGGCGGATGTCCAGCAGCCCGTTGTGCGCCAGCGCACGCACCGCCTCGCGCACGGTATTGCGGGCCACCCCGAGCTGCTCGACCAGCTCCGGCTCGGTCGGGATGCGGGATCCGACCGCCCACTCACCCGAGGTGATCTGGGCCCGCAGCGCGGCGATGACCTGCTCGGACAGGGCCGAGCGACGGGGATGGCTCAGGGGCATGACACACACCTTCGCACGAGTGGGACGCCCGGCGGCGATTCACGGCGACCTCGAGATGGACAACCAATCATCCCATGATTCTATGATGGGCGTCATGGCTGGCGAAGACATACGGACGATCAAGTCCCCGACCGCACACACCCCGGCGGAGCCCGGCCCCCGGGAGGCGCAGGGCGCGGCAGGTACCGCCACGCGTGCGTGGAGCACGTGGACGATGCGGCTGCTCGTCGTCGGCATCGTGCTCGCCGCGCTGAATCTCCGCCCGGCCATCACCAGCCTCGGCGCGCTCCTCGAGGAGGTCCGCGACGGGCTCGGCATGAGCGGCAGCGTGGCCGGGCTGCTCACCTCCGTGCCCCCGCTGTGCTTCGCCGTCTTCGGCGTCACCGCCCCGCGCCTCGCCCGCCGCTTCGGGCCGGCCGCGGTGGTGTGCGCCGGGATGGCTGCCATCGCCGCCGGCCTGCTGATCCGCCCGTTCGCGGGCGGCACGGCCGGTTTCCTGGCCGCCAGCGCCCTCGCCCTCATGGGCATCGCCGTCAGCAACGTCCTGATGCCCGTCATCGTCAAGCGCTGGTTCCCCGACCGGGTGGGCTCCATGACCGGCCTGTACTCCATGGCCCTCGCCCTCGGTACGTCACTGGCGGCGGCGCTGACCGTGCCGCTGACGGACGCGCTGGGAGGGCACTGGCAGTCGGGTCTCGTCCTGTGGGCGGCCCTCGCCGCCGCGGCCGTACTGCCCTGGATCCCGTTCGTACGGGAACGGCAGGCGGGGCCGGCCGGGCGGGCACCGGTGCGGGAGGCGCGAGCACGGGAGCAGGGCGAGGGGGAGCAGGAAGCGGGGGCCGACGCGCCGGGGGACCGGGCGCATGCGGAGGCCGACGCACAGGGGAAGCGGGCGCACGCAGGGGCCGACGCACAGGGGAAGCGGGCGCACGCGGAGGACCGCGCCGGTGCCGCGCGTCAGCAGGCCCCCGCGCGAGAGCGCTCGTCCGCGCCGCGGCCCGCTGGGCAGCACGGGCAGCACGGGCAGCACGGGGAGCAGGCCGCCGCGCCGCGGCTGCGCATCACCCGCAGCCGTACCGCCTGGGCGCTGGCCGTCTTCTTCGGCCTCCAGGCGACCGCTGCCTACATCACCATGGGCTGGATGGCGCAGATCTTCCGCGACGCGGGCGTGCCCGCCGGCACCGCCGGACTGCTGCTCGCCGTCACGATGGTGATGGGCGTCCCCCTCGCCTTCGTCATCCCCCGCCTCGCCACCCGGCTGCCCAGCCAGGGCCCGATCGTGATCGCCCTGGGCGTGTGCGGCCTCGCCGGGTACGCCGGTCTGTACCTCGCGCCGGCCGCCGGCGCCTGGGCCTGGGCCCTGCTGCTGGGCGTCGCCAACTGCGCCTTCCCGCTCGCGCTCACCATGGTCGGGATGCGGGCCAGGAGCGGCGCGGGCGTGGCCCAGCTGTCGGCCTTCGCGCAGAGCACCGGCTATCTGATCTCCATCCCCGGCCCCCTGCTGGTCGGCGTCCTGTACCAGCACAGCGGCGGCTGGGGGTTGCCGATCGCGCTGATGGCCGGGCTGATGATCCCGCAGATGGTCGTGGGCGTCCTGGCGGGCCGCGACCGCACGGTGGAGGACGAGGCGGCCCCGAGCTGAGCCGCCGGGTCCGCGCGGACGCCGGGGCGTCTGTGTGCTGCGCTGCCGGGCCTATGCGGACCCCCGGGGGTGTGAGCTGCGCTGCCGGGTCCACGCGGACGGCGGGGCGTCTGAGTGCTGCGCTGCCGGGCCTATGTGGACCGCGGGGTGTCTGTGTGCCGGGCCGCCGGGTCCATGCGGACCCGGGGGCGTCTGTGCGCTGTGCCGCCGGGCCCGCGCCGACCCCGGGGCCTCTGTGTGCCGAGCAGCGCAGCCGGGGCGGGACCCCCGGGGCGGTGAGGGCGGCGCGCGGGTGCGAGACTGGGCGCATGCCAGTCCTCGACCCGAACCCGCAGAACGGCCAGAAGAAGATGCTGCTCGTCTTCGGCTCGTTCTTCGCCATCTTCATCGTCATCGGCGTGATCGCGACCATCCTCGCGCCGTGACGCCCGGACTCCGGCGCTCCGCAGGCGGCCGGGGTGGTGCTAGCCCCCCTGTCCCCTAGGGGGCCAGGCTCAGGGTCAAGTGGGTGGATCACCGGATGGGTTGAGGGCCCCGCGATCCGTACCTTCGAGATGTGCCCGCGAACAGCGGGTCACGGACCACGGACCACTCGAAGAGCGGAGGCCCCATGTCGGCGCGCACGCACACCCGGCCCCACCCGGCCCCCCGGGGCGGCGTCGACAGCCGGCTGCCGTGGTGGGCCCTCGCCCTTCCCACGCTCGCTTTCGTGACGCTGCTCGTCCTGATACTCGACCCCGCCGACGCCCACGCTGCCACCGGTGAGCCCGCCCTCACACACGTCGTGGAGCGAGTGCAGCAGCTCATAGCCCGTTGAGCAGCCCGCGCGACGCCCCGGAGGCGGCCGTCAACTCCCTGCGCCCTGTGGCCTGTTTCATGCGAAGCTGGGACGCATGAGCGTCGCAGAACCCCGCAGGATTGTCCTCTTCCGGCATGCGAAAGCCGACTGGCCCCCGGTGAACGATCATGAGCGCCCGCTCGCCGAGCGGGGCCGCATGGACGCCGCCGTCGCCGGACGCAAGCTCGCCGACACCGCCATCGCCTTCGATCTGGCCCTCTGCTCCACCTCGACCCGGACCCGGGAGACCTGGAAGCTCGCGGTCCAGGAATTCCCGCAGCGACCGAAGACCGTCTACGAGGAGCGGATCTACGAGGCCTCGCCCGGCGAACTGATCGCCCTGCTGAACGAAACCCCCGACGACGCGCAGAACGTGCTCCTGGTCGGCCACAACCCCGGCGTCCAGGGCCTCGCCGACATCCTGGCCGGCTCCGCCGACGGCGACGCCCGCGAGCGGATGAGCCGCCGCGGCTTCCCGGCCGCCGCCTTCGCCGTCCTGACCTTCACCGGCTCCTGGAAGTCCCTGGAGCCCGGCGTCGCCACCCTGCTCGACTACTGGGCGCCGAGCGAGTGACCCTCGCCTGAACCCACGACACGACAGGGGCCCGGCGCCGCGACGCCCGCACGCGGTGCCGGGCCCCTGCCACGCCCGTGACCGTGACCGGCGCCCTCAGCCCACGTCGAGGGTGTCCGCCGCCTCGACCTCTTCGCGGGTGATGCCCAGCAGATACAGAACCGTGTCCAGGAAGGGGAAGTTCACCGCCGTGTGCGCGGCCTCGCGCACCACCGGCTTGGCGTTGAAGGCGACCCCGAGCCCGGCCGCGTTGAGCATGTCCAGATCGTTGGCGCCGTCGCCGATCGCCACCGTCTGCGACAGCGGAACGCCCGCCTCGGCCGCGAACCGGCGCAGCAGCCGCGCCTTGCCCGCACGGTCCACGATCTCGCCGGTGACCCGGCCGGTCAGCTTCCCGTCGACGATCTCCAGGGTGTTGGCCTGGGCGAAGTCCAGACCCAGCCGCTCCTTCAGATCGTCCGTCACCTGGGTGAACCCGCCGGAGACCACGCCGACTTGGTAGCCGAGGCGCTTCAGCGTACGGATCAGGGTGCGGGCACCCGGTGTCAGCCGCACCTCGCTGCGCACCTTGTCCACCACCGAGGCGTCGAGCCCCTCCAGCAGCGCCACGCGTGCGTGCAGCGACTGCTCGAAGTCCAGCTCCCCGCGCATCGCGGCCGCCGTCACCTCGGCGACCTTGTCCTCGCAGCCGGCGTGCGCGGCGAACAACTCGATCACCTCGTCCTGGATGAGCGTGGAGTCCACATCCATGACGACCAGCCGCTGCGCCCGCCGGTACAGCCCCGCGGCGACGACCGCCACGTCGACCCCGAGCTTCGCCGCGTCCGTCACCAGCGCGGTGCGCAGCGGTTCCGTCTCCACGCCGGACACCGCGAACTCCACTGCGGTCACCGGGTACTTGGCGAGCCGGAAGATACGGTCGATGTTGCCGCCGGTCGCCGTGATCCGCCCCGCGATCGCCGCCGTCGCCTCGGAGGTGAGCGGGTGGCCGAGCACCGTGACGAGGGAACGGCCGAGGCCGCGCGGAAGGTTGTCGCCGATGCCGGAGATGATCTCCGCCTGCATCTTCATCGACTCCGCCCAGCTGTGGACGGTCGCCCGCAGATCCCCTTCCAGACCCCGCTGCGGCTCGGTCACCAGCGCGCACAGCACGATGCGGCCACGCGTGACGACCTGCTCGATGTCGACCACGTCGACGGAGTAGGCGGCCAGCGTGTCGAAGAGGCCGGCCGTGATGCCCGGCCTGTCCTTGCCGAAGATCTTGACCAGGAGGGTGGGGACGTCGGAGGTCTGCGATGCGCTCATGGTGCTTCCACCGTATCCGGCACCCAGTGCCTTCCGCCCCCGAGGTCCGCCTGGCGGACAGCGAACACTGGATGTCAGACAGGTGTCCCGCACCTTGCGCGCCTCGCGCTCACCGCCCGCCGTCAGGCTTCCGGGGCCTCGGGGGAGGGGCGGGCGGCGGGGGAGGCGGCGGCGGGGGCCCCTCGTCCGGCCACAGCGACGCCCGGCGCTCCCCGTCCGACGCCCTCGGCCCACGCTGCGGATCCCCGCGCCGGTCCGCACGCCGGTCCCCGCGCCGGTCCTCACGCCGGGGTGGTTCGACGGGCGCGATCACCGTAGGAGCGCCGTACACGTCGTCGCCGTCCGCCTCTCCGCCATCGACGTCCGCCGCCTCGCCCGGCTCCGGGTCGACCCCGAGCTCCTCCGGCACCCTCAGATACGGATTGGTGTCCGGATTGGGCGGCCGATACGGAACCCCCGGCGCATACGGCCCGGCCGGCCCTCCACGAGGGGGCTCGCCGTGCCCCTGTCCGGTCCCGTCCCCTGCCCCTTGCTCGCGGTGCCCTCGCTCCACCGCCTGCTCCCCGTATCCCCGCGCTGCCGGGCGCCCGGCGCCCGGCTCGTCGCCGTACCTCTGCTCCGCCCGGCGTCCGTAGCCCTCGGCATACCCCGCCCGCCGCTCGGCGTCGCCGTACCTCGGCGCATCGGCGTGGTGACCATGCCCGGCACCGTCCGCTCGCCACCGGGTCTCGCCGCCCCCGCCCGACTCGACCGGCTCCCCGCCCGACTCGACCGGCCCCGCGCCGTCCGGCGCAGCCCACCACACCGCCCGCCGCCCCGCCGCACCGCACACCCAGGCCAGCCACGCCCCCGCCGCCCCCGCGCCCGCACCCCACGCGGCGCCCAGCAGCAGGGCGACGCCGAGCCGTCCGCGCAGGTCGATGCCGGCGCCGAAGGCGTCGACGCCCAGCACCGAGAGGGAGGCGTTCACGGACACGCCGGTCAGCCAGGCCAGCAACGGCAGGGCAACCGCCGTGGCGACCCCCAGCCGCAGCGCACACCGCCCCACGAAGGCCCCCACACCCCGCCCCGGCATCCGCGCCCCGGGGCCCCCTTCCGGCGTAACAGCGTCCGCCCCCTGCCCGGGCGCCCGCCCCCCACGGCCACCCGGCGGCGTCCCGCCGCGCTCCGCGCCCCCCACCGGCGTCCGCACTCCGGTCAGCACACCCGCCAGGAGCATCGTCACCGCGGCCGCCACCGCCAGCAGCCACACCCGGCCGTCCAGCTCGGCCAGCCGCGCCAGCGTGACCGGCTGGTCGGAGTCCACGCGGAGGAGGTCGTCCAACGGATCGGGCAGGACGCCGAGCAGCGCGCCCGACGCCCGCCCTTCCCACGGCACGAACAGGCCGAGCGGCAGACCGAGCCACACCCCGTTCGGCGCCCCCAGCAGCGCGGCGCCGGCGATCCGCCGGGGATGGTCGTCGCCGATCGCCGCGTACCCGGCGGCGGCGAGACCCGCCACCACCGCCACCAGCAGCACGGTCACGAGCGCCGACACCGCGGGACGGACGGCCCGGTGCACGGCGTCCCAGCCGCGCGGCAGGGGAGTACGGCGGGAGGCCAGCAACGCGACGAGCAGCACGCCGGCCGACCAGCCGAGCCCGCCCAGCAGCGTCGGCACCGCGTCCACCGTGAAACCGACCGCCGCCTCCGCCTCGACGAGGTCCCCGATCCGGTCCGGCAGCAGCCCTCCGACGTCACCGAGATCCCCCAGCCCCGGAATCTCGAGCCCGCCACCGCCACCGCCCCCGCCCGGCAGCTCGTCCAGCCCCAGCGCGCCCCCGTCGAGGGTGATCACATCGTGACCCGCCCATACCAGGCCGCCCGTCATCGCCACGAACAGCGCGACCACCGTCCCCGCACGCGCGAGCAGTTCGGCCCGGGACACCACAACTCCCGCCGCCCGCAAGGACCGCAGAAAGAAGTACGCCAGGAGCAGCGCGCCCACGAGGCTCACGCCCAGTGGCGTGATATCGACCGCGGTGTCCGCCTCCGCCCCCGACAGCCCGAACGCCGACACATCGCCGGACGGCGTGACCGAGCCGCCGGCCGCCAGAGCCACCACCGCCGCGGTCATCGTCCCGAGCGAGCCCGCCGAGTCCGCCTCCAGCAGATGCAGCCCGAGCGCCGCCGTCCCCGCCATGCCGATGAGCGCCCAGCTCACCGCGGCCACGGCGGACATCACCACATCGACCCACGGCACGCGCGTGCCGTCCTCCACGCTCCCGGCGCTTCCTGCGCCTGTGGCAACACTCATGGCAGACCCCCCGATCCGCGGCGCGGCGAGGCGGCCGCGCATGTCCCCCTCGCGTGGTTTACCACTCTCCGGCCCGGTTTCCACCCCGTCAACGACAAACGGTGGGGGCGTTGGAGCGCGCTCTTCACAAGGCCCGACTTTCGGTCAGGGGGCCGAGCCTGAAATAGTTCCCCCCGATGTTCGACATCCCTAGACTCCCTGCGATGGGGGAAACTCGGGGGACAACTCAGTGGGGCATGGAGTGCCGGAACTCGTACTGGAATCGAATGGACGGACCTGGACGCTCGATCCGTCCAGGGCCTACACCCTCGGACGCGATCCGCAGGGGGACGTCGTGCTGGACGACGCCAGGGTCTCCTGGCGTCACGCCACGATCAGCTTCAACGGGCGCAGTTGGGTCATCGAGGACCACGGCAGCACCAACGGCACGTTCGTGCAGGGCCAGCGGATCCACCACCTGGAGCTCAGCTCCGACACGGTGATGAACCTGGGCAACGCGACCGACGGCCCGCGCGTGAAGCTGGCCGGGCTCGCCGCCCCGGTCGGCACGCCGCAGGCCCAGCCGCAGCAGCCGTACGCGGCGCAGGGCGCGGGCTGGGCCCAGCAGGCCCCGGCCCCGCACCAGCAGCCGCCCGCGCAGCAGGCCGGCTGGCAGCAGCAGGCGCAGCAGCCGCCGGCCCCGCAGCAGTCCGCGCCGCACATCCCGCAGCAGCAGGGCCCCGGTGGTGGCGCGGGGGCACCGCCGGTCTACGGCGACCGCAGCCCGACGACGTTCCACCAGTTCTCCCTCGGCCGCGTCATGCGCATCGGCCGTGCCCTGGAGAACGATCTGGTCGTCTCCGACCTCCAGGTCTCCCGCAACCACGCGGAGTTCCACTCGACGCCCGACGGCCGCATGGAGATCCGCGATCTGGGCTCGCACAACGGCACCTACGTCAACGGCCAGCCGATCCCCAAGGGCGGCTCGCAGCTGCTCGGTCCCACCGACATCGTGGGCGTCGGCCACTCGACGTTCCGCATCGTCGGCGACCGGCTCGAGGAGTTCGTCGACACCGGTGAGGTGTCCTTCTCCGCCCGCCACCTGACCGTCACGGTGGACGGCGGCAAGCAGATCCTCAAGGACGTCTCCTTCGGCGTCCCCGAGAAGTCGCTGATCGCGGTCATCGGCCCGTCCGGCTCCGGAAAGTCCACCCTGCTCAAGGCGCTCACCGGCTACCGGCCCGCCAACCAGGGCGAGGTCCTCTACGACAACCGGAACCTCTACAAGCAGTTCGCCGAGCTGCGCCAGCGCATCGGTCTGGTTCCGCAGGACGACATCCTGCACAAGGAGCTGACCGTCAAGAAGGCCCTGAAGTACGCGGCCAAGCTGCGCTTCCCGGCCGACACCACGGCCGCCGAGCGTGACGCCCGCATCGACGAGGTGCTGCGCGAGCTGAAGCTCGACATCCACAAGGACAAGAAGGTCACCTCCCTGTCCGGCGGCCAGCGCAAGCGCGTGTCCGTGGCCCTGGAGCTGCTCACCAAGCCGTCGCTGATCTTCCTGGACGAGCCGACCTCCGGCCTCGACCCGGGCATGGACCGCGACGTCATGCAGCTGCTGCGCGGCCTCGCCGACGACGGCCGCACCGTCCTGGTCGTCACGCACTCGGTGGCCGAGCTGGCGCTGTGCGACAAGCTGCTGGTGATGGCGCCCGGCGGCTCCGTGGCCTACTTCGGCCCGCCCGAGGAGGCGCTGAACTTCTTCGGCTACGACACCTGGGCCGACGTCTTCTCCGCCTTCGAGAACTACCGCGACTACGACTGGGCGGGCCGCTGGAAGGGCTCCCAGCACTACCAGATGTACGCCGCGGACATCGACGCCGTCGCCCCGCAGTCCGTAGCGGTCCCGGCGATGCAGGCGATGAAGCCGCCGAAACCGCAGGGCTGGATGTCGCAGTTCGGCACGCTGGTGCGCCGCTACGTCTCGGTGATCGCCTCCGACAAGGGTTTCCTCGCCCTGATGGTGATCCTGCCGGCCGTCCTCGGCGCGGTCAGCCTGCTCATCGACGCGGACAAGGGCCTGCTGCCCAATCCGCCGAACCCGCAGACCGGCCGGATCATCCCGAACGGCACGGCGACCACGGTGCTGCTGATCCTCGCGGTCGGCGCCTGTTTCGCCGGCGCCGCGAACTCCGTGCGTGAGCTGATCAAGGAACGGGTCATCTACGAACGGGAGCGCGCCACCGGCCTGTCCCGCTCGGCGTATCTGATGTCCAAGGTCTTCGTGCTCGGCATGATCACCGTGCTGCAGGGCCTGATGGTCGGCGTGATCGGCTTCTCCAGCCGGGAGATTCCCGAGGAGGGCCTGATCCTCGGCAGCGCCACCCTGGTCGAGCTGTCGCTGCCGATCATGGCGCTGGGCTTCACCTCGATGATGTTCGGTCTGATCATCTCGTCGCTGGTGAAGACCGCCGAGAAGACCATGCCGCTGCTGGTGATGTTCGCGATCATCCAGGTCGTCTTCACCGGCTGTCTGTTCACGCTGCACGGCTCGATCGGCGTCAACCAGTTCTCGTTCCTGATGCCGTCGCGCTGGGCGGTCGCCGCGTCCGGTGCCACGCTGGACTTCAACAAGATCAGCCCGCCCGAGACGGCCGGTGACACCGACCCGCTGTGGGAGCACACGGTCGGGGCCTGGGCGATGGACATGGGCGCGCTCATCGCCATCGGCGTGGTCTGCGGCTTCTTCGTGGCCCGCTTCCTGCGCCGCCACGAGCCGGAGGTCATGCGCAAGTAACCGGCCGCGCAGCCGGCTCCGTACGCCCCGAAGGGCGGCACCTCGTCAGGAGGGTGCCGCCCTTCGGCGTCTCAGGGGGTCGCGTCGATCGCGAGAAGAGGTCCGCGCCGACCTCAGTACGCGCTGTCGACGTTGTCCATGGTGCCGTACCGGTCCGCCGCGTAGTTGCAGGCGGCGGTGATGTTGGCGACCGGGTCGTAGATGTTCCAGGACGTGCCGGGCACGTGGTAGGCCTTGAAGGTCGGCGGGATCACCTGCAGCAGGCCCTTGGACGGGATGCCGTTCTGGGCGTTGATGTCCCAGAGGTTGATCGCCTTCGGGTTGCCCGAGGACTCGCGCATGATGTTGCGGTGGATGCCCTCGTAGGAGCCCGGGATGCCCTGCTTCTTCATGATCGCGAGGGACTCGCGGATCCAGCCGTCCAGGGTGTTCGGGTAAGACTTCGGGGCGGCCTTCTTCACCGCGGCGCGCTTGGCGGCGCGGCTCGCGGCCTCCTTGGCCTGGCGGGCCTGCTCGGCCTTCTTCGCGGCGGCGGCCTTCTTCGCGGCCGCGGCGGCCTTGGCCTTCGCCTCGGCCTGCTTCTTCGCCGCGATCTGCTCGGCGACGACGGTGGCGCCGGCGAGCTGGTCGGTGACGGTGCCCTTGACGTCCTTGATCTGCTCGGTGCTGTAAGCCACCTTCGCCGTGGGGACGGCGGCGGCCTCGCTCGTGGTGTTCGTCGACGCCGTGCTCGGCACCGCGGAGAGACCGATGGCGGCGGCACCGAGGGCGGCGACACCGGCAGCGGCGATCTTGTGGTGACGGGTCAGGGCACGACTATGGCCACGGGTGAGGAAGTTCTTGGACATGCTGAATGGACCTCTTCGAATAGCGCGGAGGTCGCTCGGCGTCCGGCGGGGACAGTGGTGCTTCCGGCACAAGCGCCGTGGGCGGAACCCACGGCGCTGAGCGACGGCAGCCATTCTTAGCGGCCGCAAAATTGCGTGGCAAAGGTGTGACGTACGAAGCCAGGTAGTGGATCAGGGAAGGGCAAAACGGGGCAGATTGGACAGTATGGCCCGCTCATGTGGGCGGTATGTATCTCCTACTCCCCTTCGTACG
The DNA here is from genome assembly GCF_040689265.1 of Streptomyces sp. NPDC052012. Taxonomy (NCBI): domain Bacteria; kingdom Bacillati; phylum Actinomycetota; class Actinomycetes; order Kitasatosporales; family Streptomycetaceae; genus Streptomyces; species Streptomyces sp. NPDC052012. The sequence continues at coordinate 50,362 of NZ_JBFAXA010000036.1, forward strand.
TGATGTGCGCCCTATGCGCGGCCTCACATCCGCCGCCCACCGGTCTCACAGCCAGTTGCGACAGCAATGCTGTGTGTGAGGGCCTGTGCGGGCCCTGTGGGCCCCTGTCACGGCAACAGAAGGTGCAGGTCCCCGAACTCGTGCCACAGGTAGCGCCCGCGCACGGCCTCCTCGTAACCGCGGTCGAGCGCCGCCCGCCCGGCGACCGCCTCCAGCATCAGCAGATGCGAGGCCTCCGGCTCGTGCAGACCGGTCAGCAGCCCGTCCACCACCCGCACACCCCGCTCAGGCGTCACCACCAGATCCGTCCACCCCGCGCGGGCCCGCACCACCCCGTCCGGGCCCGCCGCCGACTCCACCGCCCGCACGGCGGTCGTCCCCACGGCGATCACCCGCCCGTCGCCCGCCTTCACGGCGTTCAGCGCCCGCGCCGACGCCTCCGGCACCACGAACCGCTCCGGATACGGCGGCTCGTGCGCCTCCATCGACGCCACCCCCGTGTGCAGCGTGACCGGCGCGAACTGCACCCCCCGGCTCACCAGCTCCGTCACCATCCGCGCCGTGAACGGGCGCCCCGCACTCGGCATCTCCGCACTGCCCGCCCCGTCCGGCGACGGCAGCGCGAACACCGTCTGGTACGCCGACAGCGGCTGATCCCGCTCCGTGTAGGCGTACCGGATGGGCCGACCCTGCCGGCGCAGCAGCTCGAGGACCTCCGCACCCGTCACCCGTGCCCACCACAGCCGCTCGGCATGCGCGCTCAGCGGATCCTCCAGGAGCAGCCGTACGCGCCCGGGCAGCCACACCTCCACTCCCGCACGCACACCCGCACGCGCGCGCGTGGTGCCACGCCCGTCCGGATCCCGCAGCTCGACCGCCCACCGGCCGTCGTCACCCCGCGTGGAGAAGTGCACCACCACGCGCGCGTGCCCGATCCGCCCGTCCACGGCCGCCGCCAGCGTGGGGGAGGTGTTCACCACCAGCAGATCGCCGGCCCGCAGCAGCCGGGGCAGCTCCCTGAAGGCGTGATGCGACACCGCCGTCCCCCGCGACACCAGCAGCCGCACGGAGTCCCGCTCCAGGCCCGGCCCCCGCCGCTCCACCGGCATCCGGGCCGACAACCCCTCCGGGACCTTCACCGCCGGCGTCATGCCCGCCCCTGAAGCAGCGCCGGAGCCCCGTAGCGACCGCTCGCCGGCCGCTCGTCCAGCAGCCGCAGAAACGCCGGTACCACGGTGGCCGGCTCGGGCCGGGGACCGTCGTCGTCCGGTACGGCCGCGGCGTACAGGTCCGTGGCCATGTCACCGGGGTCGACCGCCCACACCCGAAGCCCCGGCTCCTCCACCGCCAGCACCGCCGCGAGCTGGTCGAGGGCCGCCTTGGACGCCCCGTATCCGCCCCACGTCTCGTACGCCTCGGCCCCGGCATCGGAACTCACGGTGATCACCGTGCCCGCCCCGGACGCCCTCAGCAGCGGCAGCGCCTCCTGCACCAGCCCCAGCGCCGCCACCAGGTTCACCTCCAGCGCCCGCCGCAGCCCGTCCAGCTCCAGCTTCTCCAGCCGAACCAGCGGCTCCGCGCCCAGCGCGCTCGCGTTGTGCACCAGCAGATCGACCCCGCCGAGCCGCCAGGCCGCCGCCACCAGCTCCGCGCGGTGCCCGCCGTCCGTCACATCCCCGGGCAGCGCCGTCACGCGCGTGCCGTGCGCCGACACCAGCCCGGCCGCCTCCGCCAGCGGCACCGGGTCCCGCGCGTCCAGCACCAGATCCCAGCCGCGCGCCGCCAGCGCCTCGGCCAGCGCGAACCCCAGTCCCTTCGAAGCCCCCGTGATGATCCCTACCGGCATGACCAGCCCCCTTGTCGGTTGAAACGCCACCGGATCGGCGTGCCCCCAACCTAGGAGCGGCCTCCGACACCCGCCTCGGACGCGAGCCGCAACCGCCCGGGTCCCTTGGCCCTACGCCCGCCGACCCCGGGACCAGGGACCTAGGCCCTGCGACGCAGCTCAGGCCCCCGCCCGCCCGATCCGGACTGTCACAGCCCGCCGGTACGGTGAGTTCATGAGCCACGGCCCCCGGTCCGGCCTCGCCGCGGTGAGTTCCGCGTTGCTGGCCATGAGCAGGCACCTCGAGGTGCGCGACGTCCTCAAGACGATCGTCGCCTCGGCCCGCGAGCTGCTCGACGCGCAGTACGCCGCCCTCGGCGTCCCCGACGACCACGGCGGCTTCGCCCAGTTCGTGGTCGACGGCGTCAGCGACGAGCAGTGGAAGGCCATCGGCCCCCTCCCGCGCCAGCACGGCATCCTCGCCGCGATGCTCACCGAGGCCAGGCCCCAGCGCCTCGCCGACGTCCGCAGGGACCCCCGCTTCGAGGGCTGGCCGAGCGCCCACCCCGACCTGGTCGACTTCCTGGGCCTGCCCATCCGGGACGGCGACGAGGTGATAGGAGCCCTCTTCCTCGCCAACAAGAACTGTTCCAAGCCGGAAGGCACCTGCGGCTTCACCGAGGACGACGAGGAACTGCTCGCCATCCTCGCCCAGCACGCCGCGATCGCCCTCACCAACGCCCGGCTCTACGAACGCAGCCGCGAGTTGACCATCGTCGAGGAACGCTCCCGTCTCGCCCACGAACTCCACGACGCCGTCAGCCAGAAACTCTTCTCCCTGCGCCTCACCGCCCAGGCCGCCGCCCGCCTCGTGGACCGCGACCCCGGCCGGGCCAAGGGCGAACTCCAGCAGGTCGCCGCCCTCGCCGCCGAGGCCGCCGACGAACTGCGCGCCGCCGTCGTCGAACTGCGCCCCGCCGCCCTCGACGAGGACGGCCTCGTCGCCACCCTGCGCACCCAGATCCAGGTCCTCGACCGCGCCCACAGTGCGCGCGTGACCTTCGAGGGCCACGGCGTGCGGGCCCTGCCCTCCGCCCAGGAGGAAGCGGTGCTCCGTGTCGCCCAGGAGGCCCTGCACAACGCCCTGCGGCACTCTGGCGCGGTGCACGTCGACGTCACCCTGGACCGCCGCGGCAACGGAGCCGTCCTGCGCGTCACCGACGACGGCAGCGGCTTCGACCCGCGCGTCGTCCGCCGCGCGGGACGCCATCTGGGCCTGGTCTCCATGCGGGACCGGGCGAGCGGCGTCGGCGGCACCCTGACCGTGGAATCGGCGCCCGGCAAGGGCACCACGATCGAGATGGAGGTCCCAGGTGGCTGACGCAATCAAGGTGCTCCTGGTCGACGACCACCAGGTGGTACGCCGGGGCCTGCGCACCTTCCTCGAGGTGCAGGACGACATCGAGGTCGTCGGCGAGGCCGCCGACGGCGCCGAAGGAGTCGCCCTGGCCGAGCGCCTGCAGCCCGACGTCATCCTCATGGACGTCAAGATGCCGGGCATGGACGGCGTGGACGCGCTGCGCAGACTCGGCGAACTGAACCACCCCGCGCGCGTGCTGATCGTCACCAGCTTCACCGAGCAGCGCACCGTCGTCCCCGCCCTGCGCGCGGGCGCCGCCGGGTACGTCTACAAGGACGTCGACCCCGACGCGCTCGCCGGAGCCATCCGCTCCGTGCACGCGGGCCACGTGCTCCTCCAGGCCGAGGTCGCCGGCGCCCTGCTGGCCCAGGAGGAGACCAACTCGGGCCAGGGCCGCGCCGGTTCCCTCACCGAACGGGAACGCGAAGTGCTCGGCCTGATCGCGGACGGCCGCTCCAACCGGGAGATCGCCCGTGCCCTCGTGCTCTCCGAGAAGACCGTCAAGACACACGTCTCGAACATCCTGATGAAGCTCGACCTGGCGGACCGCACCCAGGCCGCGCTGTGGGCCGTACGCCACGGCCTGAGCGGCTGAGCCCCGACGCCCCCGCCCGGGCGGAAGGTTCCCCTCCGGTCCGAGATTCATACCGTCGTGGGAATGTCCCCCATATGGCGCACCCTTCTCGGGCCCCTCGCCGTTTCCAGTGCATGCCGCGGTGCCTTGCCGCGGTCATCGCAAGGAGGGCTTGGAAAGTGAAGAACCTGAAGAAGGCAGCGGCCGTGACGATGGTGGCCGGCGGCCTGCTCGCCGCCGGTGCGGGCATGGCCTCGGCGACCGACGGCGCCCACGCCGACGGCAAGGCCGTGGGCTCCCCGGGCGTCGTCTCGGGCAACGTCATCCAGGTCCCGGTCGACGTCCCGGTCAACGTGTCCGGCAACAGCGTCAACGTCATCGGCGCGCTGAACCCGGCCTTCGGCAACGTGGCCGTCAACGACTGACACCCCTCACCGAAACCGGCCCCCCTGCCCCACACAGGGGGGCCGGTCAGCCGTGTCTGTGGCAGCTGCTTCAAGCGCCGGTCACCGATATCAGCCCGTCCGGCGTTTGAGGACGAGGCCGTTCAGGCCGATACGGGGGTCTGGGGGCGGAGCCCCCAGGTACGCAGGCTGCAACCCCGGTCCACCGGCAGACCTACGCTCACCGCACCCCCCGCTCCCGCTCCTCCACAACGGAGTTGTACGCGGCGACCTGCGCCCGCCGAGCCGTCCGCTCCACCGGCCGCAACGCCTCAGACCGCGCCGCCATCTCGGACGCGCTCACCGCACCCCCATGCCCCTTCGCCCCGGCCAGCGAGATCAACGCCCCCACCCGCTGCGCCAGCTCCAGCACCCGCGCCGCCCGCGGCGGATACCCCGGCGCCAGCACCTCCCGCCCCCGCTCGGCCCGCGCCCGATACGCATCGATCGCCGCCTCGGCCACCGGCCCCGACGCGGCCACGTCCAGCCGCGTCAGCACCTCCGTCGCCTCCCGCAGCGCCTCCGCCAGCTCCCGCTCGGCCTCACCCAGCGACGGCACATCGGCGGGCGGAGCCTCCCGCACCGGCAGGCAGTGCCACACCACCTCGACATGCACATCACCCTCGGGCCCGGCCTCGTACACCTCCGGCACCAGACCGAACGCGGCCCCGTGACAGACCACCGCCTCCTCGGCCTCCAGCGCCCGCGCGTTGAACTCCGGCGGCCCGCTCAGCCCCAGCGGATGCCCCGGCGCAGGCAGCGCCACCCGCAGCCCGCTCACCCCGAGCGCCCGCAGCCGCCCCAGCGCCAGCGTGAGCCCCACCGGCGCCGACTCACCCGGCAACCCCTCCACCCGGTGCACCGCGTCGTCGCCCACGACGGCGACCACGGCGTCATCCGGCGAGACAAGTCCGGCAAGAAGGGCATTTCCCCAAGCGGCAAGGCGACCAGAGCGCGGTTCGACGAACATGCCCCCCACCCTAGACAGGACCAATGGCCGGACCGATGGAATGTCCCGGACGGCCGGTGGCGTAGATTTCATGAGGGGCTGCGCCCACCGGCGCGGCGGACCGAGCCACAGGCGTACGCGACAGCCGAGACCGGCCACACTGCAAGGGGAGACAACGCGCTCATGAGCGATGTTCTGGAGCTTCAGGACGTATCCGTGGTCCGCGAGGGCCGGGCTCTGGTGGACCAGGTCTCCTGGTCGGTCAAGGAGGGCGAGCGCTGGGTCATCCTCGGCCCCAACGGCGCCGGCAAGACCACCCTCCTCAATGTCGCGTCCAGCTACCTCTTCCCCAGCAAGGGCACCGCCACCATCCTCGGCGAGACGCTCGGCAAGGTCGACGTCTTCGAGCTGCGCCCGCGCATCGGCATGGCCGGCATCGCCATGGCCGACAAGCTCCCCAAGGGCCAGACCGTCCTGCAGACCGTCCTGACCGCCGCCTACGGCATGACCGCCGGCTGGCACGAGGACTACGAGGACATCGACGAGCAGCGCGCCCGCGCCTTCCTCGACCGCCTCGGCATGAGCGCCTACCTCGACCGCAGGTTCGGCACCCTCTCCGAGGGCGAGCGCAAGCGCACCCTCATCGCCCGCGCCCTGATGACCGACCCCGAGCTGCTGCTCCTCGACGAGCCCGCCGCCGGCCTCGACCTCGGCGGCCGCGAGGACCTCGTCCGCCGCCTCGGCCGCCTCGCCCGCGACCCGATCGCCCCCTCCATGATCATGGTCACGCACCACGTCGAGGAGATCGCCCCCGGCTTCACCCACGTCCTGATGATCCGCCAGGGCAAGGTCCTCGCCGCCGGCCCGCTGGAGCTCGAACTCACCTCCCGCAACCTCTCCCTCTGCTTCGGCCTCCCGCTCGTCGTCGAACAGGTCGGCGACCGCTGGACCGCCCAGGGCCTGCCGATGGCCTGAGCAGGCTGTCGATCTCTCAAAACCCAGCCCGGCAAGGCACTTCAAACTGATCGGCGCCCTGTCCGCGACAGGGTGCGCGGTCCTACCATGCCTGTGTGGACATCGACGCATGGCTGTGGTGGCTGATCGGCGCGGCAGCGCTCGGCATCGCTCTGGTGATCACCGCGATGCCCGAACTCGGCATGCTCGCGGTGGGCGCCGTCGCGGCCGCGGTCGTCTCCGGCTTCTTCGGCGGCGGCGCCGTCGCCCAGGTGGTGGTCTTCGCCGTCGTCTCGACCGCCCTCATCGCCGTCGTACGGCCCATCGCGAACAGACACCGCGCCCAACGACCCCAACTCGCCACCGGAGTCGACGCCTTGAAGGGCAAACAGGCCGTCGTCCTGGAACGTGTCGACGGCTCCGGCGGCCGGATCAAGCTCGCCGGCGAGGTCTGGTCGGCCCGCGCCCTCGACGCCGCCCGCACCTATGAAGCAGGCCAGGAAGTCGACGTCGTGGACATCGAGGGAGCCACAGCGATCGTGATGTGACCTCGCACGACGCAACTGGACCGAACTGCCCCCGAGTCGTACGACGGTCTGTCAGACTCGACCAGCAAGATCTTCAAGACACCTAAGATCTGCCGAAGGCGCCGAGGCGAAGAAGGGTACGGGGAACCGACGATGGAACCGATCATCATCGTCCTGATCATCCTGGTGGTGTTGGTCTTCATCGCCCTGATCAAGACGATCCAAGTCATCCCGCAGGCCAGCGCCGCCATCGTCGAGCGCTTCGGCCGCTACACGCGGACGCTCAACGCGGGCCTCAACATCGTCGTCCCGTTCATCGACACCATCCGCAACCGCATCGACCTGCGCGAACAGGTCGTCCCCTTCCCGCCCCAGCCGGTGATCACCCAGGACAACCTGGTCGTCAACATCGACACCGTCATCTACTACCAGGTCACCGACGCCCGCGCCGCCACCTACGAGGTCGCCAGCTACATCCAGGCCATCGAACAGCTCACCGTCACCACCCTCCGCAACATCATCGGCGGCATGGACCTCGAGCGCACCCTCACCTCCCGAGAGGAGATCAACGCGGCCCTGCGCGGCGTCCTCGACGAAGCCACCGGCAAGTGGGGCATCCGCGTCAACCGCGTGGAACTCAAGGCGATCGAACCGCCCACCTCCATCCAGGACTCGATGGAGAAGCAGATGCGCGCCGACCGCGACAAGCGCGCCGCGATCCTCCAGGCCGAGGGTGTCCGCCAGTCCGAGATCCTGCGCGCCGAGGGCGAGAAGCAGTCCCAGATCCTGCGCGCCGAGGGCGAGGCCAAGGCCGCCGCGCTGCGCGCCGAGGGCGAGGCCCAGGCGATCCGCACGGTCTTCGAGTCCATCCACGCCGGCGACCCGGACCAGAAGCTCCTCTCCTACCAGTACCTCCAGATGCTCCCGAAGATCGCCGAGGGCGACGCCAACAAGCTCTGGATCGTCCCCAGCGAGATCGGCGACGCCCTCAAGGGCCTCTCCGGCGCCATCGGCAACTTCGGCCCGATGGGCGGCGGTTCAGCGGGCAACGGCACCCAGACAGGCACAGTCCCACCCCAGGAACGCCGCGAGAAGCCGTCCATCGACTAGGGCCACTGAAAACAAACGTTCCCCGCACCCCCTCAGGGGCGCGGGGAACTGCGCGACAAGCCACAACGCGCCGTCAGCCGGAAGACCGCCCAGGCCCCCTACGGCGAAGCCCTACGCAGCCTCCCGAGCCAACCAATCCGGCAGCGCAGCAAACTCCTCGGCCCCCAGCGCCAGCAACATCGCATCGGCCGGCGTAGGCTCGAACGGCTCCCGCAGCAACGGCATACCCGCCTGCTCCGGCGTCCGGTTCGCCTTCCGGTGGTTGTCCTCCGCACACGAGGCCACCGTGTTCAGCCAGGTGTCCTGACCACCCTGCGACCGCGGCACCACATGGTCCACCGTCGTCGCACGCCGACCGCAGTACGCGCACCGGTGCCGGTCCCGTACCAGAACACCCCGCCTCGACCACGGCGCTTGTCTTCGGAACGGCACCCTCACGTACCTGCACAGCCTGATCACCCGCGGCGCCGGTATGTCCACCTCGGCCCCGCGCATGCGCAGTTCGGGGTGGGCCTGCTCGACGACCGCCTTGTCCTGCAGCACCAGAACGACAGCGCGGTTCAACGTCACCGTCGACAGCGGCTCGAAGCTCGCATTCAGCACCAGCGTGTCACGCATCCAGCCCACCTCCCATGTGCACCGGCCCACCCCCTGGCGGGCTTGGATCAACTCTGGCCGGGCACGCCGAGATGGACAACGCAATAAAAATGCCCGCCCCTGATCAATTCCAAGACCAGGGGCGGGCAAACGTTCCATGAACGCTGGGCTCACTCCACGACGTACTCAGCCCTCGGCAGGCACCTCGTACTCACCGATCAGCTGCGCCCGCGCGAGCGTGTGGAACCGCAGGTTGAAGCCCACCACGGCAGGAGAGGCGTCCGAGTCCGGACCGAGCTTCTCCTGGTCCACGGCGTACACCGTGAACACATACCGGTGCGGCCCGTCCCCGGGCGGCGGCGCGGCACCGCCGAAGTCCTTGGTGCCGTAGTCGTTGCGCGCGTGGACCGCGCCCTCGGGCAGACCCTCGAACTTGCCGCTGCCCGCACCCGCCGGCAGCTCCGTCACCGAGGCCGGGATGTCGAACACCACCCAGTGCCAGAACCCGCTGCCCGTCGGGGCGTCGGGGTCGTAGCAGGTCACGGCGAAGCTCTTGGTCTCGGGCGGGAAGCCCTCCCACCGCAGGTGCGGCGAGGTGTTACCGGCCGCGTGGACCTGAGCGTCCTTGAGCGTCGCCCCCTCCTGCACGTCCTCGCTCGTCACCGTGAACGACGGCACGGGCGGATGGAAGTCGTGGGGGAGCGGCCGCCGCTTGAGCTCGGTCACCTCGGTACCTCCTGATCGGGTTCGTTCAGTCGTACCCGAGCCTAGAACCAGTTGCGCTTGCTGCCGACCTCCGACAGCCACTGGTTGAGGTACGCCGTCCAGTCGGTCCCCTGGTAGTCGTTCAGCCCCACCTTGAACGACCGGAAGGTGTCACTGCCCTCGCTGAACAGACCCGGCTTCTTGTCCATCTCCAGGACGACGTCCATGGCCTGCGCGTCGGCCACGAAGCTCAGCTCCACCTGGTTCAGCCCGCGGTACTGCTGCGGCGGGAAGAACTCGATCTCCTGGTAGAACGGCAGCTTCTGCCGCGTACCCCGGATGTGGCCGCGCTCCATGTCGGCGTTCTTGAACCGGAAGCCGAGCTGGATGAAGGCGTCCAGGATCGCCTTCTGCGCCGGAAGCGGATGCACGTTGATCGGGTCCAGGTCACCGGAGTCCACGGCCCGCGCGATCTCCAGCTCCGTGGTCACCCCGATGTTCATCCCGCGCAGCGGCTGGCCGTCGATCATCGTGATCGGCGTCTCCCACGGGATCTCCAGCCCGAACGGCACCGCGTGCACCGCCCCCGCCTTCAGCTCGAAGGCACCGCCCAGCCGCGACTTGGTGAACTCGATGTCCTGCTTGTACTCCTGGTCGCCGCTCTCCACCTCGACCTTGGCCTGGAGCCCGACCGACAGCGCCTCGATCTGCTGATCGACCGACCCGCCCTGGATCCGCACCTCACCCTGGACGACACCCCCCGGCACCACGTTGACCTCGTTCAGCACCGTCTCGACCGAGGCCCCGCCGGCACCCAGGCTCGCGAGCAGCTTCTTGAACGCCATGTCTCTCCCTATGTCGCCCTGCAATGCTTCGATCCCTAACAACGCGATCCGGCCGTGGCCGGTTCCGCACACCCTCACCCTGGCAAGCACCGGGCCCGGTGACCACCCCGCGGCGGCACGCGTCTCCAGTACCCTCGGACGGCATGATCGCGACCCCCGACCGTACGCCCCTGCCCAGGAAGTTCTTTGACCGCCCCGTCCTCGAGGTCGCCCCGGACCTCCTCGGCCGGATCCTGGTACGCACCACCCCGGACGGTCCGATCGCCCTCCGCCTGACCGAGGTCGAGGCCTACGACGGCCCGAACGACCCCGGCTCCCACGCCTATCGCGGCCGCACCGCCCGCAACGGCGTGATGTTCGGTCCGCCCGGCCATGTGTACGTCTACTTCACCTACGGCATGTGGTTCTGCATGAACCTGGTCTGTGGACCCGAAGGACAGGCGAGCGCCGTCCTGCTCCGCGCCGGCGAGATCATCGAGGGCGCGGAGCTGGCCCGCACCCGTCGAGTCTCGGCCCGCAATGACAAGGAACTGGCCAAAGGTCCGGCCCGCCTCGCCACCGCCCTGGGCGTCGACCGCTCCCTGGACGGCACGGACGCGTGCTCCTCCGGTGACACCCCTCTGCGCATACTGACCGGCACCCCGACCCCCTCCGACCAGGTACGCAACGGCCCCCGCACCGGCGTGGCCGGCGACGGCGGCAACGGCGACGTCCACCCCTGGCGCTACTGGATCGCCGACGACCCGACGGTGAGCCCGTATCGGGCCCATGTCCCGAGGCGTCGCCGAAGTTGACGCGCCTTGGCGGGACGCGTAACGTAGCCCGAGCCGCTGAACCGGGTACGGCGATCGCCTGCAGCCGGAGCGGCCAACCCACTACCTACGTCTTCCCCTCAGCGGGGACGAATTCGGTATGCCCGCATGCCTGAATTCAGAACCGTCGAAGCCCGATTATGAATCGGGCGGGGAGTCGGCTAACGTAGTGAATGTCGAAAGGCCCCGCCGACAGGGAATCAGGCCCGAAAGGATCTGATAGAGTCGGAAACACCGAAGGGAAGCGCCCGGAGGAAAGCCCGAGAGGGTGAGTACGAAGGAAGCGTCCGTTCCTTGAGAACTC
>NZ_JBFAXA010000037.1:0-50916 GCF_040689265.1 Streptomyces sp. NPDC052012
CAACACCCCCGCTTCTCGAGTCGACCGATTCCGCGCCAGACCGAGGACGGACACCACCGCCCCGTCCCCGCCCCACCCACCCCCCGTAGGCGCTACGCGCACCCCCACCGAAGCCGCACCGGCGCCGCAGGCATGCAACGCGCACCCCCACCGGCCCCGCACCCAAAGCCGCAGGCACGCAACGCGCACCCCCACCGGCCCCGCACCCAAAGCCGCAGGCATGGAACGCACACCCCCACCGGCCCCGCACCCAAAGCCGCAGGCATGGAACGCACACCCCCACCGGCCCCGCACCCAAAGCCGCAGGCACAGGACGCACGCCCAGACGCGTCTCACCGGCCGGACGACATTTCGCCCCACTTTCGGGAAGCCGCTAGGCTCCGACCGTGGCTGAGATCCAGATTCCCGCTGACATCAAGCCCGCCGACGGACGTTTCGGCGCGGGCCCCTCCAAGGTGCGGACGGAAGCGCTGGACGCGCTGGCCGCGACCGGCACGTCCCTCATGGGCACCTCCCACCGCCAGGCCCCGGTCAAGAACCTGGTCGGCAAGGTACGCGAGGGCATCGCCGAGCTGTTCCAGCTCCCCGACGGCTACGAGGTCATCCTCGGCAACGGCGGCTCCACCGCGTTCTGGGACATCGCGACCCACGGCCTGATCGAGAACAAGTCGCAGCACCTCAGCTTCGGCGAGTTCAGCTCCAAGTTCGCCAAGGCGGCCAAGCTCGCCCCCTGGCTCGCCGACCCGGACATCATCTCCACGGACCCGGGCACGCACCCCACCCCGGTCGCCGAGCAGGGCGTGGACGTCTACGCCTTCACGCACAACGAGACCTCGACCGGCGTAGCGATGCCGATCAACCGCGTCCCCGGAGCCGACGACGGCGCCCTGGTCCTCGTCGACGCCACCTCCGGCGCCGGCGGCCTCCCGGTCGACATCGCCGAGACGGACGTCTACTACTTCGCCCCGCAGAAGTCCTTCGCCTCCGACGGCGGCCTGTGGATCGGCATCTTCTCCCCCGCCGCCATCGAGCGCGCCGAGCGCATCCACGCGTCCGGCCGCCACATCCCGGAGTTCTTCAGCCTCCCCACGGCGATCGACAACTCCCGCAAGAACCAGACGTACAACACCCCGGCCCTCGCCACCCTGTTCCTCCTCAACGAGCAGTTGGAGTGGCTCAACGGCCAGGGCGGCCTGGACTGGTCGGTGCGCCGCACGGCCACCTCCGCCCGCACGCTCTACGGCTGGGCCGAGGACCTCAAGTACGCCAACCCGTTCGTCACCGACCCGGCCAAGCGCTCGCAGGTCATCGGCACGATCGACTTCACCGACGAGATCGACGCCGCCGCCGTGGCGAAGACCCTCCGCGCCAACGGCATCGTCGACACGGAGCCCTACCGCAAGCTCGGCCGCAACCAGCTCCGCGTAGCCATGTTCCCGGCGATCGACCCGGCGGACATCGAGGCCCTGACGAAGTGCATCGACTACGTGATCGAAAACCTCTGAACCACGACACACAGATCTGAACCACGACGCAGATCTGAACCACGCCACGACACGCAGAAGGGGCGCCCAGCCACCACCGGGCGCCCCATCTGCCACGCGCTAGCGGCTCAGCCGCCGGAACCGCCGCACCGCCAGCGGCAGGAAGACGGCCGTCAGCACGACCGGCCACATCCCCGCCATCAGCAACGCGTGCTGCTCCACCCACGACTCCCCGCCCCCGACCGGCGTACCGAACAGCTCACGCGTGGCGGCAGCGGTGGAGGAGATGGGATTCCAGGCGGCCACCCAGCCCAGCCAGTCCGGCATGAGCTGCGGTGCCACGAAGATGCTGGAGATCATCGTCAGCGGGAACGCGACCGCGAACAGCCCGCCGGCCGCCTCGGGGTTCGGCACCAGCAGTCCCAGCCACACACCGATCCAGATGAGCGCGAACCGCAGCCACAGCAACAGTCCGAACGCGGCGAGGAATCCCCACCCGCCGTCCGGCCGCCACCCCATGGCGAGCGCGGTGAGCATCATGATCCCCAGCTCGGCGCAGGCGATGATCAGATCGGTCACGCCGCGCCCGGCCACCACCGCCGACGACGCCATCGGCATCGAACGGAACCGGTCGATGACCCCCTTCGTGGAGTCGTACACCACCACCGTCGCGGTGTTGATGAAGCCGAACGCCATGGTCATCACGAACATGCCCGGCATCAGGAAGTCCTTGTAGTCCCCACCCCCCGGGACCTGCATGGCGCTGCCGAAGACATAGCCGTAGAGCAGCACGGACAGGATCGGGAAGCCCAGCTGCCAGGCGATGTTGACGGGCTGGCGCTGGTAGTGGGTCAGCCCGCGGCGGACGATGTTCCAGCAGTCGGCCAGAACCCAGAACGTACGGCCGTGCACGGCCTCCACGGCACTCATGCGCTCGTCACCTTCCCCGCCACCGTCTCCATCCCCGTCTCCATCCCCGTCTCCGTCTCCCTCTCCGTCTCCTCGGCCCGATGCCCGGTCAGCCTCAGGAACACGTCGTCGAGACTCGGCCGGCGCAGCCCGATGTCCTCGACCCGCACCCCCTCGTCCTGAAGGGTCCGCGCCACCTCGGTCAGCGCGGACACGCGGTCGGTGACCGAGGCGTGCACGCGCAGCCCCTCCTCCTCCGTCTCGGGCTCACCGTCGGCGACCCGCGCGACGACCTTCACCACCCGGGGGATCTCGGCCCGTTCGGCGACCACGACCTCGATCCGGTCACCGCCGATCAGGTTTTTCAGCCCGTCCGGGGTGTCGTCGGCGATGGCGCGCCCCTGGTCGATGACGGTGATCCGGGAGGCCAGCTTGTCCGCCTCCTCCAGGTACTGCGTGGTCAGCAGCACCGTCGTCCCGCCGGCCACCAACGCCCGCACGGACTCCCACACTTCGCCCCGGCTGCGCGGGTCGAGCCCCGTCGTCGGCTCGTCCAGGAAGAGGACGGCAGGGGCGAGGATCATCGAGGCGGCGAGATCGAGGCGCCGCCGCATGCCCCCGCTGTAGTCGCCGACGCCCTTGTCGGCGGCGTCGGTCAGATCGAACTGCTCCAGCAGCTCGCGCGCCCGCGCCTTGGCCCGTTTGCCGCCCAGGTGGAACAGCCGCCCGAACATCTCCAGGTTCTGCCGCCCGGTGAGCACCTCGTCCACCGCGGCGTACTGCCCGGTGAGCCCGATCCGCGCCCGCACCTCGCGCGCCTGCCGTACGACGTCGAGCCCGGCGACCGTGGCCCGCCCGCCGTCCAGCCGGATCAGGGTGGACAGGATGCGCACCGCGGTGGTCTTGCCGGCGCCGTTGGGTCCGAGCAGCCCGTGCACGGTGCCCTCCCGCACGGCGAGGTCGAAGCCGTCGAGGGCGCGCTTCTCGCCGTAGCGCTTCTCCAGGGCCTCGGCCCGTACCGCGTATCCGTCGTTCATGGGACCCCCTTCCGAGAACTGAGTACACCGTACCCGATTACGCGTACGTCGTACCCAGTTTTTTCCGGCGGACCTAGACTGCCCTCATGACGAGCGGTACGCAGACCAGCGGCAGCGGTGACATCGCCCGGACCCTCGACCTGCTGTGGGACACCGGCCGGCGACCGAGCCGCGGCCCGAAACCCGGGCTGACCCTGGAGCGCATCGTGGAGACCGCCGTCGACATCGCGGACCGGGAGGGGCTCGACGCGGTGTCGATGCGCCGCATCGCCACCGAACTCGGCACCGGCACGATGTCCCTGTACCGCTACGTCCCCGGCAAGGGCGAGCTGCTCGACCTGATGCTGGACCGCGTCCAGCGCCCCTCGGACGACCCCGCCGGCCTCGGCGACGGCGGCTGGCGCGCGGCACTGGAGGCGCTCGGCCGCGCCACGCTCGCCCTCTACCGCCGCCACCCCTGGCTGCTGGAGGTCAACCAGTCCCGCCCGATCCTCGGCCCGAGCGCGCTCGACGGCATGGAGAAGGTGCTCTCGCGGATCAGGACGATGGGGCTGAGCGATCCCGAGCTGGTGTCGGCGATCATCATGATCGAGGGCTATGTCGTCGGCGCCGCGCGCACGCAGCTCTACCAGGAGGAGGCGGAGCGCAAGTCCGGGCTGACCGACGCCGAGTTCTGGGAGGCCCAGCGGCCGGTCCTGGAGAAGGCGATGCACAGCGGCCGGTACCCGGTGCTGGCGTCCCTCTCCGAGGACGCCTTCGGCTCCGACTTCGACCACTTCGAGTTCGGCCTGCAGCGCATCCTGGACGGCCTGGAGGTGTGCGTGGCCGCACGCGCCGCGGCGGGCGACACGGCAGACCGGGCACACAGGGCAGCCGGCACCGCGTGCGCCACGGCGGAAGGCGGTGCCTCAGCCGCGACGCCGGAACAGCCGTCGTAGCCCGAGCAGGACGGCGCACGCGACGATCAGCCCGATCGCCCCGACCTCGAGCCGCCCGCCACCGTCACCGTCACCGTCGTCACCGCCGGACGCCGCGGAGTCCCCCTCCCCGGAAGGCGAACCCTCCCCGCCACCACCACCCGGCGCTTCCCGCGCCACGACCGTACTGCCCGCCCCCTCGCTGCCGAACAGGATCCGCGACCCGTCGGCGGAGTAGCTGACGGACTCGCCCTGCCCTTGGAGCGGCACGCTGAGCCGCCCCTCGCGTTCGAGCTTCCCGCCGTTCCAGTCGTAGGAGATGCCCCCGAAGTACCCCCGCACGGCGAGCTGTTGCCCGTCGGGCGAGAGCGCGGCGTCGGTCGCCCACAGCTCGACGGGGGCGACCGGCCGGAAGACGTTGCTGCCGGAGGCGGACAGCCGGGCGGGCCCCTCGTACAGATGCCCGCCCTCCTCCTGCTTGTCGATGATGTAGACGCGCCCGGTCCTGGGGTGGACCACCATCGCTTCGGCGTCACGGGTGCCGTCGGCGTACTTCACCACGTACTGCGTGGCACGGATCGTCTGGTCCTTGAGCGTCGCGGGCTCGGGCAGTCGGTAGATCCACACGTACGGCCATTGCACGCCGTCGTTGTCGCCGATGTCGCCGACGTAGAGCTGGTTGTCCGGGCCCATCGAGATCGCCTCGACGTCACGCGGGGTGCCCACACCGGTCAGCGTGATCGTCGCGACCGTCTCGCCGGTGCTGCTGTCGACGGCGTAGAGGAAGGCGCCCTCGTCCTGGTCGTTGTGCGTCCAGTAGACGCCCTTGTGCCGGTGGGAGGCGGCGAGCCCGCTGGACTCGGTGATGCGCGGATCCCTGATCGTGAACCCGCCGTCGCCGTCGTCACCGTCGGCGCCCTCGGCGGCGGAGGCGGTGGGCACGGCGAGGGCACCCGTCAGAAGTCCCGCGGCGAGCAGGGCGAAAGATCGGCGCATGCCCCAAGAGTGCCACCCCGCGGGGCGGCATGACGGCTGGTGGCCGGACTCACATCGCGACGACCGGCGGGATCGTCCATGATGATCGTGTGCTCAGGTTCATGCCCGTCGGCGACTCGATGACCATCGGGAGCGCGGGTGAACACACCTGGCGTTACCGGCTGTGGCAGCACCTGTGCGGGGCGTACGGCGGCCCGTTCACCTTCGTCGGCCCGCGCGAGGCGCTGCGCGACCCGTCGACGGACGCACCCACGTCGTACGCGTACGCCGACCCGGACTTCCCGCGCGGCCACCTGGCCGGCTGGGGCGAGGGCTGGTGCCACATGGCCCCGCTGATCGGCGAGGCGGTCCGCTCCTGCCGCGCGGACGTGCTTCTCGTCTCCCTCGGCCTGATCGACCTGGGCTTCTACACGAACGCGGAACAGACGGCGGCGAACGTCCGCACCTTCGTGACCGAGGCGAGAGCGGCCCGCCGCGAGGTCCGCATGGTCCTGATGCCGGTGATCCCGAACATCCGCGCCCGGCAGGACGCCCCCTTCGCCGAACAGGTCACCGAGTTCAACGAACGCCTGGCCAAGACAGCAGCCGACCTGGACACCCCCACGTCCCCCCTCCTCCTGGCCACGCCGTCCCCGTCGTACGACATCGACACGGACACCTACGACGGCACGCACCCCAACGCGAACGGCGAACACAAACTGGCGGCGGCCTTCGCCGAGGCGATGTGGCAGAGCTGGGACCTGGGCGGGCCGTACGCGCACTGAGCGCCTCGTCCCGCCCGCTCCCTTGTCACCGTACGGTTCAGTTCGTCAGCGAAGCGGCCATCAAGTTCCTGCTCTCCCCCTGCTCTTCGACCAGTGCGCCGCACGTCCGCCCTCGCGGCCGTGACCGCTCGGGGGCTGGACAACTCGGGTCCGGCGAGACCCATCTGCCTGGCCGCCCGACTGAATGCCCTTGCCTAGAGCGCACTTCAAGCCGTTGGCTGGACGGTCATGGAGTACACGCAGCTCGGACGCACCGGACTCAAGGTCAGCCGACTCATCCTCGGGACGATGAACTTCGGTCCGCAGACCGACGAGGCCGACAGTCACGCCATCATGGACGCGGCGCTGGACGCCGGGATCAACTTCTTCGACACCGCCAACGTCTACGGCTGGGGCGAGAACAAGGGCCGCACCGAGAGCATCATCGGCAACTGGTTCGCCAAGGGCGAGGGCCGGCGCGACAAGGTCGTCCTCGCCACCAAGGTGTACGGGAACATGGGCGCCGACGGCGCCGCCTGGCCCAATCACGACAAGCTCTCCGCCGTCAACATCCGCCGTGCCGTCGACGCCAGCCTCCAGCGGCTCCGGACGGACTACATCGACCTCTACCAGTTCCACCACATCGACCGCAGCACCCCGTTCGAGGAGATCTGGCAGGCCGTCGACGTCCTGATCCAGCAGGGCAAGATCCTCTACGTCGGCTCCTCCAACTTCCCCGGCTACAAGATCGCCCAGGCCAACGAGATCGCCGACCGCCGCGGCGGCACCATCGGCCTCGTCAGCGAGCAGTGCCTGTACAACCTCGCCGAGCGCCGCGCCGAGATGGAGGTCATCCCGGCCGCGCAGGACTACGGCCTCGGCGTGATCCCCTGGTCGCCGCTGCACGGCGGGCTGCTGGGCGGGGTGATCAAGAAGGAGGTCGAGGGCCACCGCCGCGCCTCCGGCCGCGCCGCCGAGACGCTCAAGGATCCCGCCGCCCGTGCGCAGATCCAGGCGTACGAAGACCTGCTCGACAAGCACGGCATCGAGCCCGGCGAGGCGGCCCTGGCCTGGCTGCTCACCCGCCCCGGCGTCACCGGGCCCATCGTCGGCCCGCGCACCGCCGAGCAGCTCACCTCCGCGCTGCGGGCGGTCGAGCTGGAGCTGAGCGAGGAGCTGCTGGCCGGCCTGGACGAGATCTTCCCGGGCCCCGGGCCGTCCCCGGAGGCCTTCGCCTGGTAGCCGCGGCAGCGGGTACGACGTGACGGCCGGCGGCGGCGCTACTTGCCCAGCGCCGCCGCCAGCGCCACCACCACGAACATCAGCACGAGCGCACCGGCCATGATCCGGTTCCGGGTCTTCGGGTCCACGCCTTCGAGCCTAACCGCCCGCCCCGAGCGCCCGACGCGCGACCGTCTCATAACGGGGCTGCTCCCCCGGCACCCCGGACGTCGGCAGACGGCTGCGCACCAGCGCCAGCTCACTCACGGTCCAGGTCCGGCTGCGAAACGCGCGCAGCGCCTCGACATACCGCCGCACATCGACGGCGTCCCGGCTGCGGGCCACCGTCAGATGCGCCTTGTACCGCCGGTGCTCACCCATGTCGATCCCCGCCTTCCGCGCCGCCGCCTCGGCCCGCCCGGCGAGCACACCCAGCGCCCGCAGATCCCCGTCCGCCCCGGCCCACAGGGCCTTCCCGCGCCCGAACTGCCCGCCCCCGCTCAATGCCAGCGAGAAGGGCTCCGTACGCGAGGCCGCCCGCCCGAGCCGCTCGGTCAGCTCGGGCACCAGCTCCTCGTCGACCTCCCCGTAGAAGGCCAAGGTGAAGTGCCACCCCGGCTGCCCGGTCCACCGCAGCCCGTCGGCCCCGGGGAGCTTCTTCAGCAGAGCCACCTCGGCGGCGAGTTCCTGGACGACGTCCTCGGGGGGCAGTACGGCGGCGAACAGTCTCATGGGGCCAGTCTGCCGGGTGTGCCTTGTCACCGTGCGTATCGTTGTACTGCGCGGCTGCATGCATCGATCGGCAGCCGGGGAGGAGCGCCACCATGACTGTCCTCGACGAGAGGATCGAGATGGCCGAGCAGAGCGACGAACTCACGCTCGACACCATGTTCGAGTGGCTGGAGAGGATGCCCGTCCCCGAGGGTTACAAGACCGAGATCGTCGGGGGTCACATCTTCATGGCACCGCAGCGCGGCACTCATTGGCGGATCACTTTCAGCATCCTGAAGCAGCTGAGCAGCCGCTACCCCGAAGAGCATCTGCTGTCCGACGTCCGGATCGACTACCCCGGACATCTCAACGGGATCGCCTCTGACGTGACAGCGATCAGGGAGGGCGCCGATGAGGACGAGAAGGGGCGCTTCCACTACGAGGATGTCGAGTTCGTCGCAGAAGTCATCTCCAAGCGCACCGCCTCCAACGACTACGGTCCCAAGAAGGACGTCTACGCCGCCGCAGGCGTCCCCGTGTTCCTGATCGTGGACCCGTATGCGGGCGAATGGCACCTGCACACGATGCCGCAGGACGGGAAGTACCACGGCAGCATCAGCTTCGACTTCGGCGTCGACATCGATCTCACCAACACGCCCGTCGGCCTCACCCTCAAGACCGACGACTTCCCCCGCGACTGACCCTCAGCCCACCGAAGCCAGCGCCTCCCGCTGCCGCTCCCTCGGCACGAATCGCACCACCGGATACCCCCGGTGCCAGCCCACCGACAGGCGCAGGTCGCCCACCCTCGCCAGGATCAGGCCGATGACCGCCGCCGCCGTCACCGCCACCGCGCCGCCGACCGCCAGGCCCGCGCGGGCGCCGTACGTGTCGGTGATCCAGCCGACGATCGGGGCGCCGACGGGGGAGCCGCCCAGGAAGACCATCATGTAGAGGGCCATGACGCGGCCCCGGACCGCCGGGTCCGTCGACATCTGGATCGTGGTGTTCGTGGTGACGTTGACCGTCATGGCGAACAGGCCGATGGGGATCATCAGCAGGGCGAACATCCACAGCTCCGGGGACACCGCGGCCACGATCTCCAGCGCGCCGAAGGCCAGCGCCGCGAGGATCAGCAGCCGCAGGCGGGCCGTCCCGCGCCGCGCCGCGAGCAGGGCACCGGCCACCGAGCCGACCGCCATCAGCGTGTTGAACATGCTGTAGACGCCCGCGTCGCCGCGGAAGACGTCGTCGGCGAAGGCCGAGAGGTACACCGGGAAGTTGAACGCGAACGTGCCGACGAACCCGACCAGCACGATCGGCCAGATCAGTTCGGGGCGGCCGGCGACGTAGCGCAGGCCCTCCCGCAGCTGGCCCTTGCCGCGCGGGGCGCGCTCGACGGCGTGCAGCTCGCGGGAGCGCATCAGCAGCAGGCCGGTGAGCGGCGCGATGAACGACAGGCCGTTCAGCAGGAACGCCCAGCCGGTGCCCACGCCCGTGATCAGCAGGCCCGCGACGGCGGGGCCGACCAGGCGGGCGGACTGGAAGTTCGCGGAGTTCAGGCTGACCGCGTTCTGCAGCTGGCCGGGTCCGACCAGTTCGGAGACGAAGGACTGGCGGGCCGGGTTGTCGACCACGGTCGCGAGGCCGACGGCGAAGGCAGCGACGTAGACGTGCCAGACCTGCACGTGGCCGGTCAGGGTGAGCACGGCCAGCGCGATCGCGGTGAGGGCCATCGCGGACTGGGTGACGAGAAGCGTGGGGCGCTTGCGCAGGCGGTCGACGAGGACACCGCCGTACAGGCCGAACAGCAGCATCGGCAGGAACTGCAGGGCCGTGGTGATGCCGACGGCGGCCGAGGAGCCGGTGAGGCTGAGCACCAGCCAGTCCTGGGCGATGCGCTGCATCCAGGTGCCGATGTTGGAGACGACCTGGCCGAGGAAGAACAGGCGGTAGTTCCGGATCCTCAGGGAGGAGAACATCGAGGTCTTGCGGGGGGTGCAGGCAGGGGTGCCGCGGCTGGTGTCGTGAGTGTCCGGTGCGGGGGCGGAAGGTGTTCCGGGTCCCGTACTCAACAGGTTCGCCTCCTCGCGATGCGTGCTTACAGGTGCGCCAGCTTCTCCAGTACCGGGGCGGCGGCGCGCAGCTTCGCCCACTCGTCCTCGTCGAGCTCCTCGACCAGGGAGGCCAGGAAGGCGTTCCGCTTGCGGCGGCTCTCCTCGAGCATCGCCTCGGCCTGCTCGGTCTGCGTCACGACCTTCTGGCGCCGGTCGTCCGGGTGCGGCTCCAGCCGGACGAGCCCCTTGGCCTCCAGCAGCGCCACGATGCGGGTCATCGACGGCGGCTGGACGTGTTCCTTGCGGGCGAGCTCGCCCGGGGTGGCCCGACCGCAGCGGGCCAGAGTGCCGAGCACCGACATCTCGGTGGGGCTGAGCGACTCGTCGACCCGCTGGTGCTTGAGCCGACGGGACAGCCGCATCACGGCGGATCGGAGGGCGTTCACGGCGGCTGCGTCGTCGCCATGGCTGAGGTCCGGCATGTTCTTTAGCTTACCTCATTACCCTCGCTAAAGGACCACTGGAGGGACCCATGAGTGCCCGTGACGGCCGCCACCCCCACACCCGATCACTCGTACGGGTGATCCTTCAACGGAACCTGACCCGCCGCACGGAAGAGTGCCGCGACGCTCGTGGACATGGGGACCGACGTGCTCAGCCTGCGCATAGACCACGAGCTGCTCGAACGGCTCCGGGATCATGCCGCCAAACGCGGCATGAGCGTCCAGGACTATGTCGTCCGGACGCTCATGCGCGATGACTTCGACCAGCGGTTCCAGACCGCCGTCGAGGAGACGGAGAAGTTCTACGGGGTCACTTGAGCCCGTAGCCGTGGGACCCGGTCAGGTCAGACCCAGCGCCGGCATCAGGTAGTAGAAGGCGAACACCGCCGACACCACGTACATCGCCGCCGGGATCTCCCGTCCCCGTCCGGCCGCCAGCCGCAGCACCACGAAGGTGATGAAGCCCATGCCGATGCCGTTGGTGATCGAGTAGGTGAACGGCATCATCAGCATCGTCACGAAGGCCGGGACGGCGATCGTGTAGTCCGCCCAGTCGATCTCCTTGATCGACCCGGCCAGGATCAGGAAGCCGACCGCGAGCAGCGCGGGCGTGGCCGCCTGGGACGGGACCATGGTGGCGACCGGCGTGAGGAACAGCGCCGCGGCGAACAGCGCACCGGTGATCACGTTGGCGAAGCCCGTGCGCGCGCCCTCACCGACACCGGCGGTGGACTCCACGAAGCAGGTGGTGGCCGACGCGGAGCTGGCACCGCCCGCGGCGACCGCGATGCCGTCGACGAAGAGCACCTTGTTGATGCCGGGCATCTGGCCCTCGCCGTCGGTCAGCTTCGCCTCGTCGGAGACGCCCATGATCGTGCCCATCGCGTCGAAGAAGCACGACAGCAGCACGGTGAAGACGAACAGGATGCCGGTGAGCACCCCGACCTTCTCGAACCCGCCGAACAGGCTCACCTCGCCGATCAGCCCGAAGTCGGGGGTGGCCACCGGATTGCCGGGCCAGGTCGGGTTGGTCAGGCCCCAGGAGGGGACGTCGGCGATCGCGTTGATGATCATGGCGACGACCGTCATCGCGACGATCGACAGCAGGATCGCGCCGGGCACCCGGCGCACGATCAGCGCCAGCGTGAGCAGCGCGCCGAGGACGAAGACGAGCACCGGCCAGCCGGTGAGGTGGCCGCCGCTGCCGAGCTGGAGCGGCACGGTGGTCTGGGCGGCGTCCGGGATGCGGGAGACGAAGCCGGAGTCGACCAGACCGATCAGCATGATGAACAGGCCGATACCGATCGCGATGGCCTTGCGCAGCCCGTACGGCACGGCGTTCATCACGCGCTCGCGCAGGCCGGTGGCGACCAGCAGCATCACCACGAAACCGGCCAGCACCACCATGCCCATGGCGTCCGGCCAGGACATCCGCGGGGCGAGCTGGAGCGCGACGACCGAGTTCACGCCGAGGCCGGCGGCCAGCGCGATGGGCACGTTGCCGATGACGCCCATGAGCAGCGTGGTGAACGCCGCCGTCAGCGCCGTCGCGGTGACCAGCTGACCGTTGTCCAGCTGGTTGCCGTACATGTCCTTCGCGCTGCCCAGGATGATCGGGTTGAGCACGATGATGTAGGCCATCGCGAAGAAGGTGGCGAAACCGCCGCGGATCTCGCGGGCGACGGTGCTGCCGCGCTCGGAGATCTTGAAGTAGCGGTCGAGAACGCCGTACGCGGGGCCGGACCCCGGCTGGTCGGGAGTGGGGGCCTTGGCGGGGGCCGAGGTGGACATGCGGGACCTCATCACCGGCGGACCTCCCCCAAGGCCCTTTGGTGTTTTCTACGAACAGAAGTGGTCAGAGACAAACGGATTCAGTATGAACATATAGCGGCCGCATTGCCATCTACTCGCGTAGAGCGCGCGGCCCCTTAAGCTGTCGCTCATGACAGGGCTTTTCTCGGGAACCCCGATCAGGCACGAGGCGCCGGAGCCCCTCGAGGGCCCGGTCGTCGGCACGATCGTCGGCGGCACGCTCGTCTGGTTCGTCCTCTTCCTGGTGCAGCTGCCCTTCTACGGCTGGTTCGACGAGCACGGCCACACCTGGTGGCTGTGGACCTGTCTGGCCGGGGGCGGCCTCGGGTTCATCGGCATCTGGTACGTCCGCAAGCGGGACGCCGCGATCAAGCGGGCCCAGGCGGAACAGGCCGAGCAGTCCGCGGCCCCCGGCACCGACTGACCCTCGGCCTGCCTCTCCCCCACCGTCGTACGACCACGGCACTACCGGCGGCCGCACCCCGTCCTCCCGTGGTCGGATCTTCCGCGCATCCGGTGGGTGAACCCCCAAAACCGCACGTACCGTCGAATGCATGACGCATCTCGACGCGGGTGCCCAGGTCGATGTCGCGCGGCCCGCCACACTCACCTCCCCCGTGACCGGACTGACCTCGGCCGAGGTCGCCGAGCGGGTGGCGCGCGGGCAGGTCAACGACATCCCGGTGCGCAGCAGCCGGTCCCTGACCGAGATCGTCCGCGCGAACGTGTTCACCCGGTTCAACGCGATCATCGGCGTCCTGTGGGTGATCATGCTGGCCGTCGCGCCCATCCAGGACAGCCTGTTCGGCTTCGTGATCCTCGCCAACACCGGCATCGGCATCGTGCAGGAGTGGCGGGCGAAGAAGACCCTCGACTCGCTCGCGCTGATCGGCGAGGTGCGGCCCACGGTGCGCCGGGACGGGGTGGCCGCCGAGGTCAGCACGTCACAGATCGTCCTGGACGACCTCATCGAGATCGGGCCGGGCGACAAGGTCGTCGTCGACGGGGTGTGCGTCGAGGCGGACATGCTGGAGATCGACGAGTCGCTGCTCACCGGTGAGGCCGACCCGGTGGTGAAACAGCCCGGCGACCAGGTCCTGTCGGGCAGCTTCGTGGTCGCGGGCGGCGGCGCCTTCCAGGCGACCAAGGTGGGCCGCGAGGCCTACGCGGCCCAGCTCGCCGAGGAGGCCTCCCGCTTCACCCTGGTCCACTCCGAGCTGCGCTCGGGCATCTCCACGATCCTCAAGTACGTGACGTGGATGATGGTCCCGACCGCGATCGGCCTGATCATCAGCCAGCTCGTGGTGAAGGACAACGAGCTGAAGGACTCCGTCGCCCGCACGGTCGGCGGCATCGTGCCGATGGTCCCGGAGGGACTGGTCCTGCTCACCTCCATCGCCTTCGCGATCGGGGTGATCCGGCTCGGCCGCAAGCAGTGCCTGGTGCAGGAACTGCCCGCCATCGAGGGCCTGGCCCGGGTCGACACGGTGTGCCTGGACAAGACGGGCACCCTGACCGAGGGCGGCATGGACGTCACGGAGCTGCGGCTGCTCGACGGGAGCGAGGAGGGGTACGTCCATCAGGTGCTGGGTGCGCTGGGCGCGTCCGACCCCCGCCCGAACGCCTCCCTCCAGGCGATCGCCGACCGGTACCCGGCGGTCGACGGCTGGCGCCGCACCGACGCGCTGCCCTTCTCCTCCGCCCGCAAGTACAGCGGGGCCGCCTTCGACGAGGGCGACGGTGAGGCCGTCACCTGGCTGCTCGGGGCCCCCGATGTGCTGCTGGACCCCGACGACCCGGCCCTGACGGAGACCGAGCGGCTGAACGAGCAGGGCCTGCGGGTGCTGCTGCTGGCCCGCGCCGAGCGCGCGCTGTCCGCCGAGGACGTCGCCGAGGGGGCCCGGCCGGCCGCGCTGGTGGTGCTGGAGCAGCGGCTGCGCCCGGACGCCGCCGACACCCTGCGCTACTTCGCCGAGCAGAACGTCCGGGCCAAGGTCATCTCCGGCGACAACGCGGTGTCCGTCGGGGCGGTCGCCGCGAAGCTCGGTCTCGAGGGCACGACGATCGACGCGCGCCGGCTGCCCGCCGACCGGGACGAGATGGCCGAGGCGCTGGACGAGGGCACGGTCTTCGGGCGGGTCACGCCGCAGCAGAAGCGGAACATGGTGGGCGCGATGCAGTCGCGCGGGCACACGGTCGCCATGACCGGGGACGGCGTGAACGACGTGCTGGCGCTGAAGGACGCCGACATCGGGGTCGCGATGGGCTCCGGGTCGGAGGCGACCCGGGCGGTCGCGCAGATCGTGCTGCTGAACAACAGCTTCGCCACGCTGCCGTCGGTGGTGGCGGAGGGGCGCCGGGTGATCGGCAACATCACGCGCGTGGCCACGCTGTTCCTGGTGAAGACGGTGTACTCGGTGCTGCTGGCCGTGCTGGTGGTCTGCTCGCAGGTGGAGTACCCGTTCCTGCCCCGCCACCTGACCCTGCTGTCCACGCTGACCATCGGCGTCCCGGCGTTCTTCCTGGCCCTCGCCCCCAACAAGGAACGGGCCCGCCCGAACTTCGTCCGCCGGGTCATGCGGTACGCGATTCCCGGCGGGGTGCTGGCCGCGCTGGCGACCTTCGCGACGTATCTCATCGCCCGCGTGCACTACACCGGCGAGGGCGCGCTGGACGCGGAGACCAGCGCGGCGACGCTGACGTTGTTCCTGATCTCGATCTGGGTGCTGGCGATCATCGCGCGGCCGTACACCTGGTGGCGGATCGGGCTGGTCGCGGCGATGGCGGGGGCGTTCCTGCTGGTGCTGGTGGTGCCGTGGCTGCAGGAGTTCTTCGCGCTGAAGCTGGTCGGGATGACGATGCCGTGGATCGCGGTGGGGGTGGCGGTGGTGGCGGCGGCCACCCTGGAGTTCCTGTGGAGGTGGGTGGACCGCCGCTTTCCCGCTTAGCGCTCGGCTTTGGCCGGTCGTGCGTCGTGGGTCACCGCGGGTGCGTGGGGGCTGGTCGCGCCCGCGCGGCGGAGCCGCAGATCGACACAGCCCCACGCCCCTGCCGGGGCGCGTCTCAGCGGACGTCGACGAAATCGCCGGCCGCGTTGACCGCCGGGGTCGTCGTGGTGCCGGCGAAGGCGTAGCGGTAGTAGCCGTCGGTGGAGGCGGTGACGGTGGTCTTGAGGTTGCCCGTCGAGTTGGTCTTGATCGTCTTCAGCGTGGTGTAGGTGCTGGAGCCCTTCTTGCGGAACTGCAGCTTCACCGGCTGGTTGGTGTAGCCGTGGTACTGGTTGGTCTCCCAGTTGGCGCGGGAGAGCTTGCCGGTGACCGTGATGGTCCTGCCCTTCGTCACCGGCTCCGGGGAGGCGTTGACGGTCAGCTTGGAGTAGCGCTGGACGAGGGTGGTGCCCAGGGCGCCCTGGTCGGCGAACTCCTCCGTGGCGAAGTTCAGGGCCAGGCCGCCGGCCTTCCAGCTGCCGGCGTGGGAGTTGATCAGCTCGCCGTAGGCCGGGTAGACGTCGATGTCGCCCTTGCAGGTGGCGGTGGTGGCCGAGGTCTCGGTGCAGGTCGCCGGGTAGTCGCCGAGCAGCAGGTTGTCCGGGGCCTCGTACGCGCCCTTGTAGATGTACGGGCCGGTCGCGAAGTCCTCGGCGTGGATGTCGACGTCGGCGCCGTGGGTGATCGTGTAGGTCACGGTGGTGGAGACCTGGTTCGTGGTGCCGACCTTCACCGCCTTGGCGATCTTGAGGTCGGAGAAGGAGACGTCCAGGTCCCCGATGACGTCGCCGGCGGCGAACGTGGACCGGGCGGAGGCACCGTGCGAGGCCGCGAGCTTGGCGGCGGCCTCCTCACGGTAGGAGGGACCGTCGGCCTGGGCGGCCGGGACGGCGAGGGCGGACAGGGCCAGGGCGCCGGAGACGGCGGCCACGGTGGCTCGGATACGCATGCGTTCCCCAGGTGGGAGAGAGGGGCCCCGGCTCTGGTCGTCCCCAACGGCTCGTCGTCGGCACGGGGCCCAAGTGATCGTGGAGTCTGTTGACTCGGATGATCAGATACACCACCCGGGCGAATGGTTGTACGTGAGGTGAAGGAGATGTGCGAGCTCTTCTTCACGGCCTCGTACGAACCGGCTCCCTCAGTCGAACCACCGGTCCCGGGCCAGTTCCTCCGTGCGGGTCGGGTCCTCCAGGAGGGCCGCCACCTCGAAGCGCCGCGGCCACTGACCGGCCGCCCAGGCCAGGCCCGCGGCCACGCCCTCCAGGGTGGCGGCGTGCAGCACGCCGTCGTCCGTCAGACGCCAGTCGATCTCGACGCCGTCGACGACGAGTTCCTCGTGCTCGACGTACGAGGACGGTGTGCGCGGGCCGAGCAGCACCCGGACCGCGTCCGGCACCTCGTGTTCCGTGCCCTCGGAGTGGACCTCCCCGGTGACGGACTCGCTCAGGCGCCGCACCTGGAACAGCTCCGCCAGCTCGGCGGCGCGCGAGGGGCGGACCGGAAGCAGGGGGACGCCCTCGGTGAACGGGAGCAGGTCGGGCGAGTCGACGACCACCGCGTCCGCCGCGTCCACCACCTCCACCCGGCCGTCGACCACCGCGCGCAGCTCGTCCGGCAGCGTCACCTGCTCGGGGTCCAGCTCGGCCAAGGCGCCGTACAGGGCGTGCAGTTGGGCGGCCGAGACCGCGCGGTGCGGGTCGGCGAGGCGGTCCAGCAGCTCGGCCGCGCCGCCCGGTTCGTCGAGCAGCGCGGACACGGACGTCCGTACGCCGAGCGCCCGCAGTACCTGCTCGTCGTCGAACCCAGTCGCGTCGGCCTCGTCGTACAGGCCGCGCAGCAGCGGATCGCTGCCGGCGGCGCGTAGACCGGCCGGCCGGCGTCCGTCGAGCACGGGGTGGCCGCGCAGCCACCAGGCCGTGTACGGCCGTACGACCTCGTGGGTGCCGTCCGGCAGCAGGATGCGCACCGGCTGGGTGAGCGCGTCCCGCAGCGGCGGGCGGGCGAGCAGGGCGAGGGCCCGGGGCCACTGGTCGTCGTCCACGAGGTCCAGGTCGCGGACGGCGACGATCTCGGTGGCGACCGGCGGCACGGGCGTGTCGGGGAAGCGGTCGAGGATGTCCTCGCACCACACGTCCACCGCGTCCAGCAGTCCCGCGTCGTCGGGCTCGGCGAAGTCGCCCTCCCGCGGCTCGAGTTCGTCGGGGTCGAGGACGACGTCGGTGGCGCGGATCAGCGCGAAGTCCACCAGGACGCCGCAGGCGGCCAGCGGCTGCTCGCCCCACCGCTCGGCCAGCTCGGCGTCCACCGAGGCGAGTTCCCCCTCCCGCATCACGGAGGCGAAGGGGCCGCCGGGGAAGACCAGCTCGCAGGCCGGGGACAGTTCACCGTCCTCGTCGGGCAGCGCGAGGGCGCCCAGCCAGGGCTCGTCGCCGGGCTCCAAACCCGCGTCCCGCACCAGAGCGAGCACGGTGTCGGCGAGTTCCTCGGCGTCGGGGGCGTCCTCCTCCCAGTTCAGCGGCCCCTCGTCCGCCAGCGAGGCGGCGACGGCGGCCCTCACCTGCGGAGTGGTGAGCACGGCACGCGGGGTCGCCGGGAGCGCGCCGAGCTTCTCCAGCAGGGGGTGCGCCGCATCCGGGTGGGCGACCTTCAGCCCGAGCCGGGTCAGCATCTCCGGGTCGATCCGGGCGGCCTCGGCACTCGGCAGCAGCACCTGCCGCGGCCCGATGGTGGTCCGCGCTCCCCCGGTGCCGAAAGCCCGGGAGGTGCCCCCGGCCAGCGGCACCGGCAGCCCGGACAGCCGGTCGGGGTCGACGCCGGCGAGGCTGTCGTACAGCCGGTGCCACCACTCGGGTGCCTTCTCCAGCCCCGCGAGCCGGTCGATCGCGTCGGTGAGCGGCAGCCGGGCGACACCCAGCGTGCGCAGCTCGACGCGGCGTTCGAGCCCGGCGGGCAGCAGCGTGGGAAGCACCTCCGCGAGCACCCGTACGGTGTCGGCGCCCGCCCCCTCGACGATCTCGGCGTCCCGGGGCCGCAGCGCCTCGGGCAGCTCGGCGTCGCCGTCCTTGTGCGGCTGCGCGGCCGGCGGCAGGAACGCGGTGCGCGGCAGCCGCTCCAGGATCGCCTGGCGCAGTGCCCCGTCCAGCTCGCCCTTGCCGAGCGGGCCGGGCACGAGGTCGATGATCCCGGCGGTCACGGGCCGCCACTCGGCGAGGAGTTCGGCGTAGGCGTCGGCCGCGCGCTGGACGAGGAAGTCCGTCAGCGGGCCAGGGGCCGCGTGCCGCCGGGTGGAGTCGAGCGGGAAGGAGGCGATGAGCAGCGCCGGGACGCCGAGGGGCTCGTCGCTGGGCGTGGGCGCGTGCAGGACGGGGCTGGTGCGGGGCCGGCCGGGGCCGCCGTCGCCGTCGACCGGCACGGCCCAGGTCACCGACCAGTGCGGCCGCAGCCGTTCCTCGACGGGCCGGTCGGCGAGCAGCTCGGCGGTGAGCGGCCCGTGCGCGGCGGCGGTGCGCCACCGGGTGGTCCCGTCCCGGGAGTCCTCCACGACGGTCAGGCCCGCCTCGCTCCGCCGCCGCAGCGTCCGCGGCTCGTCGCCCCCGACCTCGACGACGACCTCCTCCAGGCCGGGCAGGGCGAGCAGCAGCGCGTCGTCGACCGCGTGCAGCAGCCGTTCGGCGAGATCGGCGGCGGCCGCGTCGCGCAGCGGCAGGATGACGGCCGTGTCGTACGGGGCGGGCGGGGTGCCCTCGGCGGCGAAGGGCAGCCGGAGCAGGGGCACATGCCCGTCACGGCGCCGGATCTCGTCGCCCAGGCCGGGACTGTGCCGGGCCGTGTCACCGGCGAGCGCCCGCGCCTCGCCGAGGGACCAGCGCACGCCACCGTGCCGTCCGACGACGGCGGGCTCGTCGGTGACGGCGAGGACGGCGGCGAATCCGACCCCGAAGCGCCCCACGGCCCGCTCGGGGGCGTCCCGCTTGGCGGACGCCCGGAGCGTGGACAGCGACTCGACGCCGGCGGCGTCCAGCGGGGCACCGGTGTTGGCGGCGACGAGCACGCCGTCGCGCAGGGTCAGCCGCAGCCGCCCCGGCACACCGGCGCGGGCGGCGGCGTCGGCGGCGTTCTGCGCGAGCTCGACGACGAGCCGGTCCCGGTAGCCGCCGAGGACGAGGTCCTCCTCGGCGTTGGCGTCCTCACGGAACCGCGCGGGGCTGGTGGCCCAGGCGTCCAGCACCCCACGCCGCAACCGGGCCGTACCGAACGGATCGGCCCCCTCGGCGGCGGGCCGCACGAACTTGCTCACGTTGATCTCTCCTCATGGGCCCACATCGGCGCGTGAGGTCGAAGGTACCGCCCCGAGAGGCGCAGCCCCTAAGATCCGCCGCCCGGGAAGCGGGACGGCGGTCCCTGCCCACCGACCTGGGCAACTTGCCCCCTCCCTCGCTGAGTACCGCTACTCATGTGCGGCGAAGGCCCCGCCCGGAAGCTGTGCCCATGACACGAACTCCCCGCTTCCCGCGCCGCCCGGCCCTGGCCCTCACGGTGACGGCCCTCGCCGCCCTGACGCTCACCACGGCCTGCGGCACACAGAAGCCGTCGGCCACGGTCTCCGGGCAGCAGGCCCGGGAAGCGGCATTCGCCACGATGTGGAACAAGGTCGGTCGGTCGTGCCCGTCGCGCACCACCCCGCCGGATCCGCTGCCGACCGACGACCCCGCGACCGAGGAGCTGGAGGCACCCCTTCCCCCCACGGAGGGACCGGGAGTGGACATGGACGCATACGACTGGTGCGCGCGCTTCCTCCACGAGGAGCGCGTCGCCCGCGCCCTCTGGGACCTGCCGGCCCCCGACCCCGCCGAGGTCAGGAGGATCCTCAACGACCTCGGCTACCCCGACGAGCGCATCCACGGCCTCGAGCGGTCCGGCCAGGCCACGCGCTTCCTGCTGGACCTGCGCGTCGACGGCGGCCGACTGGCCCTGAAGGGCTCGGCGGCGGGCGAGAGGACGGACATCGAGGGCTACGCGGCGCCGAGGACGGGCCCGCTGACGGCACCTCGCTAGGCCCTGTCCGACGACAGGGCCTGGGCGCCGTGTCCACGTCATGCGCGGATTAGGGTGTCGCCATGACATCGGTCAAACAGTTCCAAGTCACCTTCGACTGCGCGGAACCCGAGCGCGTGGCTCGCTTCTGGTGCGAAGTGCTGGGGTATGTCGCCCCTCCGCCGCCGGACGGTTTCGCCACCTGGGACGACTACAACCGCTCGCTGCCGCCGGAGGGCCGGGACGCCTGGTTCGCCTGCAGCGACCCTTCCGGTGCGGGCCCGCGGCTGTTCTTCCAGCGCGTTCCCGAGGGCAAGGTCGTCAAGAACCGGGTGCACCTCGACGTACGCGTCGGCACCGGGCTCGTGGGCGAGGAGCGCCTGACCACGCTGGAGGCCGAATGCGCCCGCCTGGTCGCCCTCGGCGCGAAGCGCGTCCGCCTGCTGGCCGCCGACGAGGAGAACGAGTCGTGCATCGTGATGCAGGACATCGAGGGCAACGAATTCTGCCTCGACTGACCCGACGTCGGCCGGCTCACCCGCGTGGGCCGGTGATCCCCGCTACGAATGCCCCAGTTCCGCCGACGACTCCTCCTCTGTCGGGGGGACCGAGCCCGAGTCGGGGGACGGGCGGAGGGGGAACGGGTCGACGCGGGTCTCGTCGATGACCGGAGGGGCCGGCTGCGGGGGCTTCGGCATCACCGCTGCCTCCGAGTGGCCGCCGCAGCCGTACGCCAGGGACACCACGCGGCCGTCCGCCGGGGAGAACTCGTTGGCGCAGACGCCGAAGGCCTGGCCCAGCGAGCCGCCGATCGGGACGAGGAAGCCGCAGGACACGCAGGAGGCAGGGGCGGCCTGGGCCATCGGGGTCTTCGCGCCGAACGCCTCCTCCCAGCGGTCCGCCGCGCTGTGCAGGCCGTAGCGGGACAGGACGCGGGCGCGGCGCATGCCCAGTTCCTCGGCGACCGCGGCGATCGAGCCGCGCGCCGGTGCCGTGAGATGCGCGGGCGTGCCCGGCGTGACCTCCGCGTCCTCCGCCTCCGCCAGATCCGCGAACTCCTCCGAGAGCACCGAGTTCGGCGGGACCTCGTCCTCGCCCGAGTAGCCCGGCTCCAGACGCAGATCCTCCGCGTCCGTGGGCAGCAGATCGCCGGGACCCATGTCCCCGGGGCGCAGCCGCTCGCTCCACGGCACCCACTCCGGCGCGAGCAGCGCGTCGGGGCCGGGCAGCAGCACCGCCTCGTCCACGGTGACGATCTTCGCGCGGGAGGCGCGGGCGACGGTCACGGCCCAGCGCCAGCCGCGATAGCCGAGCTCCTTGCACTCGAAGAAGTGCGTGACGACGCGGTCGCCCTCGGAGACCAGTCCCTCGTGCTCGCCGACCACGCCGGGCGCGGCGGCTTCCTCCGCTGCGGCGCGGGCGAGGTCGACCGCCTCGGCGCACAGACGGTCGGGGGTCCGGCTTCGCGTTGCTGCGCTCACAGGTATCGCTTCTCTCCTACGCCGTCTCACGAGTGCGCCACTCCCAGCGCGGGGGCGGACGGAGCGGACCGGGGGACCGCGTCGACGTCCGCGCCGAATCGTGCTCGGGCGCGCCTCCATCCATTCTGCGGGATGGCTGAGATACGCACGCTACCTTCTCGCGTCCGCTGGGCCTACACCGACGGTTGTTCTCACCGCCCGCGCGCCGCCCGCCCACCCCCCTCACCGTTGCGCCGGACAGCCGCACGCCCGCCGCGTCCGTGCCGATACGGCACTACACACCCGGTTCTCGGGGCACTATGACGTGGTGGCTACCGCGAGGACACCCCAGGGCGCCACCGGGAGCGGTGGGCCGAAAGGGGTCAAGGGGAGCGGCCGACGCGTCCGGACGGGCCGGGCGGGCGGCCGTCTTCGTGCCGTCGGCCGCGCGCTGCACTTCCCGGTGACGGGTGCCGCACGCGGGATCCGCAAGGCGACCCACGCGCACGGCGCCGGTGAGTCCGGCCTCGGCAAGCTGATCGAGCTGCACGGCGTGAACGGCGCCGGCGACGTCATGATCACCGTCGCGCTGGCGTCGACCGTGTTCTTCTCCGTGCCGACGGACGAGGCGCGCGGCCGGGTGGCGCTCTACCTCGCCATCACCATGGCGCCCTTCACCCTCCTCGCCCCCGTCGTCGGCCCCCTCCTGGACCGCCTCCCGCACGGCCGCCGCGCCGCCATGGCGGGTGCGATGTTCGCCCGCGCGCTGCTCGCGCTGGTGCTGTCCGGCGCGGTCGTCACCGGCAGCCTCCAGCTGTATCCGGCCGCGCTCGGCGTGCTGGTCGCGTCGAAGGCGTACGGCGTGGTCAGAAGCGCGGTGGTGCCGCGGCTGCTGCCGCCCACGTTCTCCCTGGTCAAAGCCAACTCGCGGGTCACCCTCGGCGGGCTGCTGGCCACCGGGATCGCCGCGCCCATCGGCGCCGGGCTCCAGCAGATCGGGCCCCGCTGGCCGCTGTACGGCGCGTTTGTGATCTTCGTCGCGGGGACGGTGCTGTCCTTCACGCTGCCGCCGAAGGTGGACTCGGCGAAGGGCGAGGACACCGCGCTGCTCGCGGCGGACGAACAGCATCTGCACGGCCCGCACCGCAAGCCGGTCAAGCGGCCGGGGCTGCGCACGGTCGGCCCGGCCGTCACCAACGCGCTCGGCGCCAACGCCTCCATCCGCTGCCTCACCGGCTTCCTGATCTTCTTCCTGGCGTTCCTGCTGCGCGAGCACCCGATGACCGGCCAGAGCGCCGCGGTGTCGCTGGGCATAGTGGGCGTGGCGGCGGGCACCGGCAACGCGCTCGGTACGGCGGTCGGCGCCTGGCTGAGATCGCGCGCCCCGGAGATCATCATCGTGACGGTGGTGGCCTGTGTCGCGGGCGCCGCGGTCACCGCGGCGGTGTTCTTCGGCGCGGTCCTCGTGGCGTGTCTCGCCGCTGTCGCCGGGTTCGCGCAGGCACTGGCCAAGCTGTCCCTGGACGCGCTGATCCAGCGGGACGTGCCGGAGCTGGTCCGCACGTCGGCGTTCGCCCGGTCCGAGACGCTGCTGCAGATGTCGTGGGTGCTGGGCGGCGCGGTCGGCATCGCCATGCCGCTGATCGGGCCGCTGGGTCTCGCGGTGGGCGCCGGGATCGTCGGCACCGGCTGGCTGCTCACCGTCCGCGCGCTGATCGGTTCGGCCCGGCACGGGGGCACGGGGCGGGCGCGAGTGGCGTAACGCTCCGGCCACGCCGTACCCCCACGTGGGAGGAGGGCGAGCCGCGCCCGATAGCCTTCGGCCATGACCACGTTGCAATCCGCTGTGCGACGCCGCCGCGCCGTCGCCGCCGCCGGCGCCGTATCCGCCGGACTGCTCGTCCTGTCGGCCTGTGACAAGCCGACGCCGATGGCCACGATCACCGTGGGCAGCTCCTCGGTGAGCTCCGAGGCCACCTGCGGCGGCGAGGGCGAGGCCCTGAAGTCCTCCGACCTCACCAAGTGCCTGCGGGACAAGGGCGTCGACGAGATCAAGGTCGACCCGGACGCCACCGTGCGCTTCGGCGTGGACCCCGAGGTCGCCGACAACGGCTGGACGATCCTGATGAACGGCCAGCCGCTGACCGACTCCAGCAAGAAGACCTACCGCACCATCCCGGGCAGCGTGTTCTTCAACGAGCAGTACGGCGCCCAGGGCGACTCGACCCTCGTGTCGATCAAGGAGGGCGAGACCGACGCGACGGGTCTGTGGTCCTTCCGGCTGAAGAAGGACGCCTGATCACGTCGTCCGCACGCATCCTCGTGGCCACCGCGGTCCCCGTCGAACGGGACGCGGTGGCCCGGGCGTTCCCGGGACCCGTACGGGAGACCCCCCTGCCCGGCGCGCTCCTGCACCGGGTCACCGGCGGCCCCGACCTCCTCGCCGCCGGAGTCGGCCCGGCCCTCGCCGCCGCCTCCACGGCCACCGCGCTCACGAGCGCCGCGCTGGACGACCGCCCCTACGCCCTGGTGATCTCCGCCGGGATCGCCGGCGGTTTCCAGCCGCACGCGCCCCTCGGCTCCCTCGTCCTCGCCGACGAGATCACCGCGGCCGACCTGGGCGCCGACACGGCGG
This sequence comes from Streptomyces sp. NPDC052012, assembly GCF_040689265.1. NCBI lineage: Bacteria > Bacillati > Actinomycetota > Actinomycetes > Kitasatosporales > Streptomycetaceae > Streptomyces > Streptomyces sp. NPDC052012. The sequence continues at coordinate 24,507 of NZ_JBFAXA010000037.1, forward strand.
AGGGCTTCCTGCCGGTCACCGACCTCGGCTTCGGCACCGTCACCCACCGTCCGCCCGCCGCCCTGTTCCGCGACGCCGCCGCCGCGACCGGCGCGCTCACCGGCACCGTCCTCACCGTCTCCACGGTGACCGGCACCGCCGCCCGCGCCGCCGAGCTGCGCTCGCGTCACCGCCGCGCCCTCGCCGAGGCCATGGAGGGCTTCGGGGTCGCCGAGGCCGCCGCCGCGCACGGCGTGCCCGTGCTGGAGCTGCGGGCGGTCTCGAACCCCGTCGGCCCGCGCGACCGCGCCGCCTGGCGCATCGGCGACGCCCTGACCGCCCTCACCGAGGGCTTCGGGAAGCTCGCGCCCGTCCTGCAGAGTTGGAACCCTCATGACCAGTGAGAAGCAGCAGCCGTTGCGCATCGCGTACTCGCCCTGCCCCAACGACACGTTCGTCTTCGACGCCCTCGCCCACGGCCGCATCCCCGGCGCGCCCGCCCTCGACGTCACCTTCGCCGACATCGACCTCACCAACGGCATGGCCGAGCGCGGCGAGTTCGACGTGCTGAAGGTGTCGTACGCGGTGCTGCCGTACGTCCTCGACGAGTACGCCCTGCTGCCCTGCGGGGGCGCGCTGGGCCGGGGCTGCGGGCCGCTGGTGCTGACCCGGGAGCCCGGGGTGGACCTCACCGGCCGCACGGTCGCCGTGCCGAGCGAGAAATCGACGGCGTACCTGCTGTTCCGGCTGTGGGCGGCGGATGTCGTGCCGGGCGGGGTGGGGCAGATCGTGGTGATGCCGTTCCACGAGATCATGCCCGCCGTGCGGGACGGGAAGGTCGACGCGGGGCTCGTCATCCACGAGGCGCGCTTCACGTACCAGAACTACGGTCTGCACAAGCTCGCCGACATGGGCGAGCACTGGGAGCACACCACCGGGCTGCCGATCCCGCTGGGGGCGATCATCGCCAGGCGGTCGCTGGGAGCGGACACGCTGAAGCGGCTCGCCGACGCGGTCCGTGCGTCCGTGCGGGCCGCCTGGGACGACCCCGAGGCGTCCCGCCCGTACGTCATGGAGCACGCGCAGGAGATGGACCCGGCCGTCGCCGACCAGCACATCGGGCTGTACGTCAACGAGTTCACCGCCGGTCTCGGCGAGGACGGCTACGCGGCCGTACGGGGCCTGCTCACGCGTGCGGCGGCCGAGGGACTGGTACCGCCCCTCGGCCCGGACGCGCTGCGTTTTCCGTAGGAGATCAGGGAGGTCAGACGTCCAGCTGGTCGGCGACCGCCCGCAGCAGGCCGGCGATCTTCTTGCCGGCGGCCCTGTCGGGGTAGCGGCCCCGCTCCAGCTGCGGCGTGATGTTCTCCAGCAGGGTCGTCAGGTCCTGGACGATGGACGCCAGCTCGTCGGGCTTCTTGCGCTGGGCCGCCGCGACCGACGGGGTCGGGTCCAGGAGCGTCAGGGACAGGGCCTGGTCGCCGCGCTGGCCGGCGACCACGCCGAACTCCACGCGCTGACCCGGCTTGAGCGTCTCGACTCCGGCGGGGAGGACCGAGGAATGGACGAAGACGTCGCCGCCGTCGTCACGGGAGAGAAAGCCGAAGCCCTTCTCGCTGTTGAACCACTTGACCTTGCCGGTAGGCACGTCTGTCCTCGTCCTCGTACTCGTCGGAAAACTGCTTCTTAAACGGCTCTTGATAGCACTCGGGCGGGCCTGGTGACCCGCCGGTACCAAGGCTAATGGTCCTCAGGCCCGTGACAAGACGTCACCCGGTTGTTCCCTACGCGCTGGGAACTACCCTGGTCCGGTGCGTGACAAAACCCAAGCGAATTCCGCCGCGCCCGGTGACGGTCTGGTCCGTGCCGGTGCCATCGTCTTCTTCATCGGTGCCGTGGCCACACTGGTCACGGTGGCCCCGCTCTTCCTCGGGACGACGCCCTTTCCTACATACATGTTCGGACTGAGCATGCTCATGGGCGTCGGATTCCTGATGGCCGGGGCGGGCGTACTGCGCTCGGTCGCGGCGGGGCGGCGTCAGGCGCGGGCGGGGCGGTAGTCCGAGCAGTAGTCCGAGAACCACTGCGGGAATTCCGTGAGCCCGGCGAGGACGACGTCCGCACCGGCCGCGCGGAGTTCCGCGGCGTCGCAGGGGCCGGTGGCGACGGCCACGGACACGGCACCGGCGGCACGCGCGCCGCGCACGTCGCCCACATGGTCACCGACGTACACGCTCGCTCCGTGCTCCCGGAGCGCGAGGGCCTTCTGCTCGGCCCACAGGTCCCCGATCACCGCGTCCGGCTCGATCCCGAGGTGCTCCAGGTGCAGCTCGGCGTTCGGCTCGTACTTCGCGGTGACGACGACGGCCCGCCCCCCGGCCTCACGCACCGCGGCTATCGCCTCCCGGGCCCCGTCGAGGGCGGGCGTGGCCTCGATCGCGTACGCCGGATACATCCCCCGGTACACCGCCGCCATCTCCTCCACCCGCTCGGCGGGAAACCAGTGCGCCATCTCCTCGACGAGCGGCGGCCCCAGCCGGGTGACGGCCAGATCGGCGTCGATGTAGGTGCCGGTCCTCTCAGCCAACGCAAGATAGCAAGCACGGATCCCGGGCCGCGAATCGATCAGGGTCATATCGAGATCGAACCCGACGGTGAGGGCAGACGAGGACACGTTCACGTTGCTGGATGCCATAGGGGCCATTGTCCAGCCCCCACCGAACCACCCATCCCGCCATCCCGTATCCGCGCGCAGTCGTGCCGCAGGGGAGCAGGGGGTGGGCGCGGACGGTGACCCGTGAGCGCCGGCCTGCGCGACTCGCCCCGGCCCGCCCATCCCGCGGAGGCAGCCGGGGGTGTCCTTCCGACGCACAGCCAGCACCGCCCATGCCGCGCGCCATGAGGGCCGTGCGGACAGCCAGGCACGCCCATCCATTCATTCCACAGGCAGCCGTGCCGCCGCCTCCCGCGGACAGCCGGGGCCGCCCATCCGCCCGCCCCGCGGACAGCCGGTGCCGCACCACGCCCACAGGCAGCCGTGCCCCACCATGCCCCTCCCACGGACAGCCCGGGCCGCCCATCCGCCCGCCCACGGACAGCCGAGGCGTCCACCCCGCAGGCAGCCGTGCCCCACCACGCCCCCTCCCACGGACAGCCGGTACCGCCCATCCGCCCGCCCGCGGACAGCCGAGGCGTCCATCCCGCAGGCAGCCGTGCCCCACCACCCCCCCTCCGCGGACAGCCGGTACCGCCCATCCGCCCGCCCGCGGACAGCCGAGGCGTCCATCCCGCAGGCAGCCGGTGCCGCACCACGCCCCCTCCGCGGACAGCCCGGGCCGGCCATCCGCCCGTCCCGCGGGCAGCCGGGGCGTTTTTGCCGCGGGCAGTCGTGCCGCAGGGCGGTACGGGTGGGTGCGGACGGGGACCTGTCGGCGCCGGGCTGCGCGAGCCGGCCCCGGGGCACGCCGACCTCGGCTCAGCGTTGCCGCTGGGAACGCCACACCAGGAATGCCGCCGATGCCACCGCCGCTCCCCGGACCACCCACGGCCACGTCTCCGCGATCGCGTCGTTCATCGCGCCCTCGGCGATCGGCGCACCCCAGCGGCCGTTCGTCCGCCCCCACAGCCACACCACGCCCGCCGTCAGCGCGAGGCCCGGCAGGATGACGACCGCCCACTTCGTCTCGGCCTGGGTCAGCCGCCGGGAGGCGTACGCGATCAGCCAGCCGAGGATCAGGCCGAACCAGTTCCCCAGCACCGCCCCCGCGACCAGCAGGCCCGCGGCGAGCAGCAGCAGAGGGTTGCTCCAGCTGCCGGTACGGGCGGGAAGCCGCAAGCGACGGCGCCGAGGGGTCCCGGCCTCCTCGGCCTCGCCTTCGACCTCGACCTCGGTCTCCGCCTCCGCCTGCTTCTCCGCCGGCTCCCTCGGCTGCGGCGGCCTCAGCAGTTCCGGAATCTCGATCCCCCCGACGAACCCCGGTACCTCGTCCCCCACCCCGAACGGACTGCTGTCCACCCGCCACCAGTCGGGCTGCCTCGAGGTGTCCCCCATCTCGTCCATCCCGGCCCGATGCGGCGGAGACGGCACGTCAGCGCGTTCCGGAGCCGGAGCCGCAGCCCCAGCCGCTCCCTGGCCCCGGTCCTGGTCCGCCGCACCGGGCCGGCCCCGCGGGACCACCCGCCGCAGCACCCCCGGCACGCCCTTCGCCCGCTCACCGTCCCGCTGCGCAGGAACCGCCGTACGCGGCACCGCCGCGCTCTCACCGGCCCCCTGGGCACCCTCCGACGCCGCCGTCACCACCTCGTCCGGCGTCCCCAGGCGGGAGATGATCCGGCGCACGGCGGCCGGGGAGTCGACGACCGCCTTCGCGCGCCGCCGGTCGATCTCGTCCCGCAGCCGGGCCACCAGCCGCATGCGGTCCGCCGACGGCAACTGCCGCTGCTGCGCCACGTCGCCGACCCGGCTCAGATACTCGTAGACGACCTGGTCACTCTCGATACCCACGAAGTCCCCTCCGGGGCTGAAGTGTTGGGACACCCGGTCGCACGACCGTACCGCGAGTCGTGCCGGCCGACCCAACTCCCGGCACCCCACCGGCGTACCCACCCGCTACCGTGAGGCGGATGAGCACCGAGGAGAAGCCCGCGCCGGCCCCGTCGGCCTCGGCCCCCCGATCCCTCGCGGAGGCGCTTCGGGGACGGGACGACGCCTCCCTGGCCGCGCTGCTGCGCAGCCGCCCGGACCTCATCACACCCGTGCCCACCGACCTGACCCAGCTCGCCACCCGTGCCGGGACGCGCGCCTCGGTGGTACGGGCGCTGGAACGCCTCGACCGGTTCGCGCTCCAGACGGCGGAGGCGCTCGCCGTGGCGTCGGACCCGGCGACGTACGACGAACTGCTCGGGCTGCTGGCGGGCGACGAGGGCGACCCGGCGGTGACCGCGGCGCTGCCGCACGCGCTCGGCACCCTGCGCGAGCAGGCGCTGGTGTGGGGCGGTGACGACCGGCTGCGGCTGGTGCGCACGGCCCGCGAGCTGCTGTCGCCGTCCCCGCAGCACCCCTCGCCCACCGGTCTCGGGCCGACCGTGCAGGAGGCCACCGCCGGGATGTCACCGGGCCGGATCCAGGAGATCGTGGCGACGGCGGGGCTGCCGTCCACGCACGACTCGGTGTCCGCCGTGACCGCGCTGACCGCCCTGTTCACGGACCGCAGGCGGATGGGCGCGCTGCTCGCCGGCGCGCCGGCCGAGTCGCTGGAGGTGCTGGAGCGGCTGGTGTGGGGGCCGCCGTACGGCCAGGTCACCGCCGACCCGGCGCCCCGGCTGCGCTGGCTGCTGGACCGCGGGCTGCTGCTGCCGACGGCGCCCGGCACGGTCGTCCTGCCGCGCGAGGTCGCCCTGCATCTGCGCGGCGGCCGGGCGCACCGGACGCCGGAGCCGGTGCCGCCGCCGGTGGAGGCCGCGGCCGCGCATCGTCCACAGGTTGTGGACGCGACGGCGGCCGGGCAGGCCTACACCGCGCTGGCGACGATCGAGGAGTTGCTCAAGGACTGGGACGAGGGCGGCCCGGCGGTGCTGCGGGCCGGGGGCCTGAGCGTGCGGGACCTGAAGCGGACCGCCGTCGCGTTGGACGTGCCCGAGCCGGTCGCCGCGTTCTGGGTGGAGCTGGCCTACGCGGCGGGGCTGATCGCCTCCGACGGGGAGGCCGACGAGCGGTACGCGGCGACCCCGGCGTACGACGAGTGGCGCGAGCAGCCCCCCGCCGAACGCTGGATCCGCCTGGCGACGGCCTGGCTGACGGCGACCCGCACCTCGGGACTGGTCGGCGGACGGGACGCGAAGGACCGCACGCTGTCGGCCCTGGGCCCCGGCCTCGACCGCTCGGCGGCCCCGGAGGTACGCCACCGGGTGCTGGCGCTCCTGGCCGACCTGCCGTCGGGCGCCGCACCGGCCCCGGACTCGGTCCTGGCCCGCCTGCGCTGGGAACGCCCGCTGAGGGGCGGGCAGGGCGGCCGGGGCGGACCGGCCGCCGAGGGCGGTCGCGCGGGCACCGGGGCGGCCGACACCTCCGGCGACGACCTGCGCACCCGCCTCGCCCGCTGGACCCTCTCCGAGGCGGAGACGCTGGGGATCACCGGGCGCGGGGCGCTGTCCTCGCACGGGCGGGCGCTGATCGGCGCACCGGTGCCGCACGCACCGGACGCCGAGCCCGAGGGCCCGGGGGACAAACTGCCCGTCCATCACCGGCCCGCCCCGCCGCTCGCGCCCCTGAGCCCCGCCGAGCAGGCCGGCGCGGCCGCTGCCGCCGCCCGGCTGCTCACGCCGCTGCTGCCCGAGCCGCTGGACCATGTGCTGCTCCAGGCGGACCTGACAGCGGTGGCACCCGGTCCCTTGCAGCGGCCCCTCGCCGACATGCTGGGCGTGCTCGCGGACGTGGAGTCGAAGGGTGGTGCGACGGTCTACCGGTTCACGCCGGGCTCGGTGCGGCGCGCGCTGGACGCCGGGCAGACCGCCGCCGACCTGCACGCCTTCCTCGCCGCGCACTCCCGTACGCCGGTGCCGCAGCCGCTGACGTACCTGATCGACGACGTGGCCCGCCGGCACGGTCATCTGCGCGTCGGCGCCGCCTCGGCGTACGTCCGCTGCGACGACGAAGCGGTGCTGAACGAGATCCTCGCCGACAGGCGCGCCGCCGGTCTGGGCCTGCGGAGGCTGGCGCCGACCGTGCTCGCCGCGCAGGCCGATCCCGCCGGTCTGCTGGAGGGGCTGCGCGCGATGGGGTTCGCGCCGGCCGCCGAGTCCGCGGAGGGCGACGTGCTGATCAGCCGCGCCCACGCCCACCGCACCCCGCCCCGCTCGGCGCCCGAGCCGGTCCCGGACGGGCCGCCCGTCCCCGACGCCACCCTGCTCACGGCCGCGATCCGCGCCATCCGCGCCGGCGACCTCGCCTCCACCACGCCCCGGAAACAGGCCCCCGGCGACAGCACCGGCAGCGGTGACCTGCCGCGCACCACCGCCGCCGAGACCCTCGCCACCATGCAGGCCGCCGTCCTGACCGGCGAGGCCCTGTGGATCGGGTACGTCAACGCCGAGGGCGCCGCCAGCCAGCGCGTCATCGCCCCGATCCGCGTCGAGGGCGGCTTCGTCACGGCGTACGACCACACCGCCGACGAGGTGCGCACCTACCCGCTGCACCGGATCACGGGCGTCGCGGAGCTCGCCGAGGGCGATTGACACCCCTTCGGGTGTACGGCGGACTTCATGCACGCCACGCCGGGGATGTCCAACGGTCGAGCGAGCCTGCGGGCGTGTCCGCATCGCGGCGCGGGCCGTGGGGCAGCCACCGGGTGTCCCTGAACGGGGCCGGGATCGGCCAAGCCGGAGATCGCCGGATCCGTTCGCGTGCAACAGAAAGGAAGTCCCCATGCGACGTGCCGTTCGTCGGGTCGCCGCCGTGATGACCTCGACCGTGGCCCTGCTCGGTGTGTTCGCCGCCGAGGCGGCCGCGGTCGGCATCGACCTCGGCGGTGGCGTGACTCTCTGACACGTTCCGCTCGGCATCTTCTCCGTTCTCGCGGGCCGGTCCCTGTCCCCGGGGCCGGCCCGCTCTCGTCGGCCACAAGAGAGGTCTTCCGTGTCTTCCAAGCTCGCCCTGTCCGTCTGCACCGCCGTCCTCGCGATCCTCACCGGGCTCGCCCCCGCAGCCGCCGCGCTGCCGCTGCCCCTGCCCGCCACCGGCGGGGAGCCCCTGGTCACCGAGGGCGTTTCCGTCGAGGGGCCGCTGGTGAACAACGTCACGCTGCCCGCGCTGAAGTAGCCGGTCCGCTCCGGGTCCCGTCGGGCGGACGATCAGGCAAACTGGACGTTTGGCCGTGTGTGCCCGTGCCGAGCCCGTCGCAGAAAGGCAGCCGCGCGTGAATGGTCCGCTGATCGTCCAGTCCGACAAGACCCTGCTCCTCGAGGTCGACCACGAGCAGGCCGACGACTGCCGTCGCGCCATCGCGCCGTTCGCCGAGCTGGAGCGGGCCCCCGAGCACATCCACACCTACCGGGTGACCCCGCTGGGCCTGTGGAACGCGCGGGCGGCGGGCCATGACGCCGAGCAGGTCGTCGACGCACTGGTGCAGTACAGCCGCTATCCGGTGCCGCACGCGCTGCTCGTGGACATCGCCGACACGATGGACCGCTACGGCCGGCTCAGCCTGGTCAAGCACCCGGCGCACGGACTCGTCCTCACCAGCACCGACCGCCCGGTCCTGGAGGAGGTGCTGCGCTCCAAGCGGATCGCCCCGCTGGTCGGTGCCCGCATCGACCCGGACACCGTGGCCGTGCACCCCTCGGAGCGCGGACAGATCAAGCAGGTGCTGCTGAAGCTGGGCTGGCCCGCCGAGGACCTCGCCGGGTACGTGGACGGCGAGGCGCACCCGATCGAGCTGCGCGAGGAGGGGTGGGCGCTCCGGCCGTACCAGAAGCAGGCGGTGGAGAACTTCTGGCACGGCGGGAGCGGTGTCGTCGTGCTGCCGTGCGGCGCGGGCAAGACCCTCGTCGGCGCCGGCTCGATGGCGCAGGCCAAGTCGACCACGCTGATCCTGGTGACCAACACCGTCTCCGCCCGCCAGTGGAAGCACGAGCTGGTCAAGCGCACCTCGCTCACCGAGGAGGAGATCGGCGAGTACAGCGGGACGAAAAAGGAGATCCGGCCCGTCACCATCGCCACGTACCAGGTGCTGACGACGAAGCGGAAGGGCGTCTACCCGCACCTGGAGCTGTTCGACTCCCGCGACTGGGGCCTGATCCTCTACGACGAGGTGCACCTGCTGCCCGCGCCCGTCTTCAAGTTCACCGCCGACCTCCAGGCCCGGCGCCGCCTCGGCCTCACCGCCACGCTGGTGCGCGAGGACGGCCGGGAGTCGGACGTGTTCTCGCTCATCGGCCCGAAGCGGTTCGACGCCCCGTGGAAGGAGATCGAGGCGCAGGGCTACATCGCGCCCGCCGACTGCGTCGAGGTCCGCGTCAATCTCACCGACTCCGAACGGCTCGCGTACGCCACCGCCGAGACGGAGGAGAAGTACCGCTTCTGCGCCACGACGGAGACCAAGCGGAAGGTCACCGAGGCGATCGTGCGGCGTTTCGCCGGACAGCAGATCCTCGTCATCGGCCAGTACATCGATCAGCTCGACGAGCTCGGCGAGCACCTGGGCGCGCCGGTGATCAAGGGCGAGACGTCCAACGCCCAGCGGGAGAAGCTGTTCGACGCGTTCCGGGAGGGCGAGATCAGCGTGCTGGTCGTGTCCAAGGTCGCGAACTTCTCGATCGACCTGCCGGAGGCCACGGTCGCCATCCAGGTGTCGGGCACCTTCGGCTCCCGCCAGGAGGAGGCCCAGCGGCTCGGCCGGGTGCTGCGGCCCAAGGCGGACGGGCACCAGGCGCACTTCTACTCCGTGGTCGCCCGCGACACCATCGACCAGGACTTCGCGGCGCACCGCCAGCGGTTCCTGGCCGAGCAGGGGTACGCGTACCGGATCATGGACGCGGACGAGCTGCTCGCGGAGAGCTGAGCGTCAGCGGGCCCCGGGCATCAGCCCTCAGGCAGGGTGAAGACCAGCGTGAGCACGAACAGCGGCGGCAGCAGCGACACGGCCGCCGCCCACGCCCGCAGCACCGACCAGCGGGGCGTCCAGGGCAGCAGCCACGAGGTCAGCCACGCCCCGAAGGTGAGGAAGCTGCCGAAGAAGAGGGTCCCGTAGATCAGGGTCAGTGAGGTCGTGAGCGCCTGCGAGCAGTCGTCCGGGCCGCAGGCGTCGGTCGCCATGGCGGACAGTCCGCCGAAGAGCATCGCTGCCGGCCCGAGGAACAGCAGCAGCGTGGTCGCGATGGCCGGCGCCACCCACGCCCGGGGGTCCCGGTCGGCCGGCTGGAGCAGGGCCGGGGGCTGCGCGGCGAAGGGATGGGGGCTGATCTGGCTCATACGGCAAGTGAAGCCGTGGGGCCGGTGCCCGGACACCGGCCGACCTACTCAGTCGGAGGGGTCGGGATACTCAGCGGACGGTGTGCTCCTTGCGGCGGACGCCCGCTTCCTCGCCGTACTCGCCGAGGATGACGACGTCGAACGCGGCGCCGAGGAAGACCTTCACGGCGCGCAGGGCGTTGCCGAGCAGATGACGGTGGTCGCCTTGCAGAGGGGTCGCGCCGGACGGCCGGCCCGGCGGTGTCGCGGGGTGGATGGTCGCTGCACTCATGTCTCCATGGTGACTCCGCGGGCACCTGCCGGGCATCGGCCCGAGGGACCGGTCCCCGGGGCCGTCGCGTACGTCTCGGGACCGACAGGCACCGCTCGGCTCCCTCCGCCAGGATGTACGCGTCCCCCTAGGGGGCGCCGGTAAATCGTTTGGCTCCCCGCCCGGCGCCGTCCTAAAATCTCCGCTCTTGCCCGCCTCCCCTTCACGGAGCGCCGCCGGCCGGACGGAAACCGGCCGGCATCTCGCACGCCCACACCCGCAGGTCCTTCGGAGGCACCCCCTTGTCCACCGCCGACCCCTTGTCCCGCGAACGCGCGCACCTCGCGGCGTCCCGTTCCGCCCTGCGCGCGATGCGGGAGGACGTCGAGGCCCTCGACATCAGCGACGTCACCGCCAACTGGGTCAACGCCCAGGTGCTCCAGCACCAGATCGAGCAGCGCATCAAGGCGCTCGCCGACCTCAGCGACACCCCGCTGTTCTTCGGCCGCCTCGACTATCTGCACGCGCCCGGCGCCGAGCAGGCGGAGGGCGCGGAAGGCGAGTCCTTCTACATCGGGCGCCGGCACGTGCACGACGCGGACGGCGACCCGATGGTGATCGACTGGCGTGCGCCGGTGTCGCAGCCGTTCTACCGGGCGTCCAAGAAGAACCCGATGGACATCGCACTGCGCCGCCGCTTCGGCTACACCGGCGGAGACCTGACCGCGTACGAGGACGAGCATCTGTCGGACCCGGCGGAGGCGGCGAGGACCAGCAAGCTGCTCCAGCAGGAGATCGAACGCCCGCGTGTGGGCCCGATGCGGGACATCGTCGCCACCATCCAGCCCGAGCAGGACGAGATCGTACGGTCCGGCCTGGCGGGCAGCGTGTGCGTGCAGGGCGGCCCCGGCACCGGAAAGACCGCCGTCGGCCTGCACCGGGTCGCCTATCTCCTCTACGCCCACCGCGAGCGGCTCGCCCGCACCGGCACGCTGGTCGTCGGCCCCAACCGCTCGTTCCTGCACTACATCGAGCAGGTGCTGCCCGCGCTGGGCGAGCTGACGGTCGGACAGGCCACGGTGGACGACCTGGTGGCTCATGTCGAGGTGCGCGGCACGGACGACGCGACGGCGGCGACGATCAAGGGCGACGCGCGCATGGCGGAGGTCCTGCGCCGGGCCCTCTACTCCCACGTCACCATGCCCACGGACCCGGTGATCGTCGTCCGCGGCTCCCGCCGCTGGCGCGTCCCGGCGTACGAACTCGAGGAGATCGTCCAGCAGTTGCTGGACCGGGACATCCGCTACGGCGCCGCCCGCGAGGCCCTGCCGCAGCGCATCGCGCACGCCGTGCTGGTGCAGATGGAGCGGTCCGGGGAGGCCCCGGACGACCGCGTCCAGGACGCGGTGGCCCGGGGCAGCGCGGTGAAGGCGGCGGTGAAGACCATCTGGCCCGCCGTGGACCCCGCGAAGCTGGTGCTCCGCCTGCTGAGCGACGCGGACTTCCTCGCCGAGCACGCAACGGGCCTGCTCGACGAGGACGAGCAGAAGGCGATCCTGTGGGCGAAGCCGGCCCGGTCGGTGAAGTCGGCGAAGTGGTCGGCCGCGGACGCGGTCCTGATCGACGAGGCGACCGACCTGATCCAGCGCACCCCGTCCCTCGGCCACGTGGTCCTCGACGAGGCACAGGACCTGTCCCCCATGCAGTACAGGGCGGTGGGCCGCCGCTGCACCACCGGTTCCGCGACGATCCTCGGCGACCTCGCGCAGGGCACGACCCCCTGGGCGACCCGCAGCTGGCAGGAGGCCCTGACCCACCTGGGCAAGCAGAACGCGGTGATCGAGGAACTGACGGCCGGTTTCCGCGTCCCGACGGACGTCATCGCCTACGCCTCCCGCCTGCTCCCCCACATCGCCCCCGGTCTGACCCCGGTGGCCTCGATCCGCGAGAACCCGGGCTTCTTCGAGGTCCGGGAGATCACGGAGACGAGTGAAGTGGTGGCGGCGTCCAGGGAGTTGCTGACCAACGAGGGCTCGGTCGGCCTGATCGCGGCGGACACGCGCATCCCGGGGCTGACCGAGGAGCTCACGGCGGCGGGCCTGCCGTATCTGGCGCCGGGCGAGGAGACCACGGAAGGCTGCCGCCTGACCCTGGTCCCGGCCTCCCTGGCGAAGGGCCTGGAGTACGACTACGTGGTCCTGGACGAACCGGCGGCGGTGGTCGACGCGGAACCGGACGAACGCACGGGCCTACGCCGCCTGTACGTGGCACTGACGAGGGCGGTCTCGGGCCTGATCGTCACGCACGCGGCTCCATTGCCGGATCAATTGGGGTGAGGGCAGCACCCTAAGGGGCGCGGGGAACTGCGCGACCAGCCACGACCAAACCCGCACCCGGCACCGCGCAGAACCCCCACCCCCTCAGCCGCCCAAAACCCCCCGCCACCGAGCAACCGCCTCAGCGGAAACGGCCCCGTCCCACCCCTCAGGCCGAGCAGCCCCACCGATGTGAAACCCGTCAACCCCCGCATCCAGCAACACCGGCACATGATCGAGCCGAAGGCCACCCCCCACCAGCAACTGCTGCTCATACCCCGGCTCCCCCCGGAGCCGGGCCTCCCGCAGCAACGTCGGCAGCCCCGCGTCGACCCCCTCAGCGGCCCCCGCGGTCAGATACGTGTCCAACCCCGGCAGCCCGTCCAACTGCTTACGCAGCGCATCCCTGTCCGCGGCCCGGTCGATCGCCCGGTGAAACGTCCACCGGCAACCCTCCAGCTCCCCCACGACCCGCTCCACCGCATCCAGGTCCACACCCCCGTCGGCGCCCAGGAAGCCCAGCACGAACTCCGAGGCCCCCACCGCCCGCATCTCCTGCGCGACGCCCACCAGCCGGTCGACATCCCCCGCCGCGAACCCGTCGGCCAGCCGCAGCATCACCCGCAGCGAGATGTCGACGGCGCCGCGAATCGCCCGCACCGTCCCGGCGGAGGGCGTGAGCCCGTCCGCCGCCATGTCGGTGACCAGCTCGAGGCGGTCCGCACCTCCGGCCTGGGCGGCGACCGCGTCCTCGACGTCGAGGGCGATCACCTCCAGGACTGCACGCTTGCTCATGGGACCCCATTCCTCGGGCATCAAAGACGGCGACAGGTCTAGTCCAATCTAGGATATCCCTCAGTCCCCGAAGATGTTCAGCTCCCCTTCCTCCACCCCGGCCAGTTCGTACGCGACCCCGTCCACCGGCCGCCCCGCGTACAACCGCACCAGCGTCGGCCCGTCCCCGATGAACCGCGCCGGCGGCCGCTCCCCCGTCGCGTCCCCGAGCCGCAGCGGCTCGTCCGCGTCGTCGAGATCGGCGTGCAGCGGCAGATGCCCCTTCTCCGCGGTCACCTGCGCCAGCAGCGCCAGCGCGTACGGCAGTCCCGCGCCCGCGTACGCGCCGGGCTCGCCGAACGCCACGCGCACATCGCCGGCGTGCACCCACTCGCCCAGCGCGACCGGGTCCAGCAGCCCGCCCGCCTTGGCGATCACGGGCCCGGCCTCGGTCATCCCGCGCTCCAGCTCGTCGATGATCCGGGCGTTGCTCCACCCGGCCCGCTCGGCGATGTCCCGGTCGTTGGACTCGGGCGAGAAGACGCCCTTCTCGAACCTGCTCTCCACCACCCGGGTGAGCGCGGCCGAGCAGTGCGCCAGCACATCCCGCACCGTCCACCCGGGACACGCCGTCACCGGCAACGCGAAGTCCTCCTCGGCCCTTCCCCGCAACAAGGGGATCAGCGCGTCCCGCTCGACGGTCAGCAGCCGCCCGGGCAGTTCGGGGTCACGTACGTTCTGCACATCCGCAGGAGTCGTCATGCCCTCCACGCTAGGGCCTGGCTCCCGGATCAGCCCGGGGTCGCGAGAATGAACCCATGGTCGACACCGAAGCCCTGCGCGTCCGTTTCGCCCGAGCCCTCCAAGGAGCCCGGGGCGGCACCCAGGGCCCCGATCCCGCCCCCTACGCCGACAACCTCCTGGCCCGCTGGCAGGAACCCCAGCGGCACTACCACACGCTCACCCACCTCACCGCCGTCCTGGACCACATCGACGAGCTGGAGTCGTACGCGGACGACCCCGACGTCGTACGCCTGGCCGCCTGGTTCCACGACGCGGTGTATCTGCCCGAGCGGTCGGAGAACGAGGAGCGCTCGGCGCGGCTCGCGGAGCGGGCGCTGTCCGAGGCCGGGGTGCCGGACGACAGGACCGCCGAGGTCGCCCGTCTCGTCCGCCTCACCGTCACGCACGACCCCGCCGACGACGACCGCAACGGCCAGGTGCTGTGCGACGCCGACCTGGCGATCCTCGGCTCGCCGCCCTCGGCGTACGCCCACTACACCGCCGCCGTCCGCGAGGAGTACCACTTCGTGCCGGCCGGCGCCTTCCGTGCGGGTCGCGCCGCGGTGCTGCGCCAACTCCTCGACCTGCCCCGCCTGTTCCGCACTCCGTACGGCCAGGAGCACTGGGAGGCCACCGCCCGCTACAACATCCGGGGCGAGCTGGAAATGCTGTCGCTGCCGGTGCCGCCGCCCACGTAGCGTGCCCCCCATGCGTGCTGTGGGAGCGGAACAGGTGGAGGAAGCCGTCGCGGACTGCGTGGCGGCGCTGCGGGCGGTCGCCGACCGGGACTGGGAGGGGAGGACGGCCGGGCGGCTGGAGTGGACGTGCCGGGAGACGGCCGTGCACATCGCCGAGGACCTGATCGCGTACGCCGGCCGGCTGGCCGGGCGCCACACCGAGCGATACGCGCCCTTCGAGATCGCGCTCGACCCGGGCACCGACAACGACGGCGCCCTCCAGGTGATCGCCACGACCGGCGCCCTGCTCGCCGCCGCCGTCCGCACCACCCCGCGCGCCGTCCGTGCTTTCCACCCGTACCCGTTCCGCCACGCCAACCGCGAGGGCTTCGCCGCGATGGGCGTCGCCGAGGTGCTGCTGCACACGCACGACATCAGTGAGGGGCTGGGCGTGGCCTACGAGCCGCCCGCCGAACTCGCCTCCTTCGCGCTGACCCGGATCTTCCCGCACGTCCGCCCCGGCCCCACCCCCTGGCAGACCCTGCTGTGGGCGACCGGCCGCGGCGAACTGCCGGGCCGCGAACCGGTCACCGGCTGGCAGTGGAGCAACAACCCGGTCCTGGAGACCGAGCGGCTCACGCTCGAAGGCGTCACGCCCGCCGCCGCCACGGATCTGGCCGTGGGCGGCGACGGCGGATTCGAGTGGGTCGCCTCGGGGCCGTTCGAGGGCACGCGCGAGGGCGCGGGGATCATGTGGAAGCAGTACGAGGAGGGCGTCTTCCGGCCGGAGTGGACGATGTACGTGCTGGTGCGGCGCGAGGACGACCGTGCGGTGGGCGCGATGGGCTTCCACGGCGCCCCGGACGACACCGGCCGTGTGGAGATCGGCTACGACCTCGCCGAGGACGCCCGAGGACAGGGCTACGCCACGGAGGCGCTGCGCGCGCTGGCGGCGTGGGCGCTGGAGCAGGACGGTGTACGGAAGGTGGCGGCGGTCGTCGAGCGAGGCAATGTCCCCTCGCAGAAGGTCGTCGCACGGGCCGGGTTCACCCAGGTCGCCGAGGACGACGCCCACCGCACCTACGAACTCCGGCGCTGAACCGCGCCCTTGGCCCCCTTGCGGCGCCGCAGCCCCGCCGCGTGCAGCAGTCGCACCACCTCGCGGCTGCTGACCTCGCGCGCCCCGGCGCGCACCGCGTCGGCGTACCGCTGCCGGGGGATGTCGTAGTGGTCGCGCTCGAAGGCGCGGCGCGGGACGCCGAGCCGGTCGGCGAAGGCGTGCAGCTCGTCGTAGGAGTGGTCGCTGACGAGGTGGGACCACATGCGGCCGTGGCCCGGCCAGGTCGGCGGGTCGATGTAGACCGTCACGAGTCGGCCGCCCGGCCCGGGGTCTCGCCCGTCGCCCCCAGCCCGCCCAGCGCGCCCACCGCCGCCACCTTCACGCCGGCCTTGTGGCACACCCAGTGCGGGTCGGGTCCCAGTTCCGGCTCCACGTCCAGGGCGTGCGGGTCGCCGGAGCCGCACACCGGGCACAGCGGCCAGCGGCCGTACCGCTCCAGCAGGGCGTCCTGCACGTCCTGGGCGACGAGGCCGGCCAGGAATTCGGCGCCCTCCGGCCACTGCTCGACCCACCAGCGGCGCTGGGCGACGGACTCCTCCACGAGGGAGACGACATCGGCCTCGGCCACCTCGCGCGCCACCAGGTCGGCGATCACCAGGGCGCGCGCCGCGTGCAGCGCTTGTTCCAGGGGGCTCACGGGGGCGGCGTGAGAGGCGTCGCGGGAAGTACCGTGCGGGTCGGAGGGGTTCATGTCCCTATTGTGCGCACTCTTGACCACACCGCCGAGCCGAAAATATCTTTCACACGTGACCCATGACGTGAAGGAAATTTTCGCGAGCGAGCGTGGCCCGGGCGGCTCCGCCACCGCCCCGCCCGCGCCCGCCGCCCTCGCGGCCAAGGTGCGCACGCTGGCGCCGTCGATGACCCGTTCCATGCAGCGGGTCGCCGAGGCCGTGGCGAGCGACCCGGCCGGCTGCGCGGCCCTCACGGTCACCGGCCTCGCCGAGCTCACCGGCACCAGCGAGGCCACGGTCGTGCGCACCGCCCGCCTGCTCGGCTACCCCGGCTACCGCGACCTGCGTCTGGCCCTCGCCGGACTGGCCGCCCAGCAGCAGTCCGGCCGCGCGCCCGCCATCACCACCGACATCGCGGTGGACGACCCGATCGCCGACGTGGTGGCGAAGCTGGCCTACGACGAGCAGCAGACCCTCGCGGACACGGCGGCCGGTCTGGACACCGTGCAGCTCGGCGCGGCGGTCACCGCGCTCGCCGCGGCGGGCCGTACGGACGTGTACGGCGTGGGTGCGTCCGGGCTCGTCGCCCAGGACCTCACGCAGAAGCTGCTGCGCATAGGGCTGATAGCCCACGCCCACAGCGATCCGCATCTCGCCGTGACGAACGCGGTGCAGCTGCGCGCGGGTGACGTGGCCATCGCCATCACGCACTCCGGTTCGACCGGGGACGTCGTCGAACCGCTCCGGGTCGCCTTCGAGCGCGGGGCGACGACGGTGGCGATCACCGGGCGGCCGGACAGCCCGATCACGCAGTACGCCGATCACGTGCTGACGACGTCCACGGCGCGGGAGAGCGAGCTGCGGCCGGCGGCGATGTCCTCGCGGACGGGACAGTTGCTGGTGGTGGACTGTCTGTTCGTGGGGGTGGCGCAGCGGACGTACGAGTCGGCGGCGCCGGCGCTGTCCGCTTCGTACGAGGCGTTGGCTCATCGGCATCGGGCGAGCCGCAGGGCGCCGTAGGGCTGGATGTTGTGGTGAGCTGCGGGTTGTGGGGGGCTGGTCGCGCCCACGCGGCCGAGCCGCACATCGACACAGCCCCGCGCCCCTGGGAAGTTGCACCACCCCCCTCTGAAATGAACCCGGAGAGCCGCCCGCCCATGACCACTGCACACAACCCTCGTGACGTCCGCACGGAGTT
The DNA here is from genome assembly GCF_040689265.1 of Streptomyces sp. NPDC052012. Taxonomy (NCBI): domain Bacteria; kingdom Bacillati; phylum Actinomycetota; class Actinomycetes; order Kitasatosporales; family Streptomycetaceae; genus Streptomyces; species Streptomyces sp. NPDC052012. The sequence goes on from NZ_JBFAXA010000037.1 coordinate 42,244, forward strand.
GGAATCCCTCACCACCGAGGCGTTCCGGCCGGAACTGGCGGACATCGACCGGCTGCCCACCCTCGACATCGCGCGGCTGATGAACGGCGAGGACGCCACCGTGCCCGCCGCCGTGGCCGAAAAGCTCCCCGAGATCGCCGCCGCGATCGACGCCATCGCCGAGCGGATGGCGCGCGGCGGGCGGCTGATCTACGCCGGGGCAGGCACTGCCGGTCGCCTGGGCATCCTCGACGCCTCCGAATGCCCGCCCACCTTCAACACCGCCCCCTCCCAGGTCGTCGGACTCATCGCCGGCGGCCCCGACGCCATGGTCACGTCGGTCGAGGGTGCCGAGGACTCGCGGGAGCTGGCCGAGTCGGATCTGGCCGCGCTGGAGCTGACCGCCGACGACACGGTGGTCGGCATCTCCGCCTCCGGCCGCACCCCGTACGCCATCGGCGCCGTCTCCTACGCCCGCGCCCGGGGCGCGCTGACCGTGGGCCTCGCCTGCAATCCGTCCAGCGCGCTGGCGGCCGCGGCCGAACACGGCATCGAGGTCGTCGTGGGTCCGGAGCTGCTCACCGGCTCCACCCGCCTCAAGGCCGGCACCGCCCAGAAGCTCGTCCTCAACATGCTGTCGACGATCACGATGATCCGCCTGGGCAAGACCTACGGAAACCTGATGGTCGACGTCCGTGCCTCCAACGCCAAGCTGCGCGCCCGCTCCCACCGCATCGTCGCCCTCGCGACGGGCGCGGACGACTCGGCGATCGACCACGCCCTCGCCGCCACCGACGGCGAGGTCAAGCCCGCGATCCTCACGCTCCTCGCCGACCTCGACGCCCCGACGGCCGCCCGCCTCCTCAAGGAAACGAACGGCCACCTGCGTGCGGCCCTGGAGGCGGCGAGGCGCTGAGCATCACTCGCGCAGCGACCCGCCCCGCTGCTCCAACGCCTCGGAGAGGACACGCACCGCCTTCGGACCGACACCGTGCAGGGCCAGGAGCTCCGCTCTCGTGTGCCGGGCCACGTCGTCCAGCGTGGTCAGTCCCGCGCCGAGCAGCGCCCGCGTCGCCGGCCGGCCGATACCGGCGGGCAGGTCACCGCCGGGTTCGTCGGCCGCGGCCTCCGCGTCGCCCAGTGCTGCCGCGAGCCGCTTCGGGGCACGGCTGAACCAGGCGGCTCGCACCAGGGCGTTCAGGTCCTTGCCGTCGACGTCGGCCAGCGGCACCCGGAAACCGATCGTCCTGCCCGCCCGGACGAGGCGCTCACCGGTCGGGTGCGCGCCCACCGCGGCCTCGGTCTCGTCCGGCGGCAAGTGCACCTGCACCTGGCTGTCCTTCGTCACCGAGACGAACCCCTTGCCCCGCACCGAGAAGGCGGCCATGCCGAAGTGCGTGCCCTCCTCGACCTCCGGGAGAGCCAGGGCGTACCTGCGCAGCTGAGCCAGAGTGGTCATCCGTGCAGTGTTCCGCATCGGTCGAGCCGGGCGGGGATACTGGAGCGGACCCGACCACGAAAGACACCACCATGAACCACGCGCAGCTCACCGCACTGGGCCGCGCCCTTCGTGTGCTCGGTGAGCACGGGGAGGCGCTGTCCGCCGACACCCCCGACGCCAAGCTGCACGAGGTGAAGGCCGATCTCCGGCGTGCCCTGGAGCTGCTGGACGAGACCGTCACCACCGACGTGCCCCGCACCCGCTGCCCCGAGCACCCCACAGGACCGGTCGACGAGAGCGCCCCCGACCTGTGCCTGCTGTGCGAGACCCGGCGCCGCGCCGCCCGCCGCGCCGAGTACAACGGCCCCGCCCCCCAGTACCGGTCGCCCGAGCCGGCCCCCTCCCGCTACGGGTTCCGCGGTGACCGCCCCCAGCCCCAGCAGCGGTGGCTGCCGGAGCTGTGGAACGGTCAGGCGTGGCAGCTGTGCGGCACCCCGCGCCGCGACCGCCGCGAGGCCGAGCTGTACATCGCGGCCCAGCGCCGCGGTCCCCGCCCCGCCATGGCGTACCGGCTCGTGCACGAGTTCACCGACTACGAGGTGCTGCGCGTGTGGGGCACCCCGGTGAAGGTCGACATCGAGCCGATGGGCGGCCTGTAGGCGTCAGAGCAGCGGCAGGGGCACGAAGTCGTGTCCCTCCCACAGACGGCGGGAGACGTCCTCCGGATACGGCACGACCTGCGGCTCCGCGTCCAGCACCTGCACCAGCCGCCGCTCGGTGTCGTACGCGGGCCAGCCCGGATCGCCGGTCCGTGCGAACGCCGTCCAGGCGGCCCGGAACCGGGAGGACAGCGCCTCCGCGTCCGCGCCCGGCGCTGCCCCGGCGAACAGCAGCGCACCCAGGTCCGCCTCGAACGTGCCGAACAGCAGCGGGATGTCCAGGCCGTGGCAGGCACCGAGGGCGCCGTCCAGACCCGGAGCCGGCCAGGTCAGTTCGTAGAGGTGCGCCCGGCCGCCCCCGGCGAGGTGCGCCTCGGCCAGGTGCAGGGTGGGCATGGAGAACAGCCAGTCGGTCTGCACCCGCTCGTACAGCTCGCCCGGGGACGCGTCCGGGAAGGCGGCGCGGTAGGCCTCCGCTCCATCCGGGCCGGGGGCGTACAGGCGCAGGGCCCGGCTCGCCTGCTCCTCGGTGATCTGCCCGAGCCGGCCGGCCAGGGCGACGAAGAGGCGGAACTCGTCGCCGTTGTGCCCGGTGACCAGCTCGACGTCCCGCGCCGAGCCCGCGGCGAGCGCCTGCCACGGCATCCTCGGCAGCACCTCGCCGTCGACGACCGGGGCGTAGGGCGTCACCGTGGGCGCGGCCTGCCCCCAGCGGTCCACGAACCCCGGCATCTTGGCGCCCAGCGCCTCCCCGGCGGCCGTCAGCTTGCGCGGGTCCACGGTCGACAGGTCCGCCACCGTCGGCCGAAGACCGGCCTCGGCGGCGAGCGCGGCACCGATGTCGCGGGCGAGGGCGTCGGAGAAGTACGTCCCGGGCACGCTCTGCGCGATCGCCCGCCGGAACAGTCCCGCCGCGCGGGGCATCGCCAGCAGCGCCGCGATCGACCCGGCGCCCGCCGACTCCCCGAACACGGTCACCTGCCCGGGATCGCCGCCGAACGCCGCGATGTTGTCCCGCACCCACTCCAGCGCGGCCACCTGATCCAGCAGCCCCCGGTTGGCGGGCGCACCCTCGATGTGGGCGAAACCCTCCATCCCGACCCGGTAGTTGAGGGTGACGACGACGACATCGCCGTCCCGCGCGATCCGCCGGGCGTCGTAGCCGGGGCTGCCGGAGTGACCGATCTTGTAGGCACCGCCGTAGATCCACACCATGACCGGCCGACGGGAGCCCGGGGCGGGTTCGGGCGTCCAGACGTTGACGGTCAGCCAGTCGTCGCCGGTGGGCAGGTTCAGCAGGGCGGCAGGCCCTTGCAGGCCGGCGTCCTGCGGAGGCGGCGGCCCGAACGCGGACGCCTCCCGTACGCCGTCCCAGCCGCGCACCGGCCGGGGCGCGGCGAACCTGGCCTCGCCGACGGGCGGCTCGGCGAACGGTATGCCGCGGAACACGGCCAGCTCACCCTCGTACCGCCCGCGCACGGAACCGGCGGCGGTCCGTACGACGGGCTCGGGGCGGGTGGGACCGTCGGCCGGGGGGCGGGACTCGGGCGTCGTCATCGGGTCTCCTCACGAGTGCGGGGCGGGGGCGAGACGTCACATCGCCCTCATGGGACGGGCGTTCGTACGGACCGGTTGATCACCGGCGTACGACCCTACGCCCGTCCCGCACCACCTCCGCGGGCGACTGCCGTCAGCTCAGCGCCTGCAGCGAGGCCGCGTCGTACGGCGCCAGTTCGTCGAACCGGCCGGCCAGCACCTTGGACGCCCAGTTCGGGTCCTGGAGGAGCGCCCGGCCGACGGCGACGAGGTCGAACTCGTCGCGCTCCATGCGGTCGAGAAGGTTGTCGAGGCTGCCGACGGCGGCGCCCTCGCCCTGGAACGCCTTGATGAAGTCACCGCCGTCGAGGCCCACCGACCCGACGGTGATCGCCGGCTTCCCGGTCAGCTTCTTCGTCCAGCCGGCGAGGTTGAGGTCGGTCCCGTCGAACTCCGGGACCCAGTAGCGGCGCTGAGAGGCGTGGAAGGCGTCGACCCCTGCCGCCGCGAGCGGGGCGAGGATGGCCTCCAGCTCCTCCGGCGTCTCGGCGAGCCGGGCGTCGTAGGCGTCCTGCTTCCACTGCGAGTACCGGAAGATGACGGGGAACTCGGGCGACACGGCCGCCCGGACGGCCGCCACGATCTCCTCCGCGAACTTGGCGCGGGCGACCGGGTCACCGCCGTAGGCGTCGGTACGGCGGTTGGTGCCGGCCCACAGGAACTGGTCGATGAGGTAGCCGTGGGCGCCGTGCAGCTCGACTCCGTCGAAGCCGATGCGCTCGGCTGCGGCGGCGGCCTCGGCGAAGGCGCCGATGACGTCGTCGATGTCCTTCCGGGTCATCGCCTTTCCGCCCTCGCTGCCGTCGATCCGCAGCCCGGAGGGCCCGACGGCCGGGGCCTCGGGGAACGGCGACTGCCCCTCCTTCCGCACCATCCCGATGTGCCACAGCTGCGGCACGATGGTCCCGCCGGCGGCGTGCACCGCCTCGGCGACCTTCGCCCATCCCGCGAGCTGCTCCTCGCCGTGGAAGCGGGGCACCCGGCTGCTTCCGCCGGCGGAGGGGTGCCCGACGTACGTCCCCTCGGTGACGATCAGCCCGACGCCTGCGGCGGCTCGGCGGGCGTAGTACGACACGACGTCCTCACCCGGGACGCCGCCCGGGGAGAACATGCGGGTCATCGGCGCCATGGCGATCCGGTTCGGGACGGTGAGCCCGTTGATGGACACCGGCCGGGAGAGGACTTCAGCGGCTCGGGAGGTCGAGGCGGAGGTGGTGACGGTCACGTGGGGGCTCCTCGGGAGATGGAGGTACCGCTTGGTATGTGCGCATGCATTAAACGCACGCCAAGGACAACCGGGAAAGAGGAGCAGCCATTCCACCCACGGATTGTGATCCGAGCCACGCCCTCACCCCCGGGTGCGGGCCTCCCGATTCGACCCGGCAACGGTCGCTCGCCACGCGCTGACCTTCAGCCTCCTTCAAGCGGTCGCACTCTCGCCTCAAGATTCCCTGGCTCTCGTGGAGTCCGTGGCCCACGATTACGAACATGGAGAACAGCACCCGTGATGACGACCTGAGCTCGGCGGCCTGGCGCAAGTCGACGTACAGCGGTGGCGAGGGCGGTAACTGCCTGGAAGTGGCTGAAGGGCACTCGACCTTCGTCCCCGTACGCGACTCGAAAACACCCCTCGGCCCGAAGCTCGTGTTCCGGGCGACGGCATGGTGGACGTTCGTCGAAGACCTGAAGCGGGCCTGACTGCCCAGTGACCGTCGGGCCGCCCGAAGCTCAAGCCCCAAGCCCCGAGCCCTCTTTGCAAGGAACGGGTGGAGGGCCCCAACCCACCCTCCCACCCCGCGTGTTGACTTGACGCGTTCGGCTTGCCACGCACAGTCACGAGGGGCTAGCGTGCCCGCATAACGAACAGCCCCCGTCAGGTGCTGCAACACCTGCGGGGGCTTGACCTACGAGATCGAAGGACAATTTCGATCCCATGGCTGACACCCAGCTTAGTCCTGCCCTCCTGCCCGCGCACGCCTCCCCGCACCCGATGGCCAATCCGGGTTACGGCAAGCGCACGGCACCCAGCACGGGCCAATCCCCCGCCGCTGCCCACGACTTCGCTCACCTCCCACCCCGCGAAGCCGCCATCGCCGCGTTCATCGACCGTCTCCCCGACGGCGCCGACATCTCCGTGAAGACGCTGGCCAAGACCCTCCCGTACGGCCAATGTGCCCTGCGCACCGCGCTCAACCGGCTGCAAGAAGCAGGCCACTTGCGCCGAGGGCGGGAGAGGGTGACGTCGGCATCGGGGAGCGCGCACTGGATCACCCGATCGTGGTGGTCCCGTACCGCCCGCGACGACCACTGGTGGGCGACGTTCACGCGCGGCGACGTCCCGGAGCAACCCAGACCGGCACCCACCCGCTCCCGCGCCCACATCCTCCTCGCCGCCCTCGGTCGCGAGACACCCGCCCTGTCGCTCTCCCAGGCCGACTGTGCCTCCCTCGCCCCGCTGGTCGAGGAGTGGTTCGCACGCGGCGCCACCGACGAGGCCGTACGCGCCGCCCTCACCGCCGGCCTGCCCACCCCCGTCCACCACCCGGCCGCCCTGCTCCGCCGCCGCCTCACCGACAAGCTCCCGCCGGAGCAGCCCACCGGCCCGCGCCCCATCCGGCTCCTGGAGTGCTCGGAGTGCCGTACACCCGGCCCGCCCGAGGCTCTGCCCGGCGGCATCTGCCGCGGGTGCCGAGGCGAACGCGCCCCAGAACGCGCCAACGCGCCCCTGCCGTCCGCCGTGATCCAAGTCCGCGCAGCCGAGATCCGCGCTGCGATGTCCGTGAAACGACGAGAAGGGACACCCGTATGACAGCACCTACAGTCCGACATCACCGCCCCGGGGCACGATGGAGGGAAGGAGGCGACGCCATGACCCCTGACACCGCTCACCGCCCGCAGATGTCCGTCGAGGACTTCGAGGAACTGGTCCGCAGGGCTCCGAGGGAGCTGCGGAACCGGCTGGAGTTCCTCGACGGGAGGCTGTGCATCCGGCACGGGCCGCTCGACGTGGAGGAGTTCGAAGAACTGGCCGCTGCCGCGCCGGAAACCGTGCGGCTTGAGTACGTCAACGGGAAGGTAGTAGTCAAGGCCATGCCGGACGGCAACCACACGTCCATCTTCATGTGGCTGCTGCGCCAGTGCATGCAGCAACGGCCCGACTTGGACCTCGCGCCCGAGCGGGGCGTCAAGGCCGAGGCCTACCGCAAGGGCCGCGCCATCACAGACGGCTTCCTCGCACCGGTGGACCATTTCAAGGGCCACGGCAACTGGTCCGACACCGACGGCGCCCTCATGGCCGTGGAGATCACGTCCCACGACCGCGACACCGACCAGCGCGACCGTATCGACAAGCCCGTGGGTTACGCGGCGGCCGACATCCCTGTCTATCTGCTCATCGACCGCGACAGCGCCACGGTCAGCGTGTACAGCGAACCGAAGGACGGACGCTATCTGCAGTGCTCCACCCGCCCCTGGGGGGCGACCGTCGAGCTACCTGCGCCGGTAGACATCACCCTCGAAACCGAGAAGCTCAAGGACTACGCCGACTGACCCCGAAAACGCCCGAGGGCGGCACCCCCAGACGAAGCTGGTGGTGCCGCCCTCGGTCCTGACGGACGGTTGATCAACCCGAGGGGTCGATCAGAAGTCCATGTCACCGCCCGGCATGCCGCCGCCGGCCGGGGCCGCGGCCTTCTCCGGCTTGTCGGCGATGACGGCCTCGGTGGTGAGGAACAGCGCGGCGATGGACGCGGCGTTCTGCAGGGCAGAGCGGGTGACCTTCGCCGGGTCGATGATGCCTTCCTTGACCAGGTCGACGTACTCGCCGGTCGCGGCGTTCAGGCCGTGGCCCGGGGTCAGGTTGCGCACCTTCTCCACCACGACGCCGCCCTCGAGGCCGGCGTTGACGGCGATCTGCTTCAGCGGGGCCTCCAGGGCCAGCTTCACAGCCTGCGCACCGGTCGCCTCGTCGCCCTCGAGCTCGAGCTTCTCGAAGACCTGGGAGGCCTGGAGCAGGGCGACGCCACCACCGGCGACGATGCCCTCCTCGACGGCCGCCTTGGCGTTGCGGACGGCGTCCTCGATGCGGTGCTTGCGCTCCTTGAGCTCCACCTCGGTGGCGGCACCGGCCTTGATGACCGCGACGCCGCCGGCGAGCTTCGCCAGGCGCTCCTGCAGCTTCTCGCGGTCGTAGTCGGAGTCGCTGTTCTCGATCTCGGCGCGGATCTGGTTCACGCGGCCCGCGACCTGGTCGGCGGAGCCGGCACCGTCGACGATGGTGGTCTCGTCCTTGGTGATGACGACCTTGCGCGCCTTGCCCAGCAGGTCGAGCGTGGCGTTCTCCAGCTTGAGGCCGACCTCCTCGGAGATGACCTCGCCGCCCGTGAGGATGGCGATGTCGCCGAGCATGGCCTTGCGGCGGTCGCCGAAGCCCGGGGCCTTGACGGCGACGGACTTGAAGGTGCCGCGGATCTTGTTGACGACCAGGGTCGACAGGGCCTCGCCCTCGACGTCCTCGGCGATGATCAGCAGCGGCTTGCCCGACTGCATGACCTTCTCCAGGAGCGGGAGCAGGTCCTTGACGTTGGAGATCTTGGAGTTCGCGATCAGGATGTACGGGTCGTCGAGGACGGCCTCCATACGCTCCATGTCGGTCGCGAAGTACGCCGAGATGTAGCCCTTGTCGAAGCGCATACCCTCGGTGAGCTCCAGCTCCAGACCGAAGGTCTGGGACTCCTCGACGGTGATGACGCCTTCCTTGCCGACCTTGTCCATCGCCTCGGCGATGAGCTCACCGATCTGGGTGTCGGCGGCGGAGATGGACGCGGTGGAGGCGATCTGCTCCTTGGTCTCGACGTCCTTCGCCTGCTCCAGCAGGGCGGCGGAGACGGCCTCGACGGCCTTCTCGATACCGCGCTTCAGAGCCATCGGGTTGGCGCCGGCGGCCACGTTGCGCAGACCCTCGCGCACCAGGGCCTGGGCGAGAACGGTCGCGGTGGT
>NZ_JBFAXA010000038.1:0-49698 GCF_040689265.1 Streptomyces sp. NPDC052012
AACGCCTACCGCATCGCCCAGCAGACCGACGCCGGCGAGCGGGTCGTGGTCGGCGTCAACCGCTTCCAGCTCGGCGAGGAAGAACCCTACGAACCGCTCCGTGTCGACCCCGCCATCGAGGCCCAGCAGGCCGAACGCCTCGCCAGACTCCGCACGGAACGCGACCAGCGGGCGGTGGACTCGGCGCTGGCCGCGCTGAAGAAGGCGGCGGAGGGGGAGGACAACGTCCTGTACCCGATGAAGGAGGCGTTGCGGGCCCGGGCGACGGTGGGCGAGGTGTGCAACGCCCTGCGGGAGGTGTGGGGGACTTACGTGCCTTCCGATGCCTTCTGACCTGGTCGGTTACGCCCTATGAGTGATCGCGGGCGGATGCAGTCCGTTCCCGGCTACTCTCGTGGTGAGTGGGCCCCGGAAAGGAGGACGCCATGGCCGTACTGCAGCAGGAGCTGACCCTGGGCGAGGCTGCCGACCAGCTCGCCCGTGCACTGCCTGGCCACCGCGTGGAGATTCTCCAGGGGAGGCTCACTGTGACACCGCCGCCGGATGGCTCGCATCAGCTGGCGCTGACGAAACTCGGCAGGGCATTCGACCACGCGGGAATCGTCGAGACCGGGCGTGAATGGGTTCAGGGGGTCGGGCTCTGGCTGCCCACATTGCCGGCGGACTTCGCGATCCCCGATTTCTCCATCGTCGACGAGGACTTCCGCGACGCCCACGTCACCAAGAACCACTACGCCCCGAACGTCTTCCGCATGGTCGTCGAGATCACGTCGTCCAACTGGTCTGACGACCTCGGCCCCAAGGTCGAGTGCTACGCCCAGGCGGGCATCCCCGTCTACCTGATCGTCGACCGCAAGCACGACGAGATCCTGCTGTACACCGATCCGGCCGACGGCAAGTACCCCGACCCCCAGCGTTTCAAGCGCGGCCAGGACGTGGCTGTGCCGGAGTCGGTCGGCGTGCGCGTCGAGCTCTTTGCGGACACCCTTCCCGACGGCTGAAACACCGGAACGGAATGTCGTACCCCCGTGCGACACTCCTGTCCATGTTCGGCGTCAACGATCTCCCCACCTACCTGGCAGGCCTCGTCCTGATCGTCCTGCTCCCCGGGCCCAACTCGCTGTACGTGCTGTCCGTGGCCGCCCGCAAGGGCGTGCGCACCGGATATGCGGCGGCGGCCGGTGTCTTCACCGGGGACGCCGTCCTGATGACGCTCGCGGCGCTCGGCGCGGCGTCCGTGCTCACCACCACGCCGTTGCTGTTCATGGTGGTGAAGTACGCCGGTGCCGGATACCTGGCGTGGATGGCGTACGGCATGCTGCGCTCCGCGTGGAGCATGTGGAAGGAGCGGGGCGAGCCGGCGAAGGCCGGGGCACCCGCCGCACCCACCGCCTCCGCGGACGAGCACCCTTACCGTCGCGCCCTGGTCGTGTCGCTGCTCAACCCGAAGGCGATCCTCTTCCTGATCTCCTTCTTCGTGCAGTTCGTCGACCCCGGCTACGCCTATCCCGCGCTCTCCTTCGTCGTCCTGGGCGCCCTGCTCCAGACGGCGAGCTTCCTCTACCTGTCGCTGCTGATCTTCGGCGGCACCCGCCTGGCCGAGGCGTTCCGCCGCCGCCGGCGGCTGGCGGCGGGGGCCACCTCGGCCGCCGGTGCGCTGTTCCTCGGGTTCGCGGCGAAGCTGTCGGTCGCCAGCGCCTAGGGGCTGTCGTTTGGATCACGTCGCAGGGAAGGGGCGGTGCCTGATCAGCGCCGGTGTGCGTGCCAGACCCCGCGTCTGCGGCGTGATCCAAACGACAGGCCCTGGGTCTCATAGTCCGACGCGGGCCAGGTACGCGCGCACTCCCTCCGCCGTGTCCCCCGCCCAGCCGACGTAGCCGTCCGGCCGGACGAGGAAGACGCCGGGGCCGTACGCCTCCGGGGCGGCGGGGAGCGTGCGTACCGACTCCGGTACGCCGGCCACGTGCCCTGCGGCGCCCAGCAGCGTCCAGTGCGGCCCCCGGAACGCGTCGAAGAGGCGTACGCCGTCCACCGTCCCGTCGGGGGCGCGGTCACCCGCGCGCACCGGGCCGGGGGCCGTCCGGGTCTCCCGTGTGAGCGACGCCTCCCGGTAGCCCAGCCCCAGCTGCCGGGTCGCCGACCCGCGCCGCACCTCGCCGCGATGGACGCCGGTCGACAGACCGAGCACCCCGGCGGCGACCGGCCGCCGCTCCTCCTCGTAGGTGTCCAGCAGCGCCGCGTCCGCCCCGCCCCGCAGCACCGCGCCCAGCTTCCAGCCCAGGTTGTAGGCGTCCTGGACACTGGTGTTGAGCCCCTGCCCGCCCGCGGGGGAGTGCACGTGCGCCGCGTCCCCGGCGAGGAACACCCGGCCCGCGCGGAAGCGGTCGGCGAGTGCGGCGCGCGGGCGGAAGTCCGACGCCCAGCGGACCTCGGTGACGTCCGAGGCGGCGAGGTGGGAGCGGGCGGCGACGACCCGTCGTACTCCCTCGGGTGACAGATTCACCGCCGTCCCCTCCGCGAACCGGGCGATCAGCTGGAAGTCCTCCGTCCCGGCCAGCGGGCAGAGCGCGAGGAAGTCACCGGTGCCCTCGCGGGGCGGGAAGATGTGCCAGTTGTCCCGGTCGAGACCGGTGATACGGACGTCCGCCACCAGCATCGGAGCCGGGTCGACCTCCTCGCCGGTCATGCCGATGCCGACCGCGCGGCGCACGGCCGAGCGGCCGCCGTCGGCGGCGACGGCGTAGCGGGCGCGGACACTCTCCCCGGAGGCCAGATGTGCGGTCACGCCCTCCGCGTCCTGCGCGACCCCGACGACCTCGCGGCCGAAGGCGACCTTGCCGCCCAGTTCCTCCAGCCGCGCCAGCAGGACCTCCTGGGTCCGCCACTGCGGCACCATCCACCCCTTCGGATAGGGCGTGTCCTCGCCCTCACCTTCCTCGGCCGGGTCGAACATGTGGTGCACGCCCAGCCGCCGGCCCTCCTGCCAGATCATCCCCACCGGGTAGGTCCCGCCCGCCGCGTGGATCGCGTCCAGCACGCCGAGGTCGTCGAAGACCTCCATGGTGCGCGGCTGGATCCCCTTGCCGCGTGAGCCGGGGAACAGCCCCTGCGCCCGCTCCACCACCAGTGCGTCCACCCCGCGCCGGGCCAGGTCGATGCCGAGGGCGAGGCCGGTCGGACCCGCGCCGACGACCAGAACGTCCGCATTCATGGCAATCTCCTTAACGTTGTTAAGTGCCGCTTGAGTCCGAGGATGGGCTTAACGCCGTTAAGCTGTCAAGCGTGAGCACGGAACGACGGGCGCCCCTCGACCGCCGCCGGGTCGCCGACACGGCACTGAAGCTGCTGAACGAGGTCGGCCTGGACGGCCTGACCCTGCGCGCCATCGCCAAGGAACTCGATGTCAAGGCGCCCGCCCTGTACTGGCACTTCAAGGACAAGCAGGCGCTGCTGGACGAGATGGCGACGGAGATGATGCGGCGCATGTCCGCCGACATGACCGCGGAGACCACCGCGCCGGACCGGGACTGGCGGGAGGCGTTCTTCGCGATGATGTGCGGCCTGCGCGCCCACCTGCTGCGCTACCGGGACGGCGCCAAGGTCTACGCCGGTACGCACTTCACCGACCTGTCGTACGCGGAGCCGATGGAGGCCGGCCTGAGCATGCTCACCCGGGCGGGCTTCACCCCGGCGGGCGCGGCCCGCGCCTGGTTCACCGCGTACAGCTACACCATCGGCTACGTCATCGAGGAACAGGCCATGGGCCCCGACCCGGCCTCCGCCGACGAGGGGTACGACCTGGACGCGCGCGCCGAACGCCTCGCTCGCCATCCGCTGGCCGCGCAGGCCGGCCATGAGATGTTCCGGGACCACACCAGGGGCTTCGAGGCGGGCCTGAGCGCGGTGATCGAGGGCATCGGCGCGACCCTGCGGAGCGGCCCGGCCACCGGGTGAGTCAGGCCCGGTGACCCCTCGCCAGCACCGCCCGCAGCCGAGGCGTCGCCGGCTTCTCCACGAGGTGGTGGATCAGCCACGCCAGCAGCAGCATCGAGGCGACCGTGAGCGTGAACGTCACCGCCGAGGACAGGTGCAGCCCCCGGTGCAGGGCGCCGATCACCACCCAGCCGAGATGCTCGTGGACCAGGTAGAACGGGTACGTCAGCGCCCCGGCCACCGTCAGCCAGCGCCAGTTCACCCGGTTCAGCCAGCCCAGCGCCACCGCCGCGACCGCCGCGAAGCCCAGGGTCACCACGAGGACGATCATGGCGGAGGAGCGGTAGGAGAACGCGTCCCCGCCGGGCGCGTGCCACAGCTCCCGGACGACATGGTGCTGCCCCAGCAGCCAGCTCACGCCCACGATGCCCCAGGCGTAGGCGTCCCGCCGGTCGCGGTGGACCAGGTAGAGGCCGACACCGCCGACGAAGAACGGCGCGTACTCGGGCATCAGCACGATGTCGAGCAGCGGCTCCTTCGCGGCCTGCGCGATCACCGCCGCCAGCGTCCAGCACGCGCAGAACATGATCGTGCGCCGTCGGCTCGCCCCCGGCAGCACCACGAACAGGGCGAACAGCGCGTAGAAGCGGACCTCCGCCCACAGCGTCCAGCACACCCCCAGCACCCGGTCCACGCCCAGCGGCATCTGCAGCATCGTCAGGTTCACCAGCGCGTCGCTCGGCGACACCGCCTCGTACGCCACCACCGGCAGCGCGAACACGGCCGCCACCAGCACGACCGCACACCAATAGGCCGGCAGCAGCCGCGAGGCGCGCGAGGCGAAGAAAGACCTCAGCGGCCGGCCCCAGCCGCTCATGCAGATCACGAATCCGCTGATCACGAAGAAGATCTGCACACCCAGGCACCCGTACGCGAACCACGAGTGGAGCGTCGGGAACTGGAGCTTCGGGGAGGTGCCCCAGGCCTCGGTGACCTCCCCGCCGCGACCGCCGTAGTGGTAGGCCGCCACCATCAGCGCGGCGACGAGGCGCAGCCCGTCGAGAGCCCGCAGCCGGCTCTCCCGGGGCGGCTTCGGCGGCGTCGGCCGCACGGTCATGTCGACGGCCGGGCGGGCGGTCAGGCTGGTCACGTACGTCCCCTACAGGTGCGGGCGGTGGCCCCATGGCGCGATGGATGTATCAGCACGCTAATCCGGTTCACAGCGGGCACCTGACCACCGGGCCAACGATTCGCCGCCCGGTCCCTGCGCGTTCACCCACCGGTCGTCTTGGTTTCCTAAATTCCTCAACATCCCCCCACGCCACTCGGACACCAGGAGTGCCATGACGAGGGTCCACAGGGATCAGCCAAGACGCGCACGGGCAGAGGGAGGGGAACTGGAGGACTGTCTGCGGGCCTGCGCGGTGCACAGCGGCAAACTCGTCGGCAGCGTCGACCGTCGGCGGATCGAACTCGCCGAGCATCTCAGAAAGCTGCTCGTCGTCTGCACGACCCGCACCACCACCGCCCAGGCGCCCGCCCCGACCGGCGCGACCGCCCTGCTCAAACGGGCCGTCAAAGGCGCGGCGGCACCGAGCTCCGACATCTCCGGCGACCTCCTCGACGCTCTGCTCGCCGTCGCCAACAAGGCCCTGGAGTGCGGCTACGACGACGAGCTGAACCTCGCTCTGGTCATCAGCGACACCGTGCTGGCCCACCGCAAGAACTCCCGGGCCGGCTGGCGGCTGCGCGCCCGGCTCCTCGAGACCCTCGGCGACGAGCCCGCCGCCGTCGCGGCCTACGAGCGCTACCTCGACCTCACCGACGACGACGGCTTCGGCGTCCGCGCCAAGGTCGCGGGCCTGCGCGCCGCGGCCGACAAGGAGCGGGACCTGCTCGCCCTGCTGCGCCGCCAGTGCCCGCGCGCCGAGGAGTTCGCGGGGCGCCCCGCCACCGACGTATGGGCCGAGGGGCTGGCCGCACACGCCGTTGGGGACTGGACGGAGGCCGAGCCGCGCCTCGTGGGAGCGCTCCTCACCCTGGCCGCCGAGGACGCCCCGGTCGCCGACCGGCAGGAACTGCTCAGCCAGTACCTCGACCTGCGCCTCGCCGCCGACCGCGGCCCCGCCGCCCTGCCCGGCCTCACGGCGGCCCTCGCCCTCTACGCCGAGCAGCGCCGCACCCGCATGCGCGGCCCCGTCGCCGACCCCACCATCGGCGGCGTGCAGTGGATCAGCCTCGGCGAGTTCCGCAATCTGATCGCGGGCAAGTCCATCTGCCTGGTCGCCAACTCCGGCCGCGTCGGCGCAAGTTCCCTCGGTGCCGAGATCGACGCCTACGACCTCGTGGTGCGCTTCAACTCGTACCGGATCGACCCGGAGCACACCGGCAGCCGCACCGACATCCACGCCACCATCCACAAGCACGGCTTCAACTGGGACCGGCCGGTCACCACCCGGCTCGTCTTCGGCGGCGTCTCCGGCGACTGGAAATACTCCCTGCGCAACCGCCTCGTCCCCGGCGCCCAGAAGCACCTCGGCGACGAGTCCCTGCGCTGGCCCGTGCGCAACATCGGCCGGCTCTCCGCCGACGCCTGGCCGGGCATCCCGACCACCGGCTTCAACATGCTGTACCTGCTGGACTTCCTCGACGTCAGCCCCACCCTCGACCTGATCGGCTTCGACTTCTACGAGAGCGGCGCCTACCGCGTGCCGGAGGCGATGAAGCTGGCCATCACGTCCGTGCACGAATACACCAGCGAGAAGGAATGGGTCATGCAGCGGGCCCAGCGCGTGACCGACCTGAGGATATCCCTGCGATGACCACCACCTCCCCGACACCGGCCGGCACCGCGGCCGCCGCCCCGGTGACCACGGCCCACCACCTCACCGGCAAGCGCCGCATCGCCTTCGCGTCCTACGTCGACGAGAACTACCTCCCCGGCTTCCTCGCCCTGCTGCGCAGCCTCGCCCTGTCCAACCCGGGCGTGTGCGAGGACTTCGTCGTCCTGCACGACGACCTGCGCCCCGGCTCCATCGCGAGGATCCGCGCCCTGCACCCGCGCATCGTGCTGCGCCGCGTGAACGCCGGGCACTACGACACGTACAAGAAGGGCGACCAGGACAACTACCTGGTGCGCAAGGCGTACTTCATCCTCGACGTCTTCCGGCTGCGCGACTACGACACGGTCATCACCCTGGACACCGACATGGTCGTCCTCGGCGACCTGACCGAACTGCTCACGCTGCGCGAGGGCCTGGCAGCCGTCCCGCAGTTCTTCCACGGGCAGCACAAGCTCAACTCCGGGCTGCTGGTCATCCAGCGCGAGTACCTCAGCGACGCGTTCTGCGCGAAGCTCGACGCGACCGGCCGCAGCGGCGACTACGAACTCGACAAGCACGACCAGGGCATCCTCAACGCCGTCCTCGACGGCGACTTCGTCCGCCTGGACCCGCGCTACAACTTCGTCAAGCGCCGGCTGTCCGGCGACCTCCCGGTGCCCGAGGACACCGCGGTCCTGCACTTCACCGGTCGCCACAAGCCCTGGCAGGGCGGCGAGTCGGGCTACGCGCAGGCCGAGGAGCGCTGGCGGGCGTACGAGATGAGCGACGCCGACTTCCACGCCGCGTACCTGGCGCTGGGCGGCACCCTCCACCACGACCTGCTCGTGCACTTCGGCACCCCGCACGTGGCCCGCACCGGCGACGTGGAGAGCGCCCGCAAGGTGGCCGCCGCGCACATCGCGGCCGGCGACTACCAGGACGCCGTCGACATCCTCTCCGGCGTCCGCATCCCCCTCGACGAGGCCTGGCCGCACGAGGTGCTCGGGCACGCCCTGATGAGCGTCTCCCGCTACGCGGAGGCCAGGGCCCGGCTGCTGCTGGCCACCGCCGCGCCCAACCGGGCCGCCACCGCCTACGCCCGGCTCGCCCAGATCGCCTGGGTGCACGGCGACGACGCCGAGGCCCTCGCCCACGCCACCGCCGGCATGGCGGTCGACCCCACGCACCGGCCCAGCCGCCTGTGGGCGCAGCGCGCCGCCGCCGTGCCGGTGCAGGAACAGGGCGCCCCCGAGGACCAGCTCGCCCACGTCGCCTTCTACATGGACCGGCAGGGCAACGCCGGCGACAAGCTGCTGCCGGAGACCGTGCGGCTGGCCTTCGGCCCCGACACCACCACCCGCCGCTGGCACTCCGTGCACGCCCACCGGCTGTTCGACCGGGCCGCCCTGCAGCGCGTCAACGCCCGGCGCGGACTGGTCATCGGCGGCGGCGGACTGTTCATCCCGGACACCATGCCCAACGGCAACAGCGCCTGGCAGTGGAACGTCCCCGACGAGCAGCTGCGCGCGATCGACGTGCCGGTCATGGTGTACGCGGTCGGGTTCAACGCCTTCGACGGGCAGTCCTACCGGGCCGGCCGGTTCCGGGAGAGCCTCAGGCTCCTGGTGGAGAAGTCGGCGTTCTTCGGGCTGCGCAACCACGGCTCCATCGACAAGGTCCGCGCGATGCTCCCCGCCCACCTGCACGACAGGGTGCGCTTCCAGCCCTGCCCCACCACGGTCAGCCGGCAGCTCGTCCCCGGCTGGCAGGACCCGGTGAGCCGCGAGGACACCGTCCTGCTGAACGCCGCCTACGACCGGGCGGGCCTGCGCTTCGGCCACGACTACGGGCACTTCCTCGCCGAGATCGCGAAGGCCGTGCGGGGCATCGGCGCCCACACCGAGGTGCGCTGCGTGGCGCACTCCCTCGACGACGAGCGGATCGCCTTCGACCTGCGCCGCGAGCACGGCATCTCGCTGCCCGTCATCCCGATGTACGACTTCGACAACGACGCCATCCGTGACCTGTACGCCAGGACACGGCTGGTCATCGGCATGCGCGGGCACGCCGGCATGATCCCGTTCGGAGTGGGCACGCCGATCGTTTCCCTGATCTCGCACCCGAAGATGGCCTACTTCCTGGCCGACATCGAGCGACCCGAGTGGGGCGTCTCCGTGCATGAGCGCCACCTGGGCGCCGTCCTCACCGAACGCGCGCTCGGCATCCTGGACGCCCACGCGAGGACCGTCGCCGACGTCCACGAGCGGCAGCAGACGCTGTGGAAGGTCACCGAGGCCAACGCCGCCGACCTGAAGGCGATCCTCGGCGGGTGAGACCGTCCTGAACACAGCGGTGAGCTCCGCGGCCGGACCCGGCCGCGGGGCTCACCGGCGTCTCAGCGCCCGACGGCCTTCTTCACCAGCCGCCCCAGCCGCGAGCCCCTGCCGCCCCGCTCCCGGTCCTGCTCGTAGGCCTTGCGCAGTTGCTCGAAGTGGTCGGCGCGGGTCCGGCTCAGGTACGCGTCGCCGGTCAGCGGCCTGGCGATCGACCAGGCCCGCTCGTGGTCGCCGGCGTAGTGGGCGACGTACGCCTTGGCGAACTCCAGCACCGACTTGAAGGGGATGCCGCCCGTGTGGTCGCGGTCGACCCGCTCCTGCACGGCGGAGATCAGCTCCAGCTTCTCGTCGACGGTGTACGCGTCCTCCGCGATCCGCTTCAGCAGGTCCTCGGGGATCGGCCGGACCACCTCGAAGGCGAGCGTGGAGCGGATCGGCGGCCCGGCGATCTCGATGTACGGCAGCAGCGCGCCCGTGCTGTGGTGCAGCCACGGCAGCCGGGGCCCGGCGAAGTCCTGGTGCAGCACCACCGAGCCCGGCCGCAGCCGCGTCAGGAAGCGCTCGGCGACACAGCGGAACACCCGGGCGGTCTTGGCGATGTCGATGTGCAGGAACTCGACGGCGCTGGTGTCCTCGGGATCGGAGGTCTGCCACAGATCCCCGGCGTGGATCTCCAGGAACGGCAGGAACGGCTCCAGACGGCTCTTGAAGTCGTTCAGAAAGGAGTCGTCGTCCTGCGGCTTCGCCCCGGCGGTGAAGAACTTCTCCGTGGCGAAGGTGCCCTTGCCGACCCGGAAGAAGTCGTACGCGTGCAGCCGCCCGGTGCGTTCGTCGAACACCGGGCTCTCCCGCAGCCCGAGCGCCAGGGCGTACGTGGAGCCGCCCCCGCCGGAGCCCAGCTCGACCAGCCGGTCCTCGCCCGTGAGGTGATGCCGGCCCAGCAGGTACAGGAACCGCAACTCCCAGGTGCTCACCTGGGAGTAGGGGAGGTCGTCGGGCAGGCGGACGTCGTCGAGGAGGGGGTAGAGCCGGCCGAGGTTCGTCATGGATGCCTCACGGTTCGGGTGGCACAAGCACACAAGAGGGGAGGGCGGCACCCGTAACCCTAGAGGGGCGAACGTGAGTTCACCATGGAATCCAAGGAGTAACGGCCCGGATCACCGCCGTTTCCTCACCCTTCGTCGGGTGTTCACCGTCGCACCACCCGCCGCTGCAACCGCCGTGCCTTGCGCGCGACCCGCCGCACCGTGGCGTTGCGCGGCAGGAAGCCCAGCCGGGCCGGCACACCGCCGGGCAGGCCCAGCGAGGTCAGGCGCTTCTTCTTGAAGTAGCGCCAGGTGTGACCGTCCAGCCGCGTCGACAGATAGCGCTCGGCCTCCGCCCTGAGGTCCGGCAGGATCTTCGGTTGCATGGCGAAGCCGACCGTCCGGACCAGCTCCGTGAGGGCATCGGTGTCCGCACCCGTGCGTCCCTCCGTGACGGCCGCACGGTCCGTCAGCTCGGGCAGCAGCGCGTCGACGATCGTGACGGGCACGCGATTGCTGTTCTCGAACGGCGTCAGCCGGTCCAGCAGCAGGTCCGTGCCGACCCGGGCGACCGGCAGTCCGTACAGCGCGGAGGCGGTGATCAGAGCCGTGGAGAAGCAGCCGACGACCAGCGCCGGACGCATCCGCTGGTACAGCACCTCGGCCAGCACCGGCGTGTCCAGCACCGTCAGGTCGACACCGAGCCGCTCGGCCTCCTCCTCCAGCAGGCGGGTGAAGCGGGCCGGCGCCGTCGGATGCGGCTTGAGCACCACCCGGCGGTGGCCGAGTTCGACCGCGCCCTTCAGCATCCGTACGTGCAGCTTCTCCTCCTCCTCGGCGGAGAGGATGTTCAGCGCCGACAGATACTGGCCCAGCAGCAGCGCCGGCTCCTCGATCGGAGGCAATTCCGCCCCCGTGTCGACCAGTTCGGCCAGCACCTTGGTGAACGCCGGGGTCGGCACCACCTCCGCCGGGACGTCGAACTCCGTCAGCAGCAGCGGCCGGAGCCCCGGCACCAGGTCGAGGTGCAGCAGCCGCTCCACGCGCGTGCCGACCAGCAGGTCGAGCTTGTTGCGGGTGGGGCCGTAGCTCATCAGGCCGTCCGCGTACACCGTCAGCGGCGCGTCGGTGAAGATCTGCGCCAGCCCCAGCGCCGGGTTGACCTGGATCGACTCCACGGCGAGCGCCACGTCGTCGTCACCGAGCCCCCACGCCAGCCGCAGATAGCGTTCCCACAAGGGGGCGTCCTCGTAGCGCGGTGCCCAACCCCCTGGATGGAAGGGGAAGACGGCGTCGTTCCACGACACCACGTCGTCGAAGCGACCGCGCAGCCGCTCGAACCCGGGCATCTCGTCCACGGCCGGTGTCGTCTCCGGCGTCGCCGCGTTGTTCGACACCAGCAGGATGCGCCGGCCGGCCGGGGCGAAACAGCCCGCGTCCAGGGCGGCGGCCAGCGTGGCCGTGCCGTACAGCGTCGACGCCATGAAGATCTGCGTGGTCATGCCGCCACCTCCGCCGCCGGAACGGGACGCCGGCGCAGCCGGCGCAGCCGCGTGGCCCGCTCGGCGTCCATCGACGCGAGCGCGTCGTCCAGCACGTCCTGCGGCATCCGCCGCAGCGCCGCGCTGCTCATCGCCTTCAGCTTCCGGGCCACGGGCGCCTCGAACTTCTCGATGGAACCGAGATGATGGGAAATGATGGCGCAGTAGGTGCGCACCGCCTTCGGCAGCAGCATCGCCGCCTCCGCGTCCGCCGCGGTCTCCTCGATCACCTGGTCGAAGGCGCGGATGAAGTCCAGCTGCCGGGCGTCCCCGATCTGCGTCAGCGACGAGGCGACCCCACGCCGGTAGAACACCCCGAGCAGGCTCGTCACCGCGAACGACTCCGCCTCCCGGTGCAGTTTCCAGATCCACGGGCGGTCCTCGGCGGTGCGCAGCCCGTCGGTGAAGTGCAGCAGCCCCCGGTCGACCAGCCGGCGGTGGTAGACGCCCGCCCAGGCGTAGGCGTAGTCCACGGACGTGGTCCGGTGCGCGGGCAGGATCGCCGCACGCGGCGGCAGCACCACATTGCGGCGCCCGTGCGGCACCCGCTGCACGGAACGGGCCCGGGCCGTGCACTGCACATGGTCCGTGCGCACGAAGTCGCAGCCCAGCTCCTCGATCACGGCGAGCAGCCGGGCGTAGTAGCCGGGCGCCAGCCAGTCGTCGCCGTCCATGAACGTCAGATACTCCCCGCGCGCCCGGTCGATACCGGTGTTGCGGGCGGTCGCCAGGCCGCCGTTCTGCTCATGTCTGACCAGCACCGCCCCCGGCAGCTCGCGCTCGGCACGCGCGAGAAGTTCCGCGGTCCCATCGGTGGAACAGTCGTCGACGAGAATGAATTCGAAGTCCTCGCGCGCGTTCGCGCGAAGACTCCGCAGGGCATCGGGGACGTATTGCCGCACGTTGTAGAACGGCACGATGACAGAGAGCTTGAGCACGAGACGGACGTTAGGCGGCGGCCCGGCATTCGGCTTTACCCGCACCTTGAGCCAGGGTGAACGACGCGTGGCGAAGTGGTGAAGCGGGCGCCTTTTCCGCCTGGGAACGAGCCGATTCGCCATTCGGCGGTGTGCTGTTAACCGTTTGTTGGATTCGGGTTGGGCGATTACTAGAAATGCCTTCCTAGCGTCTTCGACGTGCCAGCAAGTGCAACGAAAGCCCTGCGGGTGGCGGTCCTCGCGGATTCCGACACCCGGTGGAAATGGGGCGCGCTCACCGCGAACCGCATCGCCCCGCACAGCGGCGACCGGCCGGAGATCCGGCTGGACGGCTATCTGCTGCGCGGCCGTGCGACCCCGACCGCCCGCCAGTTGACGGAGGTCGGCGTCCGCGCGGACTCCCTCAGCGAGGTGACCGCGGTCGAGTTCCTGCGCGCGATGAGCGACAAGACCTACGACGTCCTCGTCCTCGCCCTCGTCGGCGGCGGCGTCCAGGCCATGCTGCACGGCCTGGGGCGGGTCTGGGAGGACCGGTCGACACGCCCCGTCGTCGTCACCGGCTACGTCGGCGTGGTCTACGAGAAGCTCGCCGACGGGTTGCTGCTGCGCCACGGCGCCGACCTCGTCCTCGCCAACTCCCGCCAGGACGCGGAGCGTTTCCGCGCCGTCTACGAGGGCGTGGGCGCCGACGCCTCCTCGGTCACCGAGGTCGCGCTGCCGTTCCTCGGCGGTGCGGCGTACGCCGGTGAACACAAGCCCCGCACGGTGGTCTTCGCCGCCCAGCCGTCCGTACCGGAGAGCCGCAAGGACCGTACGTACCTGCTGGACCGGCTGGTGCGGCACGCCCGCAGGCACCCCGAGCGCGAGGTGCTGCTCAAGCTGCGCTCCAAGCCGGGTGAGCACACCACGCACATCGAGGAGCTGCCCTACCAGAAGCTGGCGCAGAAGATGGACCTGCCGTCCAACGTCCGCCTGGTGTACGGGCACATGGGCGAGGTGCTGGACCGGACCGACCTGCTGGTCACCGTCAGCTCCACGGCCGCGCTCGAGTCGCTGCACCGGAGCATCCCGACGGCCGTCCTCACCGACCTGGGCGTGCGGGAGTCGCTGGGCAACCACCACTTCATCGGCTCCGGCTGCCTCGCCTCCTGGGACCAGCTCGACGACGGCCACCTGCCGGTGCCGGACGCGGAGTGGGTCGCCCGGCAGGGCGTCGCCGCGGACGGGGCGTACGAGACGGCGTTCGACGCGGCGCGTGAGCGCATCGCCAAGCTGCTCTCCTCGGGTGACCTGCCGCCGCTGGCCCCGTACTACACACCGGTCACCGCGCCCGGATACCTCCCGGGCATCCTCGCCCGCCATCACCTCGGCGTCGATGGCAGCCCGCTGCCGGGGGCGCCGGCCGCCGACACATCACCGGGTCCCGTGCGGCAGATCGTGCGGCGGGCGGCGCGGGGTGCCTACCGGCACGGGGTGCAGCGGGTGGCGCCGGTCATTCGGCGGATGGGGGAGCTGTGAAGTCGTCCGCTGCGCCGTCTGGGCTGGTCGCGCCCCGCGGCGGAGCCGCAAATCGACACAGCCCCGCGCCCCTTCGAGGCACGTCTATGACCCCCTCTTTTCAAGGAGTGGACGCCATGTCCCAACCTTCGGCTGACGTCGGTGCTTCCGTGCCCCGGGTGCTTGCCGTCATTCCCGCACGCGGGGGCTCCAAGGGCGTGCCCGCGAAGAATCTCGCGCCTGTCGGTGGCGTCCCCTTGGTCGCCCGGGCCGTGCGCGAGTGCCGGGCCGCGCGGCACGTCACCGACGTGGTGGTCTCCACCGACGACCAGGCCATCGCCGCCGCCGCGCGCCAGGCCGGCGCCGAGGTCGTGCTGCGGCCCGCCGCCATCGCCGGCGACACCGCCACCTCCGAGGCGGCCGTCCTGCACGCCATGGAGGCCCACGAGGCCCTGCACGGCGCCCCGGTGGACGTCGTCCTCCTCGTCCAGTGCACCAGCCCGTTCCTGATCCGCGAGGACATCGACGGGGTGGCCGCGGCCGTCACGGAACAAGGTGCCGACACGGCGGTGACGGTGGCCCCGTTCCACGGCTTCATCTGGCGCGACAGCGGCGACGAGGCGAGCGAGGCCAACCCCGCCGCGCCCGCCGGAGGCTACGGCGTCAACCACGACAAGTCCTTCCGCCCCCGCCGCCAGGACCGCCCCCAGGACCTGCTGGAGACCGGTGCCGCCTACGCCATGGACGCGCACGGATTCCGCACGCACCGGCACCGCTTCTTCGGACGCACCGAACTCGTCCGCACCGACCCGGCCCGGGTCCTCGAGATCGACGACCCGCACGACCTCGCCCGCGCCCGCGCCCTCGCGCCGCTCTTCGACGCGAACCGGCCCGGCGCCCTCCCGACCGCCGAAGACGTCGACGCGGTCGTCCTCGACTTCGACGGCACCCAGACCGACGACAGGGTGCTGATCGACTCCGACGGACGGGAGTTCGTCGCCGTGCACCGCGGCGACGGACTCGGCATCGCCGCGCTGCGCAGAAGCGGCCTGAAGATGCTGATCCTGTCCACGGAACAGAACCCGGTCGTCGCCGCCCGCGCACGCAAGCTCAAGCTCCCCGTGCTGCACGGCGTCGACCGCAAGGACCTCGCACTGAAGCAGTGGTGCGAGGAGCAGGGCATCGCGCCGGAGCGCGTGCTCTACGTCGGCAACGACGTCAACGACCTCCCGTGCTTCGCCCTCGCCGGCTGGCCCGTGGCGGTCGGCAGCGCCCACGACGTCGTACGCGGCGCCGCCCGCGCGGTCACCACCGCCCCCGGCGGTGACGGCGCCATCCGGGAGATCGCCGGCTGGATCCTCGGCCCCTCCCTCGATTCCCTCCCCCAGTAAGGAAACCCCCTGTCATGAGCAACTCCCGCATCCGCACGCTCGGTTCCCGCGAGGCCGGCCCCGGCCGCCCCGTCTACATCACCGGCGAGATCGGCATCAACCACAACGGCGACCTCGAGAACGCGTTCAAGCTGATCGACGCCGCCGCGGACGCCGGCTGCGACGCGGTCAAGTTCCAGAAGCGCACGCCCGAGATCTGCACCCCGCGCGACCAGTGGGACATCGAGCGTGACACCCCCTGGGGCCGGATGACGTACATCGACTACCGCCACCGCGTGGAGTTCGGCGAGGACGAGTACCGCCAGATCGACGAGTACTGCAAGCAGAAGGGGATCGCCTGGTTCGCCTCCCCGTGGGACACCGAGGCCGTCGCCTTCCTGGAGAAGTTCGACGTCCCCGCCCACAAGGTCGCCTCGGCGTCCCTGACGGACGACGACCTGCTGCGCGAACTGCGCGCGACCGGCCGCACGATCATCCTCTCCACCGGCATGTCCACCCCGAAGCAGATCCGCCACGCGGTGGAGGTCCTGGGCAGCGACAACATCCTGCTCTGCCACGCCACCTCGACCTACCCCGCGAAGGCCGAGGAGCTGAACCTCCGCGTCATCAACACCCTCCAGCAGGAGTACCCGAACGTCCCGATCGGCTACTCCGGCCACGAGACCGGCCTGCAGACCACCCTCGCCGCCGTCGCGCTGGGCGCCTGCTTCGTCGAGCGCCACATCACCCTCGACCGCGCCATGTGGGGCTCCGACCAGGCCGCCTCCGTCGAGCCGCAGGGCCTCACCCGCCTCGTCCGCGACATCCGCACCATCGAGGCGTCCCTCGGCGACGGCGTGAAGAAGGTCTACGAGTCCGAGCTCGGCCCGATGAAGAAGCTGCGCCGGGTCCCCGGCGTCGTCGCCGAGGCGGAGATCGCCGCGGCCGCGGGCGAGCCGCTGACCGTCTGAGCCCACCAGTCCCACCCTTACGACGACGGGAACGGTCGTACGTCGATGAGCCCCCGCGCCGGGAACGCCGGCCCCCACACTCTCGCCTTCGTCGAGAGCCCGGTACAACTGCTGAACGTGCTGGAGTGGGCGCACGCGCACGCTCCCGGCGCGGGGCTCACCCTCGTGGTGCTGTCCCCGGTCGACCCCATGACCCGCGGCCAGCTGCGCCGCATGTCCGAACTCGCCCGCGAGGAGGGCCACACGGTCCGCTGGGAGGAGGCGAGGAACGGACCCACCGCGCCCCTGCAGACCATCGGCGGCCTCACCACCCTCCTGCGCCGGGCCGGCCGCATCCTCCTCGGCGACCCCTTCTCCCGCTACGTCCAGCTGCTGCTGACCATCACCCGCGCCCGCGAGGTCGTCGTCGTCGACGACGGCACGGCGACCATGGAGTTCGTCGGCCAGCTGGCCCGCGGCGAGCGCCTGGTGCGCTGGCACCGCAAGGGCGGCCGCCCCGGCCCCAAGGACCTCCTGCTCGCCCCGGTCTCCGCCGCCGCCCGCCGCCGCCTGACCCCGGGCGGGAAGCGCAGCGTCGAGGTCTTCTCCTCCATGCCGATGGAGGACACCCCGCCGGGCGTCACGGTCACCGCCAACACCTTCTCCTGGACCCGCGCCCGCTTCGGCCCGCCCCGCATCACCAAGGGCGCCGACCTGGTGGGCACGTCCCTGGTGGAGACCGGCGTGGTCGACTCCGACGCCTACCTGGAAGCCGTCCGCTCCCTGGCCACGAAGCACGGCGCGACCCGGTACTTCGCCCACCGCCGCGAGAGCACGGAGAAGCTCCACCGGCTCGCCGTCGAGACGGGCCTGCAGATCGTCCGCCCGGAACTCCCCCTGGAGCTGATCGCCCGCCGGGGTCCGATCGGCAGCACGATCCTCAGCTTCCCCTCCACGGTCGTCCACACCCTCCCGCTGGCGCTGTCCGGCACGGACGTCCGGGTGGCGGTCTGCGACATCGACCCCACCTGGCTGACCGAGCACGCCTCTCCCCGGGCGCAGGGCTTCCTCTCCGGGGTGACGGACACGGCGCGCGACGCACACCGCCTGGCGGCGGTACCGGCGGTCTGAGCGCCCTTCCCGCTACGGCTCCTGCTGGGACCTGCGCGACGGCTCCTGTGGCCGCCGCGCCAGCAGCAGGGCGCGGGGGCGCTTCTCCTCGCCGGCCGGCTCCCTCATCACCTGCGCCGTCAGTTCCAGCCCGGCCTTGCCCAGGTGGGCGGTCACCGACCCGGGGGAGCGCCAGTAGTAGTCGAGCGAGATCGCACGGCCGAAGCGTTCGTCCAGGTGCAGGGTGCCGTCCTCCGCACCGGACTGGAAGGCGAGCAGGACCGGGGCGCCCGGGGCCAGGACGCGGTGGAACTCGGCGAAGAGGGACGGCAGGTGCTCGTCGGGGACGTGGATGATCGAGTACAGCGCCACGATCCCGCCCAGCGACCCGGCCGGGAGGTCCAGATCCGTCATCGAGCCCACGTGGAAGCGCAGCCCGGGATGCGCCGCGCGGGCCAGGGCCACCATGCGCGGTGAGATGTCCACGCCGAAGACCGGCAGCCCGAGGCGATGCAGCCGGGCCGTCACATGGCCGGGGCCGCTGCCCAGGTCCGCCACGGGCGGGCGTGCCGTGCCGTCGCCGCCGGGGCCAGCGGCCAGTTCCGCGAAGGCGGTCAGCAGGGCGCGTTCCAGCGGCAGGTCGCTCAACCCGTCCGCGAAGCGGTCGGTGTAGTCCTCCGCCATGGCGTCGTACGAGGCACGGGTGGTCCGCAGGAACTCCGGGTCGGGTGCGCGCATGGGGCCGCACCCTAGCCAGCGCCGCCCCGCGGTGTCCGCCAGTTGAACCGCTCCGCGTGGGCAGCGCCATGCGTGGTAACCGTGGAGAGAACGGGCGCGTGCCGCCGCCGAGGCGGAGGATGTGAGAGAAGTCACTCTCCGCAGGTCGGGCAGCCGGTCGGGTGGCTGGTCGCGCGGCCCGAACCCCATGAAAAAGAGCGAGAAGCTTACCCATCTTGATTGACTGCTATGCGTAGGGCGGCAAGATTTTCTTCCCCTAAGGGGTTGAATTTTCTTGATCGGGGGTCGGTGGACGGCCCCGGCGCCCTACTCTTCAAAGGGTGAAGCCACTGATGTCACTGGAGTCCGAGATCGATCTCCCCGGGGGAGCGGTGCTTCCCGGTGCGCTCCCCGAGGCCCTGCGGGCCGAGCTCGTGGCGTTCCGGCGCGATCTGCACATGCACCCGGAGCTCGGCAACCAGGAGTTCCGCACGACCGCCGCGATCAAGGAGCGGCTCGAGCGGGCCGGTCTGAAGCCCCGCGTCCTGTCCGGCGGGACCGGCGTGATCTGTGACATCGGCACGCCGCTCGACATGGTCACGGACACGGCGATGCTCGCCATGCGCGCCGACATCGACGGCCTGCCCATCCCCGACATGAAGGCCGACTGCCCGTACCGCTCGACCGTGCCCGACCGCGCGCACGCCTGCGGCCACGACGTGCACACCACCGTCGTGCTCGGTGCCGGTCTGGTCCTGGCCGAACTGCACCGCCAGGGAGCACTGCCCCGGCCCGTGCGGCTGATCTTCCAGCCCGCCGAGGAGGTGCTGCCCGGCGGTGCCGCCGACGCCATCGAGGACGGCGCGCTCACCGGTGTCGGGCGGATCATCGCCCTGCACTGCGACCCCCGCGTCGACGCCGGGAAGATCGGGCTGCGCGAAGGCCCCATCACCTCCGCCTGCGACCGGCTGGAGATCGCCCTCGACGGCCCCGGCGGCCACACCGCCCGCCCCCACCTGACCACCGACCTGGTCACCGCCGCCGCCCGCGTCGTCACCGACGTGCCCGCGCTGGTCGGCCGGCGCGTCGACAGCCGCAGCGGGCTCGCCGTCACCTGGGGCCGGATCGAGTCGGGCCACGCGCCCAACGTCATCCCGCAGCACGCGGAACTCTCCGGCACGGTGCGCTGCCTCGACCTCGACACCTGGCGGCAGGCGCCCGACATCCTGGTCGCCGCGATCGACGAGGTGGCCAACCTGCACCGCGCCAAGTCGGAGATCAACTACGTGCGCGGGGTCCCTCCGGTGGTCAACGAGGCCGGCGTCACCGAGCTGCTGCGCGACGCGATGATCGCGCGGCGGGGTGTCGAGTCGGTCGAGGGCACCGAACAGAGCCTCGGCGGCGAGGACTTCTCCTGGTACCTGGAGCACGTGCCGGGCGCGATGGCGCGGCTCGGTGTCCGCACGCCGGGCGATCGGATCGTCCGGGACCTGCACCAGGGCGACTTCGACGTGGACGAGCACGCGATCACGGTGGGCGTGGAGCTGTTCACGGCCGCGGCACTGCTGGACGCGCTCCGGTAGTCCCGCGGGTCACACTGGCCCCGTCGTTCCCCACTCGCCCCCTTCCGCTTGCACAGGCGGCGGGGGAGGGGCAGCGTGGTGCGTGCCTCACAGGCATGGGCACAGCACCGATGCACCGGTGCACCGGCCATCGGCACGAATGGATAACGGCCCCGCGGAACCCCGTTCCCAGGAGTGTCTACGCGCGTTAATGTGCGCCGAACCGAGCACCCGCTGCGGGGCTTTGGAGAATGGGGAACTTCAGATGCGTCGGATATCCAAACTGACCCGCGTCGCGGTGGGGGTCGCGTCGCTCGCACTCGCCGCCACTGCCTGCGGTGGCACCAGCAGTGACAACGGCGACAGCGGCGGCTCGAAGGAAGACCTCGGTCTCGCCATCGCGTACGACATCGGCGGCAAGGGCGACCAGTCCTTCAACGACGCCGCCTACGCCGGCCTTGCGAAGGCCCAGAAGGAGTTCGGCTACAAGACCGACGACGTCGAGCCCACGGAGGGTGAGACGGACGCGGACAAGGAGCAGCGGCTGAGCTCCCTGGCCCGCCAGGGCTACAACCCCGTCATCGGTGTCGGCTTCGCGTACGGCCCCGCGATGAAGGCGGTGGCCGCGAAGTACCCGGACACCACGTTCGGCATCGTGGACTCGGTCGTCGAGGGTGACAACGTCGCCTCGCTGGTCTTCGCCGAGGAGCAGGCGTCGTACCTGGCCGGCGTCGCGGCGGCCAAGGCCACGAAGACGAAGACGGTCGGTTTCGTGGGCGGCGTGGACATCCCGCTGATCCACAAGTTCGAGGCCGGTTACAAGCAGGGTGTGCAGGACACCGACCCCAAGGTGAAGGTGATCTCGCAGTACCTGACGCAGACCGCCGAGGAGGGTGGCTTCTCCAGCCCGGACAAGGGCAAGGCCGCGGCCGAGGGCCAGATCGAGAAGAAGGCCGACGTCGTCTACCAGGCGGCGGGCCTCTCCGGCCAGGGCGTGATCGAGGCGGCGGCGAAGGCGAAGGTCTGGGCGATCGGTGTCGACTCGGACCAGTACAAGCAGGAGGCGCTCGCCGCGTACAAGGACTACATCCTCACGTCGGCGCTGAAGGACGTGGGCGGCGCGGTCTACACGCTGGCGAAGTCGGTCCACGACGACAAGCCGCTGACGGGCACCCAGGTCTTCGACCTCAAGGTGAACGGCGTGGGCCTGTCCGACAGCAACCCGAAGATGGCGGAGATCGCGGGCCTGACGGACGCCGTGGCCAAGGCGAAGGAAGGCATCATCGACGGCTCCATCAAGGTCAAGACGGAGTAACCACACCGTTGCGGTGTGAGCGGGCGGAGACCGACGGTCTCCGCCCGCTGCCGTTGCGGGGCCGGTGGCGGGCGGCGTGCCGGTCCGGTGGGGGTGCGCGTCTTATGCCTGCGGCGCCACCGCGGCTTCGGTGGGGGCTGAGGTAGCGCCTACGGCCGGTGGGTGAGTCGGGGCCGGGGCGGTGGTGTCCGTCCTCGGTCTGGCGCGAAATCGGTCGCTCAACGAGGAACTGCTGTTGACGCGCCAGCCGCTGCGGGCAGACACCACCGCCCCGTCCCCTCCCCGCCGTACGCGTGCGCGCCACACCCACGGCCTCTGGTGCGCGCCCGCCGTACACGGCTGCGGACCTCGCACAGTTCCGCCAGATGCTGCCGTGGGTCCTGCCCTACGGCACGTCGCCGTGTGACGCACGGGAGCAGCCCGGCACGTGGCACATGGGCGTCGCTGTGCCCGGTGTCGCCTGCCGGCAGTCGCGCACGACGGCAGGGACCATGCACCGTGGGCGTTGCGCGCTCGCCCACGGCGGGGAGGGGACGGGGCGGTGGTGTCCGCCCGCAGCGGCTGGCGCGTCCGCGCCGACCCGCTTCTCGAGTCGACCGATTCCGCGCCAGACCGAGGACGGACACCACCGCCCCGGCCCCGACTCACCCACCGGCATGAGGCGCTACGCGCACCCCCACCGAAGCCGCGCAGGCGCCGCAGGCATCAGGCGCGTACCCCCACCGCACCCGCGGAGCGCATCGCCGCCCGCGACCCCGCCACCGTGATCGCCACGACGCCCGCCACCGCCACCAGCCCGACGCCCACCGCCCCGGCCCAGCCACCGCCGTGGAACGCCACCGCGCCCACCGTGCTGCCGGCGCTCGAGCCGACGTAGTACGCGGACTGATACAGCGCCGACGCCTGCGCCCGCCCCTCCGTCGCCGTCTTCCCGACCGCCGACGACGCCACCGCATGCCCCGCGAAGAACCCCGCCGTGATCAGCACCAACCCGAGCAGCACCAGCGACAGGGCATCCACCAGCGACAGCACCAGCCCCACCGCCGTCGTACCGCCCGCCGCGTACAGCGCCCCCCGACGCCCGAGCCGCCCCACCAGCCGCCCAGCCGCCGACGCCGACACCGTCCCGACCAGATAGACCAGGAAGATCGACCCCACCACACCCTGCGGCAAGGAGAACGGCGCCGACGTCAGCCGGTACCCGATCACCGTGTACACCCCACCGAACACCGTCATGAACAGCGCCCCGATGGCGTACAACCGCCGCAGCAGCGGATTCGCGAGATGCCCCCGCACCGTCCGCACCAGCACCCCCGGCCGCAGCGACCCCGCCCGGAAGTGCCGCGGCACCGGCAGCAGCAGCCGGAAGGCCACCGCGCACCCCACCGCGATCACGCCGAGCACACCGACGGCGACCCGCCAGCCCCACTCCTGAGCCACCCACCCGGTGATGACCCGCCCGCTCATCCCGCCGACGCTGTTGCCGGCCACGAACAGCCCGATCGCCGTCACCAGCGCCTTCGGGCGCACCTCCTCCGCGAGATACGCCGTCGCCGACGCCGGCAGCCCCGCCAGCGCCGCCCCCTGCAACGCCCGCAGGGCAACGAGCCAGCCCAGCGACGGAGCGAACGGAACCACCAGCCCGACCGTCACCGCGACACCCAGCGACGCCGTCATGACCGTGCGCCGCCCGAACCGCTCCGACAGCGCACTCATCGGCAGCACGAACACCGCCAGTCCACCCGTCGCCGCCGCCACCGTCCAGCTCGCGTCACTCGCACTCACCCCGAAGTCCCCGGAGATCAGCGGCAACAGCGCCTGCGTCGAGTACAGCAGAGCGAACGTGGCGACCCCCGCGAGGAAGAGCGCGAAGCTCATCCGCCGGTAACCGGCTCCACCCGGAGCCATACGCGAGTCGACAACACAAGAAGCGGCAGAAGATCCGGCGCCCACGACGGTGGACGCCCCGGTACTGGCGGGATTCATGACCCCGACGCTACGGACGCCCCGCCTCATCCGTCCAATGCATGGAATGGCCATAATCGTTCCCATGCCGCATCAGCAGAGGTCACAGGAACGACTGTCACCGTCCAGTGACACAGAAGACATGGCGATGTTGCTCGCCCCCCGCCTCGCCCACTTCGCCGGCGTCGCCCGCACCGAGCACGTCACCCGCGCCGCCCAGCAGATGCAGGTCCCCCAGTCGACCCTGTCCCGCGCCATGGCCCGTCTCGAACAGGACCTCGGCGTCGACCTGTTCGCCCGCCACGGGCGCACGCTCTCCCTCACCCCGGCCGGCCGCACCTTCCTCACCTCCGTCGAGCGCGCCCTCGCCGAGATCGAACGCGCCGCCGAGGAGGTCCGCGCCGACGCCGACCCGGCCACCGGCAAGGTCGCCTTCGGCTTCCTGCACACCATGGGCGCCGAGACCGTCCCCGGCCTCCTGCACGCCTTCCGCGCCGACCACCCGCGTGTCCGCTTCAGCCTGGTCCAGAACTACGGCGAGGCCATGCTGGAGCGCCTCCGCGCGGGCGAACTCGACCTGTGCCTGACCTCCCCGGTCCCCGACGCCCCCGACCTCGTCGCCCGCCGCCTGGACGAGCAGAAGCTGCGCCTGGTCGTCCCGGCCGACCACCGTCTCGCGGCCCGCCGCCGCATCCGCCTGGCCGAGGCCGCCGACGAAACCTTCGTCACCCTGGAACCCGGCTACGGCCTCCGCCGCATCACCGACGACCTGTGCACCCAGGCCGGCTTCAAGCCGAGGGTCGCCTTCGAGGGCGAGGAGGCCGAGACCCTCCGGGGCCTGGTGGCAGCGGGCCTGGGGGTGGCCCTCCTCCCCCCACCGACCGTCCCCCGCCCGGGCGTCGTCGAGCTGACGGTCACGGCTCCCCGAGCGGTCCGGGAGATCGGCCTGGCATGGCTGGCAGGCCACCCGGACACACCCCCGGTGGCCGCTTTCAAGAAGTTCCTGCTCTCAAGGCGAGGGAGCCTGCTCCCCACCTAGAGGCGCGGGGAACTGCGCGACCAGCCACATGCGACCGGCACTCGACCACGAACCCCCCGACGGCACTCGACCACGGCCCCACACCCCGACGGCGCTACCGCCACCGCCCGAACCCGGAAGCCAGCGGCATCCGCAGCCCCAGCGGCGGAGGCGCCGCCAAGGCATCCCGCACCGGCCGCGCGAACGCCCGCCCGAACAGAACTCCCATCACGAAGTCCTCGGCGAGGGCCAGCACTTCGTCCCGGTACTGATGCAACCCGTGTCCATCGGCGTGCACTTCGAAGCGGCACACATCCCGGTTCGCCTTCTTCGCCCGCGCCGCCAGCCGGAACGACAACTCGGGATCGGTCCGTGCGTCGTTCGTGCCGTGCACGATCAACACCTGCCGTCCCGCGAGCTGTTTCACCGGTTCGGGTGAGGCCGCCACGTCCTCCTCCGGCAGCCAAGGGGCCAGCGCCAGCACCGAGTTGACGGCTTCGTGTCCGCCCGCCCGCAGTGCGGCGCGCCCGCCCATCCCGGTCCCGGCGAGGCACACGGGTACGTCCCCGTACCGCCGTACGACCTCGTCGGCGGCCCACTCCCCGTCACGCGCCAGATGCGCGGCGCTGCCGTTCCAGCCCCGATACCGGTAGTGGACGACGTGGACGGCCAGCCCCTCCTCCCGCCCGGCGCGGCAGAGGCGGCGCCCCAGCGCGCGTACGGAGGCCGTCGCCAGCAGGGGCGACGGTCTGCGGTCGGAGGCCTCCTCGCCGTCGGGGAGCAGCAGCACCACTCCGCTCACCGCCGTCGGCTCAGGGCCGAGCGTCCTCCCCAGCCGGGCCCTGCGAACCGGCGTCGCTTGCTGTGCCATGGCAGAACATTCTCAGAAGGGCGGGTGTACTCCACCCGTCCGTGCGGTCACCGTTACGTATCGGCGCACGTGTTCCCCACGTCCCGGCACATTCACCCCGCCCGGCATCTACGCGCGTAGGGCGGCGAGGCGTTACAGTGCGGAAATGACGAGCCAGACCATCGCGAACACCCCGACACCGGACCAGATCC
Organism: Streptomyces sp. NPDC052012; assembly: GCF_040689265.1. Taxonomy (NCBI): domain Bacteria; kingdom Bacillati; phylum Actinomycetota; class Actinomycetes; order Kitasatosporales; family Streptomycetaceae; genus Streptomyces; species Streptomyces sp. NPDC052012. The sequence continues at coordinate 25,162 of NZ_JBFAXA010000038.1, forward strand.
GCCGGGCGCCCAAGGTTCTGCTGCACGACCACCTCGACGGCGGGCTGCGCCCCGGCACCGTCGTCGACCTGGCCCGTGAGACCGGCTACTCCCCTCTCCCCGAGACCGACCCGGACAAGCTCGCGCTCTGGTTCCGGGAGGCCGCCGACTCCGGTTCCCTGGAGCGGTACTTGGAGACCTTCTCGCACACCGTCGGCGTCATGCAGACCCGCGACGCCCTCGTCCGCGTCGCCGCCGAGTGCGCCGAGGACCTCGCCGAGGACGGTGTCGTCTACGCCGAGGTGCGCTACGCCCCCGAGCAGCACCTCGAAGCCGGACTCACCCTCGAAGAGGTCGTCGAGGCGGTCAACGAGGGCTTCCGTCAAGGGGAGCGGCGCGCCAAGGAGAACGGCCACCGCATCCGCGTCGGCGCCCTGCTCACCGCCATGCGGCACGCCGCCCGCGCCCTGGAGATCGCCGAACTCGCCAACCGCTACCGGGACCTGGGTGTCGTCGGCTTCGACATCGCGGGCGCCGAGGCCGGTTACCCGCCCACCCGGCACCTCGACGCCTTCGAGTACCTCAAGCGGGAGAACAACCACTTCACCATCCACGCCGGTGAGGCCTTCGGACTGCCGTCCATCTGGCAGGCGTTGCAGTGGTGCGGCGCCGACCGGCTCGGGCACGGGGTGCGCATCATCGACGACATCCAGGTCCGTGAGGACGGCACGGTGGAGCTCGGCCGGCTCGCCTCCTACGTCCGCGACAAGCGCATCCCGCTGGAGATGTGCCCCAGCTCCAACCTCCAGACGGGAGCGGCGTCCTCGTACGCCGAGCACCCGATCGGACTGCTGCGCCGGCTGCACTTCCGGGCCACGGTCAACACCGACAACCGTCTCATGTCGCACACCAGCATGAGTCGGGAATTCGAGCATCTTGTCGAGGCATTCGGTTACACGCTCGACGACATGCAGTGGTTCACCGTCAATGCGATGAAATCAGCGTTCATTCCTTTCGACGAACGACTGGCCATGATCAATGACGTCATCAAGCCGGGATATGCAGAACTGAAATCCGAATGGCTGTTCCGGCAGACCGCCTCCACCAGCGGTTCTGTGGCCGAGGAGGGCTGAGGAGAAGGCTTCTCGACACCAGGGACACGGTCCGCGTTCACAATCCGTCCGCATTTCGATGTTTGCGGCCGGTGGTGCCGCGTGTTTACGGTCACAGGACCGCTCACATCCCCGTATCCCATTCGAGGACGCATTTTCATGAAGCAGTCTGCTGCCAAGACCCTCGGTGTCGCCGCTCTCGGTGCCGCCTTCGCCGCCGTCGGTGCGGGTGCCGCCGGCGCCGCCCCGGCCGTCCCGGACGCCGCCCCGGCCCTGGACGCCGCCAACCGGACCCTCCCGGCGGAGAACGTCGCCGTGCTGCCCGCCGCCGGCCAGACGCTGGAGACGGGCAAGGAGCTGGCCGGCACGGGTCTGACGGCCGCGGAGCCGGTCGCGAAGGAAGCCGCGAAGGACATGGTCGCCAAGGACCCGACGGCACCGGCGAAGGGCCTGCTCGGCGGACTGCCGCTGGGCCAGCTGCCCACCAAGGGGCTCAACGTCAACGGGCTCCCGCTCGGCGGCTGACGCGGAACAGCCCGATGGGGCGCACCCGGTACTCGGGGTGCGCCCCATCGGCGTACACGCAGGGAGACGGCGGCAGCGGACCGGAGCCGCGGCGGACCGGACTACCAGGCCGTCCGCGTCTTGCTCTCCGACGGCAGCAGGATCCACAGCGCGATGTACAGCAGGAACTGCGGGCCCGGCAGCAGACACGACAGCAGGAAGATCACCCGCATCGTGGTCGCGGAGGTGCCGAAGCGCCGGGCCAGCGCGGCGCAGACTCCGCCGATCATGCGGTCGTTGGTCGGGCGGGCGAGGCGAGACATTGCGGCTCCTTCGTGAGCGGTGCGAGGCCTCCCGTCCGGATGCCTCATCTGCCGTCCACGCTACGGAGACGAAGGGGGCAAAGCGTCGCTCCACGGGGCGATTCCGACCCTGGGAATCGTCGGGGTCCGACCCTGAGCCGGCTCCTCCCGGGGGACGGCCGTGGCGGCCCGGCGTACCGCCCGGCGGCGCAGCCAGGAACGGCCCGCGGGCACCACCGCCGCGTGCGCGAGACCCGCGCCCAGGGTGTTGAGCAGCAGCGAGTCGATGTCGACGACCTGACCGGGCACCGCCGTCTGCAGCATCTCGATGCCCAGCGACAGCAGGGCCGCCGCGGCCATGGTGCGGATCAGTGAACCCAGCGGCGAGACCACCAGCCGCCCGCCCGCCATCGGAAGCAGCACACCCAGCGGAGCCAGCAGCGCCAGCCCCTCACCGACCCGCCGGGCCCCCGCCACCCAGCCGAGCGCGAAGTCGGCCCGGATGCCGTCCAGCGGCCGCAGATTGGCGGGCATCACCCAGGGGACGTCCAGGGGGCGCAGCGTGAACCAGGCGACGAACGCCAGATACGCGGCCAGGAGGAGACCTCCCAGCACACGGATGCGGATCGCGGCGGTGCCGCCGATGGAGCCTTGACGCTGCACGCCCCCCTAGACGCGGCCTTCGGCGCAATCGGTTCCGCGATGTCACCCGTTCCGCCGATGAGGCATTCGCCACAACGCACCGGCACCGGGTCCGGCGTGTGAGGTCGCGCGGCAGGCACCGGCGGGTCTCAGCCCCCTGTGGTCTCCGAGGACGGCGGCCGCTCGCTGCCGGGGCGGGCACGCACCTCGTCCGTGCACTGGTAGCGGCGCGGCGTGTCACGGCCGGGGCCGGCCAGGATCACCGAGCCGTCGCCCTCGGCCGCCGCCGAGTCGGACAGGGTGCATACGATCTGCGCGAGCGCGGAGGAGCTGAGGTCGCCGGGCGCGGCACTCAGCCGCAGCGCGTCGTCCGGATCCCCGCGCCGCGGTCCGCTCACGGCGATCCCGCTCCGTACGTGCGTGGTGTACCCGGCCTCCTTCTCGGCGGCCGACGGCGGTGCCGAGAGCTGGTCGAGCAGCCCCTGCGCGATCAGCGCGCGCCGCCCGGAGTCGGCCGCGCCGTCCGGCACCCGCACCGTGCGGTCCACGGCCACCAGCGACGAGCCGCACAGCAGGAACACCTGCACGGGCAGCCCCCGGTCGGCGCGGGAGGAGACCTCCGGCTCGCCCAGCGAGCAGCGCACCCGCGAGGGCGCGGGACCGAAGTCGGTCGGCACCTCGGTGGCGCGGATGCCGCATCCGGCGAGCAGGGCGCCGAGCGCGGTGACGGCGAGCAGTCCCGGCAGCCGGCCGCGGACCGTCCGCCGTCCGGTCGGCCGTCGCGGGTTCGTCAGGCCGTTCATCAGGCGTCCCCCTTAGCGCCTTCGCCCTTGCCGTCGTCCTTGCGCGTGCCGCCGCCGCTGCCGCGGGCCCCGGCGCCGTCGCCGTTTCCGGTCTCGTCCTTGTCCTCCGTCAGCGCGGAGGCGTCCCGGGGCAGCCGCAGGGTGAACACCGCGCCGCCGTCGGGAGAGTTGGCCGCGGTGATCTCACCGCCGTGGATATGGGCGTTCTCCTGCGCGATGGACAGGCCGAGGCCGCTGCCCTCGGAGCGCGGCCGGGACGCGCTGGCCTTGTAGAAGCGGTCGAAGACGTGCGGCAGGACGTCCTCCGGGATACCGGGTCCGTTGTCCCGCACCTCGATGACCACCGCGCCGCCGTCCGGCGCCCGGTCCGCCCCGTCCGCACCGCCGGTGTCGCCCACGCCGTCCGGGCCGCCCGTGCCCCCTTCTTCGCGCACCGACACCCGCACCGGCGAACCGCCGTGCTTGAGCGCGTTGCCGATGAGGTTGGCCAGGATCACGTCCAGCCGGCGCGGATCGATCCGGGCGTGGATACCGCGCTCGGCGTCCAGCTCGACCGCGTCCAGCCAGGCGCGGGCGTCGATGCAGGCGGTGATCTGGTCGGCGATGTCCACGTCGTCGAGGACCAGCCGGGCCGTGCCCGCGTCGAAGCGGGTCACCTCCATCAGGTTCTCGACCAGGTCGTTCAGCCGCCGCGTCTCGCTGACCACCAGCCGCACCGCGGGCTCGATCATCGGGTCGATCCCGCCGCCCTCGAACTCCAGCTCCTCCTCCAGGACCTCGGTGACGGCCGTGATCGCGGTGAGCGGCGTCCGCAGCTCATGACTCATGTCGGCCACGAACCGGCGCGACGCCTCGTCGCGCGCCGCCATGTCCGCGACCCGCTTCTCCAGCGCCTCGGCCGCCTTGTTGAACGTCCGTGAAAGATCCGCCAGTTCGTCCGTCCCCGACACTCTCAGCCGGGTGTCCAGCCTGCCCTCGCCGAGCCGCCGGGCCGCCGCGCCGAGCCGCTGCACCGGCTTGAGCACGGTCGTGGCGGCGGCCTGCGCGAGCAGCGCCGAGCCGATCAGCGCGAGACCGGTCGCGATCCCCAGCGACCAGGCCAGCGAGTTGAGGTCCTTGGCCTCCGGCTCCAGCGACTTGAGCATGTAGCCGGTCGGCCCGCCGTCGATCATCCGTGTCCCCGCCACCAGGTAGGGGGTGTCGTCCTCGACGATCCGCTGCCAGTACAGGTGGTACGGGTACTTGTTGGTCGAGGAGATCTTCTGCCGTTTCGTGACCGCCTCGCGCAGCGAGGCCGGGACGTCCTGCAGCGAGAAGCCGTTCAGCCCGCCCGAACTGCCGTACACCGTGCGGCCCTCGGGGTTCTCGGCGATCAGCAGCACGGTGAAGCGCTGGCTGCTGTTCGCCATCTGGCTCGCGGTGTGCTGCAGTTCGTCCTGCGTCGGACGCGCGGGCAGCGCACCCGCCCGGTTCTGCATCTCCTGCTCGAAGCCGCGCAGCACCGCGTCCTGCGTGCGGGTGAGCACCGCCTCGCGGTTCAGCCAGTACGCGATCCCGGAGGCGGACACCGCCGCGGTCAGCGCGACCAGCCCGAACACGACGACCAGCCGCAGCCGCAGACTGGTCAGGCGCAGCCGGGACCACACTCCCTTGCGTGCCGCGGACCAGCCGCGGGACCCCCCTTGGTGCTCCTGTGTCACTGAGGCGGATCCAGCCGGTAGCCGACACCGCGCACGGTACGGATCAGCGTCGGGGACGACGGCACGTCCTCGACCTTGGCGCGCAGCCGCTGGACACACGCGTCCACCAGGCGCGAGTCGCCCAGGTAGTCGTGCTCCCACACCAGCCGCAGCAGCTGCTGCCGGGACAGCGCCTGACCGGGCCGCCGGCTCAGCTCCAGAAGCAGCCGCAGCTCGGTCGGCGTGAGCTGGAGGTCCTCCCCGTTCTTGGTGACGGTCATGGCGGCACGGTCGATCACCAGGCTGCCGAAGGTCGCCGAGTCGCTGGACTCCCGCTCGCCGCGCCGCAGCACCGCCCGGATCCGGGCGTCCAGCACCCGGCCCTGCACCGGCTTGACGACATAGTCGTCCGCGCCGGACTCGAGACCGACCACGACGTCGATGTCATCGCTGCGCGCGGTCAGCAGGATGATCGGCAACTGGTCCGTGCGCCGGATGCGCCGGCACACCTCGAACCCGTCGATGCCGGGCAGCATCACGTCCAGCACGATCAGGTCCGGCCGCTGTTCGCGCAGCAGTTTCAGACCGTCCTCACCGCTGGCAGCGGTCGCCACCCGGTGTCCCTGGCGCGTCAGGGAGAGCTCCAGGGCCGTGCGGATGGCGTCGTCGTCCTCGATCAGCAACAGGGAAGGCACGCGCTCATTCTGGCCCATGGAGGGCCCCCTGTTCGACCCGTGGACGCAGATGCCCGCCTGGCCCCCATAAGGGCGGCTACGTGCACGGACACCTGTGAACGTTCTGTGTCCGGACCGTGGCGGACCCCTGTGACAGCTCTGTGACAGTCGGCGGACACGGCCATGAAGTCGCCCGGGCAGGATTTTCCGCACAAGCAAGCCAGCACCGAAGACACCGGAAGTCCACGACGGGGGGCGCGGGATGAACACGCTGCACAGCACCAGCACCAGCGCAGTGATCACGCGTCTGCACGACGTGCACCGAGGGGGAGAGAAGTCCGGTGCTGTGAGCGGGCGGGGGTGCGCTCGCAGCACCGGGCGTCAGCACACCGCGTACATGACGGTGGTTGACGCGCCTACGGGGGAAACGCACGGGGGAGCCGCGTACGGGGAGGACCCGGGGGAGCGCCGCTCGCTGTCGGAAGCGGAGTTCACCGCCTACGTCCAGGAGCGCCGCGCCTCCCTGTACGCCACCGCCTACCACCTGACCGGCGACCGCTTCGAGGCCGAGGACCTGCTGCAGAGCGCGCTGTTCTCGACCTACCGGGCGTGGGACCGGATCAGCGACAAGGCCGCGGTCGGCGGATACCTCCGCCGCACCATGACCAACCTGCACATCAGCGCGTGGCGCCGCCGCAAGCTGAACGAGTACCCGACCGAGGAACTGCCGGAGACGGCCGGCGACACGGACGCGATGCGCGGCACCGAGCTGCGCGCGGTCCTGTGGCAGGCGCTCGCCCGGCTGCCCGAGCTCCAGCGCACCATGCTGGTCCTGCGCTACTACGAGGGCCGCACGGACCCGGAGATCGCGGACATCCTCGACATCAGTGTCGGCACGGTGAAGTCCAGCATCTGGCGGTCGCTCCGCCGGCTGCGCGAGGACGAGGTCCTCAGCTTCGGCCGTGACGAGGAGGACGCCTTCGGCGAACTGGTCGCCTGAAGGTCAGGGGGGTCCGGGGGGTTCGGGGGAACCGGGGGGACTCTCGGGGGAACGGGGGAGAAGCGGGGGGCCGCGGGGCGTCGGGGGACGCCGGGGAGACGTCGGGGGGCGTCACCGCGGAAGTGAGAACGGGGGAGCGCGGGGGAGTACGGGGGAGGCAAGGAGCGGGACTGGAGGGCCGGGGGGTCCGTCCAGTCCCGCTTTCGCGCGTCTACGCGGCCGTACTCGCACTCGTGCCGGTCGTCGCCCGCCCGCGGCACGCCGCGGACGCCATGCGGCCCAGCGCCTCGTCCCGGTCGCAGGCGTACGCGCCCAGCGCCGTCTGACGGGCGATGATGGACCGCTCCAGCCGCATCAGCCGCCACCCCCGCCGCAGCAGGAACGGCACCGACTTGCGGCCCTCCTTGAGGTCCCGCACGAAGCGACGGCGGAACGTGCGCACCGGACCGCGGTTCAGGCACAGCGCGTCCGCCAGCACGCCCAGTTCACGGCAGCGGGTGACGATCTCCGCGGCGAAGATGCCCTCGGCGATGAACAGCGGGGTGCGGCCGATGTCGACGGTGTCCTCGCCGGTGCGGGCGCTCAGCGAGATGTCGTAGACGGGGACGTGCGTACGGCCCGTGTGGCACAGGCGGTCGATCGCGGCGACGGCGGCGTCCGCGTCCCAGGAGTCGGGATGGTCCCAGTCGATGGCCGAGCCGCCCGGCAGCAGCGGCAGCGTCGGGTCGCCGGCCTCCTTGTAGAAGTCGTCGAGGCGCAGCACCGGGAGGCCGGAGCGGGCCGCGATCAGGGACTTGCCGGAGCCGGAGGGGCCGCAGAGCAGCACGACTCGCGCGGATATGGGCGACTGGGAACTCACGGGACACCAGTGTGAGGCATCGAACGGGCGCCGTACGACCCTGCGGGTCCGCTTTGAAGCGTGCGTCACATCTCAACTACGCTTCGCGTCGACCTGATTACCCAGCGAGATCAGAAGGTGGCACACCGATGGCCCGACAGGACTCCCCCAAGACGTCGACCGTCCGACGCGCCCTCGCCGTCCTGGCGACCGCGTCCGTGGCGCTGGGCGCCGCCGCGACGACGGCGGCAGCCGCGGACTCCGAGTCGCTGCTGGGCGAGAGCGGCAGCCGCTCCGGCGCGCTCGGCCAGCTCGACCCGCAGGCCGGCCTGGAGTCGGCGACGGGCACGGTCGGTCATGCCACCGCCCCGGTCACCGATCTCAAGCCCAACCCGCTCGACGGCACCGGCTTCGACCCGCTCAGCAACGGCGTCGGCACCCAGGTCGCCGACTTCCAGCCGGTCAACTCCCGTACGGTGACGGACCCGGTGGCCCGCGCCGACTCGATCGGCGGCATCCAGCCGATCGGCCAGGCCACCGAGACGCTGCGCGGCTGATCCGGGCCGCTGCAGGAGGCGAAGAGCCGCGCCCCTCCCGGACGGAGGTGGGGCGCGGCTCTCCGGTGTGGGGGGTGGCGGTCAGTAGGACGAGCCCGACGCGCCCAGCGAACCCGTCGGGTGCCAGACCGTCTTCGTCTCCAGGAACGCCGTCATACGGTCCAGGCCGGGCGTGGCCGACCAGTCGTCCACAGGCTGTGGACGAAGGACGCGCTTGAGGTTGTCGGCCGCCGCGATCTCCAGCTCCTTCGCCAGCACCTCGTCGGCGCCCGCCAGGTCGATCGCGTTGACGTCCTGGTGCGCGGCGAGCGGGGCCGCGATCTCCGCCGTGCGGCCGGAGAGGATGTTCACCACGCCGCCGGGGAGGTCCGAGGTGGCCAGCACCTCGCCCAGGGAGAGGGCGGGCAGCGGGGACTTCTCGGAGGCCACCACGACCGCCGTGTTGCCGGTCGCGATCACCGGGGCCACGACCGAGACCAGGCCCAGGAAGGACGACTCCTGCGGGGCCAGGACCGCGACCACGCCGGTCGGCTCCGGGGAGGAGAGGTTGAAGAACGGGCCCGCGACCGGGTTGCCGCCGCCCACCACCTGGGCGATCTTGTCGGTCCAGCCCGCGTACCAGACCCAGCGGTCGATCGCCGCGTCGACCTGCGCGGCCGCCTTGGACTTCGACAGACCCTCCGCGTCGGCCACCTCACGGACGTACTGGTCGCGGCGGCCCTCCAGCATCTCCGCGATGCGGTACAGGATCTGGCCCCGGTTGTACGCCGTCGCCCCGGACCAGCCGCCGAACGCCTTGCGCGCGGCGACCACCGCGTCACGCGCGTCCTTGCGGCTCGACTGCGGAGCGTTGGCCAGCCAGTTGCCCTTCGCGTCGGTCACTTCGTACACCCGGCCGCTCTCGGAGCGGGGGAACTTGCCCCCGACGTACAGCTTGTAGGTCTTGAGGACGGAGAGTCGGGGGGAATCAGACATCGAGGTACGCCTCCAGGCCGTGGCGGCCGCCCTCGCGGCCGAAGCCCGACTCCTTGTAACCGCCGAACGGCGAGGTCGGGTCGAACTTGTTGAACGTGTTGGACCAGACGACGCCCGCACGGAGCTTGTTCGCCACCGCCAGGATGCGCGAGCCCTTCTCCGTCCAGATGCCCGCCGACAGGCCGTACGGCGTGTTGTTGGCCTTGGCGACCGCCTCGTCCGGGGTGCGGAACGTCAGCACCGACAGCACCGGGCCGAAGATCTCGTCGCGGGCGACGGTGTGCGCCTGGGTGACGTTCGTGAAGAGCGTCGGGGCGAACCAGTAACCGGACGTCGGCAGTTCGCACTCGGGCGACCAGCGCTCCGCGCCCTCCGCCTCGCCCCGCTCGACCAGCGAGGTGATCCGGCTGAGCTGCTCCTCGGAGTTGATCGCGCCGATGTCGGTGTTCTTGTCCAGCGGGTCGCCGAGGCGGAGCGTGGAGAGCCTGCGCTTGAGCGACTCCAGCAGCTCGTCCTGGATCGACTCCTGGACCAGGAGGCGGGAGCCGGCACAGCAGACCTGGCCCTGGTTGAAGAAGATGCCGTTGACGATGCCCTCGACGGCCTGGTCGACGGGGGCGTCGTCGAAGACGATGTTGGCGCCCTTGCCGCCCAGTTCGAGGGTGAGCTTCTTGCGGGTGCCGGCGACCGTGCGGGCGATCTCCTTGCCGACGGCCGTGGAGCCGGTGAAGGCGACCTTGTCCACGTCCGGGTGCGCGACCAGGGCTGCGCCCGTGTCGCCGTAGCCCGGAAGGATGTTGACGACGCCCTTCGGCAGACCGGCCTGGCGGCAGATGTCCGCGAAGAACAGGGCGGACAGGGGGGTCGTCTCGGCGGGCTTGAGGACGACCGTGTTGCCCGTGGCCAGCGCCGGGGCGATCTTCCACGCCAGCATCAGGAGCGGGAAGTTCCAGGGGATGACCTGGCCCGCGACACCGAGCGGGCGCGGGTTCGCGCCGAAGCCGGCGTGGTCCAGCTTGTCGGCCCAGCCCGCGTAGTAGAAGAAGTGCGCGGCGACCAGGGGCAGGTCCGCGTCCCGGGTCTCCTTGATCGGCTTGCCGTTGTCCAGGGTCTCGAGGACGGCGAGCTCGCGGGAGCGCTCCTGGATGATCCGGGCGATGCGGAACAGGTACTTCGCGCGCTCGGAGCCGGGCAGCGCCGACCACTTCTCGAAGGCCTTGCGGGCGGCCTTCACGGCGCGGTCGACATCCGCCTCGCCCGCCTGGGCCACCTCGGAGAGGACCTCCTCGGTGGACGGCGAGACGGACTTGAAGACCCTGCCGTCGGCCGCCTCGGTGAACTCGCCGTCGATGAACAGGCCGTAGGACGGGGCGATGTCGACGACCGAGCGGGACTCGGGCGCCGGCGCGTACTCGAAAGCGGACGACCGCTTGTCCGTGGTCTTTTCGGTCATGGTGATCAGTCCACCGTCACGTAGTCGGGGCCGGAGTAGCGGCCGGTCGCCAGCTTCTGGCGCTGCATCAGCAGATCGTTCAGCAGCGAGGAGGCGCCGAAGCGGAACCAGTGGTTGTCCAGCCAGTCCTCGCCCACCGTCTCGTTGACCAGCACCAGGAACTTGATCGCGTCCTTGCTGGTCCGGATGCCGCCGGCCGGCTTCACGCCCACCTGGACGCCGGTCTGCGCACGGAAGTCACGCACCGCTTCCAGCATGAGCAGGGTGTTCGCGGGGGTCGCGTTGACGGCGACCTTGCCGGTCGAGGTCTTGATGAAGTCCGCGCCGGCGAGCATGCCGAGCCAGGAGGCCCGGCGGATGTTGTCGTACGTCGACAGCTCACCGGTCTCGAAGATCACCTTCAGCCGTGCGGACCCGCAGGCCTCCTTCACGGCGACGATCTCCTCGTACACCTTCATGTACCGGCCGGCGAGGAACGCGCCGCGGTCGATGACCATGTCGATCTCGTCCGCACCGGCGGCCACGGCCTCCTTCACGTCCGCCAGCTTGACCGCGATCGGGGCGCGGCCCGCCGGGAAGGCGGTGGCGACGGAGGCGACCTTCACGGAGGAACCCGCGACGGCCTCCTTGGCGGTGGCCACCATGTCGGGGTAGACGCAGACCGCTGCCGTGGCGGGGGCCGTACGGTCGGTCGGGTCGGGCAGGACCGCCTTCGCGCCGAGCGCCCGGACCTTGCCCGGGGTGTCCGCGCCTTCCAGCGTCGTCAGGTCGACCATCGAGATGGCGAGGTCGATCGCGTACGCCTTCGCGGTCGTCTTGATCGAACGGGTGCCGAGGGAGGCGGCGCGCGCCTCCAGGCCGACGGCGTCGACGCCGGGCAGCCCGTGGAGGAAGCGGCGCAGCGTGCTGTCGGACGCGGTGACGTCGCCGAGAGGCTTTGGTGCAGTGGTGGGCATGCTCACAAGCCGAGCATATCTACGCGCGTAGCGGCTGTACAGCCCTCGGAGGGATCTCGTGCGGCGGCCGGTGTGTGCGAACGGTCTTGCGGGCGTCGGGCAGAATCGGGGGCATGACCTCGCCTGACTCGCAGTCGCCTTCGCCTTCGCCTGAGCCGGAGAACCGGAACCAGGACCGGGACCGGGTGTACCGGTCGCCCGCGGGCATCGCCGGCGGTGTGCTGCTGCTGGCCGTCATGGGGTGGCTCGGGATCGACGCGCTGATCTCCGGCGAGGGGCGTACGCCGTGGCTGGCGCTGGCGGCGCTCGTGCTCCTGGTGCCGCTGGTGGTGGCTTTCACGGTGCGGCCCGCCGTGTACGCCGGGCGCGACCGGCTGCGGGTCCGTAACCCGTTCCGGGTGATCGTGCTGCCCTGGGGGCAGGTGGCGCAGCTGCGGTCCGGCTACTCCAACGAGGTGCTCACCGAGGCCGGGGCGAAGTACCAACTGTGGGCGCTGCCGGTGTCGCTGCGGGCCCGCAAGCGGGCGGCGCGGCAGGAGATGAGGGCACAGGCGCAGCGGGGGCAGGGCGTCGACGTGCGGTCCGCGGGGCAGGGCCCGAGTGTGGGGAGCGCGTTTCGGCGTGGCGGAGCGGCTTCGCAGGGTGCGGCTGCGGGGCCGGTGCGGTCGCAGACCGATCAGGCCATGGACGAGCTGCGGGAGCTGCACGAGGCGAGGCAGGGGGCGGCTGACGCGCAGGGTGAGGTTTCTGTGCGGTGGGCGTACGAGATTCTCGGGCCGGTGGGGGCTGGGGCCGTGTTGCTGGCGGTTCTGCTCGCGGTGGCGTGAGGTTCCGCCGGCGGTGGCGTGAGGTTCTGCTTGCGGTGGCGTGAGGTTCCGCCGGCGGTGGCGTGAGGTTCTGCTTGCGGTGATGTGGTGATGCGCGGGGTGTCCCTTGGGGGACACCCCGCTTTGATCTAGATGCCCGCTGCCTGTGACAGATCCCGCTTGAGTTGCGTCAGGAGTGCCGTGGCCTTCGTGCGGGCCTCAGGGAGGTCGTGGCGGGTGGCGACCGGGACGACCACCTCGAGGTAGCACTTCAGCTTGGGTTCCGTGCCGCTCGGGCGGACGATCACCCTGGCCCCCTCCAGGGTGTAGCGCAGGCCGTCCGTGGGCGGCAGGGTGTCCGTGCCCCGGGTGAGGTCCTCCGCCTTGGTGATGCGCAGGCCGGCCAGTTCGGTCGGGGGGTGTTCGCGCAGGCGGCGCATCGCGGCGGCGATCAGGTCGAGGTCCTTCACGCGGACCGAGAGCTGGTCGGTGGCGTGCAGGCCGTGCTCGACGGCGAGGTCGTCGAGGAGGTCGAGGAGGGTGCGGCCCTCCTGCTTCAGCTCCGAGGCCAGTTCCGTGAGGAGGAGGGCCGCGGTGATGCCGTCCTTGTCGCGTACGCCGTCCGGGTCGACGCAGTAGCCGAGGGCCTCCTCGTAGCCGTAGCGGATGCCCTCGGCGCGGGCGATCCACTTGAAGCCGGTGAGGGTCTCGACGTGGGGGAGGTTCGCCTTCTCGGCGATACGGCCGAGGAGGGAGGAGGAGACGATCGACTCCGCGAACGTGCCGGTCGCTCCGCGGCGGACCAGGTGGGCGGCGAGGAGCGCGCCGACCTCGTCACCGCGGAGCATGCGCCAGTCGTCGCCGTCCTTGACGGCGGCGGCGCAGCGGTCGGCGTCCGGGTCGTTGGCGATGACCAGGTCCGGGGCGGGTTCGGTCGCCCGGGCCTTCGCGAAGGCCAGGTCCATCGCACCGGGTTCCTCCGGGTTGGGGAACGCGACGGTGGGGAACTCCGGGTCGGGGTCCGCCTGCTCGGTGACGAGGGCCGGGGCGGGGAAGCCCGCGCGGGCGAAGGCCGCGAGGAGGACGTCCTTGCCGACGCCGTGCATCGCCGTGTAGACGGTGCGGGCGGTGCGGGGGGAGCCGGGGGCGAGGACGGCGTCCGTGCGGGCGAGGTAGGCGTCCACGATGCTGTCGTCGAGGGTCTCCCAGCCTTCGGTGGGGCGGGGGACCGTGGTGAGGGAGGCGACGGCCTGGATCTCCGCGGCGATCTCGGTGTCGGCCGGGGGGACGATCTGGGAGCCGTCGCCCAGGTACACCTTGTAGCCGTTGTCGCGGGGCGGGTTGTGGCTGGCGGTGACCTCCACGCCGGCGACCGCGCCGAGGTGGCGGATGGCGAAGGCGAGGACGGGGGTGGGGAGGGGGCGGGGGAGGATCGCTGCGCGCAGGCCCGCGCCGGTCATGACGGCGGCGGTGTCCAGGGCGAAGTCGTGCGACTTGTGGCGGGCGTCGTAGCCGATGACGACGAGGCCGTCGGGGTGGCCGTGCTTGGTGAGGTAGGAGGCGAGGCCGGCGGCTGCGCGGATGACGACCGAGCGGTTCATGCGCATGGGGCCGGCGCCGAGTTCGCCGCGGAGTCCGGCGGTGCCGAACTGGAGGGTGCCGCTGAAGCGTGCGGCGAGCTCGGCGTGGTCCTGGGCGTCGATGAGGCGGGCGAGTTCGTCGCGGGTGTCCGCGTCGGGGTCCTCGGTGAGCCATGCCTGGGCCTGTGCGATGAGATCGTCTTGCACGGTCGGTCAGCCTCTCGTGGTGTCGTGCGGGATTCGGGTGCGGGGCCGGTGGGGGTGCGCGTCTTATGCCTGCGGCGCCACCGCGGCTTCGGTGGGGGCTGAGGTAGCGCCTACGGCCGGTGGGTGAGTCGGGGCCGGGGCGGTGGTGTCCGTCCTCGGTCTGGCGCGGAATCGGTCGCTCAACGAGGAACTGCTGTTGACGCGCCAGCCGCTGCGGGCAGACACCACCGCCCCGTCCCCTCCCCGCCGTACGCGTGCGCGCCACACCCACGGCCTCTGGTGCGCGCCCGCCGTACACGGCTGCGGACCTCGCACAGTTCCGCCAGATGCTGCCGTGGGTCCTGCCCTACGGCACGTCGCCGTGTGACGCACGGGAGCAGCCCGGCACGTGGCACATGGGCGTCGCTGTGCCCGGTGTCGCCTGCCGGCAGTCGCGCACGACGGCAGGGACCATGCACCGTGGGCGTGCCGCACTCGCCCGCGGCGGGGAGGGGACGGGGCGGTGGTGTCCGCCCGCAGCGGCTGGCGCGTCCGCGCCCTCGCTTCTCGAGTCGACCGATTCCGCGCCAGACCGAGGACGGACACCACCGCCCCGGCCCCGACTCACCCACCGGCATGAGGCGCTACGCGCACCCCCACCGGAGCCGCGGTGGCGCCGCAGGCATGGCCACGCGCGCCCCCACCGGACCCGCACCCTCCCCGGCGACCCACCGTAACCGGACCGCTCCCCTCCGCCCCCTTCAGCACGGCCGGATAACAAGCTGGACAGAAGGGGTTTTCTTGCAGGTCTACGCGCGTTACTCTGCGGCGAAGCCAGCGCCGTTGCTGTACCGTCCGGCGCTTTGTACGACTAGGAGCACCACACATGCGCCGGATTTCCCGGATCACGGTCGCAGGCGCAGCGACCGCCTCCCTGGCCCTCGCCCTCTCCGCCTGCGGCGGCACCTCCACCGAGAGCTCGTCCTCCGAGGCCAAGGGCGACAAGGGTCTCGCCATCGCGTACGACGTCGGCGGCAAGGGCGACCAGTCGTTCAACGACGCCGCCTACGCCGGTCTCGAGCAGGCGGAGAAGGAGTTCGGCTACAAGACCGCAGACGTCGAGCCCACCGAGGGTGAGACCGACGCCGACAAGGAGCAGCGCCTCGTCTCGCTGGCCAAGCAGGGCTACAACCCGGTCATCGGTGTCGGCTACGCCTACGCCGCCGCCGTGAAGGGCGCCGCCGAGAAGTTCCCGGACACCACCTTCGGCATCGTCGACGACGCCACGGTCAAGGCCGACAACGTCGCCGACCTGGTCTTCTCCGAGGAAGAGGCGTCCTACCTCGCCGGTGTCGCCGCCGCCAAGGCCACCAAGTCCAAGACCGTCGGTTTCGTCGGCGGTGTGGACATTCCGCTGATCCACAAGTTCCGGGCCGGCTTCGAGCAGGGCGTCAAGGACACCGACCCCAAGGTCAAGGTGATCTCGCAGTTCCTCACCCAGACCGCCGAGGAGGGCGGCTTCTCCAGCCCGGACAAGGGCAAGACCGCCGCCGAGGGCCAGATCGAGAAGAAGGCCGACGTCGTGTACGCGGCCGCCGGTCTCTCCGGTCAGGGCGTCATCGAGGCCGCCGCCGCCAACAAGGTGTGGGCGATCGGTGTCGACTCCGACCAGTACAAGCAGGAGGCCCTCGCCAAGTACAAGGACGCGATCCTCACCTCGGCGATGAAGGACGTCGCCAAGGCGGTGTACAACCTGGCGAAGTCGGTCGAGGACGGCAAGCCCGAGACCGGTATCGTCAGGGGCGATCTGAAGACGGGTGAGGTGAGCCTGTCGAACTCCAACCCGAAGTTCGCGGACGACGCCGAGCTCCAGGAAGCCATCGCGAAGGCCAAGGAGAAGATCGTCAACGGCGAGATCAAGGTCAAGTCGAGCTGACCCAGCAAGACCCCCGCGGGGTTGCGCGCGCTCGACGGGGTACGGGAGCTTCGGCTTCCCGTACCCCGTCGAAGCGGTGCGCCACCCCTTCGTATGCCGTAGGGGCGCTACGCGCGTAGACGACCCCCGTCCCCATGGAGAGTGCGCCATCAACGCGTCCAGCAGCCCTCCGGCCGGATCGGCGGCGGGCGGTCAGGTGACCGCCGTCGAGCTCGCCGGGATCACGAAGCGTTTCCCCGGCGTCGTGGCCAACCACGACATCCACCTCAGCGTCCGCAAGGGCACCGTCCACGCCCTCGTCGGCGAGAACGGCGCCGGCAAGTCGACGCTGATGAAGATCCTCTACGGCATGCAGAAGCCGGACGAGGGCACCATCGCCGTCGACGGCGAGAAGGTCACCTTCTCCTCGCCCGCCGACGCCATCGCCCGCGGCATCGGCATGGTCCACCAGCACTTCATGCTGGCCGACAACCTCACGGTCCTCGAGAACGTCGTGCTCGGCAGCGAGAAGCTGTACGGCATCGGCGCCCGGGCCCGCCGGAAGATCAAGGAGATCTCCGAGCGCTACGGCCTCGGCGTGCGCCCCGACGTCCTCGTCGAGGAGCTCGGCGTCGCCGCCCGCCAGCGCGTCGAGATCCTCAAGGTGCTCTACCGCGGTGCCACGACCCTGATCCTCGACGAGCCGACCGCCGTGCTCGTGCCGCAGGAGGTCGACGCCCTCTTCGAGAACCTGCGCGAGCTGAAGTCCGAGGGCCTGTCGGTCATCTTCATCTCCCACAAGCTGGGCGAGGTCCTCTCCGTCGCCGACGAGATCACCGTCATCCGGCGCGGTACGACGGTCGGCACGGCCGTCCCCGCCGAGACCACGCCCCGTCAGCTCGCCGAGATGATGGTCGGCAGCGAACTCCCCACCCCCGAGACCGCCGAGTCCACCGTCACCGACCGGCCGGTCATCGAGGTCGAGAAGCTCCGCCTCGCCGCCCCCGGCGGCAAGGCCCTGCTGGACGACATCACCTTCACCATCCACGAGGGCGAAGTCCTCGGCATCGCCGGTGTCGAGGGCAACGGCCAGACCGAGCTCGTCGACGCGCTCATCGGCCTGCGCCACGCCGACTCCGGGGTCATCCGGCTGGCCGGCGAGGACATCACCGCCTGGGCCACCCGCAGGCGCCGCGAGCAGGGCATCGGCTACATCCCCGAGGACCGCCACCGCCACGGCCTGCTCCTGGAGGCCCCCCTCTGGGAGAACCGCATCCTCGGCCATGTCACCGAGAAGCCCAACGCCAAGGGCGTCTGGCTGGACCCGAAGGCCGCCCAGGAGGACACGCGCCGCATCGTCGAGGCGTACGACGTCCGCACCCCCGGCATCGACGTCACCGCCGCCTCCCTGTCCGGCGGCAACCAGCAGAAGCTGATCGTCGGCCGCGAGATGAGCCACAAGCCGCGCTTCCTGATCGCCGCCCACCCCACGCGCGGTGTGGACGTCGGCGCGCAGGCCGCGATCTGGGACCACATCCGCGAGGCCCGCCGCGAGGGCCTGGCCGTGCTGCTGATCTCCGCCGACCTGGACGAGCTGATCGGCCTGTCCGACACCCTGCGGGTGATCTACGACGGCAAGCTGGTCGCCGACGCCGACCCGGCCACCATCACCCCGGAGGAGCTCGGTACCGCCATGACCGGCGCCGCCACCGGCCACCTCGAGCACGACGAGACCCCCGAGACCCCGGCCGACTCGTCCACGTCCCCCGAGTCTCCGGAAGACGAGGCCCGCTGATGAAGAAGTTCGACAAGGAGCGTGTGCTCCTCGCGGTGGCCGGGCCGGTCATCGCGCTCGCCGTGGCCTTCGTGCTGAGCGCGATCGTGCTGGTCGCCTCCGGCAAGAACCCCGTCGAGCCGTTCGCCCTGATGTTCGAGCAGGCGACGTTCTCCGACATCCAGGTCCTGATCATCAACCAGGCCTCGATGTACTACATCGCCGCCCTGGCGGTCGCCATCGGCTTCCGGATGAACCTGTTCAACATCGGCGTCGACGGCCAGTACCAGCTCGCCGCCATGATGGCCGCGATCGTCGGCGCCCACGCCAACCTGCCGGCCGCGCTGCAGATCCCGCTGCTGCTCCTGACGGCCGTGCTCACCGGCGCCTTCTGGTCCGGCATCGCCGGTGTCCTGAAGGTCACCCGCGGCGTCAGCGAGGTCGTCGCCACGATCATGCTCAACGCGATCGCGACCTCCGTCATCGGCTACCTGTGGCTGCCCACCGTCTTCGGCGTCAAGGTCGGCAACAACAACACCACCGGCGAGATGCACGAGTCCGGCTGGGTCCCCGGCATCGACATGGGCGCCGCCGGCGAGATCTACGGCCTGGTCATCCTCGCCGTGCTGCTCGGCATCGGCTACTGGGTCGTCCTCAACCGCACCCGCTTCGGCTTCGACCTGCGCGCCTCCGGCGCCTCCGAGACCGCCGCCGCGGCCAGCGGCGTCAGCCCCAAGCGCATGGTGCTCAGCGCCATGCTGATCTCGGGCGCCATCGCCGGCCTCGCGGGCCTGCCGATCCTGCTCGGCGACACCCACACCTACAGCCTGAACTTCCCCACCGGCATCGGCTTCCTCGGCATCGGCATCGCCCTGCTCGGCCGCAACAGCCCGGTCGGCATCGCCTTCGCCGCGCTGCTGTGGGCCTGGCTCGACAAGGCCTCGCCCGAGCTCGACTTCCACGGCTACGACAAGGAGATCGCGGTCATCATGCAGGGCCTGATCGTCCTCTCGGTCGTCGTCTCCTACGAGGCCGTCCGCGAGTGGGGCCTGCGCCGCCAGCAGCGCCGGGTCGGCGCGGAGCTCGCCGCGGGCCACTTCATCGGCGCCGACAACAACACCACGAAGGAGGTGGCTGGCCGATGACCGCTCCGACCTCCGCCGTCGACGTCAACCAGCCCACGCTGCAGCCCGCGGCGCCGACCGGCCGCCGGCTGTCGCTGCCGGTGCTGATGCTGGTCATCGCCGGAGCCCTGGCGCTGACCTCGATCGTCCGCCTCATCACCGGCGCGGACGGCATCACCAACGTCAGCCAGATGTCCACCGCGCTCGAACTCGCCGTCCCGATCGGCCTCGCCGGCCTCGGCGGCCTGTGGGCCGAGCGCGCGGGCGTCGTCAACATCGGCCTCGAGGGCATGATGATCCTCGGCACCTGGTTCGGTGCCTGGGCAGGCTTCCAGTGGGGCCCGTGGACCGGCGTCCTCGTCGGCCTCATCGGCGGCGCGATCGGCGGCCTGCTGCACGCCTTCGTGACCGTCACCTTCAACGTCAACCACATCGTCTCCGGTGTGGCGATCAACATCCTCGCCCTCGGCGCCACCCGCTACCTCGCCCCGCTCGCCTTCGAGGGCCACGCGGGCGGCTCCGCCAAGCAGTCCCCGGCGGTCGACTCCCTCGGCCACTTCACGGTGCCCGGGCTGTCCGACTGGCTCCGGGACCTCAACAACCAGGGCTGGTTCTTCGTCTCGGACATCGCCGGCCTGCTCGGCGGTCTGGTCACCGACGTCTCCTGGCTGACCCTGATCGCCGTCGCGCTGATCCCCGCCACCTGGTGGATCCTGTGGCGCACCGCCTTCGGCCTGCGCCTGCGCTCCTGCGGCGAGAACCCCGTCGCCGCCGAGTCCCTCGGCGTCAACGTCTACAAGTACAAGTACCTCGCCGTGATCATCTCCGGCGCCCTGGCCGGCCTCGGCGGTGTCTTCCTGTCCATCGTGGCCAACCCCTTCTACCTGGAGGGCCAGACCAGCGGCCGCGGCTACATCGGCCTCGCCGCGATGATCTTCGGCAACTGGATGCCGGGCGGCCTCGCCATCGGCGCCGGCCTGTTCGGCTACACCGACAGCCTCAACCTGCGCGGCGGCTCCGCCAACGTGCACGCCCTGCTGCTGCTCGGCGCGCTGCTGCTGCTCATCGGCGCGATCTGGCTGGCCGTCCGCAAGAAGTACGTCCACGCGGTGATCACCCTGATCGTCGGTGCCCTCGTCTTCACCTGGTACGCCACCACCAACGAGGTCCCCAACCAGGTCGTCTCCGCCACGCCGTACGTCGTCACCCTCGTCGTCCTCGCACTGTCCGCGCAGCGCCTGAGGATGCCGAAGGCGGACGGACTGCCGTACCGGAAGGGGCAGGGCAAGTGACCTCGGCGGACGTCGACTGGGAGGCGCTGCGCGCCGTCGCCCGGGACGCCATGTCCCACGCGTACGCCCCCTACTCGGGCTACCCGGTCGGCGTCGCCGCCCTGGTCGACGACGGGCGTATCGTCTCCGGCTGCAACGTCGAGAACGCCTCGTACGGTCTCGGCCTGTGCGCGGAGTGCGGGCTGGTCTCGGAACTTCAGCGCACCGGGGGCGGCCGGCTCACCCACTTCACCTGTGTGGACGGCGACGGCCAGATCCTCGTCCCGTGCGGCCGCTGCCGGCAGCTGCTGTACGAGTTCGGCGGCCCGGGACTGCTCCTGGAGACCCCGGCGGGCATCCTGCCGCTCTCGGAGATGCTGCCCCAGGCCTTCACCCCGAAGCACCTCGACAAGTAACGCGACCGCGGCCCCTCCGACCGACCACCACCCCGATCGGAGGGGCCGCCCCCTTCGCACCGCCCCCTTCGCACTCCGGAAGGAACGCCAGCCATGGCCATGGACGCCATCTCCGTCATCCGCACCAAGCGGGACCGCGGCGAGCTCAGCGACGAACAGATCGACTGGGTCATCGACGCGTACACCCGCGGGGAGGTGGCCGACGAGCAGATGTCGGCCCTCGCGATGGCGATCCTGCTCAACGGCATGAACCGCCGGGAGATCGCCCGCTGGACGGCCGCGATGATCGCGAGCGGCGAGCGCATGGACTTCTCGTCCCTGTCCCGCCCCACGGCCGACAAGCACAGCACGGGCGGCGTCGGCGACAAGATCACGCTCCCCCTCGCGCCCCTGGTCGCCGCCTGCGGCGCCGCCGTCCCCCAGCTCTCCGGCCGCGGCCTCGGCCACACCGGCGGCACGCTGGACAAGCTGGAGTCGATCCCCGGCTGGCGCGCGCTGCTGTCCAACGAGGAGATGCTGACCGTCCTCGACGAGGTGGGCGCGGTGATCTGCGCGGCAGGCGACGGCCTGGCCCCGGCGGACAAGAAGCTCTACGCGCTGCGCGACGTCACGGGCACGGTCGAGGCGATCCCCCTGATCGCCTCCTCGATCATGTCCAAGAAGATCGCGGAGGGCACGGGCTCCCTGGTCCTGGACGTGAAGGTGGGCAGCGGCGCGTTCATGAAGACCCTGGACGACGCCCGCGAACTCGCTTCGACGATGGTCGGCCTGGGCACGGACCACGGCGTGAAGACGGTCGCCCTGCTCACCGACATGTCGACGCCCCTGGGCCTGACGGCGGGCAACGCCCTGGAGGTCCGCGAATCCGTGGAGGTCCTGGCCGGCGGCGGCCCGCAGGACGTCGTCGACCTCACCCTCGCCCTGGCCCGCGAAATGCTGGATGCGGCGGGCGTGAAGGACGCCGACCCGGCGAAGGCCCTGGCCGACGGCTCCGCGATGGACGTCTGGCGCCGCATGATCGCAGCCCAGGGCGGCGACCCCGACGCCCCCCTGCCCACCTCCCGTGAACAGCACGTGATCAAGGCCCCGGCCTCCGGGGTACTGACCCGCCTGGACGCCTACGACGTCGGCGTCGCCGCCTGGCGCCTGGGGGCGGGCCGCGCCCGCAAGGAGGACCAGGTGCAGGCGGCGGCGGGCGTGGAGCTCCACGCCAAGCCCGGCGCCGAGGTCACCGAGGGCCAGCCGCTCCTGACCCTCCACACGGACACCCCGGAGCGCTTCGAGTACGCCCTGCAGGCCCTGGAGTCCGCGTACGACATCTCCGCCCCCGACACCGGCTTCACCCCGTCCCCGGTGGTGCTGGAGCGCATCGCCTGACCTTCGGCTCTCCCCGGCGCGTGCACGGGACCGGCGGACCGGTCCCGTGCACGACG
Organism: Streptomyces sp. NPDC052012; assembly: GCF_040689265.1. Lineage (NCBI taxonomy): Bacteria > Bacillati > Actinomycetota > Actinomycetes > Kitasatosporales > Streptomycetaceae > Streptomyces > Streptomyces sp. NPDC052012. The sequence goes on from NZ_JBFAXA010000038.1 coordinate 47,141, forward strand.
CGGTCAGCCGAACAACGCAGCCACCACGACCAGCACCGGTACCGAGACCACCGTCGACACCAGGACGGCGTCCCGGGCCAGCCGCTCGCCCACGCCGTACGTGGACGCGTACGTGTACAGGTTCTGCGCGGCCGGGAGCGCCGACGTCACCACCACGTCCAGCAGCTGCGCCCCGCGCAGCCCGAAGACGCCCGCCGCGAGCACCCAGGCCACCACCGGCTGGCCCACCGACTTCAGCGCCACAGCGAGCAGCACCGCCCCCCGCTCACCGCCCCGAAGAGGCAGTGTGCTGCCCCGCAGCGAGATGCCGAAGGCGAGCAGGACGGCCGGGACGGCCATGTTGCCGATCAGGGTCACCGGATCCATGACCGGCCCCGGAACGGTGATCCCCGACGCCGACACGGCCACTCCCGCCAGCGATCCGACCGCGATGGGATTGCGCAGCGGCGTGAGCAGCCGCCGCCACAGCGAGCCCTTCTCGCCGGCCGTCGACAGGTCCAGGATCGTCAGCGCGACCGGCGTGACCCCGATCAGCTGGAACAACAGCACCGGCGCGACCAGCGAGGCGTCGCCCAGGACGTACACCGCGATCGGGATGCCCAGGTTGCCGGAGTTCACGTAGCCGGCGCACAGGGCACCGATGGTCGTCCGGCCGACCCCCCAGCGCCGTACGGCACCCACCGCCACGAAGACACCCGCCACCGCCGCCGTGCTCAGCGCCGTGACCAGGAGCCGCTCGGAGAAGACCACCGACAGGTCGGCCCGCGCAAGGGTGGTGAACAGCAGGGCCGGGGACGCCACATGGAACGCGAGCTTCGTCAGCACCTCACTGCCCTGCGTGCCCAGATACCCCCGCCGCCCGATGACATAGCCGACGCCGATGACGACGGCGATCACCGCGAACCCGCTCAGCACCCCCTGCACGACGGCCCCTCGAGCGGGAAGGATCTATGGCACATACAGCCAACCCTCGGCGCAGGTCTGCCCCCGGGTCAATGTGATCACCCGCACCCGCGATGAGTTATGGCCCACCGCCCGGTCTACCGATCGTGGACGCCATGACACCCCCCGTACTCGTGCTGCGCGGCCCCGTCACCCGGGACGAGGTGAGCGGGCCCTGCGATGCGCTGCGGGCTCTGCTGAACGCCCCCGGCGGGGTAGTCGTCTGCGATGTCGGCGGCCTGGGCCCGCCGGGCCTCGCCGCCGTGAACCTCCTCGCCCGGCTCCAGCTCGCCGCCCGGCGTGCCGGAGGGCGGATACGGCTGCGCGACCCCGACCCGGCCCTATGCTCCCTGCTCGACCTCGTCGGCCTCCGCTTCGAGGTGGAGGGGCAGCCCGAACAGCGGGAACCACCGCTTGGTGTCGAGGAAGCAGTGGAACCCGGTGATGCGGCCGTCTGAGATCTCCAGCACCTGCACGGCCCACGGGGTGTAGCCACCGGCCTCCGGGTCGGGCTTGTACTGGGCGAACCCCGGCAGACCGTTGACCTGCACCGGCAGCAGCCGCGACCCCGCGCACGGCGCACCCAGCGTCGTCATGAACCCGGTGATGTCCTCGCTGCCGGTCAGCCACAGGTCGAACGGCGGCATCGTCATGATGGCGTCCTCGTGCAGCAACTCCGTCAGCGCCGACATGTCGTAGCCCTCGAACGCCGCGACATAGCGTTCCAGCAGCTTCTGCTGCTCCTCGTCCAGCGGGTCGGAGACGGTCGCGTCGGCACCGGGCTGCTGCCGCTCGGCCAGCGTGGCCCGGGCTCGCTGCAGCGCGCTGTTGACCGACGCGACCGACGTGCCGAGCAGCTCGGCGACCTCGTTCGCCTTCCAGGCCAGCACCTCACGCAGGATCAGTACCGCGCGCTGCTTGGGCGGGAGCTGCTGCAGGGCGGCCATGAAGGCGAGCCGCACGGACTCCTTGGCGACGGCGGCCTCCGCCGGGTCGTCGGTGGTGGGCAGCACACGGGCGTCCGGCATCGGCTCCAGCCACGTGTTGTCCGGGCGGGGGGACAGGGCGGCCTGGGCGAGCGGCGTCGACTCGGTCAGATCCATGGGCCGGGCACGCTTGTTGCCCGCGGTCAGCATGTCCAGACACACGTTGGTCGCGATGCGGTACAGCCACGACCGCAGACTGGACCGCCCCTCGAACTTGTCGAAGCTGCGCCAGGCGCGGACCATCGTGTCCTGCACCGCGTCCTCCGCCTCGAAGGAGGAGCCGAGCATCCGGTAGCAGTACCCGGTCAGCTCGACGCGGTGTGCCTCCAGCCTGGCGTCCAGGTCGGTCGTCGTCGCCGTGCCGTTCGTCATCGTCCACCCACCCCTGTGGCTCCTGTCGTGGCGCACCATCGCACCCACCACTCCGGAAGCTACCGCAGCGCACTGACAATGGCCCGCCGAGTCGAGAAACGCGCAGGTCAGCACACCGCTGCGGGCAAGGCTGGCCAGTGGACCCGGGTGCCCCGGGTGGGGTCTGGCCGGGGGTGGGTGTCGCTCGCCCGCGCTTGCGGGGTGCCGCTGCGCCCACCCTCCCCCACTCTCGGCTTCGCTCGAGCGGGGGGACCCCCA
>NZ_JBFAXA010000039.1:0-44114 GCF_040689265.1 Streptomyces sp. NPDC052012
CTGGCCGGGGGTGGGTGTCGCTCGCCCGCGCTTGCGGGGTGCCGCTGCGCCCACCCTCCCCCACTCTCGGCTTCGCTCGAGCGGGGGGACCCCCATCGCCCTGGGGGCACCTCCCAGGCCCTCAAGGCACTGGGGGAGGCACGACTGCCCGCAGCTGAGTAGGCATGACGGCCCGCAGGCGCACGCGGCGGGGAGGGGACGGGGCGGTGGTGTCTGCCCGCAGCGGCTGGCGCGTCAACGACCCGCACCTTTTGAGTGACCGATTTCGCGCCAGACCGAGGACGGACACCACCGCCCCGGCCCCGACTCACCCACCGGCACTGGGCGCTACGCGCACCCCCACCGGACCCGCGGTGGCGCCGCAGGCATAAGACGCGCACTCCCACCGGACCCGCACAGGCGCCGCAGGCATAAGACGCGCACCCCCACCGGACCCGCACAGGCGCCGCAGGCATAAGACGCGCACCCCCACCGGACCCGCACAGGCGCCGCAGGCATCCCACGCGCACCCCCACCGGCCCCGCAGTTCACTGGTCCGACGAGAAGCGGACCGCGCCCGCCGGGATCTGCGCGTCGCACCACACCCTCGCTCCCTCCAGGAGCTCGTTGTGCGCGCCGATCACCGCCCCGTCGCCTATGACCGTGCCCGTGAGGATCGACCGCTCACCCACCCGGGCCTTCGTGCCGATCAGGGAGTCGGTGATGACCGCGCCGGGTTCTATGACCGCCCCCGGCAGGATGGTGCTGCCGAAGACCCGCGCGCCCTCCGCCACGAACGCCCCCTCGCCCACCACCGTCCCGCCGGCGAGCTTCGCGTCCGGAGCCACCCGCGCCGTCGGAAGAACCAGTCGGTCGCCGCACCGCCCCGGCACCGCAGGGGACGGCGCGCGGCCCAGCACCAGGTCCGCGGAGCCGCGGACGAAGGCCGCCGGCGTGCCCAGGTCCAGCCAGTACGTGGAGTCGACCATGCCCTGGAGATGGGCCCCCGCCGACAGCAACTCCGGGAACGTCTCGCGCTCGACCGACACCGGCCGCCCCACCGGGATCGCGTCGATGACAGACCGGCGGAACACGTACGCCCCCGCGTTGATCTGGTCGGTGACGATCTCCTCCGGCGTCTGCGGCTTCTCCAGGAACGCCAGGACCCGGCCCGTCGAGTCCGTCGGGACCAGCCCGTACGCCCGAGGGTCCGTCACCTTCGTCAGGTGGAGCGAGACATCCGCACCGGACGTCTCGTGCGTGCGCACCAGCGCCTGGATGTCCAGCCCCGTCAGGATGTCGCCGTTGAAGACGAGCACCGGCTCGTCCGGCCCCGAGTGCAGCCGCGACGCCACGTTCCGGATCGCCCCGCCCGTGCCGAGCGGCTCCTCCTCCGTGACGTACTCGATGTGCAGCCCCATCGAGGACCCGTCGCCGAAGTACGGCTCGAACACCTCGGCCAGGTACGACGTCGCCAGCACGATGTGCTCGACGCCCGCCGCTCTCGCTCTCGCCAGCTGGTGCGTGAGGAAGGGCACCCCGGCCGCAGGGACCATGGGCTTGGGCGTGTGCACCGTGAGCGGGCGCAGTCGCGTGCCCTTGCCCCCGACCAGGAGAATCGCTTCTGTCACCTGTCGTCTCTGCTTCCTGCCGGGACCGGCCGAACTGTCTTTCGGCCGGTCAGTGTATGCAGACCCTCCGGCAGGGAGAGATACGAACCGGCGCCGCCCCGAGCCTCAGCGTCCCTGGTAGCGGGCCGCCGTGCTGCGGGCCTTGCCGAGCTTGCCGTAGAGCTTCCCCCCGGGGCACGAGGTGTTGAACCCGTCCCGGTGACCGGAGATCACGTTCAGTCGCACCTTCTTGCCTTTTCCGTACAGGTTGCCACCGGCGGAGGTCAGATATGTCTTGGACTTCGGATTCATGCCGTGCAGACCGAGCTTCCACGCGGTGAGCCGCGAGACGGCCTTCACGGCGGAGGACGACGGCTTCTTGGAGCCGTAGGAGCCGATGACCGCGACACCCATGCTGTTGCTGTTGAACCCGAGGGTGTGGGCTCCCATGACCGGCTGGGCCACTCCCCCGGCCCGGCCCTCGTAGATCCTTCCGCACTTGTCGATGAGGAAGTTGTAGCCGATGTCCCGCCAGCCCAGGCTCACCACGTGGTAGCGGTAGAAGCCGCGGATGAGGGAAGGCGCCTGCGCGCACGAGTAGTTGTTGCCGGAGGCGGTGTGGTGCACGAAGGCCGCCTTGACCTTCTTCGTGTAGACGAACCCGCCTTTGCGCAGGCCCTCGTTCGCACCCCACCCCCGGCGCGTCGTGATGGCGGGCCGCGGACCGATGTACGGCTTGGCCTGCTGCTGCCCGCCGGTCCCCGCCGCGTCCACGGCCCCGGCCGCCTCCGTGCCGCGCAGCGCGAGCAGCTCCGCCTCGGTCTGCGCACGGGTCAGCGCGGGGATCTCGGTGGCGCCGAGGGGCGCGAGCCCGGCGTTGGCCTCGGACACGGCGGTCTCCTCGGCGGTCATGACGCCCGTACGGGACTCGTCCGCGGCGGTGCCGGGCGGCGGGGCCGCGGCTGCCGGCGCCTCGGCCGGGGCAGGATCCGCACCGGGGTCGATGAGTTCGAGATGCAGACCGGCGGGCAGCGCCCCCGCGGCCTCCCCGGTCCGCGCCTCACCAGAAGCCGTACCAGAAGCCGTACCAGGGGCTGTACCGGAATCCGCACCGGACGGCTCCGGCTCCGCCTGCACCCGGATCTCCACCCCGTCCGACTCGCCCACCCAAAGCGGTGCGGTGGCGCCGCGGACGCGCCCCGAGGAGCGTTCCGCGGTGCCGGGATCGGCCGCGTGGTCGGCGTTGTGGGTCTCGACGTCCTGCCAGCCGGACCAGGTGCCCGTGCCGGTCGCGCGGGTGCGCACCTGGACGCGGCCGTGGAGTTCGGCGGCCGGGTCGTCCCAGATCACGCCGAGGAGGGAGAAGTGACGGACCGTCCGGGGAGCGAGGCCGAAGACGGCGGCGCCGGAGGTGCGGTCCTGGCTGAGGGGGTTCAGGGGCAGCGACTGGGTGCTGCCGGGGACGGACGGCTCGGCGGCCGGGACGCTCGCGCGCGTGGCCGCTTCTGCCGTGGGCGCCCCTCTCGCGGCCGCCGCGGTGGCGGGCGGGGCGAGCGGGAGGGCGAGGGCGGCGGCGCAAGTGACACCGATTGAGGAAGCAAGAATTCCACGCATGCCCCGAGCTTGGACAGACCCGCACGAAACTGCCATCGGGGAAGTGCCGTGCGGCAGGCGCCCGTTCCCCCGAACCGGTGCCCCGTGCACGCGGTGCGCGAGGCGGTGTCCGCGTACGCTTGCTCGGGTGAACGCCACCGACCGCACCCCTGCCGACCTGCTGAGTTCCGCGCTGGCCGCGGACCCGGGACGCCCCCTGGTGACCTTTTACGACGACGCCACGGGCGAGCGGGTCGAATTGTCCGTGGCCACCTTCGCCAATTGGGTGGCCAAGACCGCGAACCTGCTCCAGGACGAGCTGTCCGCCGAGCCGGGCGACCGGGTGGCACTGCTGCTGCCCGCGCACTGGCAGACGGCGGTGTGGCTGCTGGCGTGCGCGTCGACCGGTGCTGTCGCGGACGTGGCCGGGGACCCGGCGGCGGCCGACATCGTGGTGAGCGGCCCGGAGACACTCGAGCAGGCGCGCGCCTGCCGGGGCGCGCGGGTCGCGCTGGCGCTCCGGCCGCTGGGCGGACGCTTCCCGCAGCCGCCGGAGGGCTTCGCCGACTACGCCGTGGAGGTCCCGGGCCAGGGCGACCGCTTCGTGCCGTACGCGCCGGTGGATCCCGAGGAGCCGGCGCTGATCGTGGCGGGGCGGGAGTTCACCGGGGCGGAGGTGGTCGAGCGGGCCCGGGCCGAGGCGCCGGAGATCGGGCTGACCGGTCCCGGCTCGCGCGTGCTGTCGGGGCTGCCGTACGACACGTGGGAGGGGCTGAACGCGGGTCTGTACGGCCCCCTGGCGACCGGCGGCTCCGTGGTGCTGTGCCGGAACCTGGACCGGCTCGCCGCGGACGCCCTCGACAAGCGGGTGGAGAGCGAACGGGTCACGGTCATCGCACGCTAGGGGGTGTCCCGGCGAGCCCGCCCGATTCCCCCGTTCGGCGCAACAACACCCCGCCCTCACCGCCCGTCGGGGTCATGGTCGAAGGGACACACGCCGTCCCGCAGGCCTCCGTACGCCCGTCCCGGCACGCAGTGAGGGGTGGACCCGGTCATGAGCGACACCGCAGACACCTCCTCGGCGGAGCCGCAGCACGGAGCGGAGCCCGGACCGGAGCCCGCATCGGGCGCCACGGCGAGCGGACGAGGTCTGGCGCGCCGCAGACGGCGGCACTGGCTGCACGGGACCGCGATCGGTGTCGCCGCGGTGCTGGTGCTGGCCGCCGGTGCCGGCTGGGCGGTGTACCGGAAGCTGGAGGGGAACATCACGCCGGACGAGGCGGCGATGGCCGAGCTCGAGCGGTTCGAGAAGGAGCGGCCCACCTCGCTGGTGAAGGGCGCCCGGAACATCCTGCTGATCGGCTCGGACTCGCGGTCCGGGGAGGAGAACCGGCGCTACGGGCGGGACTCGGGGACCGAGCGGTCCGACACGGCGATCCTGCTGCATCTGTCCGCGGACCGGCGCAGCGCCACCGCGGTGTCGATACCGCGGGATCTGATGGTGGACGTGCCCGGCTGTCTGCGCCGGGACGGCTCCCGCGCCGAGCCGATGTCCGCGATGTTCAACTACGCCTTCCAGGTGGGCGGTTCGGCGTGCACCATCCGTACCGTCGAGAAGCTCACGAATGTCCGGGTCGACCATCATGTCGTGGTCGACTTCCACGGCTTCAAGGAGATGGTCGACGCGGTCGACGGGGTCGAGGTGTGCCTGCGCAGGCCCGTCGACGACAAGGACGCCAAGCTGAAGCTGCCGGCGGGCCGAGTGACGCTGAACGGCGAGCAGGCGCTCGGGTTCGTCCGGGCCCGCAAGTCCCTCGGCGACGGCAGCGACACCGAACGGATGGAGCGGCAGCAGCGGTTCCTCGGGGCTCTCGTCAACAAGGTGCGCAGCAATGACGTACTGCTGAATCCGGCGAAGCTGTATCCCGTTCTCGACGCCGCCACCTCGTCCCTCACGACGGACCCGGAACTGGCGAGCTTGCGTGGTTTGTACGAACTCGTGCGCGGGGTGCGTGACATCCCCACGGAACGTGTGCAATTCCTGACCGTTCCGCGGGAGCCGTACGTCCACAACGTCAATCGGGACCAACTCGCCCAGCCCGCGGCACGGAAACTGTTCGAGCGGCTGCGCACGGACGCCCCACTGGTGGTCGCCCTGGGCAAGCGCACCACGGACGGTGACGGAAAGGCCACGGAAAAGGTATCGGGAGAACCCTCCGGGACGGCTTCTCCGGCGCCGACGTTCTCCGGGAACACCGCCGCCGAGGACGCCTGCACGTAAAGGTGACTCCAAGGCAACTCCAAGGCTGCGAACCCTTGTCCAGGGAAATGGGCGAATTGCCCGCTTGTAGGAACGTGGAATTTGTCACCGGCGTCGCCGCGGACTGATCCGGGCGGTTAGTGTGAGCGATCCGGTGCGTCCGTTCCTTCAGGTCAGTCCCACAGGTCAGTCCTCGAGGCCGCGCACTGTTGACCGAGACCCGAGCGCCTTTGGAGGGGAAAGGCGCCGCGTGGCCCCGACGGAGGATGCAAGCGACCGTGGACGCGCAAGGCCGTGGGCGGGCGGAGAACATCGACCCCGCAGACCAGTGGGTGCTCAACCCGAACACCGGTGAATACGAACTGCGACTGAGCCCTTCCGCACCGCAGTCGACCATCCCCTCGCCGCGCAGACCCCGGACCCCAGGCGGCGGCGCGGCGCGCGGTCGTACGGCGGCTCCGGAGCGGCCCGGCCGCGCGGTGCCCGGCCGTGAGGTGCCGCCGCCGCGCAGGCGCCGCGGGGTGCCGCAGGAGCCGCCTCCGGGACGGCGCGGGCGCCGGCCGGTCAAGCAGAAGGCGAAGGCGAAGAAGGCCCTGCTGTGGACCGGCGGGGTGATGGCGTTCGTGGTCCTCGCGGTCGGCACGGCCGGCTATCTCTATCTGGAGCACCTCAACGACAACATCACGTCCGTCTCCGACGACGGCGCGAGCACCGGCGGGTTCAGCAAGGACAAGGCGATCAACATCCTGCTGATCGGCACCGACAAACGCACCGGCGCCGGCAACGAGGGCTACGGCGACAAGGGCAGCGCCGGGCACGCCGACACCACGATCCTGCTGCACGTCTCCAAGGACCGCTCCAACGCCACCGCACTCAGCATCCCGCGCGACCTGATCGTCGACATCCCCGACTGCCCGACCACGCAGGAGGACGGCTCGCAGAAGGTCATCGCCGGCTCGCAGGGCGTCCGTTTCAACACCAGCCTCGGCCAGGGCGGCCGTACGCCCAGCTGCACCGCGCGGACCGTGACCGAGCTGACCGGCATCAAGCCGGACAACTTCATGGTGGCCGACTTCAACGCGGTCAAGACGCTGACCTCCGCGGTCGGCGGCGTCGAGGTCTGTCTGGCGAAGGACATCGACGACCCCGACTCCCATCTGAAGCTGTCCAAGGGCACGCACACCATCGAGGGCGAGACGGCGCTGGCGTACGTGCGCACCCGCCACTCGGTCGGTTTCGGCGGTGACTTGAGCCGGATCGAGCTGCAACAGCAGTTCCTCAGCGCGCTGATGCGGAAGCTGAAGTCGAACGACACGCTCACCAGCCCCTCGAAGATGATCAAGCTGGCGGAGGCGGGCACCGAGGCGCTCACCGTCGACTCCCAGCTGGACAGCATCAACAAGCTCAAGGACCTCGGTCTGGAGCTGGGCAAGCTCAACACCAAGAACCTGACCTTCACCACCGTGCCGGTCAAGGACAACCCGGCGGAGAAGGTGCCGACGACCGTCGTCCTCGACGAGTCCAAGGCCCCTCAGGTGTTCGACCTGATCCAGAACGACGTGTCGTTCACGGAGGTCAAGAAGCAGAAGAAGAAGGAGAAGGCCGCCGTCGCCGCCCGGCTGAAGGGCACCAAGGCACCGGCCTCCGAGGTCCGGGTGCGCATCCTGAACGGTGGTGCCGTCTCGGGCAGCGCGTCGGCCACCCTCACCTGGCTGCAGAACGAGCAGGGCGTCACGCGGTCGGAGAACGCCGGCAACGCGCCCGAGAACCTGAGCAGGACGACGTTGGAGTACGCGCCCGACCAGGCCGACCAGGCGCGCCGGCTCGCCGACATCATGGGCCTGTCCGGCTCGGCGCTGAAGCCCGGCAAGAGCGTCACCAACTCGCAGGGCCTGCCCGCGATGACGCTGACCCTGGGCAAGGACTTCAAGGGCGCCGGAGTGCCGCTCACGGGCGCGACGAAGGCGCCGGACGACATCCAGAAGTCCACGGCGGACAAGGTCGAGTGCGCCAAGTGACCTGACGGGCCTGTGCCGCGTCTTACGGGACGCGGGGCGGGCCCGTCGTGTGAGTGCGCAGGGTTGCGCAGGGGTGGGGAACCGAAGGGTGGGGGAAGCACGACGATGACGCAGAGCAGTGTGCACGGGGAGGGGACACGGCCGGGTGCGAGAGCCTCGCGCCGGCCGGCGGGCCAGGGGGCCGCTCCGTCCGGCGGGCGGCCGTCCCCGGAGGGCGGTGACGGCCCGGGAAGACGCCGCGCGGCGCCGGTCCGGCGGCACGGCGGGCGCGGGCCGCGGCGGGGGCGGCGCGCGCTGCGCTGGTCGGCGACGACGCTGGCGGTGCTGATACTCGGGACGGCCGGCGCCGGTTACCTCTACTACGAGCACCTCAACGGCAGTCTCGGCAAGGGCGAGCGCAGCAGCGGCGACTCCAAGGTCGGCAAGACACAGCCGAACGCGGCAGGGCAGACGCCGCTGAACATCCTGCTGATCGGCTCGGACAGCCGCGCCTCCGACGAGAACGTGAAGCTGGGCGGCAGCCGGGACACCCGCGGCGAACCGCCGCGCGGCGATGTGCAGATGCTGATCCACCTGGCCGCCGACCGCAAGAGCGCCGCCGTGGTGAGCATTCCGCGCGACACCCGCGTCGACATCCCCAAGTGCACCGACCCGGACAGCGAGAAGGTCTACCCGGCGACCAACGACATCATCACGTCCTCCCTGGGCCGTGGCGGCGCCGGCTGCACCCTGGCCACCTGGCAGAACCTCACCGGCGTCTACATCGACCACTGGATGACGATCGACTTCGCCGGGGTGGTGCGGATGGCCGACGCCATCGGCGGTGTCGAGGTGTGCGTCAACCAGAACGTGTGGGACCGCCCGCTGCCCACGATGTCCGGCGGCTCGGGGCTGAAGATGAAGGCCGGCTCGCACAAGGTCAAGGGCGAGCAGGCGCTCCAGTGGCTGCGCACCCGGCACGCCTGGGGCAGCGACCAGCTGCGGGCCCGGGCGCAGCACATGTACATGAACTCGATGATCCGCACCCTGCGGGGGCAGAACGTCTTCACCGACACCGGCCGTCTGACGGACCTCGCCGACGCGGCCGTCAAGTCGCTGACCGTGTCGGAGGAGATCGGCTCGGTGAAGAAGCTCTTCGACCTGGGAATGCAGTTGAAGACGGTTCCGCCGGACCGCATCACCATGACCACGATGCCCACGGTCGAGGATCCGCAGGACCGCAACCACCTTCTCCCGGCCGGCGCCGACGCCGAACAGGTGTGGACGATGCTCCGGGACGACATCCCCTTCGACGACAAGGGCGGCAGATCCGGCGCGAAGAAGGCGGCGGACGACAAGGCCGCGAAGGATCCCGCCGCACCGGACGGTGAGATCGACGTCCAGGTGCAGAACGCCACCGGCTCCTCGACCCTCGGCCCGGTCGGCGGGCGGGCGAGCGCGATCGCCCAGACCCTGGTCGGCAAGGGCTTCGCACAGGCCGTGCCGGACACCTCGGGCGCCGGGTCCGAGAAGCGGACGGTCGTGCGGTATCCCAGCGGGGACCTCAAGGGCGACGCCCGGCGGGTCGCCAAGTCGCTCGGGATTCCCATGAGTTCGGTCAAGCCGTACGAGGACGTCGCCAAGGTGACCGTGGTGGTGGGCGCGGACTGGCGCGAGGGGACGGCCTATCCGAAGCAGAAGTCGCCCGGGGCAGGTGAGCTGCCGGAGACCACCGACGCGCTCAACGCCTCGGAGACCGGCAAGTGCATGGACGTGTACGAGCCGTACCGCTGGTAGCCGGCGCGGCACGTGTCACTGGCGTCTCCCGGGGCTCAACTGTGTGGATACTGTCAGCACTTCACCAGTGTGAGCGTAAGGACGCGAGGGACCGTGCCGCAACGGCGGAAGCCCAGGACCAGGAGAGCCCTGCTGTGGGCGGGCGGGGCGATGGCGTTCGTGGTGCTCGGCACGGGCACGGCCGGCTACCTCTACCTCAGACACCTCGAAGGCAACGTCACCACGACCGACGTCGGCGACGCGGGCAAGGGCGGCTTCAGCAGGGACGAGGCCTTCACCATCCTGGTCATCGGCACCGACAGGCGCACCGGCAAGGGCAACGGCGGCTACGGCGACCGCGGCAGCACCGGGCACGCCGACACCACGATCCTGCTGCACGTCGCCGAGGACCGCACGAACGCGACCGCGCTCAGCATCCCGCGCGACCTGATCGTCGACATCCCCGACTGCCCGACGAAGCTGGAGGACGGCTCGCAGAAGGTCGTCCCCGGGCAGCGGGGCGTCCGCTTCAACCGGAGCCTCGGCGAGGGCGGCCGGGACCCGGGCTGCACCATGCGCACGGTGGCCGGCGTCACCGGCATCAAGCCCGACCACTTCATGATGGCCGACTTCAACGCGGTGAAGACCCTCACCGCGGCCGTGGACGGCGTCACGGTGTGCCTCGAACACCCCGTGGACGACCGGGAGTCGAAGCTGCGGCTCCCGGCGGGCGAGTCGACGGTGGAGGGCGAGGACGCCCTCGCGTTCGTACGGACCCGGCACAGCTTCGGCAACCAGGGCGACCTCGACCGGATCAGGGCCCAGCAGCACTTCCTGGCCTCGCTGATGCGGAAGATGGCCTCCGGCGACACCCTCACCGACCCCGGCAGGCTGCTGCGGCTGGCCGAGGCGGCCACCAAGGCGCTGACCGTGGACACCGGCATCGGCAAGGTGAGCACCCTCAAGGACATCGCGCTGGAACTGCGGAAGGTGCCGACGAAGAACATCGCCTTCACGACCGTCCCGGTGCGGGACAACCCGGCGGAGGCGGTGAAGGCGACCGTCGTCCTGGACGAGTCCAAAGCACCACAGCTGTTCGCGGCGATCCGCGACGATGTGCCGCTCACCGAGGTCGAGGAGCGGCGGAAGAAGGACAACGCGCGGGAGAGCATGGCCGGCGCCGCCCGGCTGGAGGGTCCCCGGGCCCCGGCCTCCGAGGTGCGCGTCCGTGTCCTCAACGGCGGCGCCCCGGCGGGCAGCGCCCAGGAGACCGTGCGGTGGCTCCAGGCCGAACAGGGCGTGGTCGAGGCGGAGAACGCGGGCAACGCGTTCGCGGCCCGGAGCAGGACCACGCTGGAGTACGCCCCCGACCAGGCCGCCCAGGCACGGCGCCTGGCCGACCTCATGGGTCTGCCGGGATCGGCGCTGAAGCCCGGCGGGAGCGTCACCGGCTCCCAGGGCCTGCCCACCATGGCCCTCACCCTCGGCAGGGACTTCCTGGGCGCCGGTGTGCGGCTCGACCGGTCACGGACGGTGGTGCCGGACGTGGAGAAGTCCACGGCGGACACGGTGGAATGCGCGCGGTGACGCTCAGCTGAGCGAGTCTGCGCGGTCGTCCGAACATTTGTTGAAACCGGTTGATTCCAGGGGGCAACTGACGGGCCCGTCATGCGTCTAACAGGACGCAGGACGGGCCTGTTCGACGACACGAGGGGTGCCAGGGGTGGGGAGGACGGCGGCAGTGACGCGGAACGCCGTGCGGGGAACGCTCCGTGACGACGGCCGGAGCGAACCGCCCCCGGTCGAGGACCCGGCCGGCCCGGACGACCGGGACCGCCCGCGGCGCGGACGCCGCCTGCTCAAGTGGTCCGCCGCCGTCCTCGCGCTGCTCATAGCCGGCTCGGCGACGGCCGGTTACCTCTACTACCGCCAGCTGAACGGCAACATCGACAAGCAGCCGCTGAACCTGGGCGACAACAAGGTCGCCGAGCCGACCCCGAACGCCGCCGGACAGACCCCGCTGAACATCCTCCTCATCGGCTCCGACGCCCGGGACACCAAGGAGAACCAGCAACTCGGCGGCGCCCGCGAGACGTTCGGCTCGACCCCGCTGGCCGACGTCCAGATGCTGGTGCACCTGTCCGCCGACCGGACCAACATGTCCGTGATCAGCATGCCCCGCGACACCCTGGTGAAGATCCCCAAGTGCACCGACCCGGACGACGGGAAGGTCTACCCGGCGAGCGAGGGGCGGGTGATGACCAATCAGAGCCTCGGGCGCGGCGGCCCCGGCTGCACGGTGGCCACCTGGCAGGAGCTCACCGGCATCCACATCGACCACTTCCTCATGGTCGACTTCGCGGGCGTGGTCTCCATGGCCGACGCGGTCGGCGGCGTCCCGGTGTGCGTGGACGCCAACATCCACTCCCGGAACAGCATGGGCCAGGGCTCCGGGCTGAGACTGGAGAAGGGCACCACCTACGTCAAGGGCGAGCAGGCCCTGCAGTGGCTGCGCACCCGGTACGGCTTCGAGGGCGGCACCGACCTCGCCCGCGCCAAGGCCCAGCACATGTACATGACCTCGCTGATGCGCCAGCTGCGCGAGAACGCCACCCTGAGCAGCCCCAACAAGCTGCGCCGGCTCGCCGAGCGCGCCACCGAGGCCCTCACCGTCGACCCCGGGCTCGACACCGTCAAGAAGCTGTACGACCTCAGCGGCGAGCTGCGCAAGGTGAAGCCGGAACGCATCACCATGACGACGATGCCCAACCGGTTCGTGGGCGCCCGGGTGGAGCCCACCGAGGACGCCGAGAAGCTGTTCCGGCTGGTGCGCGAGGACATCGCCCTGGACGGCCGGGACGTGAAGCCGTCCGGGCGGCCGGAGCAGGTCGTCCCGTCGGACCCGGCCGCCCCCGACGCCGAGATCGCCGTCCAGGTCCGCAACGGCACCCGCACGGAGACCGAGGGCGCGGCTCCCGGCCGGGCGAGCACCGTGCGCGCCCTGCTGGAGGACAAAGGTTTCACCTCCGCGACCGCCGACACCACCAGCGCCCTCAGCGAGCAGTCGACGGTGGTGCGCTACCCGAGCGCCGACCTCGAGGGCGACGCCCACCGCGTCGCCGAGGCCCTCGGCATCCCGGCGTCCGCGGTGCAGCGCTCCACCGACGTCTCCGGGGTCACCCTCGTCGTCGGCGCGGACTGGCGCGAGGGCAGGACGTACCAGGCCCCGGAGCAGGACACCGCCCCGCCCGAGTCGGCCGAGCCGCTCAACGGCGCGGACGACACGGCCTGCATGCACGTCGATCCGGCGTTCAGCTGGTAGCGGCCGAAGGGCCGGTTTTGTCCGTCCTGTGGTGGTCATGGCGTGAGGGGCGTAGGACGGAGGGGCGAGGGGCCGATCCCCGGCCCCCCTTTCGTCCCCCGGGAGGAAGCCATGACCCAGTCCGCCGCCGCCACCCCGATGAGCAAGGAGATGCAGGACTG
This sequence comes from Streptomyces sp. NPDC052012, assembly GCF_040689265.1. Lineage (NCBI taxonomy): Bacteria > Bacillati > Actinomycetota > Actinomycetes > Kitasatosporales > Streptomycetaceae > Streptomyces > Streptomyces sp. NPDC052012. The sequence goes on from NZ_JBFAXA010000039.1 coordinate 12,699, forward strand.
CGTCAACGCGTGCATGTCCTGCCACAGCATCTGCGAGGAGACCATGAGCTCCTGCCTGCAGATGGCCGGCCAGGCGCCGGTGCAGATCATGCGCGCGCTGATGGACTGCGCCGAGATGACCCGCATGTGCGCCGACATGATGATGCGCCGCTCGCCGCTGTCGAACGAGATGTGCGCGATGTGCGCCCGCGCCTGTGACATGTGCGCCGAGGCGTGTATGTCCATGCCGGACGACGACCAGATGATGCGCTGCGCCGAGTCCTGTCGCCGCTGCGCCGAGATGTGCCGCACGATGGCGGGCGCCACGATGTGACGTACGCGAGAAACACCGGGAAACACCGAGGGCACCCCGTGGGGGTGCCCTCGGTGCGGTGCGGGCTCAGTTCCCCGAGACGGTGACCTTCTCGTCGTTCTTCAGCTGGCTGACCAGGGTCTTCACCTTGGTCATGTCCCACTGCAGATTGCCGTTGCCGGCGCTGCCCGCGATCGGCATGTTCATGGACTTGCCGTCGCCGCCGCTGACGCCCTTCATCGCCCAGAACATGTCGGCCAGGTCGAACAGCCCCATGTCCTTGTCGACGACCAGCGAGTCCAGGCCCGCGCCCATCGTCGGGTAGAGCTTGAAGGGGTTGAGGACCGTGCTCGGCGTCGCCACCTGGTTGGCGAGGGCGGAGAGGAACTTCTGCTGGTTCTTGGTGCGGTCCAGGTCGGAGCCGGCCAGCGCGTACCGGGTGCGGACGAAGGCTAGGGCTTCCTCGCCGTTCAGGGTCTGCTTGCCCTTCTTGAAGTCGGCGCCGGACTTGGTGTCCTTGATGTCCTGCGGAATGTCCATCTCCACACCGCCGACCGCGTCCACGATGTTCGCGAAGCCGGCGAAGCCGATCTCGACGTAGTGGTCGATGTGCAGTCCGGTGTTGAACTCCACCGTGCGCACCAGCAGCGTCGGGCCGTCGATCGAGTACGCCGCGTTCAGCTTGTTCGCGCCCATCGCGGGCCGGGTCTTGCCGGACTCGGAGCCCTTGAACTCGGGGATCGTGACGTTGGAGTCGCGGGGCAGCGAGATCAGCGTCGGGCCGTTGTCGCCGGTGTGCAGGATCATCATCGAGTCCGTGCGCTTGCCGTCGGCGGACCCGGTGTGCAGGTCCTTCTTCTGCTCGTCGCTCAGCCCCTCACGGCTGTCGGAGCCGACGATCAGGTAGTTCGTGCCCTCGCCCTTCTCCGGGCGGTCGATCACCGTGGACAGGTCGACGTCCCGGTTGAGCTTGGAGTCGGCCCAGAAGTACGTGCCGACCGTGGTGACGATCAGCACAGTGACGAGCGTCAGCGCCGTCCACTTGATCCGGCGGCGCCAGTCCGGCGCGGGCCGCTGCGGGTACCGTCCGTCGGGGCCGGGGCCACCGGGACCGCCGGAGCCGCCGGAGCCGCCGCCGGGGCTGCCGTAGACCTGGCCCGTGTTGTAGCCGCTGTCGTATCCGGCGTCGTAGCCGCCGTCCACGTACGACGGCTGCCGGGGCACTCCGCCGTACGCGCCCTGCCCGGGCGGTGCCGTCGGGCCGCGGCGGACCTGCCGCATCACGCGGGCGCTCTCGGGCTGTGCGCTCGCGCTCCCACGTCCGTAGCGGCCGCCGCGGTTGTCGTCGGACCATGCCTCGGGCCAATCGTTCATGGGCCCCAGTGTGCAGGTCCGGGCGCCGCGCCATACAAGGGTCGTCGGAAAATAGGGGCGGCGCTGTTGCGAAGCTGACACAAATCACCCGCATGTCACCCCGGCATAAGGTGGAGGCCATGACAGACCAGGCCCCAGCCGCACAGACGGAGAGTCCGGACATCCCGGGCAAGCCCACCTCGGCGTCCCGTACGACCCTCAGCCACATCATGACCCACAACGACACCAACCTCCTGGGGACGGTGCACGGCGGTGTGATCATGAAGCTGGTGGACGACGCGGCGGGCGCGGTCGCCGGGCGGCACTCCGGCGGGCCCGCGGTCACCGCCTCCATGGACGAGATGGCCTTCCTGGAGCCGGTCCGCGTCGGTGATCTGGTCCATGTGAAGGCGCAGGTCAACTGGACCGGCCGGACCTCGATGGAAGTCGGCGTGCGGGTGCTGGCCGAACGCTGGAACGAGTCCGCCCCGGCCACCCAGGTCGGATCGGCCTACCTGGTGTTCGCCGCCGTCGACGCCGACGGCAAGCCGCGCCGCGTGCCGCCGGTGATACCCGAGACCGACCGGGACCGGCGCCGCTACCAGGAGGCGCAGATCCGGCGCACCCACCGCCTGGCCCGCCGCCGCGCGATCATGGAGCTGCGGGAGAAGCGGGCGGCGGAGGGCTACGAGGACTGACGCCCCGCCCACCCGAACGCTACGACCCGCACCCCACCTCGTCGCCCCTGACCACACCGAACTCCCCGCGGCCCGGGTCCTCGGCGCGCACCTTGCGGACCTTCACGAAGTCCGCCCCGGCGATGACCTTCAGGGTCGCGCCCTGGCCCTTGACCGCGCGCAACTGGCTGCCCGGCAGGGCCGCCGCCAGGGACTTCGCGGAGCGGTCCCAGCGGGGGTCGTAGGCGACGACGGTCCGCTTCACATCGCGCTGGGCCGCGTTGACGGGAGCCTTGGTGGTGGCGAACCCGGTCGCCGCCAGGGCCGCGTCGACGCGGCGGCCGAGGCCGGCGGTCCCGGTGCCGTTCTGCACCTGGACGCGGATCTGCTTGGGGTCCACCGGGACGCGCAGTGCCGCGTCGCGCGGGCGGTGCACGGACAGCGGCTGGTCCCGGCGCAGCGCCTCGAAGATCTGCCCGGACTTCTCGGGGTCCCACTTCAGGGTCGAGCCGACGCCCTTGACGGCGTACCCCATCGTCCGGATGGGCACGGTCGTGAACTCCGAGGAGGAGGGCGAGAAGTTCCGCATGGCCCGGCCCAGGTCCAGCAGCTCGTCCGTGCCGAAGCCCTTGTCGGCGCGGACCGAGCCCAGGACGGCGAGGGTGACGTCACGGAACTTCATCGGGTTCAGCAGGATGCCGGAGGAGGTGACCCGGTCGACGAGGGCGGCCATGAAGCGCTGCTGGCGCTGCATCCGGCCGAGGTCGGAGGCGCCGTCGACGTAGCGGGCGCGGACGTACTGCAGGGCCTGGCCGCCCTTGAGGGTGTGCCGGCCGGCGGGCAGGTCGAGGCCGGTGTGGCTGTCCTTGAGGTGCCGGTCGGTGCAGATCTCGACGCCGCCGACCACGTCGACGGTCTTCATGAAGCTGGTGAAGTCGACCTCCAGGTAATGGTCGATCTTCACCCGGGTCATCTTCTCCACCGTGCGCACCGTCAGCTGCGGCCCGCCCTCCGCGTACGCCGCGTTGAGCTTGAGGGGGTGCCCCTTGTGCTGCTCGCCGCTGACACGGTCGGTGTGCGGCGGCGTCATCGCGTACGAGTCGCGCGGCAGGCTCACCACGCTGGCCCGCTCCCGGTCCTCCGAGATGTGCACGATCATGATGGTGTCGGTGCAGTGGCAGGGCGCCCCGCCGAGCCGGTACGCCCTGCGCTGCTCCTCGCTGAGCTTCTCGCGGCCGTCGGTGCCGACCAGCAGCACGTTCATGCCGTCACCGGCCTCGGGGCGGTTCTTCATGTCGCGGAACGGGTCCACGCGGTCGATCTCCGCGTCGAGGCTGGTGACCACCGTGTGCCCGATTCCGGCCGAGGCGAGCACCACCACGGACAGCGTGGTCACCGCCCGCATCGCCCAGCGCGGCTTCCGGCGCGCGGGCGGACGCGGCGCGCCCCGGCGCTGCGCGGGTGGGCGGCGCTGCGGGGCGGGGCGGGGCCGGGGGGAGCGCGGCGGCGTGGGCAAGGGGGAACACCTCCGGACGACGGCCGTACGTGGGATCGTGAGCACGGTAGGCCGATACGATCTCCGGCCCGGCGTATCGCCCCCGGCGCGCGCAGCGGTGTCCCCCGTTCGCGGTAACGTGAGCCCCCTATGAACGCCAATCCCGACGTGCGGCCCCCGGCCGTTTCCGTGATCATGCCCGTCCTCAACGAGGAGCGGCATCTGCGTGGCGCGGTCCGCGCGATCCTCGCCCAGGAGTACGCCGGCGAGATGGAGGTCGTGATCGCCCTCGGTCCGTCCACGGACCGCACGGACGAGATCGCCGCCGAGCTCGTCGCCGAGGATCCGCGGGTGCACACCGTGCCCAACCCGACCGGCCGCACCCCGGCCGCCCTGAACGCCGCGATCAAGGCCTCCCGCCATCCGATCGTCGTCCGCGTCGACGGGCACGGGATGCTCTCCCCGAACTACATCGCCACCGCCGTGCGGCTCCTTCAGGAGACCGGCGCGCAGAACGTCGGCGGCATCATGCACGCCGAGGGCGAGACCGACTGGGAGCACGCGGTCGCCGCCGCCATGACGTCCCGGATCGGCGTCGGCAACGCCGCCTTCCACACCGGCGGCGAGGCCGGCCCCGCCGAGACCGTCTACCTCGGTGTCTTCCGGCGCGAGGCGCTGGAGCAGCAGGGCGGCTACAACGTGGAGTTCATCCGCGCCCAGGACTGGGAGCTGAACTTCCGCATCCGCGAGGCGGGCGGACTCATCTGGTTCTCGCCCGAGCTGAAGGTGTCGTACCGGCCCCGGCCGAGCGTGCGCGCGCTGGCCAAGCAGTACAAGGACTACGGCCGCTGGCGGCACGTCGTCGCCCGCTACCACGCCGGCTCCATCAACCTGCGCTACCTCGCCCCGCCGACCGCCGTGTGCGCGATCGCGGCCGGCACCCTGGCGGGCGCGCTGCTCACCCCGTGGGGCTTCGTCGTGCCCGGCGGCTACCTCGCGGCGATCCTGCTCGGCTCGATACCGGCGGGCAAGGGCCTGCCGCTGAAGGCGCGGCTGCAGATCCCGGTGGCGCTCGCCACCATGCACATGTCGTGGGGCTGGGGCTTCCTGACCAGCCCGCGCTCCCTGGCGAGGAAGGTCATCGCCTCCCGCCGCCCTGCGGTCCAGGCGGACAGCACGCAGGCGGCCTGAGCCAAGCACGCAGCGGAAAGGGCGCTCGGGATCCGAGCGCCCTTTCCGCTGATCCGGCAGGGTTACGGCAGGTTGCGGGCCATGACGATCCGCTGCACCTGGTTCGTCCCCTCGTAGATCTGCGTGATCTTCGCGTCGCGCATCATGCGCTCCACCGGGTAGTCCCGGGTGTACCCGTAACCACCCAGCAGCTGGACCGCGTCCGTCGTGACCTCCATGGCCACGTCCGAGGCGAAGCACTTGGCGGCGGCGCCCTGGAAGGTGAGGTCGCTGTCGCCGCGCTCGGACTTGGCCGCGGCGGCGTACGTCAGCTGGCGGGCGGCCTCGATCTTCATGGCCATGTCGGCCAGCATGAACTGGATGCCCTGGAAGTCGGCGATCGGCTTGCCGAACTGCTTGCGCTCCTGGACGTAGCCCTTGGCGTAGTCGAGGGCGCCCTGGGCGATGCCGAGCGCCTGGGCGGCGATGGTGATGCGGGTGTGGTCGAGGGTCTTCATCGCGGTCGCGAAGCCGGTGCCCTCCTCGCCGATCATGCGGTCGGCGGGGATGCGGACGTTGTCCAGGTAGACCTCGCGGGTCGGGGAGCCCTTGATGCCGAGCTTCTTCTCCGGGGCACCGAAGGAGACGCCCTCGTCGGACTTCTCGACGACGAAGGCGGAGATGCCCTTGGAGCGCTTGGTGGGGTCGGTGACCGCCATGACCGTGTAGTACTCGCTGACGCCGGCGTTGGTGATCCAGCGCTTCACGCCGTTGAGCACGTAGTGGTCGCCGTCGCGGACGGCCTTGGTCTTCATGCCGGCCGCGTCGGAGCCGGCGTCGGGCTCGGAGAGGCAGTACGAGAACATCGCGTCGCCCTTGGCGAGCGGGGTCATGTACCGCTTCTTCAGGTCCTCGGAGCCGGAGAGGATCACCGGGAGGGAGCCGAGCTTGTTCACGGCCGGGATCAGGGAGGAGCTCGCGCAGACGCGGGCGACCTCCTCGATCACGATGACGGTGGCGAGGGCGTCGGCGCCGGCGCCGCCGAACTCCTCGGGGACGTGCACGGCGTGCAGGTCGTTCGCGACCAGCGCGTCGAGGGCCTCCTGCGGGAAGCGGGCCTCCTCGTCGACCGCGGCGGCGAACGGCGCGATCTTCGCCTCGGCCAGCGAGCGGACGGCGTCGCGGAGCATGTCGTGCTCCTCGGACGGGCGGTACAGGTCGAAGTCAGCCGATCCGGCCAAGGTCTCTCACGCTCCAAAACGCTGTGATGCTGGCGCTAACTACCGTTAAGTAACTCAAATTTTAAGACTCGGACGGCGTTCGTGGATAGGTGAGCTTGACGACAGCACGGCGGATCGGCCGGTGGGTCCGCCCATGTGCCCCGGTTATGCTCGGGCCCGCACTTCCTGCCGTATACCCCTGGAGCACCCATGGCCCTCAAGATCACCGTGATCGGCACCGGTTATCTCGGCGCGACGCACGCGGCGGCCATGGCGGAGCTGGGATTCGAGGTGCTGGGCCTCGATGTCGTTCCGGAGAAGATCGACAAGCTGCGGCGCGGTGAGGTCCCGATGTACGAGCCCGGGCTCCAGGAGCTGCTGCGCCGGCATGTCGCGGGGATCGAGGGGTCCACGGGACGGCTGCGGTTCACCATGGACTTCGCCGAGCTGGGCGAGTTCGGCGATGTGCACTTCCTGTGTGTGAACACTCCGCAGCGGCACGGCGAGTACGCCTGTGACATGTCGTACGTCGACTCCGCGCTCGCCTCGCTGGCCCCGCATCTGAAGGGCCCGGCGCTGGTGGTGGGCAAGTCGACGGTGCCCGTCGGGTCGGCCGACCGGCTGGCCGCGTATCTGGCCGAGCACGCGCCGGCCGGCGAGGACGCCGAGCTGGCCTGGAACCCGGAGTTCCTGCGGGAGGGCTTCGCGGTGCAGGACACGCTGCACCCGGACCGGATCGTGGTGGGCGTGCGCAGCGAGCGGGCGGAGAAGCTGCTGCGGGAGGTGTACGCCACGCCGATCGCGGAGGGCTCGCCGTTCGTGGTGACCGACTTTCCGACCGCGGAGCTGGTGAAGACCTCCGCGAACTCCTTCCTGGCCACCAAGATCTCCTTCATCAACGCGATGGCCGAGGTGTGCGAGACCGCGGGCGGTGATGTCGCCAAGCTGGCGGAGGCCATCGGCTACGACGACCGGATCGGCAAGAAGTTCCTGCGCGCCGGGATCGGTTTCGGCGGCGGGTGTCTGCCGAAGGACATCCGGGCGTTCATGGCGCGCGCCGGTGAGCTGGGCGCGGACCAGGCGCTGACGTTCCTGCGGGAGATCGACTCGATCAACATGCGCCAGCGCGGCCGGATGGTGGAGCTGACCCGGCAGGCGCTGGGCGGCGGGCCGTTCCTGGGCAAGCGGGTGGCGGTGCTCGGGGCGACGTTCAAGCCGGACTCGGACGACGTGCGGGACTCGCCGGCACTGAACGTGGCCGGGCAGATCCATCTCCAGGGCGGCCAGGTCACGGTCTACGACCCGAAGGGCATGGACAACGCCCGCAGCATCTTCCCGACCCTCGGGTACGCGGGCTCGGCCCTGGAGGCGGTGCGGGGCGCGGACGTGGTGCTGCATCTGACGGAGTGGCGGGAGTTCCGCGAGCTGGATCCGGCGGCGCTGGGCGAGGCCGTGGCCGAGCGGCTGATCCTGGACGGGCGCAACGCGCTCGACCCGGAGGTGTGGCGCAAGGCCGGCTGGCGCTACCGGGCGATGGGGCGTCCCACCGCCTGACACCGCTGTGGACGGGTGACGCCGGTTCGGCCGAGGCTCAGTCGGCCGAACCGGCGTCTTGTTGCATTCTGCACCACGAGCCACGGTCCGGTAGGGCTCCTGCGGACTCCTACGCCCCTTATGTGCGCCCTTTATGCGCCCTTCGCCCGGTAACGGCGCATCTTCGCGCGGGCGCCGCACACCTGCATGGAGCACCAGCGGCCGCGTCCGGCGGGGCTGCGGTCGTAGTAGGCCCAGTGACAGTCGGCGGCCTCGCAGGCCTTGAGACGGGTCCAGGTGCCCGCGGTGACCGCTTCGGCCACGGCCGCGGCCACGCGGCAGAGCAGGGGACCGTCGTCGAGGGGGGCGAGGGCGGCCGCGCCGTCGGCCGGGTCGACGGTGACCACCAGCGGGGCGTCGGCGAGCAGTGCGCCGAGCGGGGTGACCTCGCGGTGCGGCGGGTGGCCGGCGTGGGCGAGCAGGGTGGCGCGCAGCGACTCCCGCAGGTCGCGGGCGGCGGGCAGCTCGTGCTCGGTCAGCCCGAAGCGCGCCCGTCCCTCCGCCGTGTCGAGCGAGTCGGCGCCGCTCTCCAGGTCCAGGGTGTTCACCAGGGACTGGACGAGGGCCAGGCCCCCGGGTGCGGGCGATCTCTCACTCATGCTTGCGACGTTACCCCTGATGCGGGAGCATGAGGTAACCGTTACCTGTTATCCACCTCTGTGGGTAACCGTGGACCAGGAGGAGCCATGTCCGTAGCCAAGGTTGGTGCCGTTGTCCTGGACTGTCCCGACCCGCAGGCGCTGGCCCGCTTCTACGCCGAGGTGGTGGGAGGCACTCCGGAGGCCGAGGGCGACTGGGTGGACCTGAAGGTGCCCGGCGGTCCGACGCTGGCGTTCCAGGCCGCCCCGGGGTTCGTGCCTCCGCAGTGGCCGTCGCCCGAGCACTCGCAGCAGTTCCATCTGGACCTGACCGTCGAGGACATGGACGCGGCCGAGAAGCACGTCCTGGCGCTCGGTGCGAAGGCGCTGGAGACCGAGGACCGCTCGCGGAGCTGGCGGGTTTACGCCGACCCGGCCGGGCACCCGTTCTGCCTCTGCGCCAGCTGACCCGTACACCGATCCGGGAGGTCCCATGGCTGCCGTCGCCCGGCTGCGTTCCGTCGTCCTCGACTGCCCCGAGCCGCGTGAGCTGGCCCGCTTCTACGCGGCCGTCGGCGGCGGCACACCGGTGGAGGAGGACCCGGACTGGGTGGTGCTGCAGATCCCCGCCGGGCCCAGGCTGGCCTTCCAGCGGGCGGAGGGGTACGCCCCGCCGGACTGGCCGAGCGCCGACCACGACTCGCAGCAGTTCCACCTCGACTTCGACGCCGGCGGCACCTGGGAGGACGTCGACGCGGCCGAGGAGAAGGTGCTGGCGCTGGGGGCGCGGGTGCTGGACCGGGAGGACTACGAGCGCAAGGACTTCAGGGTCTACGCCGATCCCGCGGGGCACCCCTTCTGCCTGTGCCGGATCGAGCAGCCGTAGTCCTGCCCGTGCCGGATCGAGCAGCCGTAGCCGCCGGCCGGCCTACCCGTCCAGGTCCGCGATGGTCGCCGTCGACGGAGGCCTGCGCTGCTGTGCCGCGCGGGCGGTGAAATCGGCGCCGCGCAGGACGCGCTGGAGGTTGCCCCAGGTCAGCAGGGCCACCTCGGACTCCTCCCAGCCGCGCCGGAGCAGCTCGGCGATCAGCCTCGGGTAGCAGGAGGTGTCGCCGAGCTCCTGCGGGTGGGCGGTGCCCGTGTCGTAGGTGCCGGACAGACCCACGCAGTCGGCGCCGGCGAGGGAGCGGACATGGTCGAGGTGGTCGGCGACGTCACGGACCGTCGGCCCGGTCTGCTCGGCGGTCAGCGGCACCAGAACCAGGCCCCGCGCCTCACCGACCTCGGTGAGCAGCTCGTCGGGCAGGTTGGCCGGGTGGGGGCGCAGGGCGCGGGCGGCGGAGCGGCTGAACAGCACGGGTGCCTTGGAGATGGTCAGGACCCGCTGGACGGTCTCGGGCGAGGCGTAGGAGAGGTCGGCGATCATGCCGACCCGGTTCATCTCGCGGACGACCTCCTCGCCGAACCGGGTCAGCCCGGCCGCGCTCGCCCAGGACGTGCCGGTCAGGGTGAGCACCCTCAGTCCGAGGACGTGCAGCGAGCGCAGGACGCCCAGGGAGTCGCCGAGCGCGGCGGCGCCGGCGGGCCCGAACAGCACGGCGACCCGGCCGCAGTTGCGGGCGTCGGTGATCTGACCGGTGGTGCGGGCCGGGCGCAGTCCCTCCGGGTGGGCGGCGACGACCTCCTTCGCCAGATCCAGCTGGTCCAGGGTGGCACCCACCGCGCGGTCGCCGTCGATACCCTCGGGCAGGTGCAGCGCCCAGAACACTGCGCCGACATGGCCCCTGCGCAGCCGGGGCACGTCCGCGTCGACGGCGCTCTCCCCGAGGTCGAGGTCGTAGTAGGGCAGGTGGCGCAGCGCCCAGGGCAGTCCGCTGTAGCCGTCGGCGACGGGGTGCGCGGCGAGGATGACGCGGGCGCGGGTCAGGGGCGCGTCGTCGGGGTCGGAGACCGGCTGGTAGGGCTCGGCCGTGACGACGACGGCCTCGGCGGGGTACGGCTCGGTCAGGTCGTCGACGCGGCCGACCTCGCCGGCGGGATACAGGTCGTCCTGGAGATCGGCCATAGCGGGCTCCGTACGTGGTGACCTCGGTGGTGATCGAATCACGGTCACCGTCGCACGGAGTGCCGGGTCGCTTCCTGGTGGACGGCGCGTTCGGGGTACCACCCCGGAACGGCACGGACGGACGCGGACTCAGGTGGTGCCGTCGAGCGCCTCGATCGTGGCGTTGGACGGTCCCCGTGTCGCGCGCAGCGCGCGGGCCACGTCCTCCGCCGCGCCCAGCACCCGGACCGCGTTCTTCCAGGTCAGCTTGGCGAGGTCGGCCTTCGACCAGCCTCGGTCGAGCAGTTCCGCGATGAGGTTCGGGTAGCCGGAGACGTCGTTCAGGCCGTCCGGGGTGAAGGCGGTGCCGTCGTAGTCGCCGCCGATGCCGAGGTGGTCGATGCCGGCGACCTCGCGCATGTGGTCGAGGTGGTCCGCGACCGTGGCGGCCGTGGCGACGGGGCGCGGGTGGCGCTCCTCGAAGGCCGCGTGCACCTTCATCGCCTCGGGGCTGGTGTCGAGGTGGTGGAAGCCGTGGGCGCGCATGTTCTCGTCGGCCGCGGCGGTCCAGTCGACGGCCGCCTGGAGCACGAACTTCGGGACGAACGTCACCATCGCGAGACCGCCGTTGGCGGGCAGCCGCTCCAGCACGTCGTCGGGGATGTTGCGCGGGTGGTCGCAGACGGCGCGGGCGGAGGAGTGGGAGAAGATCACCGGCGCGGAGCCCGCGTCGAGGGCGTCGCGCATGGTCGTCGCGGCGACGTGGGAGAGGTCGACCAGCATGCCCAGCCGGTTCATCTCCCGCACCACCTCGCGCCCGAACGCCGACAGTCCGCCCACGCGGGGCTCGTCGGTCGCCGAGTCCGCCCAGTCCACGTTGTCGTTGTGGGTGAGCGTCATGTAGCGGACGCCGAGCGCGTACAGCCCGCGCAGGGTGCCGAGGGAGTTGGCGATGGAGTGCCCGCCCTCCGCGCCCATGAGGGAGGCGATACGGCCCTCGCCGCGCGCCGTCTCCATGTCGGCGGCGGTCAGCGCGGGCGCCAGGTCCTTCGGGTGACGGTCCAGCAACTGCCGTACGCAGTCGATCTGTTCCAGGGTGGCGGGCACCGGGTCGGGCAGGTCCGAGCGGACGTACACCGACCAGAACTGCGCACCGACGCCGCCCGCCCGCAGCCGGGGGAGGTCGGTGTGCAGATGGGCGGACTGGTCACCGGCGATGTCCCGGGCGTCGAGGTCGTAGCCGGTCTGACGCAGCGCCCAGGGCAGGTCGTTGTGCCCGTCGACGACGGGGAACTCGGCGAGGAGCGCGCGGGCGTCGTCGAGGCGGGTCACGGGGCTCACTTCCCGAAGCCGAAGCCGTTGCCGGATCCGTCGACCTTGGCGCGCAGCCGCTTGCCCTTCTCGGTGGCCTGGTCGTTGAGCTCCTGCTGGAACTCCCGCATGCGGCCGAGGAGTTCCTCGTCGTGGGCGGCGAGGATGCGGGCCGCGAGCAGTCCGGCGTTGCGGGCGCCGGCCACGGAGACGGTGGCGACGGGAACACCGGCCGGCATCTGCACGATGGACAGGAGGCTGTCCATGCCGTCGAGGTACTTCAGCGGCACGGGCACGCCGATCACCGGCAGCGGGGTGACGGAGGCGAGCATGCCGGGCAGGTGGGCGGCGCCGCCCGCACCCGCGATGATCACCTTGAGTCCGCGGTCCGCGGCCTGCTCGCCGTACGCGATCATCTCGCGGGGCATGCGGTGCGCGGAGACGACGTCGACCTCGTAGTCGATCTCGAACTCGTCGAGGGCCTGGGCGGCCGCCTCCATGACGGGCCAGTCGGAGTCCGACCCCATGACGATGCCGACAGCGGGGCTCATTCGGTGATCGTCCCTCTCAGGTAACCGGCTGCGTGACGGGCGCGCTCCAGCACGTCGTCCAAGTCGTCGCCGTAGGTGTTGACGTGGCCCACCTTGCGGCCGGGCTTCACGTCCTTGCCGTACATGTGGATCTTCAGCTGGGGGTCGCGGGCCATGCAGTGCAGGTACGCGGAGTACATGTCGGGGAAGTCGCCGCCGAGCACGTTGACCATCACGGTCCACTTGGCGCGCGGGCGCGGGTCGCCGAGCGGGAGGTCGAGGACGGCGCGGACGTGGTTGGCGAACTGGCTGGTGATCGCGCCGTCCATCGACCAGTGGCCGGAGTTGTGCGGGCGCATCGCCAGCTCGTTGACGAGGATGCGGCCGTCGCGGGTCTGGAACAGCTCGACCGCGAGGTGGCCGACGACGCCGAGTTCCTTGGCGATGTTCAGCGCCATCTGCTCGGCCTTCAGAGCGAGGGTCTCGTCGAGGTCGGGGGCCGGGGCGATGACCGTGTCGCAGACGCCGTTCACCTGCCGGGACTCCACGACCGGGTAGGCGACGGCCTGGCCGTGCGGGGAGCGGACCACGTTGGCGGCCAGCTCGCGCACGAAGTCGACCTTCTCCTCGGCGAGGACGGGCACACCGGCCTTGAACGGCTCGGCGGCCTCCTCGACGGAGTCGACGACCCACACGCCCTTGCCGTCGTAGCCGCCGCGGACGGTCTTGAGGACGACGGGGAAGCCTCCCCCGCTCTCGGCTCCGCTCGAGCGGGAGGTGCCCCCACCCTCCGCGGCGAACGCCGCCACGTCAGACGGATCGGAGACGATGCGGTGCCGCGGGCAGGGCACACCGATCGCGTCGAGCTTCGCGCGCATCACCCCCTTGTCCTGGGCGTGCACCAGCGCGTCGGGGCCGGGGCGGACGGGGATGCCGTCCGCCTCCAGGGCCCTGAGGTGCTCGGTGGGCACGTGCTCGTGATCGAAGGTGATCACGTCGCAGCCGCGCGCGAACTCACGCAGCGTGTCCAGGTCGCGGTAGTCGCCGACGACGACATCGCCGACGACCTGCGCCGCGGAATCCTGCGGAGTGTCACTGAGGAGCTTGAACCTGATGCCGAGCGGGATGCCCGCCTCGTGTGTCATACGAGCGAGCTGCCCCCCGCCGACCATGCCGACTACCGGGAACGTCACGCTCCTAGGGTATCGGCCGCGCCACGGTGGCCGATTTCCCGCCCACTCGGCGGGACGGTCTCCCGTCTCCGGCTCCGTCCGCAGGAAGATCGCGCGGGAGGGTGGTTAGCATGGCTGGGTTGACGCACACCGACGGACGGGAGCCTGCAGGCGATGGAACGCGGTTCCTCGGGGCTCCGGCGGCTCTTCCAGGAGGTCGCCAAGTTCGGCGCGGTGGGCGGGGCGGGCCTGCTGGTCAATCTCGGCGTGTTCAACCTGGTCCGGGCGGTGACCGACCTCCAGGTGGTGCGGGCGAGCGTCATCGCCACGATCGTCGCGATCATCTTCAACTACGTCGGCTTCCGCTACTTCACCTACCGCGACCGTGACAAGTCCGGGCGGACCCGGGAGATGTCGCTGTTCCTGGCGTTCAGCGTGGTCGGCCTGGTGATCGAGAACGGTGTGCTGTACACCGCGACGTACGGGTTCGGCTGGGACAGCCCGCTGCAGAGCAACATCTTCAAGTTCCTCGGCATCGGCGTCGCCACCCTGTTCCGCTTCTGGTCCTACCGCACGTGGGTGTTCCGCGCGCTGCCGGTGCGCGACCCGGCGACGGGGGCGGGGCCGGTCGCGAAGGGCGACGGGCGGCCCCGCACGAGGCAGCGGGTCCCGTAGCCGGGGCGGTCCTCAGCGGACCGTGTGGCGGCCCGCGTCCTCCCGCGACTTCTGCGGCGGTGTACGGGACAGGAACAGGCCGAAGACCGGGGGCTTCGCCTGGAGCATCTCCAGCCGGCCGCCGTCCGCCTCCGCCAGGTCCCGGGCGACCGCCAGGCCGATGCCGGTGGAGTTGCGGCCGCTGATCGCCCGTTCGAAGATCCGGGCGCCCAGATCGGCGGGGACGCCGGGGCCCTCGTCGGTGACCTCCACCACGACCTGGTTGCCGGTGACCCGGGTGCGCAGGGCCACCGTGCCGCCGCCGTGCATCAGCGAGTTCTCGATCAGCGCGGCCAGCACCTGGGCGACCGCGCCCGGCGTACCCACCGCCCGCAGGTTCCGCTTGCCGGAACTGACGATGGCGCGGCCCGCACTGCGATAGGCGGGGCGCCACTCGGCGAGCTGCTGCTGGATCACCTCGTCGAGCTCGAAGGTGACCGCGGAGCCGGTGCGCGGGTCACGGGAGTTCGTCAGCAGCCGCTGCACCACGTCCGTCAGCCGCTCCACCTGCGTCAGCGCGATCGTCGCCTCCTCCTTCACCGTCTCCGGGTCGTCGGTGAGGGTGATCTCCTCAAGGCGCATGGACAGGGCCGTCAGCGGGGTGCGCAGCTGGTGGGAGGCGTCGGCGGCCAGGCGCCGCTCGGCGGTGAGCATACGGGCGATGCGCTCGGCCGAGGAGTCCAGCACGTCGGCGACCCGGTCCAGCTCGGGGACGCCGTAGCGGCGGTGGCGGGGGCGCGGGTCGCCGGAGCCGAGGCGTTCGGCGGTCTCGGCGAGGTCGGTCAGCGGGGAGGCGAGCCGGTTGGCCTGGCGGATGGCGAGGAGCACCGCGGCGATCACCGCGAGCAGCGCCACCAGCCCGATGATCAGCAGCGTACGGGCGACCTCACGCGTCACCGAGGAGCGCGGCTCCTGCACGGTGACCGTCTCGCCCTCCTCGCCGGGCGCGGAGGCGCTGATGACGTCGCCGTCGGGCTTGTCGCCGACCTCGATGGGCGGCTTGCCGGGGATCCTGATGACGGCATAGCGGTCCTCGGTGAGCTGGTCGCGGAGGATCTCCGCGGTGACCTGCTCCTCGACGATCAGCCGGCTGTCGACGATGCTGGCGAGCCGGACCGCCTCGGAGCGCACCCGCTCCCGGGCGCTGTCGCTGATGGTGCGCGTCTCGACGATCACCAGGGAGACCCCGAAGACGGCGATCACGATGAGCACCACGGCGAGCGTGGACTGGATCAGGCGGCGGCGCATGTCCTCTTACCCACTGCGAACCCTCGCGGGGTTCAGCTCTTCTCGAAGCGGAAGCCCACACCGCGCACGGTGGCGATGTAGCGGGGGTTGGCCGCGTCGTCGCCGAGCTTCTTGCGCAGCCAGGAGATGTGCATGTCGAGGGTCTTGGTGGACGACCACCAGGTGGTGTCCCAGACCTCGCGCATCAGCTGGTCGCGGGTGACGACCCGGCCCGCGTCCCGGACCAGCACCCGCAGCAGGTCGAACTCCTTGGCGGTGAGCTGCAGCTCCTCGTCGCCCATCCACGCGCGGTGCGACTCCACGTCGATGCGCACACCGTGGGTGGCGGGCGGCTGCTGCGGCTCGGCCGCCCCGCGCCGCAGCAGCGCCCGCACGCGGGCGAGCAGCTCGGCGAGGCGGAACGGCTTGGTGACGTAGTCGTCGGCGCCCGCGTCCAGGCCGACGACGGTGTCCACCTCGTCGGCGCGGGCGGTCAGGATCAGGATGGGAACCGTGTGTCCGTCGGAACGCAGGCGGCGGGCGACCTCCAGGCCGTCCATGCCGGGCAGCCCGAGGTCCAGCACCACCAGGTCGACGCCGCCCTGCATTCCGGCGTCGAGCGCGCTGGGTCCGTCCTCACGCACCTCGACCTCGTAGCCCTCGCGGCGCAGGGCGCGGGCCAGCGGCTCCGAGATGGACGCGTCGTCCTCGGCGAGCAGTACACGGGTCATGGAGTGATGGTAGTCCCGCCGTGAGGGGCGTCGGGGTGTGATCGCCGGCGCTCGTTCTTACCCGCCGCACACCGGTTTCTCACCTCGGCGCTGTCCCTCGGGGGCGGTCTAGACCCCTGCTGCGGGCCTTCGGGGTGCGGGTGCGATCCTGTAAAGGACCTTCGAATGGGCGATCGCGGTTCCTGTGAAACCTGTGATCCGCGTCTCAAGTCCTTCCATATCAGGCGGTGTCCTGCCGTATGGTGAATCAACGCCTGTTGCACCACGGGGACCTTTGGCGGAGTTGACGCTGAAGGTCTCTTTTGTGTGCGGGCCGGCTCTTGTGCCGGCTCCGGAAGGAATGACCTGTGGCCGGGCCTGGCCGCGCATCGCAGCGCGGGAAGGCGTGGATCCCGGTGGTCGCCGTCCGCCGCTCCGCGACCCGGGGCGGACCACCCTCGGGCGTGGGGTGGACGGTGCGGCCCGCCGGTGCCGGCCGCCCCCCACCGGGCGCGTACACGCTCGCGCGACGCGTCCCGACCAGCAAGGAACGACCATGGCGTCCAGCCTGACGAAGGACTCGGTCACCCCGGGCACCCCCGGGTCCGAGAAGACCTTCTTCGGCCACCCCCGCGGACTGGCCACTCTCTTCATGACCGAGATGTGGGAGCGTTTCTCCTACTACGGCATGAGGGCTCTGCTCCCGCTGTACCTCGTCGCTCCGGGTGGCCTCGGCCTCAACGCCGGCACCGCGACCGCGATCTACTCGGTGTACCTGTCGCTGGTGTACCTGCTCACGATGCCGGGCGGCTGGTTCGGCGACCGTGTCTGGGGCCCGCGCAAGACCGTCGCCATCGCCGGCGGCATCATCATGCTCGGCCACCTCACGCTGGCCCTGCCCTCGTCCGGCACGTTCTACGCCGGTCTCGGTCTGGTCGCCATCGGCTCGGGTCTGCTGAAGGCCAACATCTCGACGATGGTCGGCCAGCTCTACGACGGCCCGGACGACCCGCGCCGCGACGGTGGCTTCACCGTCTTCTACATGGGCATCAACCTGGGTGCCTTCGCCGCGCCGCTGATCATCGGCACCATCGGTGAGAACGTCAACTGGCACCTGGGCTTCGCGCTGGCCGCGCTCGGCATGGCGCTGGGTGTCGCCCAGTTCCTGCTCGGCAGCCGGCACCTGGCCGCGCACTCCAGCGTCGTGCCGAAGCCGCTGTCGGTGGAGGAGAAGACCTCCACGCTGCGCAAGGCCGCCTTCTGGGCCGCGCTGGCCGTGGTGTTCTACGCGATCGTGGGCTTCACCGGTCACTACACGCTGAACTGGATCCTGGTCCCGCTGACGCTGCTCGGCGTGATCGTGCCGGTGCTGGTACTGACCCGGATCAAGCGGGACAAGTCGCTGGACCGTGCCGAGCAGTCGAAGATGTCCGCGTACATCTGGTTCTTCGTCGCCGCGGCCGTCTTCTGGATGATCTACGACCAGGGCGGCTCGACCCTGTCGATCTTCGCCGACTCGTCGGCCGAGAACAGCGTCCTCGGCTGGGAGTTCCCGGTCTCCTGGTACCAGTCGGTCAACCCCGTCCTGATCATGGCGCTGGCTCCGGTCTTCGCCTGGTTCTGGCTGGCGCTGAACCGGCGCGGCAAGGAGCCGAGCACGATCGTGAAGTTCGCCTCCGGTCTGGTGCTGGTCGGTGCGTCCTTCTTCCTGTTCCTCGCTCCGCTGTCCATCGCCGAGGGCGGTCACAAGGCCGCGGCGCTGTGGCTGGTGGCGATCTACTTCACGCAGACCGTCGGTGAGCTGCTGCTCTCCCCGGTCGGGCTGTCGGTCACCACGAAGATGGCGCCGGTGAAGTACGCCTCGCAGATGATGGGCGTCTGGTTCCTGGCCGTCACCGCCGGTGACGCCACGACCGGTCTGCTGTCCATCGCGGGTGTCGACCTGAACAAGTCGGGCATCGTCGCGCTGGAGGCGACGCTGGCGGTGGTCGCCGGTGTCGCGGTGTGGATGTACCGCAAGAAGGTGAAGGCGCTGATGGGCGACGTTCGCTGACGTTGTGTCCCTGAGGAGGGCCCTCGTACCCCGGGTGGGTGCGGGGGCCCTCCTCGCGTTGTGGGGGTGGGCGGGGTCCGTGGTGGGGCGGGGGCGGGGTGGTGCGGCGGAGCCCGCCGCAGTCGCGCCCCTCCCTGAGCTGCCACAGTGGTCCGGCGTGGGGACCAGCTAAGCGGCGGGCTCCACCGCACGACCCCGCCCCCTTCTCCTCGTTCTCCGCCGCGGGCCGTCGTGGGGCGGGGGCGGACGCAGGCGGTCCACGAGGGCCAGGGCCCCGCGGAACGCAGCTGCGGGGACGATGAGGAACGTCAGGGTCCAGAAGAGGGTGACGCCCCAGGGGTGCGGTTCGGTCCAGGGGTGTTCCGCGAGGATCCTTCCGCCGTACTTCAGGGAGACCGTGTAGTCGCCGTGGGCGCCGGGTGGCAGCTGCACCGGGAGTTCGATGCGGGCCTTGCCTCCGGGTGGGACGGTGCCCCGCCAGGGCTGGGGCTGCCAGCTGGGGGCGTAGACGCCGTGGGACGTACCGAGGTGGAAGACCGGGTTGCGGACGGGGGACGTGCCGGCGTTGCCGACCGTGATCACCAGTGTGCGGGCCGGGGGCGAGCCGAAGCGGGTCAGCAGGCCGCTCGTGCCCTCCAGGCGGGGGTCCGCGAGGGGGGACAGACGGCCGCCGGTGGCCTCGGCGGGCAGGGGCTCGACCGAGTGGCCGGCCACCTGGAACGCCCTGTCGACGTCCGTTTTTCTGCCGGTCACCGTCTCCACGTGCACCACGCAGGGACACGGCACCGGCGGCTCCACCACCGGCAGGCTGCGGCGGAAGCGGCCGTCCGCGCCGGTGGTGACCGCCCGGCCGTCGGCGTTGGCGCAGGAGCCGGTGCCGCCGGTCACGCCGCCGGACGGCACGGAACGGCCGCAGATCAGCAGCATGAGCAGCGTGCGGGGCCGCCATCCGGTGCCGGTGACGGTGATCGAGCCGCCGGTGCCCGCATGGGTCGCCGAGAGCGCGACGCCGGGGCGGTCCGCTGCCGTGGCGGGCGGCGCGGTCAGCAGGAGTGCCAGCAGCAACGTCACAAGGAGCGGTGGTGTCGTGATCCGCGCCGTGCCGTTCACTCCGAGCGGGTCCTGCGGGTCAGCCACAGCGTGCCGGCCGCGCCCACGAGGAGGACGGTGCCGCCGAGGGTCGCGAGGGCGACGGCCGAGTCCTCGGGGCCGGTGCGCGGGAGTGTCCCGCCGGTGGAGCCGTCCGAGCCGCCGCCCGGCGCGGGGCCGCTCGCGGGCGTGACGTCGAGGGTCAGGGAGGGACCGGGGTCGTTCGTCGGCGTGCAGGTCGTGGTCGTGCCGAGAGCCTTGATGGTGAGGACGTCCGCCGTGAAGGTGACCTTGCCCGCCTGCTTCGGTCGGTACGTGGCGCTCAAGTCGCTTATTTTGATGGGGGTGTTGGGCGGGATCGGGGCGTCGTTGGCGGGTCCGGTCACCGTCAGGGTGCCGGTGTCGGCGCCGCCCAGCTCGATCGTGGCGCTGGGGTTCATGGCGCCCTTGCCGAGCTCCACCGGGCTGGACGAGACGCCCTTCTGCCAGGACATGGTGATCCGGTAGCCGCTGCCGTTCCTCACCCCCTTGATGTCGATGGGCGAGACGGCGCTCTTGTCGCCGATCGGCGTCTTGCACTGGTAGTCGACGTCGACGACCTCGGCCCGGGCCGTGGGGGCGGCCAGCAGCACCGTGGAGCCGGCCAGGGCGGCGACGAGCACGGCGGTTCGTTTCCGGTGCGACACGGCCCTCTCCTCGTCTTCGGGTTCGCGATTTCCTGACAGCCCGTCAGCTCGTCAGGTGAGCCGCAAGGTACGCCGGGGCCCTGGAGGAAGGAAGACACGTGACACGGCGGATCGGCGACATACGGGGGCGCCACGCAGGGGATGCCGGGGGAACTGTGCGTGCGGCGATGGCGGTCGCTGGGGTGAGCCGGGTGGGGACGGGCGCTGAGAGGGCCCGGCGGTGGAGCCGGGAAGGGGTGCGCAGGGTGGGAGCGGTGAGGGGAGCGCGGGTGTGAGCCGGGCGGGCGGCGTGCGGCTACGCGGGGGCGCCGAGCTCCGCCCAGACCGTCTTGCCGGTCATTCCGGGGGTGCGGACGACGCCCCAGTCCAGGCAGAGGCGCTGGACGATGAACATGCCGTGGCCGCCGGGGCGGCCCGCGCGGTGTGGGGTGCGCGGGGCCGGCTGGCCCGTGCCGCGGTCGGTGACCTCGAGCCGGATCACCTTGTTGTCGCAGGTGAGGGTGAGCTGGTCCGGGCCGTCGGCGTGCAGGCAGGCGTTGGTGACCAGTTCGGAGACGACCAGCAGGACGTCCTCGGCGGCGGCCCGCTGGTCGGCGGTGGCCGCCGGCAGCCAGCCCCACGCGTACAGCGCCTGGCGGGTGAAGTCGCGGGCGAGCGGCACGACACCGCTCTGCTCCTCGAAGCCCAGCCGGCGGACCTGGCGGCCCGTCGGGGAGCCCGGCGACCCCGCCGACCCTGAGGGCACGGCCACGCCCCCGTCGGCGGCGTCCGCCGCCGCGCCGCCACCGGGCACACCGGAAGCGCCGCTGGGCTCCGGACCGCGGTCGCCCGGCGAGTAGGGCCGGGTGGTGCTCATCAGCGCTTCACCTCACCGATTCACCGGTTCACGATTCAAAAAATTCCGTACTCAGTCAGTCACGCGGCGCGCGGCACGTTCGGTTCACTGCACCCCAGCGACCACGGCAGCCGACATGTTCAGGATGTCTCCTGCCCGGGGGACCCGGCGGAACACCCCCGTATTCGCGCGAAAAGGCGCGACGTCCGGGGAGCGCCGGATCACGGGGCCCGGGGCGGCACGCCGCCCCGCCCGTGCGGGTCACCCGGAGTCGTCGGCCAGGGCCGCCTCGAGGGTGTCATGGACAGTGAAGACGGCATCCGCTCCCGTGATCTCGAACACCCGCGCGACCACCGGCTGCATCCCGGCGAGGTGCACCCCGCCCCCGGCGGCCTCGGCCTTCAGCCGGGCTCCGAGCAGGACGTTGAGCCCGGTGGAGTCGCAGAACTCCAGCCGGGAGCAGTCGATGACGAGCCGGTTCAATCCCTTGGCGAGGCAGTCCTCCAGTGGCTCACGCAACAGATCGGCGGTGTGGTGGTCCAACTCACCCGCCGGGGTCACGACGGCACTGGGGCCCTCTTCTCGCACCTCGACCAGAAGCCGGCCCGACTGTGCGCTGCCGACCGTCCCGCGGTCCATGCCGTCTCTCTCTCCCGACCTCGTGGCTGCTTGCTGACGCCCTCGAACACTACGCCCTCCCACCCGCCTTCGACACCTGAACAATCACCCAGAAACGGACATATGCGAACAGAATGCACTTGCGGTGGGCTTGCCGAAGCGGGTAGGTCTAGTAAGGACACGTACCCGACACGGCCGGCTTTGGAGGCGCCGCACACCGCAGTGCACGTACTGGCTTCGGCAGCCATATGCCGAGAACGATGGAGGACATCATGTCACCCCGGCTCGACGCATCGCGTACCCAGAAAGCGACGTCGACACTCCCTGAGGAACATCTGGATCCCATCGAGCAGGACGACATGAGTGTCGTCCAAGGCGATCTCCTCGCCGGACTTCCGGAGATTCCCCCCTACGACGAGGTGGGCCCGGTCGACGCACGGGCGTTGTCCAAGGCCCTCTTCGAGCGCCTGGAATCGCTCGAGGAAGGCACCCACGAGTATTCGTACGTCCGCAACACGCTCGTAGAACTCAACCTCGCCCTGGTCAAGTTCGCCGCCTCCCGCTTCCGCTCGCGCAGCGAGCCGATGGAGGACATCATCCAGGTCGGCACCATCGGCCTGATCAAGGCGATCGACCGCTTCGAGCTGTCGCGTGGTGTGGAGTTCCCCACGTTCGCGATGCCGACCATCATCGGCGAGATCAAGCGTTTCTTCCGCGACACCTCGTGGTCCGTCCGCGTACCGCGGCGGCTCCAGGAGCTCCGGCTCGACCTGGCCAAGGCCGGTGACGAACTCGCGCAGAAGCTCGACCGCGCGCCGACGGTGGCCGAGCTGGCCGAGCGTCTCGGCATCTCCAACGACGAGGTCGTCGAGGGCATGGCGGCGTCGAACGCGTACACGGCCTCGTCCCTGGACGCCCAGCCCGAGGAGGACGACGCCGAGGGCGCGCTCGCGGACCGCATCGGCTACGAGGACCACGGGCTCGAAGGCATCGAGTACGTCGAGTCGTTGAAGCCGCTGATCGCCGAACTGCCGCCGAGGGACCGCAAGATCCTGTCGCTGCGCTTCGTCGCCGGGATGACCCAGTCGGAGATCGGCGAGGAGCTGGGCATCTCGCAGATGCACGTCTCACGGCTGCTGTCCCGCACGCTGGTACGGCTGCGCAAGGCGCTGACGGTCGAGGAGTGAGCAGCGGCGGCACGGCCGGCTGACGGCCGCTCGCCGGTGGTCGATCGCCGCAGGTGACGAGTCCGCGCCCCGCGCCCTGTCGGCGCCGGATGCCTCCCGGGTCCTCACGACTCCGGGGCACCGGGCGCCCGCCGGGCGCGGGGCGCGACGCGTTACCCACGGTCACCCCTTTCCCCGCGGGCCCTCTTCCACCACTATGGGTCGCCCAAACTGGCTGGTATGTCAGGACGCCGATGTCCGGGAGCCAGGGGTGGGCGAGGAGGCGGTGGATGACTCGGGGCGACGGGGCCGTCGAGGGTGACGGGGTCGGGGAGGAGTCGTCGGGGGCGCACCGGGACACGTCCGACCTCCGGCTGACCGAGCTGCTGCGGGGCGGCACCACGGCGGCCTACGCGGCCCTCCAGGAGCTCCGCGCCCGGCACGGCCCGTCCGTGCTCGCCTACGCCCGCCGGTGCGCGGCGGGCGAGGCCGGCGCACGTCAACTCGCCGCCCAGGCCTTCACGCTGGCCGCCCGTCAGGCCGCCCGCGGCACCGATCCCGGCGGTCCCCTGCGCCATCAACTGCTGTTGCTGACCGGGAAGGTCGCCGCGAGCTGGGCCGCCGACGGGCGGGCCGGGGGGCTCGACGCGGGACTGCACCTCGTCCTCAGCTCCTCCGGGCCCGACGGACCGCTCCCGCCGATGCTCGCCGCGTTCCGGTCGCTGCCGTACCGGGCGCAGGGCCTCATCTGGTACCGGACCGTGGAGCGCGAGCCCGCGGACCGTACCGCGGCCTTCCTCGGTCTCACCCGCCAGGACGTGACCTACGGCACCGACTCCGCGCTCCAGGCGCTCGGCCAGGCGTGTCTGCGGTCGCGGCTGGCCGCCTCCGACGATCCGCGGTGCGGCGACTTCCGCCGGCTCATCGAGGAGTCCGTACGGCCCGACAGCCCCCGGGACAGCCCCGATCTGCAAGCCCACATGGCGCACTGCGCCTACTGCACGGCGGCGCACGAGGAGTTGTGCGCGCTGCGGGACGACCCACGCACCACGCTGGCCGAGGGCCTGCTGCCCTGGGCGGGCACGGCATACACCGGGGACGTCCCGCCGGCGGCGCAGGCGGACTCCGGCTCCCTCGCCGCCGGCGCGGTCCGGCCGCGCTCGCGGCGGCTGGTGCTGGCCTCGGCGGCGCTCGGGGTGGCCGCCGTGCCGCTGCTGCTGCTCGTGCTGTCACCGACCGAGGCGCCGTCCGAGCGCACCGGGGGCGCGAGCGCTCCCTCTCCGGTCCCGCCGCCGGTGACGGTGACGGCCACCGCGTCGCCCTCCCCCACGGCGTCCCCGTCGCGCACGTCGGCCTCACCTTCGCCGTCGCGGACGGCGACGCCCTCGCACACGGCGCGGCCGACTCCGACTCCGACCCCTGCCCCGACGCGCACCACACCCACGTACCGGCCGCCGGGCGGTTCGTACGCGCCGGTGGTGAATCTCGCCACGGGCCTGTGCCTGGACATCGACGGTGACCTGGAGAACCGCACGGACGTCGTCACCGCCCCCTGCGACGGGTCCTCCTCCCAGCGGTGGCGGTTCGACTCCGGGCGCGGCGTGCTCCAGTCGGCCGCCGACGACGACTACTGCCTGGACAGCCGGGGTGCGGTGGACCGGGGGGTCGGGATCTGGTCGTGCTCCTCGGTGGAGGGGCGCAACGGCCAGAACCTCCGGTTCACCGTCGACTCCCGCGGCGTGATCCGGCCGGCCATCGCGCCGTCCCACGCGGTGACGCCGGGCGGCGGTGACTCCGTGGGGCTGGTGAGCGCGGCCGAGCGGACGGACCAGCGGTGGCGGGCGGGGTCCTGAACACCGGGAGACGTAGCGGCCGTCGGCTCAGACCACGCGGACGCCGCGCCGCCACACGCCGTTGACCAGCGGGACGCCGGGGCGGTAGGCGAGGTGGACGTGGCTGGGGGCGTCGAGGATGATGAGGTCGGCGTAGGCGCCCGGGGTGAGGCGGCCGATGTCGGTGCGGCGCAGGGCCTGGGCGCCGCCCGCGGTGGCCGACCAGACGGCCTCGTCGGGGGTCATGCCCATGTCCCGGACGGCGAGCGCGACGCAGAACGGCACCGAGGACGTGAAGGACGACCCCGGGTTGCAGTCGGTGGACAGCGCGACGGTGACGCCCGCGTCGAGCAGGCGGCGGGCGTCCGGCCACGTCGCGCGGGTGGAGAACTCGGCGCCGGGGAGGAGGGTGGCGACGGTGCTGCTGTTCGCGAGGGCGTCCACGTCGGCGTCGGTGAGGTGGGTGCAGTGGTCGGCGCTGGCCGCGTCGAGTTCGACGGCGAGCTGGACGCCGGGGCCGTAGGAGAGCTGGTTGGCGTGGACGCGGGGGTGCAGCCCCTTGGCCCTGCCGGCGGTGAGGATCGCGCGGGCCTGGTCGCCGTCGAAGGCGCCCTTCTCGCAGAAGACGTCGATCCAGCGGGCGTGCGGCGCGCAGGCGTCCAGCATCTCGCCGGTGACCAGGGCGACATAGCCGGCCGGGTCCTCGGCGTACTCGGGGGCGACGATGTGGGCGCCGAGGTAGGTGACCTCGTCGGTGTGGCGGGCGGCCAGGCGCAGGGCGCGTGCCTCGTCCTCGACGGTCAGGCCGTAGCCCGACTTGGTCTCGAAGGTCGTGGTGCCCTGGCGCAGCGCCTCGACGAGGTAACGGGTGAGGTTCGCCTCCAGTTCCGCGTCGGTCGCGGCCCGGGTGGCGGCGACGGTGGTGCGGATGCCGCCCGCGCTGTAGGCGCGGCCGGACATACGGGCGTTGAACTCCTCGGTGCGGTCGCCCGCGAAGACCAGGTGGGAGTGGGAGTCGACGAAGCCCGGCAGGACCGCCCGGCCGCCCGCGTCGACCCGGTTGTCAGTGGCGGGTGCTTTGCTTGATTCACCGGTCCACGCGACGCGGTCGCCGTCGATGACGACGGCCGCGTCCCGGACCAGGCCGAGCGGTGAATCGCCGTGGAGGGAGGGGTCGTTGGTGACCAGCGTGGCGATGTTGGTGATGACGGTGCTGCTGCTCATGGCGTCCTCGTGGGGGGTCGTCAGGCTCGCAGGGCCGCGACGGCCTGCGCGAGTGCTTGCGGTACGTCGGGGACGAGGGTGTGCGCCCCGTCGCGTACGACGTGCCGGCCGCCCACGATCGTGTGCCGTACGTCGGCCGCGGTCGCGGCGAATACGGCCGTCTCGGCGCCCAGCCCGGGAAGCGGCCCCGCTGTTCTGACCGAGTCCAGCGCGATCGTGGTGAGGTCGGCGAGGGCGCCGGGCTCGATACTGCCCGCCCGCTCCCAGCCGAGGGCGGCGTGGCCGTCGGCGGTGGCCGCGCGCAGCAGGGCGTTCGCCGTCCAGTGACCGCGGGTGCGGGTGCGCAGCCGCTCGTTCAGCTCCATGGCGCGGGCCTCTTCGAGCAGGTCGATGACGGCGTGGCTGTCGGAGCCGAGGGAGAGCGGGGACCCCTGGCGCTGGAGGGCGGCGGCGGGGCCGATGCCGTCGGCGAGGTCGCGTTCGGTGGTGGGGCACATGCAGGTGCCGGTGCCGCTGCCGCCGATCAGCGCCATGTCCTCGTCGGTGAGGTGGGTGTTGTGCACGCCGGTGGTGCGCGGACCGAGCACGCCGTGGTCGGCGAGGAGCCGGGTGGGCGTGCAGCCGTGAGCCTCCTGGCAGGCGTCGTTCTCGGCGGTCTGCTCGGACAGGTGCACATGCAGCGGGGCCCGCCGCTCCTCGGCCCAGCGCGCCACGGTCGCCAGCTGGCCCGCGGGCACGGCTCGTACGGAGTGGACGGCCGCGCCGATCCGTGCGTGATCCCGTTCCTTGAGAACTGAACAGCGTTCGGCCCAGTCCTCGGCGGTGCCGTCGGAGAAGCGGAGCTGGTGGGCGGTGGGCGGCCGGCCGAAGCCGGAGGAGAGGTAGGCGGTGTCGAGGAGGGTGATGCGGATACCGGCGTCGGCGGCGGCCGCGATGAGCGCCTCGCCCATGGCGTTGGGGTCGGCGTAGGGGACGCCTCCGGGCGCGTGGTGCACGTAGTGGAACTCGCCCACGCATGTGATGCCGGCGAGGGCCATCTCCGCGTACACGGCGCGGGCCAGCCGGTGGTACGTCTCCGGGGTGAGCCGGTCGGCCACCGCGTACATGACCTCGCGCCAGGTCCAGAAGGTGCCGGAGCCGACCTGGACGGCGCCGCGCAGGGCGCGGTGGAAGGCGTGGCTGTGGGCGTTGGCCAGTCCGGGCAGGGTCAGCCCGCGCAGCACCTCGGCGCCGGCCGGCGGGGCGGGGGTGTCCGGGGCGAGGGCGTGGATGCGGCCGTCCCGGATGTCGAGGGTCACGCCCGGCTCGACCCGGTCGCCGAGCCAGGCGTGCTCCAGCCAGTACGTCGTCGGTGTCACCGGCAGGCCAGTCCTTCCAGTACGTCGGCGAGTGCGAGCACTCCGGCCACGCAGTCGTCCTCGGCGGCGAACTCGGCCGGGGAGTGCGAGACGCCGGTGGGGTTGCGCACGAACAGCATGGCCGTCGGGACGCTCCCGGAGAGGATTCCGGCGTCGTGTCCGGCGCCGGTGCCGAGCACGGGCACCTTGAGGTCCGCCTCGCCGCCCAGGATGCGGGCGAGCTCGTCGCGCAGGGCGTGGTCGAACTCGACGACGGGCGTGAAGGACTCACGGGTGACGTCGAGGTCGATGCCGTGGGCGGCGGCGTACTCGCGGGCGGCCGTGTGGATGCCCTCGATCACCGTGTCCAGGGTGTCCTGCTCGGGTGCGCGGGAGTCGAGCCAGCCGCGCACGAGGGAGGGGATGGCGTTGACGCCGTTGGGCTCGACGGCGATCTTGCCGAACGTGGCCACGGCACCGGCGAGTTCGGCCTCGCGCCGGGCGGCGAGGACGGTCTCGGCGTAGGACAGCATCGGGTCGCGCCGGTCGGCGAGGCGGGTCGTGCCGGCGTGGTTGGCCTCGCCCCGGAAGTCGAACCGCCAGCGGCCGTGCGGCCAGATGGCGCTGGCGATGCCCACCCGGTCGCCGGACAGGTCCAGCGCGCGGCCCTGCTCGACGTGCAGCTCGACGAACGCGCCGATCCGGCCGAGCCGTTCGGGATCCGGGCCGATCGCGTCGGGGTCGTAGCCGGCGGCCTCCATGGCCCGGGGCAGCGTGATCCCGTCCCCGTCGGTGAGCCGGTGCGCCTGCTCGCGCGAGAGCTGCCCGGCGGTGAGCCGGGACCCTGCACAGGCGAGGCCGAAGCGGGCGCCCTCCTCGTCACCGAAGTTGACGATGCCGAGGGGCCGGCCGAAGGTCACGTCGCGGGCGCGCAGTTCGTCGAGCGCGGCGAAGGCGGACACGACGCCGAGGGGCCCGTCGAAGGCGCCGCCGTCCGGCACGGAGTCGAGGTGCGATCCGGTGACCACGGCGTCCCCGGCGGCGGGGTCACCGAGCCAGGCCCACTGATTCCCGTTCCGGTCGACCTCGTAGGTCATCCCGCGGGCCCGGGCCTGCTCCTGGAACCAGGCCCGGCACTCGGCGTCGGCAGGGGTCCAGGCGTAGCGCCGGTACCCACGGGACTCGGGGTGCCGCCCGACGGGGAGCAGCTCGCGCCACATGGAGTGGAACGAGGTGCCAGGTACCGTCCCCACCGGTCGGTTGCCGCTGGGCTCGCTCACGCCGATCCACCCTCGCGCATCGGCACCCGCACGCCCCGCTGCTCGGCGACGGACTCCGCGATGTCGTACCCGGCGTCGACGTGCCGGATGACGCCCATGCCGGGGTCGTTGGTCAGCACGCGGCGGATCTTCTCCCCGGCCAGCGCCGTGCCGTCGGCCACCGTCACCTGCCCGGCGTGGAGGGACCTGCCCATGCCGACACCGCCGCCGTGGTGGACGGACACCCAGGACGCCCCCGACGCCACGTTCACCATGGCGTTCAGCAGCGGCCAGTCGGCGATCGCGTCGGACCCGTCCAGCATCGCCTCGGTCTCCCGGTAGGGCGAGGCGACGGACCCGCAGTCGAGGTGGTCGCGGCCGATGACGACCGGCGCGGCCAGCTCCCCGCTCGCGACCATGTCGTTGAACCGCTCGCCCGCCTTGTCGCGCTCCCCATAGCCGAGCCAGCAGATGCGCGCCGGGAGCCCCTGGAAGTGGACACGCTCCCCCGCCATGCGGATCCACCGCGCGAGGGACTCGTTCTCGGGGAAGAGGTCGAGGATCGCCTTGTCGGTCTTCGCGATGTCGGCGGGGTCGCCGGACAGCGCCGCCCACCGGAAGGGGCCCTTGCCCTCGCAGAACAGCGGGCGGATGTACGCGGGGACGAAGCCGGGGAAGGCGAACGCCCGGTCGTATCCGGCGAGTTGCGCCTCGCCGCGGATGGAGTTGCCGTAGTCGAAGACCTCCGCGCCGGCGTCCATGAAGCCGACCATCGCCTCGACGTGCCTGGCCATGGACTCGCGGGCCCGGGTGGTGAAGCCGGCCGGGTCCTTGGCCGCGGCGCCGGCCATGTCCTCGAAGGCGATGCCGAGCGGCAGGTAGGACAGCGGGTCGTGGGCGGAGGTCTGGTCCGTCACGATGTCGATGGGGGCGCCCATCTCGAGGAGCTGGGGGACCAGTTCGGCCGCGTTGCCGAGGACGCCGATGGACAGCGGGCGGCGGGCGTCGCGCGCCTCGACGGCGAGCTGCAGCGCGTGGTCCAGGCTGTCGGCCTTCACGTCGAGGTAGCGGTGCTCGATGCGGCGGTCGATGGCGCGCGGGTCGCAGTCGACGCAGATGGCCACGCCGTCGTTCATCGTGACGGCGAGCGGCTGGGCGCCGCCCATGCCGCCGAGGCCGGCGGTGAGGGTGATGGTCCCGGCGAGGGTGCCGTCGAACTTCTTGGCGGCGACGGCGGCGAAGGTCTCGTAGGTGCCCTGGAGGATGCCCTGGGTGCCGATGTAGATCCAGGAGCCGGCGGTCATCTGCCCGTACATGGTCAGGCCGAGGGCCTCCAGGCGGCGGAACTCCTCCCAGGTGGCCCAGTCGCCGACGAGGTTGGAGTTGGCGATGAGGACGCGCGGCGCCCACTCGTGGGTCTGCATGACGCCGACGGGGCGGCCGGACTGGACGAGCATCGTCTCGTCCTGCTTGAGGGTCTTCAGGGTGCGGACCATGGCGTCGAAGGAGCGCCAGTCGCGGGCGGCCTTGCCCGTCCCGCCGTAGACGACGAGCTTGTCGGGGTGCTCGGCGACCTCCGGGTCGAGGTTGTTCTGCAGCATCCGCAGGGCGGCCTCCTGCTGCCATCCCAGGGCGCTCGGTTCCGTGCCGCGCGGTGCTCGGACGGGTCGGGGTCCTGACATGGTCTGCCTCCTCGTGGCGGGTTACTGAAGATATTCACATACTCGCCGCCTGAATAGAACTAGTCAATACGTCGGGGTGTCGGCAGGGACGCGCCGCGGGTGTTTGGCTGGATGCATGAGCACGGAGACGGGCGGCGGCGACGGAACGGGGGAAACGGTGGGCCACGGCGACGAGCGGGCGGTGCGACGGGACCAGGCCGTGCGGCAAGCGGTGGAACAGGGGCTCCTCGGGCCCGACGAGCCCCTCGTGGCCCTGCTCGACGTCACCGGCATCCGCGAGTCGGCGGCGGAGCTGCACGCGGCGTTCGACGCCGTGACGGCACCCGGCACGCGCGTGCTGCACGCGTTCGCGGTCAAGGCGACGCCGCTGGTGCCGGTGCTGCGGCTGCTGCGCGAGGTGGGCATCGGCGCGGAGGTGGCGAGCCCGGGTGAGCTGGCGCTGGCGCGGGCGGCCGGGATGGAACCGGAGCGGACGGTCCTCGACTCGCCCGCCAAGACCCCGGCGGAACTGCGGGAGGCGCTCGCGCTGGGCATCGCCGTCAACGCGGACAATCCGCAGGAGCTGGAGCGCATCGACGCCCTGGTGGGGTCCGCCACGCCCCGCTCCCCTCTCGGTCTGCGGGTGAATCCCCAGGTCGGCGCCGGCTCCATCGAGGCGCTGTCGACCGCGACGGCGACGTCCAAGTTCGGTGTGGCGCTGCGGGACGAGGGGGCGCGGGAGTGGGTCGTACGGGCGTATCTGGACCGGCCGTGGCTGACCCGGCTGCACGCGCACACCGGATCCCAGGGTGTCGCGCTGGAGCTGATGGCACGGGGCGTGGCCGAGACGTACGCGCTGGCGGAGGAGATCAACCGGCGGGCGGGCCGGCGGCAGGTCGACACCGTCGACATCGGCGGCGGGCTGCCGGTGAACTTCGCCTCGGACGCGACGACTCCGACGTACGGCGCGTACGCACGCGTGCTGCGGGAGACGGTGCCGGGGCTGTTCGACGGGCGGTACGGGCTGGTCACCGAGTTCGGGCGGTCACTGCTGGCCAAGCACGGCACGGTCGTCGCGCGGGTGGAGTACGCCAAGCGCGCGGGCGGGCGGCCGGTCGCGGTGACGCACGCGGGCGTGCAGGTGGCCACGCGGACGGTGTACGCGCCGGGGGCGTGGCCGCTGAGGATCGCCGCGTACGACGCGAAGGGGCGGCCGAAGGAGGGGCCCGCGGTGGTGCAGGACGTCGCGGGGCCGGCCTGTTTCGCGGGCGACCTGCTGGCCCGGGCGCAGGCGCTGCCGCTGCTGGAACAGGGCGACTACGCGGCGGCCCTGGACACCGGCGCGTACTACTTCGCCCACCACTACGCCTACAACTCCCTCCCCCGCCCCGCCGTCCACGGCTTCACCGCGGACGGCACCGGCGCGGTCGCCTTCGCCCTCGTCCGGCGCGCCCAGACGACGGAAGAGATCGTGCGGGAGTCGGGCGGCGACCACACCGACGCCCTGCTGGGGGGCCTGGCCCCCTGAGACACGGGCGAGGGCCCGCCACACACGGGGCGGGCCTCGGCC
>NZ_JBFAXA010000040.1:0-40352 GCF_040689265.1 Streptomyces sp. NPDC052012
AAGACGTTCACCACGATCGAGACGGTCACCAACGCCACCTCGGCACGCGGCTGGCTGCTGGGCGCCCTCGGCGATGAGAAGGCGGTGGCCAGGCATTTTGTCGCCTTGTCGACGAACGCGGAGAAGGTCGCCGGGTTCGGGATCGACACGGCGAACATGTTCGAGTTCTGGGACTGGGTGGGGGGCCGGTACTCCTACGACTCGGCGATCGGCCTGTCGCTGATGATCGCGATCGGGCCGGAGCGGTTCCGTCAGATGCTCGACGGGTTCCGGCTGGTCGACGAGCACTTCCGCACCGCGCCGGCGGAGGCCAACGCGCCGCTGCTGCTGGGCCTGCTGGGGATCTGGTACAACAACTTCTTCGACGCGCAGTCGCATGCGGTGCTGCCGTACTCGCACTATCTGTCGAAGTTCACCGCCTATCTGCAGCAGCTGGACATGGAGTCCAACGGCAAGTCGGTGGACCGGCAGGGCCGCCCGGTCGGCTGGCAGACCGGGCCGGTGGTGTGGGGGACGCCGGGCACCAACGGGCAGCACGCCTACTACCAGTTGATCCATCAGGGCACCAAGCTGATCCCGGCCGATTTCATCGGCTTCGCCGAGCCGGTCGCCGAGCTGAGCGGTGAGCTTAAGGCGCAGCACGACCTGCTGATGGCGAACTTCTTCGCCCAGACCCAGGCGTTGGCGTTCGGCAAGACGCCGGACGAGGTGCGGGCGGAGGGCGTGCCCGAGGAGCTCGTGCCCCACAAGACCTTCCGCGGCAACCACCCCACCACCACCATCCTGGCCCGGGAGCTGACCCCGTCGGTGCTGGGCCAGCTGGTCGCGCTGTACGAGCACAAGGTGTTCGTGCAGGGCGCGGTGTGGGACATCGACTCCTTCGACCAGTGGGGCGTCGAACTCGGCAAGGTCCTCGCCAAGCGCATCGAACCCGCCCTCACCGAGGGGGCCGAGGTGCCGGGTCTGGACGCCTCGACCAAGGCGCTCGTCGACACCTACCGGGAGCTGCGCGGCCGGCAGTGAGCACGGTGCGGAGAAGCGGGCGGCAGGGCGCCGTCCGCTTCCCGTAGAATCCCCGGCGATCACCAACCGATCGACACGGCGAACGCTCGGGGGAGCACAAGGTGGCACGCACGCGCGGAAGTTGGATCGGCGGGACGCTCACGGCCCGGTCGTTCCTGAGGCCCCACCAGGTCGCCAAGGCCGTGTTCCATCCCGCGTGGATCCCCGAGTCGCTCGACCCCACGGTCGAGCGGCTCAAGCGTTTCCGGGTGATCGCCGGGGCGGTCACCTCGCTCGGTGTCTACACCTTCATCGAGGGCGGCTTCAGCGTCACGGAGCTGTTGGAGAACGCGCTGACGGCAGCCGCCGTGCTGCTGTTCCTCACTCCGCTGACGGTCGGCGTGATGCTGTTCGTCTGGCGGCGCACCGGTACCGCACGGCAGTTGCGGGTGCCGTTGCTGAACTCCCTCAAGCTGCTTCTGCTGTTCGTCGGCTGTGTCGTGGCGCTCGTGCTGATGGTGCAGTCGGTGAATGCGTCGGGGAACCCGCTGGTGATCATGGGCGTGGGCCTGGTGATGATGTGGGGGCTCGTCTTCGTGGGCCAGGGAGCCTTCCGGGTCTGCGGCAACTTCTTCGGCACGGCCGCCGTGCACCGCTGTCTGCCGGCGCTGCTGGCCACGGTGACGAGCTGGCTGACCGCCCTCCCGGACCTGGTCACCGGCGATCTGCACGGGCTCAGCCTCACCATGGGCATCGTGTTCATCCTGGGCGCCCCGGTGACGGTCACCGCGATCGCCCTGCTGGAGACGGGCCGGCTGAAACGGCGCTACGGCATCCGGCTGGGCACGCACCCCGCGAGCCTGCCACCGATCCCGGGCCGTCCCGCGCCGATGCCCCCGCAGATGCCGCCGACCGGACTGCCGCACGTGCCGCCGCAGGGCAACCCGTACGGCCCCCCGCACCCCACCATGGGCGGCAACCCGTACGGACCGGGGCCACAGCCCCCGTACGTGCCCGGACCCGGCGGCCACCCGTACGCGCCCGGGCCGGCCGGACACCCGTACCCGCCGGGCCCGCAGAACCCGTACGTCCCGCAGCCGCCGTACCCGCCGCAGCACCCCTACGGGGGCTGACCGGGCACCGGGACCCGGCTCAGGCCACCGCGCTCAGCGTGTCCGCGAGGCGGCGGCGGGCCGCGCGGGCGGCCGGGAGGGCGGCCAGGGCGGCGGCGCCCAGCACGGCGGCCACGGCGAGCAGCAGCAGAAGCACAGCGGGCGGCCCCTGGGCGATGCCCGCCCCGATGCCGCTCGACCTGCCCTGCGCGTCGATCAGCCAGTGCGCCAGCGGCAGCCCCAGCGCCATGGCGGCCAGTACGGCCGCCAGGGCCGTACAGGCCGTGGCCGTGACCGTGACCGCGGTGATCTGACGCGGTGAGAGGCCGATGGCCTTCAGCGCGAGCAGATCCCGCTCGCCCTCCCGCACGGTCCCGCCGATCGCGGTGAGCAGCTCGATCAGCCCGATGAGGGCGAGCACCGCGATCAGCCCGAGGACGACCGCGCGCAGCGGGGAGAGGCCGTCGGCCGGGTTGGTCACGGTGTGCACGTCGAGATGGCCGCGCCCGGCCGCTGTCAGCCGGTCGGCGACGGCCTGCGGATCGGCGCCCGGGTCGAGGCGCAGCTGGTACAGGGTCGGCCGGAGGCCGGGATCGTTGGCGCGCAGGGTGTCCAGCGAGGTGGAGATGACCCGGCCGGCGTTCTCCGGTTCGATGCTGCGGCCCACGATGTGCAGGATCTGCGGCCGGTCGCCGACGGTCACGCGGACCCAGTCGCCGACCCGGACGTGCAGCAGGTCGAGCAGGCCCTGCCCGGCCACGGCCTCGTCGGACCCGCGTGCGGCACGCCCCTCGGCCAGCGTGAACGGATAGGGCTCCTGCTGGGTGCCCAGCCCGCGCAGGGCGATCGTGGCGGTCTGCCCGGGGACCAGGGCGGCCACCTCCGTGCCCGGGTAGGCGGCGGCGACCTGCGGGTCGCGTTCCAGCAGTGCCCGGGCCTCGGCCTCGCCCAGCCCGGCGTCCGCCCGGACGCTGAGCGCGGTGGGCAGGCCCATCCGCTCGGGTTCGCTGTGGAAGCGGTCGATGGTGGTCCACGCGCTCATCGCCACCACGATCAGCAGCAGTGGCAGCGCCAGCCGGGCCACGGCGCCGAGGGACCGCGGGCGGCGGGTGAACGCCTTGTGCCAGCCGAGGACCAGCGCCGGCGGTACCCGCACGCCCAGCGCCCGCCGGGCCACACCGGTCAGGCGCCCGGCGGGAGGCGCGGCCGGGCGCGGCACCGGCACCGGGGGCACCCGTCCCGCCCGCCAGGCGGCGAGCCCGGTGGTCGCACCGATCAGCAGCACCGCCGCGACCGGCACCGCGAACAGCGCCACGGTGTGCCCGGGCAGCCCCTGCCACACGCCGACCGCGTCCCCGAGCCGGCCCGGGATGCCGCTGCCCAGCGCCTCCATCAGCACGGCGGCGGCCACGGCACCCAGCAGGGCGTAGCCGAGGTGCTGGATCAGGAAGACACGGACCACCTGGCCGGGCGTGAAGCCGATGGCCTTGAGGATGGAGATGTCCCGCAGATGCCCCCGAATGCGGGTGCCGATCGCCCCGTGCACGGCGAATCCGGCGGCGATCAGCGCGCCGAGACCGAACAGGCCCAGCACCTGACCGAGCAGCCGGTTGTCGCCCTGCGCCTCGGCGCGCGCCTGCTGCCAGGTGGCGACCTCGCCGATCGCCCCGGCGCCCAGCACGGTCACCGCCCGCTGCACGGCGTACCCCGTGTCGCCGGGGTCGGTCAGTCTCAGCCCGATCACCTGGCCGCCCGGGTCGGCGACGGCCGACGGCAGCGCCCACACCAGGCCGGGCTGCTCACCCGGCCGGTAGCGGGGCTCGGCGCTGTCGGCGACGCCCACCACGGTGAGCGTCCGAGCGGTGCCGGGGACGGTCAGGGTGTCGCCCGGTGCGGCGAGCAGGGCACGGGCGAGCCGGCTCTCCAGGACCACGCCGTCGGGCGTCGCCGGGTCCAGCCACTGCCCGGAGGTCAGCAGCGGGCGGCCGACGCCGGGCAGCTCGGCGGTGCCGCGCAGCTGGACGTCGGCGCGGCTGCCGCGGGAGGCGACGGTCACGGACGCCGTCGGGTAGGGGCCGGCGACGGCCTCCACGCCGTCCAGCTCGGCCAGCTTCCCGGCGTCGGCCGCTGCGGTGGTGTGCAGTGTGACGTGCGCGCCGTGCGCCTGGGCGAAGACGCGCTGCCAGGGGTTGGTGGCGTAGCCGAACAGGGCCGTGGCCAGCAGCAGGGAGACGACGATGCCCGCGGTGGCGAGGACCAGGAACAGCGCCTCACCGCGGTGCGTGCGCAGATCGGAGTGCGCCCAGCGCAGGGTGGCTCGCACGGGCCTCAACCCCTCGGGGAGCGGTGATCGGACAACACCCGCATGTCAGTCCTTCAGCTCCAGGACCCCGGATATGCCCTTGCCGCGCGACGGTGTGCCGTGCAGCTCCGCGTCGTCGGCGATCCGCCCGTCGAAGAAGCTGATCACCCGGTCCGCGGCGCTCGCCAGCCGGGCGTCGTGCGTGACGAGGACGATGCTCTGCCCACGCTGGTGGAAGCGGGACAGCAGCCGCATCACCTCGCGGGTGCCCTTGCTGTCCAGGCTGCCCGCGGGCTCGTCGGCCAGCAGCAGCGGAGGGTGGTTGACCAGGGCACGGGCCAGCGCGACCCGCTGCTGCTCACCGCCGGACAGCTCGCCCGGCATGCTGCGCTCCTTGCCGTTCAGGCCCAGCTCGGCCAGCAGCGCCTCGCGCTCGGCGCGGGCCTTCTTCGGCGCCACCCCGGCGAGCAGCGCGGGCAGCTCCACGTTGTCGGCGACCGACAGGTCGGAGACCAGGTTGAAGAACTGGAAGACGATCCCGATGCGCTTCCTGCGCTCCACCGCCCAGCGGGCCTCGCTGTAGGCGTCGGTGCACTCGCCGTCCAGCCAGATGCTGCCCTTGTCGGGCCGCTGGAGGCCGCCGAGCAGATGCAGCAGGGTCGACTTGCCGGCGCCGGACGGACCGGTGATCGCCACGAACTCGCCGCGCGCCACGCTCAGATCGACCCCGCGCACCGCATGCGCCGGGGCGCCCTCGCCGTGGTGGGTCTTGACCAGGCCTTCGGCGCGCAGCACGGGAGCGGTGCTCTCGCTCACTCCAGCTCCTCCAGCTCTTCCTGGCACCGCTCCAGCCAGTCGAGGTCGGCCTGCAGGTGCAGCATCGCGCCCTCGATCAGCAGATGGGCGATGCGGTTGTCCCGGTCTTCGGCGGCGGCGAGCTTGGACAGCTCCCGCATGGTGTTGAGGTACTGGCGGCGCTGCTTGTTGATCAGGGCGATCTGGTCGGCGAGTCCGGTCTGCGGGGCGAGGGCCAGCTTCATGAAGAACTCGTCCCGCACCCGAGGTTCGTCCGCCGTCTCCTCGTACCAGGCGCGCAGCGCCTCGCGCCCGGCTTCGGTGAGGTGGTAGACCTTCTTGTTGGGCCGGCTGGACTGTTCGACGTCCTCGCCCTCGATCAGTCCCGACTTCTCGAGGCGGCCGAGGGTCACGTAGATCTGGCCGACGTTCGGCTGAGGGTACGCCGAGCCCAGCAGTTGCTCAAGGTCCTGCTTGAGCTCGTAGCCGTGGGCCGGACCGCGGGCGAGCAGGGCCAGGAGGGGCAGCCGCACTCGTGCTCTCCTCCTCGCGTGAGTAATGTGCCGCAGGCCCTAGTATCGCGCATACCTAACAGGTATACATGGCCTCTGACTCCCGGACGAGGGTGCCCGGGGGCCGGTGTACAGGGAGGAACCTATGCGGTGGATCCGTGCCGCGGGTAGGGGCCTTCTTGTGCTGGTCGTGGTCCTGACCGGTTATGTCGCCGCCGGAGCGAGCGCCGACGAGCCCGCCGAGAGCGGTCGCGGACCCCTCACCCTGGCCACCGCCGGGGACCTCACCGGCTACCTCGGCCCGCTGCTCCAGGGCTGGAACCGGGCCCACCCCGGCGAGAAGGTCACCCTCGTCGAGCTGCCCGACTCCGCCGACGAGACCCGGGCACAGATGATCACCGATCTGCGCCGCGGGGAGAGCGGCCGCTTCGACGTGCTGAACATCGACGTCAGCTGGACCTCCGAGTTCGCCGCGGCCGGCTGGATCCGCCCGCTGCCGCGCGACCGCTTCCCGCTGGACACCTTCCTGCGGCCGGTCGTGGACACCGCGACCTACGACGACCGGCTCTACGCCGTCCCGTACGTCACCAACGCCGGGCTGCTGCTGTACCGCGAGGACATCCTGACGAAGGAGGGCGTGCCGCCGCCCCGCACCTGGGCCGAGCTGGAGCGGGCCGCGCGGACCCTCGCCCCGAAGTACGGCCTCGACGGCTACGCGGGGCAGTTCCTGCCGTACGAGGGCCTGACCGTGAACGCGGCCGAGGCCGTCTACTCGGCGGGCGGCAGCATCCTGGGCGACGAGGGCGAGCGGGTCACCGTCGACTCACGGGCCGCCCGCGAGGGCATCGGGTTCCTGGCGCGCGGGGTGCGTGAGGGCTGGATCCCGAAGGAGGCCCTGACGTACAAGGAGGAGGAGTCCAAGCAGGCCTTCCAGGACGGCCGCCTGCTCTTCCTGCGCAACTGGCCCTACGCCTACGTCGCCGCCTCCGCGCCCGGGTCGGAGGTCGCCGGCAAGGTCGGCGCCGTGCCGCTGCCCGGGCCGGACGGGCCGGGGACCAGCGTCCTCGGCGGCTCCAACCTGGCCGTCGGCACGCATGCCCGGCACCCCGACACCGCCGCGCGCCTGATCGCGTACCTCACCAGCGAGCCGGTCCAGCGCCAGGTGCTCACCCGCGGCGCGCTGCCGCCCGTACGGGCCGCGCTGTACGACGATCCGGAGCTGGTGCGGCGCTTCCCGTATCTGCCGACCCTGCGCGAGAGCGTGCTCGCCGCCGCGCCGCGCCCCAAGAGCCCGCACTACGACCAGGTCAGCCTGGTGGTGCAGGCGGTCGTGCACGACGCGATGACCGGGCGGCAGACGCCCGAGGCCGCGGTGCGCAGGCTGGCGCGCGAGCTGGCCGCCGTCTCCTCGCGGTAGGCCCCTTCATAGTTACTTGTTAGGTAACGCAGACGTCTCATTCGTGTGCTAAGTGTCCGCATTGCTCCGCATATTTCGCACTCAACCCCTCGGTAGCTTCTGTACGTTCATTGACACCCTCGCGACACGCCTACTTAACATGCATGCATAACCGCTAGCACGCACAGACGGGTCGACGGGGTGAGTCTCAAGCGCATCGACAGCCACCACTGGTGGCGCGACGCAGTGATCTACCAGGTGTACGTCCGCAGCTTCCTGGACAGCACCGGTGACGGCATCGGCGATCTCGCCGGAGTCAGGGCGGGCCTGCCCTATCTGAAGAAGCTCGGCGTGGACGGGATCTGGCTGAGCCCCTTCTACCCCTCGCCGCAGCACGACCACGGCTACGACGTGGCCGACTACTGCGACGTCGACCCGGTCTTCGGCGACCTCGCCGAGTTCGACCTGCTCGTCGGCGCCGCCCGGCGGCTCGGCATCAAGGTGCTGCTGGACATCGTCCCCAACCACTGCTCCAGCGAGCACCCCTGGTTCCGCGCGGCCCTCGGCAGCGCACCCGGCAGCCCCGAGCGCGCCCGCTTCCACTTCGCCGACGGCCGCGGCCCCGACGGCGGCGAGCCGCCGAACAACTGGCACGCCATGTTCGGCGGCCCCGCCTGGACCCGCGTCACCGAGGCGGACGGCCGCCCCGGCCAGTGGTACCTGCACATGTTCACGCCCGAGCAGCCCGACTGGAACTGGCGCAACCCCGAGGTCGCCGCCGAGTTCGACCGCACCCTGCGCTTCTGGCTGGACCGGGGCGTCGACGGCTTCCGCATCGACGTCGCCGCCGGCCTGTTCAAGCACCCCGAGCTGCCCGACTCGCCCGACCCCGAGGCCGACGCCCGCACCCGCGACTCGGTCAACCCGCTCGCCTGGAACCAGCCCGAGGTGCACGAGGTGTGGCGGCACTGGCGCACGGTGTGCGAGGAGTACACCGCCCGCGACGGCCGCGAACGGCTCCTGGTCGGCGAGGTCTCCGTGCCCACCGCCCGCGAGCACGCCAAGTACGTCCGCCCGGACGAGCTGCACCAGGCGTTCTTCTTCGACCTGCTCGGCGCCCCCTGGGACGCCGACGCCTTCCGCAAGGTCATATCCGAGGCGATGGACGACATCGCCGGCACCGGCTCCACCGTCACCTGGGTCCTCAACAACCACGACCAGGTCCGCACCGTCACCCGCTACGGCGAGCCCACCCCCCAGGGCAGCGGCCTCGGCGCCGCCCGCGCCCGCGCCGCCGCGCTGCTGATGCTGGCGCTGCCCGGAGCCGCGTACATCTACCAGGGCGAGGAACTGGGCCTGCCCGAGGTCGTGGACCTGCCCGACGACGTGCTCACCGACCCGATCTTCCGCCGCACCGGCAGCAGGGCCCGCATCCGCGACGGCTGCCGCGTGCCGCTGCCCTGGTCCGGGCAGGCCTCGCCGTTCGGCTTCACCTCCGGCGCCGACAGCGCCAAGCCGTGGCTGCCGCAGCCCGAGTACTTCGCCGAGTACGCCACCGACCGGGCCCTCGCCGACACCCAGTCCTTCTGGCACCTCTACCGCGACGGCCTGCAACTGCGCG
Source organism: Streptomyces sp. NPDC052012 (assembly GCF_040689265.1). Lineage (NCBI taxonomy): Bacteria > Bacillati > Actinomycetota > Actinomycetes > Kitasatosporales > Streptomycetaceae > Streptomyces > Streptomyces sp. NPDC052012. Next base: position 8,741 of record NZ_JBFAXA010000040.1, read on the forward strand.
CCGCGCTCCCGCAGCTGGGCGAGGGCACGCTGCGCTGGCTGGACACCCAGCCCGGCGTGCTCGCCTTCGTCCGCGGCGACGACCTGGTGTGCGCCGTCAACTTCGGCACCGCCCCCGTACCCGCCCCGGTCCCCGGCACCCCGCTGCTCGCCAGCGGACCCTGCCCGGCCGGGGTGCTCCCCGGCTCCACCGCCGCCTGGTGGATCAGCGACTGAACAACCCCGGCACAACCCCGGCACAACCCCGGCACCGCCCCGAGCCCGGCACCATCCCGTATCCCGAAGGGACATCAACGAAGATGCGACGTACCCGACGTACCACCCTGCTCACCGGATGCACCGCCCTCGTCCTCGCCCTGACCGCCACCGCCTGCGGCGGCGACGAGCCCGTCTCGGCCGGCGGCGGCGACAAGGCACTGAACGGGCAGACCGTCACCGTGGCCGGTGTCTGGTCCGGCAGCGAGCAGAAGAACTTCCAGAAGGTGCTGGACGCCTTCACCGAGAAGACCGGCGCCAAGACGCAGTTCGTCTCCACCGGCGACAACGTCTCCACCGTCGTCGGCAGCAAGATCGAGGGCGGCAACGCCCCCGACGTCGTGATGGTCCCGCAGGTCGGTGTGCTCCAGCAGTTCGCCGAGAAGGGCTGGCTCAAGCCGCTGGACCAGAAGGTCGAGTCCGCCGTGAGCGGCAACTTCGCGAAGGTCTGGCAGGACTACGGCAGCGTCGACGGCACCCTGTACGGCCTGTACTTCAAGGCCGCCCACAAGTCGACCGTCTGGTACAGCCCCGAGGCCCTCGAACAGGCCGGCGTCAAGACGCCCAAGACCTACGACGAGATGCTGAAGAACGGGCAGACGATCTCCGACTCCGGTCTCGCCGCGTTCTCCGTCGCCGGTCAGGACGGATGGACGCTCACCGACTGGTTCGAGAACGTCTACCTCTCCCAGGCGGGCCCCGAGAAGTACGACGCCCTCGCCGCCCACGAGATCAAGTGGACCGACCCGACGGTCGTCGAGGCGCTCACCACGCTCGGCAAGCTGTTCAAGGACAAGCAGCTCATCGCGGGCGGCCAGAAGGAAGCGCTGAACACCGACTTCCCGGGATCCGTGGAGAAGGTCTTCGGCCCCGAGCCCGACGCGGCGATGGTCTACGAGGGCGACTTCGTCGCCGGTGTCGCCAAGGACCAGTTCGGCAGGACCATCGGCACCGACGCGAACTTCTTCCCCTTCCCGCCGGTCGGCGCCGGCAAGGCGCCCGTGGTCAGCGGCGGCGACGCGGCCGTCGTCCTCAAGGACGGCAAGAACGCCAAGGCCGGCATGGCGCTCGTGGAGTACCTGGCCTCTCCTGAGGCCGCGGCCGTGTGGGCCGAGGCGGGCGGCTTCCTCTCCCCGAACAAGAAGCTCGACCTCTCCTCCTACGGCGACGACGTCACCCGCGCCACCGCCAAGTCCCTGATCGCCGCCGGTGACTCGGTCCGCTTCGACATGTCCGACCAGGCCCCGGCGGCCTTCGGCGGCACCAAGGGCGCCGGCGAGTGGAAGATCCTCCAGGACTTCCTGCGCGACCCGGCCGACCCGAAGAAGACCGCCGCCGAGCTCGAGGCCGCCGCGGCCAAGGCCTACGGGAACTGACCATGACCACCACCCTGGTGAAAGAGGCGCGGCGCCCCGCGCCCGCCCACCCCGACGGCGCACGCGGCAGACGCCTGCGCCGACGGGGCCGGGTCATCGCCCTGCTGTTCGTCCTGCCCGCGCTGCTCCTGCTGGGCGCGCTGGTCGTCTACCCGGTGCTGTTCTCCGTCGGCCGCAGCTTTTTCGACGCCTCCGGTGACACCTTCGTGGGCGGCGAGAACTACACCGAGATGTTCCGCGACCCGACGACCCTCACCGCCATCCGGAACACCGCGATCTGGGTCGTCGTCGCCCCCACCCTCCTCACCGGCCTCGGCCTGATCCTCGCGGTGCTGGTGGAGAAGGTCCGCTGGGCCACCGCCTTCAAGCTGCTGCTGTTCATGCCGATGGCGGTGTCCTTCCTGGCCGCCGGCATCATCTTCCGGCTCGCCTACGACGAGGACCCGGACAAGGGCGTGCTCAACGCCGCTGCGGTGTCGATCCACGATGCCTTCGAGGGCGGTTCCTCCTATCCGACGGCGCGTGCGCGGGACGGCGAGGGCCTGACCAAGCAGAAGGACGGCTCGTACGTCACCGGAGCGGATCTCCGGCCCGGGGGCACGGCGGTGCTCGGCCTGGTCGGCGTCGCCCCCAAGGACCTGTCGGCGGACGCCGAACCCGCGCGGGACGCCGCGGCCCGCAAGGCCGGCGCCGACGAGGTGCGCGGTGTGGTGTACCTCGACTTCACCCCCGGCGGTGGAGGGGAGCCGGGGGTGGTCGACCCCCGCGAGAGCGGGCTGCCCGGGATGAAGGTCGAGGCGGTCCGCGACGGCGAGACGGTCGCGAGCACCACCACCGCCGCCGACGGCTCCTTCCGCTTCACCGGCCTCGACAGCGGCTCGTACGCCATGAAGCTGCCCCCGGACAACTTCGCGGCCCCCTACGACGGCATCTCCTGGCTCGGGCCGACCCTCGTCACGCCGGCGATCATCGGCGCGTACCTGTGGATCTGGACCGGCTTCTCCATGGTCCTGATCGGCGCCGGTCTGGCCACCCTGCCGCGGGACACGCTGGAGGCGGCGCGGATGGACGGGGCCAACGAGTGGCAGATCTTCCGCAAGATCACCGTCCCGCTGCTCGCGCCGGTGCTCACGGTGGTGTTCGTGACGCTGGTGATCAACGTGATGAAGGTCTTCGACCTCGTCTACATCATCGCGCCCGGTCCCGTGCAGCAGGACGCGACCGTGCTCGCCACCCAGATGTGGCTGGTGTCGTTCGGCGGCGGCAACAACCAGGGACTCGGCAGCGCGCTCGGCGTGCTCCTGCTGGTCCTGGTGATCCCGGCCATGGTCTTCAACGTCCGCCGTTTCCGAAGGAGTCAGCGATGAAGGCGATCCGGCGCGGCCTGAGCAGCAGCGTGGTGCAGGCCTTCCTGGTCGTGATCGGCCTGGTGTGGATGACCCCGCTGGCCGGGCTGTTCCTGTCCTCGCTGCGGTCGGCGGAGGACACCGCCAAGGGCGGCTGGTGGACGGTGTTCACCAGCCCCGGGCAGCTGTCCTTCGACAACTACTCGGCGCTCCTGGAGAACTCCGGCATGACGCAGGCGTTCTGGAACACCGTGCTGATCTCGGTGCCGGCCACCGCCCTGGTGGTGGTCGTCGCCGCGCTCGCCGGATACGCCTTCGCCTGGCTGGACTTCCCCGGACGCGAGGCCGTCTTCCTCGTCGTGGTCGCCCTGCTGGTCGTGCCGGTGCAGATCGGGCTGCTGCCGGTCGCCAAGCTCTTCGGGCAGCTGGGGCTGTTCGGCACGATTCCCGGTGTGGTGCTGTTCCACGTGGCGTACGGGCTGCCGTTCGCGGTGTTCCTGCTGCGGAACTACTTCGCCGAGATCCCGAAGGAGATGCTGGAGGCCGCCCGGATGGACGGGGGCAGCGAGTGGCGGATCTTCACGCGGCTCGTGCTGCCGGTGGGGCGGCCGGCGATCGCCAGCCTCGCCATCTTCCAGTTCCTGTGGGTGTGGAACGACATGCTGGTGGCGCTGTTGTTCGCCGACAGTTCGTCGCAGCCGCTGACCGTGCAACTCCAGTCGCAGATCCGGCAGTTCGGCAGCAACATCGATGTTCTGGCGCCGGGGGCGTTCCTGTCCCTGGTGGTACCGGTGGTGGTGTTCTTCGCCTTCCAGCGGCACTTCGTGCAGGGAGTGATGGCGGGTTCGGTGAAGTAGGGGTTGCTCAAGGGTTTCTCGCCCCCGCCGCCCCTACCCATTCCCGTCCCCTGGGGGCTGCCGCCCCCAGACCCCCGCTTCGGCCCTGAACGGGCCTCGTCCTCAAACGCCGGACGGGCTGAATCAGCCCGTCCGGCGCCTTTCATCCCACCGAGTCGGGTGGTGGGTGGGCAAAGGACGGGGGTTCAGGGAGCCCCTGGGCCGGTTACGCCGACGCCGGTGGGTACAGGGACCTCGGCAGCTGCGACGCCGCTGCCGCGTCCAGGAGCCACAGCGTGCGGGCCCTGCCGTACGCACCCGCCGCCGGGGCCTGGATCTCGCCCGCGCCCGACAGCGCGATCGCCGCCGCCCGCGCCTTGTCCTCGCCCGCCGCCAGCAGCCACACCTCGCGGGCCGCACGGATCGCCGGAAGGGTGAGCGACACCCGGGTCGGCGGCGGCTTGGGTGCGCCGTGGACGCCGACCACCGTCCGCTCCGTCTCCCGCACCGCCGGAAGCTCCGGGAACAGGGACGCCACGTGCGTGTCCGGGCCCACGCCCAGCATCAGCACGTCGAAGGTCGGGACGGGACCGTGGTTCTCCGGGCCCGCCGCCCGCGCCAGCTCCTCCGCGTAGGCCGCGGCCGCCGCGTCCACGTCGTTTCCGTAGGGGCCGTCCGACGCGGGCATGGCGTGCACGCGCTTCGGGTCCAGCGGCACCGAGTCGAGCAGCGCCTCCCGGGCCTGGGTGACATTGCGCTCCGGGTCGCCCTCGGGCAGGAACCGCTCGTCGCCCCACCACAGGTCCAGGCGGGCCCAGTCGATCGCGTCCCGCGCCGGCGCCGCCGCCAGCGCGGCCAGCAGGCCGTTGCCGTTGCGCCCGCCGGTGAGCACCACCGACGCCGAACCCCGGGAGGTCTGCGCGTCGACGATCCTGGTGATCAGCCGGGCCGCCGCGGCCTGCGCCATCAGCTCCTTGTCTCGGTGCACGACCAGCTGCGGTGCCGTACTCACTTCGCCGCCGCCTTCTTCACCGGCGCCTCGGCCGTCGCCCGGTCCGCGGGAGCTTTCGCAGCAGTCTCGACGGGCGCGGGGACCGCCTCGGGTTCCCCTGCGGGCTTCCCGTCGGCTCCTTTGGGCGACTCGTCACCCACCGACTCACCCGCCGTCTTCAGCCGCTCCACCCCGTACCGCAGCGCCGACGCGTACGTGTCGTCCGGGTCGAGGCGCCGCAGCTCCTCCGCGATCAGCTCCGCCGTGTCCCGGCGCTTGAGCGCCACCGCACGCTTCGGCTGACCCTGGATGGACAGCGTCGCCAGCGCGCCGTCGGCGCGGTCCAGCACGATCGGGCCGCAGTCGGTGTCCATGCGGACCGCGGTGAGCCCCGGACCGCTGGACAGGGAGCGCTTCACCGGCACGTCCAGCCGGTCCGCGAGCCACATCGCCAGCAGCTCGCAGCTCGGGTTGAACTCCTCGCCCTCCACCTCGACGCCCAGCACCTTGCAGCTGACCTGGTCCAGCGCCGCGGCCAGCATCGAACGCCAGGGCGTGATGCGGGTCCACGACAGGTCCGTGTCGCCCGGGGTGTAGGCCTCGGCGCGGGCCGCGAGCTCGCGTACCGGCTGCTCGCAGGCGTAGGTGTCGGTCACCCGGCGCTGGGCCAGCGCGCCCAGCGGGTCACCGGCCGGGTCCAGCGGGGCGTTGACGGGCCACCACACCACCACCGGGGCGTCCGGCAGCAGCAGCGGCAGCACCACCGACTGGGCGTGGTCGATCACCTCGCCGTACAGCCGCAGCACCACCGTCTCGCCGGTGCCCGCCTCCGCGCCCACCCGCACCTCGGCGTCGAGGCGGGACTGGGTGCGGTCGCGGGGTGAGCGGGAGACGCGCTTGATCACCACGAGGGTGCGCGAGGGATGCTCGTGCGAGGCGTCGCTCGCCGCCTTCAGCGCGTCGTAGGCGTTCTCCTCGTCCGTCACGATGACCAGCGTCAGCACCATGCCGACGGCCGGGGTTCCGATGGCCCGGCGGCCCTGCACCAGCGCCTTGTTGATCTTGCTGGCCGTGGTGTCCGTGAGGTCTATCTTCATGGCCGGCGCCAGCTCCGTCCGTCTCGCTCGAGCATGTGGTCCGCCTCCACGGGCCCCCACGTACCGGCGGGGTACTGGGCGGGCCTGCCGTGGCGGTCCCAGTACTCCTCGATGGGGTCGAGGATCTTCCAGGACAGCTCGACCTCCTCGGTGCGCGGGAAGAGGTTCGAGTCGCCGAGCAGGACGTCCAGGATCAGCCGCTCGTACGCCTCCGGGCTCGACTCGGTGAACGACTCGCCGTAGGCGAAGTCCATCGACACGTCCCGGATCTCCATCGACGTGCCCGGCACCTTCGAGCCGAACCGCACCGTGACCCCCTCGTCCGGCTGGACGCGGATCACGATGGCGTTCTGCCCGAGTTCCTCGGTGGCCGTGGTGTCGAAGGGGGAGTGCGGCGCCCGCTGGAAGACCACCGCGATCTCGGTGACCCGGCGGCCCAGCCGCTTGCCGGTGCGCAGATAGAAGGGGACACCCGCCCAGCGGCGGTTGTCGATGCCCAGCTTGATCGCGGCGTAGGTGTCGGTCTTCGAGGTGGAGGCGATGCCCTCCTCCTCCAGATAACCGCGCACCTTTGTGCCGCCCTGCCAGCCCGCCGAGTACTGCCCGCGCACGGTGTCGCGGCCCAGGTCCTTCGGGAGCCGCACGGCACCCAGCACCTTGGTCTTCTCCGCGGCGAGCGCGTCCGCGTCGAAGGACGCGGGCTCCTCCATCGCGGTCAGCGCGAGCAGCTGGAGCAGGTGGTTCTGGATGACGTCGCGGGCGGCGCCGATGCCGTCGTAGTAGCCGGCCCGGCCGCCGATGCCGATGTCCTCGGCCATCGTGATCTGCACGTGGTCGACGAAGGACCGGTTCCAGATCGGTTCGAACATCGTGTTGGCGAAGCGCAGCGCCAGGATGTTCTGGACGGTCTCCTTGCCCAGGTAGTGGTCGATCCGGAACACCTGGTCCGGGGCGAACACCTCGTGGACGATCGCGTTGAGCTCCTCGGCCGACCTCAGGTCGTGGCCGAACGGCTTCTCGATGACCGCCCGCCGCCAGGAGCCGCCCGTCTGGTCGGCGAGGCCGTGCTTCTTCAGCTGCTGGATGACCACCGGGAAGGAACGCGGCGGCACCGAGAGGTAGAAGGCGAAGTTGCCGCCCGTGCCCTGCGCCTTGTCCAGTTCCTCGATGGTGCCGCGCAGCCGCTCGAAGGCCTCGTCGTCGTCGAAGGTGCCCTGCACGAAGCGCATGCCCTGGATGAGCTGCTGCCAGACCTCCTCACGGAAGGGGGTGCGGGCGTGCTCCTTGACCGCGTCGTGGACCTCCTGCGCGAAGTCCTCGTTCTGCCACTCGCGGCGGGCGAAGCCCACCAGGGAGAAGCCCGGCGGCAGCAGCCCGCGGTTCGCCAGGTCGTACACGGCCGGCATCAGCTTCTTGCGGGACAGGTCACCCGTGACACCGAAGATGACCAGGCCCGACGGCCCCGCGATGCGCGGGAGCCGCCGGTCCGCCGGGTCACGCAGCGGATTCGCTCCGGGACCGGAAAGCGAGGACAAGGTCTCAGCCCTCCGCGGGGGCGAGGCGCTGGAGCTCCGCCTCGGTCGACTTCAGCAGGTCGTTCCAGGACGCCTCGAACTTGTCGACGCCCTCGTCCTCCAGGAGCTGCACCACCTCGTCGTACGAGATGCCGAGCCGCTCCACCGCGTCAAGATCGGCGCGGGCCTGCTCGTAGGTGCCGGCGATGGTGTTGCCGGTGATCTCGCCCTGCTCCTCGGTGGCGACCAGGGTCGCCTCCGGCATGGTGTTCACCGTGTTCGGCGCGACCAGGTCGTCCACGTACATCGTGGCCTTGTACGCCCTGTCCTTCACACCGGTGGACGCCCACAGCGGACGCTGCTTGTTGGCGCCCTCGCGCTCCAGCGCGTTCCAGCGCTCCGAGGAGAAGACCTCCTCGTACGCCTGGTAGGCGAGGCGCGCGTTGGCGACGGCGGCCTTGCCGCGCAGCGCCTTGGCCTCGTCGGTGCCGAGCGCGTCGATCCGCTTGTCGATCTCGGTGTCCACGCGGGACACGAAGAACGACGCCACGGAGTGGATCTTCGACAGGTCCAGGCCCTTGGCCTTGGCCTTCTCCAGACCCGCCAGGTAGGCGTCCATGACCTCGCGGTACCGCTCCAGCGAGAAGATCAGCGTGACGTTGACGCTGATGCCGGTGCCGATCGTCTCGGTGATGGCCGGCAGGCCCGCACGGGTCGCCGGGATCTTGATGAGGGTGTTGGGCCGGTCCACCAGCCAGGCCAGCTGCCGGGCCTCGGCGACTGTCGCCTTGGTGTTGTGCGCCAGACGGGGGTCGACCTCGATCGACACCCGACCGTCCTTGCCGCCGGTGGCGTCGAACACCGGGCGCAGGATGTCGGCGGCGTCGCGGACGTCCGCCGTGGTGATCATGCGGATGGCCTCTTCGACGGTGACCTTGCGCGCGGCGAGGTCGGACAACTGCTGGTCGTAGCCGTCGCCCTCGGAGATCGCCTTCTGGAAGATCGTCGGGTTGGTGGTGACGCCCACGACGTGCTGCTGGTCGATCAGTTCGGCCAGGTTGCCGGACGTGATCCGCTTGCGCGACAGGTCGTCCAGCCAGATCGCGACGCCTTCCTCGGAGAGGCGCTTGAGTGCGTCTGTCATGGAAATTACATCTCCTACGTGTCGTCTCTGAGCGTCAGCGCTGGGCTGCGGCGATCGATTCCCGGGCCACTGCGGCCACGTTCTCGGCGGTGAAGCCGTACTCCTTGAACAGCACCTTGCCGTCGGCGGAGGCACCGAAGTGCTCCAGGGAGACGATCCGGCCGGCGTCCCCCACGTACTTGTGCCAGGTCAGTCCGATGCCGGCCTCGACGGCGACCCGGGCCTTCACGGACGGCGGCAGAACGCTGTCCCGGTACCCCTGGTCCTGCTCCTCGAACCACTCCACGGACGGCATCGAGACGACCCGCGTGGGCACACCGTCGGCCTGAAGCCGCTCGCGCGCCTCGACCGCGACATGGACCTCGGAACCGGTGGCGATGAGGATCACCTGCGGCTCGCCGCCGTCGGCCTCCAGCAGCACATAGCCGCCGCGCGCCGCGTCCTCGTTCGGCTCGTACGTCGGCACGCCCTGCCGGGTCAGCGCCAGGCCGTGCGGGGTGCCCTTGCCGAACTCCTTCGTCCAGCGCTTGAGGATCTCCCGCCAGGCGATCGCCGTCTCGTTGGCGTCTGCCGGGCGGACGATGTTCAGGCCGGGGATCGCGCGCAGCGAGGCCAGGTGCTCGACGGGCTGGTGGGTCGGGCCGTCCTCGCCCAGACCGATCGAGTCGTGCGTCCACACGTACGTCACCGGCAGGTGCATCAGCGCCGACAGCCGCACCGCGTTGCGCATGTAGTCGGAGAACACCAGGAAGGTGCCGCCGTAGATCCGCGTGTTGCCGTGCAGCGCGATGCCGTTCATCTCCGCGGCCATGGAGTGCTCGCGGATGCCGAAGTGGATCGTGCGGCCGTACGGGTTCGCCTCCGGCAGCGGGTTGTCCGCCGGCAGGAACGACGACGTCTTGTCGATCGTCGTGTTGTTGGAGCCCGCCAGGTCGGCCGAGCCGCCCCACAGCTCCGGGATCACCGCGCCGAGCGCCTGGAGCACCTTGCCGGACGCGGCACGGGTGGCGACCGCCTTGCCCGGCTCGAACACCGGGATGGTGTCCTCCCAGCCCTTGGGCAGCTCACCGGCGGCGATGCGGTCGAACTCGGCCGCGCGCTCCGGGTTGGTGCTCCGCCACTCCTGGAACGACTTCTCCCACTCGGCCTTCGCCTGCTTGCCGCGCTCCAGCGCCTTGCGGGTGTGCCCGATGACCTCGTCGGCCACCTCGAAGGTCTGCTCCGGGTCGAAGCCGAGGACGCGCTTGGTGGCCGCGACCTCCTCGTCGCCCAGCGCCGAGCCGTGCGCGGCCTCGGTGTTCTGCGCGTTCGGCGCCGGCCAGGCGATGATCGAGCGCATCGCGATGAACGACGGCCGGTCGGTGACCGCCTTCGCCTCCTGGATCGCGGCGTAGATCGCGGCCGGGTCCAGGTCGCCGCTCGCCTGCGGCTCCACGCGCTGCACGTGCCAGCCGTAGGCCTCGTACCGCTTGACGGTGTCCTCGGACACGGCCGTCTCGGTGTCGCCCTCGATCGAGATGTGGTTGTCGTCCCACAGCAGGATCAGATTGCCCAGCTTCTGGTGGCCCGCCAGCGACGACGCCTCGGCGCTGATGCCCTCCTGCAGACAGCCGTCACCGGCGATGCAGTAGACGAAGTGGTCGAACGGCGACTCACCGGCCGGGGCGTCCGGGTCGAACAGGCCGCGTTCGAAGCGGGCGGCCATCGCCATGCCCACGGCGTTGGCCACACCCTGGCCCAGCGGGCCGGTCGTGGTCTCCACGCCCGTGGTGTGGCCGTACTCCGGGTGACCCGGCGTCTTCGAACCCCAGGTGCGGAAGGACTTCAGATCGTCCAGCTCCAGACCGAAACCGGCCAGGTACAGCTGGGTGTAGAGGGTCAGGGACGAATGGCCGGCGGACAGGACGAAACGGTCCCGCCCGACCCAGTCGGCATCCGCCGGGTCGTGCCGCATCACCTTCTGGAAGAGGGTGTAGGCGGCAGGCGCCAGGCTCATCGCCGTACCCGGATGGCCGTTGCCGACCTTCTGTACGGCATCGGCGGCCAGGACACGAGCGGTGTCCACGGCCCGCTGGTCCAACTCGGTCCACTCGAGGTCTGTGGTGGTCGGCTTGGTGCTCACCCTGAGTCAGGGCTCCTCTCCACATGTCGGATGCCGATGACGGCCCACCGGCGAGGTCGAGCCTACCCCCGGCGGACGCGCGTTCTTTCGAGTCGTTCCAGACTGCCGGGCCTGTCGGGGATCCGCCTCCTGACTTGGTCGTACCTGCATTCGGCAGATGAATACGGACCCGCTCAACCGGGCGCTCAATCGAGCTTCGACACGCACCTCGGAGGGCCTCGGCCAACACGAGCGGACCCCCGCGAATGCCGGGGTCTGGGCAACGTCTAGAGTGGCGTGGTACGCGCGAGCCTTTACCGCCTGTTCACACGGCAAGGCTCGCTGGGATGTCTTTAGGGGTGTGCGTGACGGCCGTTGAATCCCGTCCAGCGGGGATGCTGGGGACGAGCCAGAGCCCTGCACGGCGGCCGCTCGGGGCGCGTGTCAAGGGTTTCGTGGCACTCACCAAGCCGCGGATCATCGAGCTGCTGCTCATCACCACCGTCCCGGTGATGTTCCTGGCCCAGCAGGGTGTGCCCGACCTGAAGCTGGTGCTGCTGACCTGTGTCGGCGGCTACCTGTCGGCGGGCGGCGCCAACGCGCTCAACATGTACATCGACCGGGACATCGACGCCCTGATGGACCGCACCTCCCAGCGGCCCCTCGTCACCGGGATGGTCAGCCCGCGCGAGTGCCTCGCGTTCGGCATCGCCCTGGCGGTCGTCTCGACCCTGCTGTTCGGCCTCACCGTCAACTGGCTGTCCGCCTGGCTCGCCCTCGGCGCACTCCTCTTCTACGTCGTCGTCTACACGATGATCCTCAAGAGGCGTACGTCGCAGAACATCGTGTGGGGCGGCATCGCCGGCTGCATGCCGGTGCTGATCGGCTGGTCCGCCGTCACCAACTCGATGTCGTGGGCCCCGGTCATCCTCTTCCTCGTCATGTTCTTCTGGACGCCGCCGCACTACTGGCCGCTGTCCATGAAGGTGAAGGACGACTACGCGCGCGTGGGCGTGCCGATGCTGCCGGTCATCGCCTCCAACAAGGTGGTCGCCAAGCAGATCGTGGTCTACAGCTGGGTCATGGTCGCCGTGTCCCTCCTGCTGACCCCCCTCGGCTACACCGGCTGGTTCTACACCGCGGTCGCGCTGGCCGCGGGCGGCTGGTGGCTGTGGGAGGCACACGCGCTGCTGAACCGGGCGAAGGCCGAGGTGACCGGCGCCAAGCTCAAGGAGATGCGCCTGTTCCACTGGTCGATCACCTATGTCTCGCTGCTCTTCGTGGCGGTCGCGGTGGACCCCTTCCTGTCCTGATCCTTCCGCTTCCGGCTCCCGGGCGGGGTGAGTGGCCAAGGCCACGGACCCCGCCCGTCGCCGTTTGATCTACCCATCGGTAGCATCCTGACCATGGCAGACACCCAGCAGGCGCACCCGAGGGCCGAGCAGAAGGCGTCCCGGCTCGCCAAGCAGATCAACACCTTCGCCAAGGCCCACGGCGGGGCCGAGGGCCAGATCGCCTACATCGGCGAACGCGGCGCCCGCATCGTCCTGGTGGGCGAGGACGGCGGCTGGGGCGACCTGGTGGCCCCGACGTACGAGATCGCCCAGAAGGCGGTCGAGAAGGCCGGCATCACCGTGCACGAGGCGTTCGACGGCGAGTTCGCGGCCAAGGTCAGGACGGGCCCGTACGAGTGGAAGAGGATGGCCGGCATCCAGATCGGCGGCTGATTCGACGCGCGGCGCACGCTGCTGCGCCACTTACTTCCCGGCTCACCCGTTAGGCCGTACAAGCGCGCCTCACGGTGGGAGCCCGGGATGATCGAAACGCCGTCCTTAGTGGACCAGTACTGTCACGGCGTCCTGAAATCAGAGCTGGGCCTCGGCACCTTCGAGGCCCAACTGAGTCGCACCGAGGGCCCGCCCGCCCCCGGTACCACCCTCTTCGACACCCAGACCGGCTTCGCCGTACGCCGCTGGTGCCCGCCCCTGCTCGACCTGGAGCCGCACTGTGCGCCCGCCATGTACCTCGCCCGGCGCCGAGAGCTCGGCGTCCTGGAAGCGGCCCGCCGCCTGCTGAGGGGCAGCGGCATCACCACCTACCTCGTCGACACGGGACTCCCCGGCGACCTCACCGTCCCCGCCGAACTGGCCACCGCCGGGGACGCCGAGGCCCACGAGGTCGTCCGCCTGGAACAGCTCGCCGAGCAGGTCGCCGACACCTCCGGCACCGTCGAGTCCTTCCTCGCCAACCTCGCCGAATCGGTGCACGGCGCCGCCGGGCACGCCGTCGCCTTCACCTCCGTCGCCGGCGTACGGCACGGACTGGCGCTCGCCCCCGAACCGCCGGGACCGGGCGAGGTGCGCGGCGCGGCCGGGCGCTGGCTGGCCGCACGCCGCGTCGGGGACGAGCTGTCCGACCCGGTGCTGCTGCGGCACCTGCTGTGGATCGCCGTCGCCTCGGGGCTGCCCCTGCAACTGCACGCGGGACTCGGGGCGCCCGGCGCCCGTATCGACCGCACCGACCCCGCGCTGCTCACCGACTTCGTGCGGGCCACCGCGGGCCTCGGCACCGACCTCGTGCTCCTGCACGGCTACCCGTACCACCGCCACGCCGCCCACCTCGCCGGCGTCTTCCCGCACGTCTACGCCGACTCCGGCGCCGCCCTGGCCCGCACGGGCGCCCGCGCGGCGAGCGTCCTCGCGGAGAGCCTGGAACTCGCCCCCTTCGGCAAGATCCTCTTCTCGACCGGCGCGCAGGGACTGCCCGAACTGCACGTCGTGGGCGCCCGCCTGTTCCGCGAGGCGCTGGGGCGGGTGCTCGGCACCTGGGTCGCGGAGGGCGCGTGGTCCCTGTCCGACGCCCAGCGGGTGGCGGTGATGCTGGCGGAGGGAAACGCGCGACGGGTCTACGGCCTGGACTGACCGGTGACGACGCTCAGGCCCGGGTGAGGGTCGCCGTCTCGCTCGGCGCGCCCTGCACCTCGGCCACCGCTCCCGGCCGCTCCCGCAGCGACAGCAGCACGCGCAGCACCCAGATCCACATCACGCACGAGCCGAACATGTGCAGGCCGACCAGTACCTCGGGCAGGTCCGTGAAGTACTGCACGTAACCGATGGCTCCCTGCGCGAGCAGGATCAGGAACAGCTCACGCGTCCTGCTCAGCGGCCCCTTCGGCGCGTCGACCGCCTTCAGCACGAACCACAGCGCGAACGTCAGCGTCACCACGATCCACGCCAGCACGGCGTGCAGCTTGCTGACCGTCTCCCAGTCCAGCGGCATCCGCTCGACCTCGCTGGAGTCACCCGCGTGCGGTCCCGCGCCGGTGACCACCGTGCCGACCGCGATCAGCAGGACGGAGGCGGCCACCAGGAACCACACCAGTTGCTGTACGGCCTTGCCGACCAGCGGCCGGGGCTCCGCGTCGCCCTCCCCGGTGCGCTGCCACATCACCGTCGCCACCGCGATCAGCGCCGTGGAGAGCAGGAAGTGCGCCGCGACCGTGTACGGGTTCAGGCCGACCAGGACCACGATGCCGCCGAGGACCGCGTTGCCCATGACGATCCAGAACTGCGCCCAGCCCAGCCGGGTCAGGCTCCGCCGGTAGGGCTTCTGCGAGCGCGCGGCGATGATCGCCCAGCCGACGGCGGCGCACAGCACGTACGTCAGCAACCGGTTGCCGAACTCGATGTAGCCGTGAATGCCCATCTCGGCGGTGTTGTGGATCGAGTCCTCGGTGCACTTGGGCCAGGTCGGGCAGCCGAGGCCGGAGCCGGTCAGCCGCACCGCGCCGCCGGTGACCACGATGACCACCGACATCACGAGTGCGGCGAGGGCCGCCCGCCGGACCGTCCGGGGATCCGGGGTCCAGCGTGCGGCGATGAAGGCGAGGGGGTTGCGCAGGGCCGCCAGGGCATCGGCGCGGGTCACGTTCGGCACGCGTCCCATCGTAGAGCGCGGCTTGTGCACGCTTTCACGAGGGGCCGTCACGGGCGCTCACTCCCAGCGGAAGAACTTCCCCGCCGCCGCGAGCCCCGCGACCGCCCACACGGCGAGGACGCCGAGGCTGCCCCAGGGCGTCCCGGCCCCGTGCTGGAGCACGTCCCGCAGTCCCTCCGACAGCGCCGTGATCGGCAGCAGCCCGAGGACGTCCTGCGCGGCGTCCGGGAACTTGTCCAGCGGCACGACGACCCCGCCGCCGACCAGCAGCAGCAGGAACACCAGATTGGCGGCGGCCAGCGTCGCCTCCGCCTTGAGCGTGCCCGCCATCAGCAGCCCGAGCCCGGAGAACGCGGCGGTGCCCAGCACCAGCAGCGCGAGCACCGCGAGCGGGCTGCCGTGCGGCGACCAGCCGAGCGCGAAGGCGATCACGGTCAGCAGCACGATCTGCAGCACCTCGGTGACCAGCACGGACACCGTCTTCGCGGTCATCAGCGCCCAGCGCGGCAACGGTGAGGAGGCGAGCCGTTTCAGCACCCCGTAGCGGCGCTCGAAGCCGGTCGCGATGGCCTGTCCGGTGAACGCGGTCGACATCACGGCGAGCGCGAGGACGCCGGGGGCGAGGAAGTCCACCGCCTCGCCCTCGCCGGTGTCCACGATGTCCACGGTGCTGAACAGCACCAGCAGCAGCGTCGGGATGACCACGGTCAGCAGCAGCTGCTCGCCGTTGCGCAGCAGCATCTTCGTCTCGAGCGCGGCCTGTGCCGCGATCATGCGGCCGAGCGGAGCGGCGCCCGGCTTCGGCGCGTAGGTGCCGGGGGTGGTGGTCACGAGCGCAGCTCCTTGCCGGTGAGCTCCAGGAAGACGTCCTCCAGGGTGTGCCGCTCCACCGAGATGCTGTCCGGCATCACCCCGTGCTGGGCGCACCAGGACGTCACGGTGGCCAGCAGCTGAGGGTCGACCTTGCCGACCACGCGGTACGAGCCCGGGGTCAGCTCGGCGGCCGAGGAGTCCGGGGGGAGGGCCTTGAGCAGCGAGGCCACGTCGAGCCCCGGGCGGCCGGTGAAGCGCAGGGTGTTCTCGGCGCCGCCCTTGCACAGCTCCTCGGGCGATCCCTGGGCTATCACCCGCCCGGCGTCGATGATCGCGACGTCGTCGGCGAGCTGCTCGGCCTCGTCCATGTAGTGGGTGGTGAGGATCACGGAGACGCCGTCGGCGCGCAGGTCCCGTACGAGGTCCCAGGTGGCGCGGCGGGCCTGCGGGTCGAGGCCGGCGGTCGGCTCGTCCAGGAACACCAGTTCCGGGCGGCCCACCACGGCCATGGCCAGCGCGAGCCGCTGCTGCTGTCCGCCGGAGAGCCGCCGGTACGTCGTGCGCCCGCAGGAGCCGAGCCCCAGCCGCTCGATCAGCGTGTCCACGTCCAGCGGATGCGCGTGCAGCCTTGCGACGTGCCGGAGCATCTCGTCCGCGCGGGCACCGGAGTACACGCCGCCGGACTGGAGCATCACGCCGATCCGGGGCCGCAGCGCCGCCGACTGGCGCACCGGGTCGAGGCCCAGGACGCGGACCGTGCCGGAGTCCGGCCTCCGGTACCCCTCGCAGGTCTCGACCGTGGTCGTCTTGCCCGCCCCGTTGGGGCCGAGCACGGCGGTCACGCCCTGCCGGGCCACCAGGTCGAGGCCGTCCACCGCGGTCTTGGGGCCGTACCGCTTCACCAGGGCCTGGACCTGGACCACGGGCTCACTTCGCATGGGTCACGAGTCTAGGTACGCGACCGGGGGCTCAGACCGGCGGGTTCAGGAACTCCTCCTCACGGGGCCGGTGCGTGCTCAGCCACCGCTGTGCGTAGGCCACCGCGTCCGCCAGCGGAAACAGCCGTGCGCCGGCCGCCCCGGCCGTGCCGCGTACGACGGGCCGGTCCCGTTCGAAGTCGTGCCCGAGTTCGTCGAACCGCTCGGAGGTGATCGACACCTCGGTCACGACCTCCCACCCCTTCGGCCCCGGGCGGCCCACCTCGACGAGCGGGGCCGGGATCCGGTACTCGGCCAGATGGAAGGCGGTGCAGGAGTCGTACCCGACCCCGAGCAGCAGCACCCGCGCGCCCAGCCGCTCCAGCTTCGCCAGCGGGCTGCGCTCACCGAGCCGGCAGTCGGCCGCGTGTCCGGCGACGATCTCCGCCGCCGCCGGGCCGAGGGCCGCGAACGAGGTGTGGGGGTGGCCGCTGCGCCGTGCGCCCGGCCAGGTGCGGACGGTCTCCGGGATCACGCCGACTCCGCGCGTGGGGGTCGTGGCCGGGTCGTAGACGGGCATGGTGGCCCGGATGGTCTCCCACCACTCCTCCGGCACCGGCGGACGGCGCCACAGGGCCGGGTCCGTCAGGTCGCCGGACTGGGTGGGCACCACCAGCGTGCTGTCCGGGCCGAGGGCGTCGAGCAGCGCCCGCACCACGGTGACCGGGCCGCCGTTGACCCAGCCCAGAGAGCTGAGCGAGGAGTGCACGAGGAGGGTCTCGCCGGGTCGCACCCCGAGCTCGCGCAGCTGTGCGGCGAGGCTGTCGCGGGTGACAAGAGGGCCGGTCGGAGGCGGTGTCGGCATGCCTCGGGAGTGTTCCGGAAGCGGCGCACAGGCGCCACCGATTTGATCGATCAAAGATCGTTTCCGCAGGTCGGATTAGGTTTGCCTAAGTGACGCAGCGCACCATGAGGGTGATCCGGCGCGGCTTGCCCGGCTCTGATGAATTACGCAACAATGGCGTTGTGAAAAACGTTGGCGAGGCTTCCCACGAGGAACTGGCGACTGGTGAGCGGTCCACCCGCAACCGGGTCGCCCGTTCCATCCTGGACCACGGCCCGTCGACCGTGGCCGAGCTCGCGGAGCGGCTGGGACTCACCCAGGCGGCCGTACGCCGGCATCTCGACGCCCTGTCCGGCGACGGCGTGGTGGAGGCCCGCGAGCGGCGCGTCTACGGCGCGCGCACGCGCGGGCGCCCGGCGAAGGTCTTCGCCCTCACCGACTGCGGGCGGGACGCCTTCGACCAGTCGTACGACAAGCTGGCCGTGGACGCCCTGCGCTGGATCGGTGAGCAGGAGGGCGGCAGCGAGGCGATCGCCGCCTTCGCCCGCGCCCGGATCGCCGCCCAGGCGGACGCCTACCGCAAGGCGGTGCAGGCCGCGGCGCCCGAGGAGCGGACGGAAGCCCTGGCGAAAGCCCTCAGCGCGGACGGGTACGCTGCCACCGCGCGCAGCGCACCGGTCGGCGAGCAGCTGTGCCAGCACCACTGCCCGGTCGCCCACGCCGCCGAGCAGTTTCCGCAACTGTGCGAGGCCGAGACGGAATTTTTCGCCGAGCTCCTCGGTACGCACGTACAGCGGCTGGCGACCATCGCCCACGGCGACGGCGTCTGCACGACGTTTATCCCGAAGACTTCCAAGACTTCACACGCCACAGAGAACGTATCTGCAAGCACGGCCGGGAGGAACCCCGCATGACTCTCCCCACGGAGACTGCCCACCCTGAGCTCGAGGGTCTGGGCAAGTACGAATACGGCTGGGCCGACCGGGACGAGGCCGGTGCGTCGGCGCGTCGCGGCCTGGGCGAGGACGTCGTCCGGGACATCTCCGCCAAGAAGGACGAGCCGGAGTGGATGACCAAGCTCCGTCTCAAGGGCCTGCGCCTGTTCGAGAAGAAGCCCATGCCGAACTGGGGCTCGGACCTGTCGGGCATCGACTTCGACAACATCAAGTACTTCGTGCGCTCCACGGAGAAGCAGGCGGAGTCCTGGGAGGACCTCCCCGAGGACATCAAGAACACCTACGACAAGCTGGGCATCCCCGAGGCCGAGAAGAAGCGCCTCGTCGCCGGTGTCGCCGCCCAGTACGAGTCGGAGGTCGTCTACCACCAGATCCGCGAGGACCTGGAGGAGCAGGGTGTCATCTTCCTCGACACCGACACCGCGCTGAAGGAGCACCCGGAGCTCTTCAAGGAGTACTTCGGCACGGTCATCCCGGCCGGTGACAACAAGTTCGCCGCGCTGAACACCGCCGTGTGGTCCGGCGGCTCCTTCATCTACGTGCCGAAGGGCGTGCACGTGGAGATCCCGCTCCAGGCCTACTTCCGGATCAACACCGAGAACATGGGCCAGTTCGAGCGGACCCTGATCATCGTCGACGAGGGTGCCTACGTGCACTACGTCGAGGGCTGCACCGCCCCGATCTACAAGTCGGACTCGCTGCACTCCGCGGTCGTCGAGATCATCGTCAAGAAGAACGCCCGCTGCCGCTACACGACCATCCAGAACTGGTCGAACAACGTCTACAACCTGGTCACCAAGCGCGCCGTGGCCTACGAGGGCGCGACCATGGAGTGGGTCGACGGCAACATCGGCTCCAAGGTGACGATGAAGTACCCGGCCGTCTACCTGATGGGCGAGCACGCCAAGGGCGAGACCCTGTCCATCGCCTTCGCGGGCGAGGGCCAGCACCAGGACGCGGGCGCCAAGATGGTCCACATGGCGCCGAACACGTCGTCCAACATCGTCTCCAAGTCGGTGGCGCGCGGCGGTGGCCGTACCTCGTACCGCGGTCTGATCGAGATCGGCGAGGGCGCCCCGGGCTCCAAGTCCAACGTGCTGTGCGACGCGCTGCTGGTGGACACCATCTCCCGCTCGGACACCTACCCCTACGTGGACGTCCGCGAGGACGACGTGTCCATGGGCCACGAGGCGACCGTCTCCAAGGTCTCCGAGGACCAGCTCTTCTACCTGATGAGCCGCGGCCTGTCCGAGGACGAGGCGATGGCGATGATCGTGCGCGGCTTCGTCGAGCCGATCGCCAAGGAGCTGCCGATGGAGTACGCCCTCGAGCTCAACCGGCTGATCGAGCTGCAGATGGAAGGCGCGGTCGGCTAAAGCACCACGCCGTTCCGTCAAGCCCCTTACGTAAAGGAAAGCGAGCACTACGACAGCCATGGCTGAGGCTCAGAACATCCCCGTGGGTTCCACCACCGCGGGCTCGATCGCGGTCGCCGCCGAGTCGACCGTCGCCACCCGGATGAGCGCGCCCCCCTCCTTCGACGTCGCGGACTTCCCCGTCCCGCACGGCCGCGAGGAGGAGTGGCGGTTCACCCCGCTGGAGCGCCTGCGCGGTCTGCACGACGGCACCGCCACCGCCACCGGCGAGGGCGTCAAGGTCGCCGTCGAGGCGCCCGAGGGCGTCATCGTCGAGACCGTCGGCCGCGACGACGCCCGGCTCGGCAAGGCCGGCACCCCGGTGGACCGGGTCGCCGCCCAGGCGTACTCCGCGTTCCAGCAGGCCTCGGTCGTGACCGTGCCCAAGGAGACCGTCCTCACCGAGCCGATCCGCATCGCGGTGCACGGCGAGGGCGGGGTCGCCTTCGGCCACCAGGTCATCGAGCTGGGTGCCTTCGCCGAGGCCGTCGTGGTCATCGACCACACCGGTGACGCGGTGCTCGCCGCCAACGTCGAGTACGTCCTCGGCGACGGCGCCAAGCTCACCGTGGTCTGTGTCCAGGACTGGGACGAGAAGGCCGTGCACGTGGCGCAGCACAACGCCCTCGTCGGCCGGGACGCCTCCTTCAAGTCCGTGGTCGTCACCTTCGGCGGCGATGTCGTACGGCTGCACCCGCGCGTGGCTTACGCGGGCACCGGCGGCGAGGCCGAGCTGTTCGGCCTGTACTTCACCGACGCCGGTCAGCACCAGGAGCACCGCCTCCTGGTCGACCACAACACCCCGCACTGCAAGTCGAACGTCGCCTACAAGGGCGCGCTCCAGGGCGACGACGCGCACGCCGTGTGGATCGGTGACGTGCTCATCGAGGCCAAGGCCGAGGGCACCGACACCTACGAGATGAACCGCAACCTCGTCCTCACCGACGGCGCGCGGGTCGACTCGGTCCCCAACCTGGAGATCGAGACCGGCGAGATCGTCGGCGCCGGGCACGCCTCCGCGACCGGCCGCTTCGACGACGAGCAGCTCTTCTACCTGATGGCCCGCGGCATCCCCGAGCACGAGGCCCGCCGGCTGGTGGTCCGCGGCTTCTTCGCCGAACTGGTCCAGCAGATCGGCGTCCCCGACATCGAGGAGCGCCTGATCGCCAAGATCGAGGAGGAGCTGGAGGCTTCGGTCGCATGACCTTCGTACGCGTCTGTGGACTGGGCGAGCTGGAGGAGGACACCCCGAAGCGGGTGGAACTCGACGGCACGCCGGTCTCCATCGTGCAGACCGAGGGCGAGGTGTTCGCGATCCACGACATCTGCTCGCACGCGAACGTCTCCCTCTCGGAGGGCGAGGTGGACGACTGCCACATCGAGTGCTGGCTGCACGGCTCGCGTTTCGACCTCCGTTCCGGCAAGCCCGACGCCCTCCCGGCGACGCGCCCCGTCCCCGTATACCCCGTAAAGATCGAAGGGGACGACGTGCTCGTCTCCCTCACCCAGGAGTCCTGAGGCACCCATGGCAACGCTTGAAATCCGAGACCTGCACGTCACCGTCGAGGCCGACAACGCCACGAAGGAGATCCTCAAGGGCGTCGACCTCACCGTGAAGCAGGGCGAGACGCACGCCATCATGGGCCCCAACGGCTCGGGCAAGTCGACCCTCGCCTACTCCCTCGCGGGTCACCCCAAGTACACGATCACCCAGGGCACCGTCACCCTCGACGGCGAGGACGTCCTGGAGATGTCCGTCGACGAGCGCGCCCGCGCCGGCCTGTTCCTCGCCATGCAGTACCCGGTCGAGGTCCCCGGCGTCTCGGTCTCCAACTTCCTGCGCACCTCCGCCACCGCCATCCGCGGCGAGGCCCCCAAGCTGCGCACCTGGGTGAAGGAGGTCAAGGAGGCCATGGAGCGCCTCAACATGGACCCCGCCTTCGCCGAGCGCAACGTCAACGAGGGCTTCTCCGGCGGTGAGAAGAAGCGCCACGAGATCCTCCAGCTCGAACTGCTCAAGCCGAAGATCGCGATCCTCGACGAGACCGACTCCGGCCTGGACGTCGACGCCCTGCGCGTCGTCTCCGAGGGCGTCAACCGCGTCCGCGAGACCGGCGAGGTCGGCACCCTGCTGATCACGCACTACACGCGCATCCTGCGCTACATCAAGCCCGACCACGTCCACGTGTTCGCGGCCGGCCGCATCGCCGAGTCCGGTGGCCCCGAGCTCGCCGACAAGCTGGAGGCCGAGGGCTACGAGGCATACACGAAGGGTGGCGCATCCGCGTGACACAGCTGCCGGGCCTCCTCGACACCGAGGCGATCCGTAAGGACTTCCCCGTCCTGGACCGCCAGGTCCACGACGGCAAGAAGCTCGTGTACCTGGACAACGCGGCGACCAGCCAGAAGCCGCGTCAGGTGCTGGACGCACTCAGTGAGTACTACGAGCGCTACAACGCCAACGTCCACCGCGGTGTGCATGTGCTCGCCGAGGAGGCCACGGCGCTGTACGAGGGTGCGCGCGACAAGGTCGCGGAGTTCATCAACGCGCCCTCGCGCGACGAGGTGATCTTCACCAAGAACGCCTCCGAGTCGCTCAACCTCGTGGCGAACATGCTCGGCTGGGCCGACGAGCCCTACCGGGTGGACTCCGAGACCGAGATCGTCATCACGGAGATGGAGCACCACTCCAACATCGTGCCGTGGCAGCTGCTCGCGCAGCGCACGGGCGCGAGGCTGAAGTGGTTCGGCCTCACCGACGACGGCCGCCTCGACCTGTCGAACATCGACGAGGTCATCACGGAGAAGACGAAGATCGTCTCCTTCGTGCTGGTGTCCAACATCCTGGGCACGCTCAACCCGGTCGAGGCGATCGTGCGCCGCGCCCAGGAGGTCGGCGCGCTGGTCTGCGTCGACGCCTCCCAGGCCGCCCCGCACATGCCGCTGGACGTGCAGGCGCTCCAGGCCGACTTCGTGGCCTTCACCGGCCACAAGATGTGCGGCCCGACCGGCATCGGCGTCCTGTGGGGCCGCCAGGAGCTGCTGGAGGACCTGCCCCCGTTCCTCGGCGGCGGCGAGATGATCGAGACCGTGTCGATGCACTCGTCGACGTACGCGCCCGCCCCGCACAAGTTCGAGGCGGGCACCCCGCCGATCGCCCAGGCGGTCGGTCTGGGCGCCGCGATCGACTACCTCCGGTCGATCGGCATGGACAAGATCCTCGCCCATGAGCACGCCCTCACCGAGTACGCCGTGAAGCGGCTCGCGGAGGTCCCCGACCTGCGCATCATCGGCCCGACCACGGCCGAGGACAGGGGAGCCGCGATCTCCTTCACCCTCGGCGACATCCACCCGCACGACGTGGGCCAGGTCCTCGACGAGCAGGGCATCGCCGTCCGGGTCGGCCACCACTGCGCCCGCCCGGTCTGCCTGCGGTACGGAATTCCTGCGACCACGCGAGCGTCGTTCTATCTGTACTCCACGCCGGCCGAGATCGACGCCCTGGTCGACGGCCTGGAGCACGTACGGAACTTCTTCGGATGAGGGGCTGAGGCGTGAAGCTGGACTCCATGTACCAGGACGTCATCCTGGACCACTACAAGAACCCGCACGGCCGGGGTCTTCGGGACGGCGACGCCGAGGTGCACCACGTCAACCCGACGTGCGGCGACGAGATCACGCTGCGCGTGAAGTACGACGGCTCGACGATCAGCGACGTCAGTTACGAGGGCCAGGGCTGCTCGATCAGCCAGGCCTCGGCCTCGGTGCTGAACGAGCTGCTGGTCGGCAAGGACCTGGCCGAGGCGCAGCGGATCCAGGAGACCTTCCTGGAGCTGATGCAGTCCAAGGGGAAGATCGAGCCCGACGACGCGATGGAGGAGATCCTGGAGGACGCGGTCGCGTTCGCCGGTGTCTCCAAGTACCCCGCGCGGGTCAAGTGCGCCCTCCTGAGCTGGATGGCGTGGAAGGACGCGACGGCCCAGGCGCTGGGCGCCGACGCCGAAAGGACAACGGCATGAGCGAGACCGTGGAGATGAAGCCGGCCTCGGAGGAGGAGCTCCGCGAGGCCCTGATGGACGTCGTCGACCCCGAGCTGGGCATCGACGTCGTCAACCTCGGCCTCATCTACGGCATCCACATCGACGACTCCAATGTGGCGACCGTCGACATGACCCTGACCTCGGCGGCCTGCCCGCTGACCGACGTCATCGAGGACCAGGCCAAGTCCGCCACGGACGGCCTGGTCAGCGAGCTGCGCATCAACTGGGTCTGGATGCCGCCGTGGGGCCCCGACAAGATCACGGACGATGGGCGCGAGCAGCTGCGGGCGCTGGGCTTCAACGTGTGACACAGCTTGTTCCTCTTGTTCCTCCGGGACGGCGGTACCTGCGGGTACCGCCGTCCCGCTGTTTCCGGTGCTCTCCAGGGCGCCGTTATGTACGCTCGTACACATGGGATATCTGCTCCTGGCCGGAGCCATCGCCGCCGAGGTCGGTGCCACCACCGCGATGAAGTACAGCGACGGTTTCAGCAGGCTGGTGCCCTCACTGCTGACGCTCCTCGGCTACGTCGTCTCCTTCGCCCTGCTCGCCCAGACCCTGCGGACGGTCTCCGTCGGCACGGCCTACGCGATCTGGGCCGGGGTCGGGACCGCCGCGATCGCCACCATCGGGATCCTGTTCCTGGGGGAGGGGCTCACCGTCGCGAAGGCCGCCGGGATCGCGCTGATCATCGTGGGTGTCGTCGTGCTGAACCTCGGGGGCGCGCACTGATGGCCGCGCCCCGCGCCCGGCGCTACGACCCCGAGCGGCGGCAGCGGATCATCGACGCCGCGATCCGGGTCGTGGGACGCAGCGGCATCGCGGGGCTGAGCCACCGCAGCGTCGCCGCCGAGGCCGATGTGCCGCTCGGCTCGACGACGTACCACTTCGCCACCCTCGACGAGCTGCTGGTCGCCGCGTTGCGTCAGGCGAACGAGGGCTTCGCCGAGGTGGTCGCCGCGCACGCGGGTCTGCGGGACCCGGGCAGCGACCTGGCGGCCGAACTCGCCGCCGCGATGGGCGCATGGCTCGGAGGCGAGCGCACCGGTGTCGAGCTCGAGTACGAGCTGTACCTGGCCGCCCTGCGCCGCCCCGCCCTGCGCCCGGTCGCCGCCGAGTGGTGTCAGGGCGTCACCGGACTGCTCTCCCACCGCACGGACCCGGTGACGGCCCGCGCCCTGGTCGCCCTGATGGACGGCATCTGCCTCCAGGTCCTGCTCACCGACACCCCCTACGACGAGGGCTACGCGCGGGAGATGCTGCGCCGGATCATTCCGGCCGGTCCTGCGATGCGCTGAGCCGGGCCTCCGGCGAGCTGAGCCGGCGCACCTCGTCGAGCGCCGCCGCGACGCTCCCGGCGATGTCCGTGACCGGGTACTGCACGTGCCGTACGACCCGCTCGCGGTCCACCACCAGCGTCAGCCGCTTGAGCCGGCTCACCCCCGCCGCGCGGAACGTCGGCAGCCGCAGCGCGGTGATCAACTCGAGATCGGCGTCGGACAGCAGCGGGAAGCCCAGCCCCTCCTTCTCGGCGAACGCCCGCTGCTCGTCGGCGCGTTGGGTGGACACACCGTGCACCGTGGCACCGGCGGCGGCGAACTCGGTGTGGCGGTCGCGGAAGGTGCAGGACTCCAGGGTGCAGCCGCGCGCGCCGGGGATGTCCGACCAGCCGGGCGGGTAGGCGTCGGCGCGGGCGTAGGCGCCGGGGAAGCAGTACAGGACGGTGCAAGGGGTGCCGGCGCCGACCGGGTCGCGCGGGGTGCCCTCGTGGTCGGTCAGCCGGAGCTCGGGGACGCGGGTGCCGAGCAGGGCGTGGACCCGGTGCGCCTCGGCGGACGCCTCCGCCGCCGTCGCCGTGGTCCCGCCGTCGCCCAGTACCCAGGCGTCGCCCCAGTCCTGAAGGGCCACCAGGACGGGCAGCAGGGCCCGGCCCCGCGGGGTGAGCCGGTACTCGTGACGTACCGGACGGTCCTGATAGGGCACGCGCGTGAGCACCTCCGCCTCCACGAGCAGCCGCAGCCGCTCCGTCAACACCTTGCGGGACAGGCCCAGTTCGCGCTGGAGCTCGTCAAAGCGGTGCACCCCGCGGGCGGTGTCCCGCACGATCAGCAGCGTCCACCAGTCGCCGACGACGTCCAGGGCCTGTGCGATGGCGCAGTCGGCGTCGCCCAGGCTCGTTCTGCGGGCCATGAGCCGCGTCCCTTCCCCTCGGGTCGGCCGTCCCGCTCGCCGGCGGCCGTTGACCCGAGGCTGCCATGCTGACATAGTCCGTTCCCAAAAGGAACTTACTCCGGGTGCGGGATTCCCGGGCGCGGGATCGGGGGGCGGACGTGGGTGGGCTGAGGGATGTGCCGCGCACGGTGTGGCTGCTGGCCGCGGGGACTTTCGTCAACAGTGTCGTGAGCGTCGGCTTCGCCTACCTCTTCCTCTACCTGACCGGCCCGCGCGGGCTCGGCACCGGTGAGGCGGGCCTGCTCAGCGGCATCGGCGGGGTCGGGCTGGTCGCGGGCAACTTCACCGGCGGCTGGTACGGGGACCGGTACGGACACCGGCGGGTGCTGCTGGCGGCCGCCGCCACCGCGGGGGTGCTGCTGGCCGCCGTGCCCCTGCTCCCGACGGCCGCCCTGTATCTCGCGCTGCCGCTCGCCGAGTACGCGGCCGGGGTGCAGCGTGCCGCCAACTCCGCGCTCGTCGCGGCCGTCGTGCCGGAGGGCGCCCGCCGCCAGGCGTACGCCCTGGTGCGCACCGCGGGCAACGGCGGCTTCGCCGTCGCCCCCGTGCTCGCCGCACTGGTCGCCACCAGGCTGTCGTACGACTGGCTCTACGTCGCCGAGGGCGTCGGCGGTCTCGCCTTCGCCTGGTGGACCGCACGCATGGTCCCGGCCCGTGCCGGCGGAGCTCCGCGGGCCTCGGGCGACCCGCGCCTCGGAGAACCGGAGGGACTCTGGCCGGCCCTGCGCGCCCGCCCGGCGGTGCTGGTGCTGCTCGCGGCGATCCTCGTCACGGATGTCGTCTACCGGCAGCAGTACTCGACCTTCCCGGTCTTCCTCGCCGACCACGGACTCGGCACCGAGGTGTACGGTGCCCTGCTCGCGATCAACGGCGGTGTGCTGCTGTGCCTGGAACTGCCCGCCGCGCTGGCCCTGCGCCGCCGCTCTCCCCTGCACATCGTGGGCACCGGGCTGCTCCTGGTGGCCGCCGGTTACGGCACGCTGCTGCTCGGGGCGGGCCTCGGCACCGCCGTCGCGATGATGGCCCTGCTCACCCTCGGCGAACTCCTGTACAAGACCCCCGCTACGGCCTACGTCGCCGACCAGGCTCCCGTGCACGTCCAGGGCCGCTTCCAGTCGCTGTACGCCGGCGTCTCCATCAGCGGCATGGTCCTGGCGGCACCGCTCGGGGGTGCGCTGTACGAGACGGCGCCGGGGATGCTGTGGCCGGTGGCCGCCGGGTTGGGGGCGGCGGCCGGGAGCGCGGTGCTGTGGGTGGGACGCTGGGGGCGTGCGGTGCGGAAGGAGAGAGACGGGAGGCCGGAGGGGGACCCTGCGGTGCGGGACGCGGTGCCCGCGGCAGCCCGGTGCGGCCGGCGGGACGTACCGCCCGGCACGTGAGACGCCCCCGTACCGGTTCGCACCCGCGGGCGGCGTCACGTTAGGTTGCCCTCATGACCGACACGACTGCTCAGAGCACCACCGGCGCAGTGGCCGCCGGCCTCGCCACCATCGCCGCCGACGGCACCGTTCTCGACACCTGGTTCCCCGCGCCCGAGCTGGTCGCCGAGCCCGGCCCCTCCGGCACCGAGCGGCTGTCCGCCGAGCGCGCCGCGGAACTCCTCGGCGGCGGCGCCACCGCGGCGACCGGCCCGGACGCCCGCCGCGGCGTCGAGGTCGTGGCGGTCCGCACGGTCATCTCCTCGCTCGACGAGAAGCCGGTCGACGCCCACGACGTCTACCTGCGCCTGCACCTGCTGTCGCACCGCCTGGTCAAGCCGCACGGCCAGAGCCTGGACGGCATCTTCGGCCACCTCGCGAACGTCGCCTGGACCTCGCTGGGCCCGGTCGCGGTGGACGACGTCGAGAAGGTCCGGCTGAACGCCCGCGCCGAGGGCCTGCACCTCCAGGTCACCTCGATCGACAAGTTCCCGCGCATGACGGACTACGTCGCCCCGAAGGGCGTCCGCATCGCCGACGCCGACCGGGTCCGGCTCGGTGCGCACCTCGCCGAGGGCACCACCGTCATGCACGAGGGCTTCGTCAACTTCAACGCCGGCACGCTCGGCACGTCGATGGTCGAGGGCCGCATCTCCGCCGGCGTCGTGGTGGGCGACGGCTCCGACATCGGCGGCGGCGCCTCCACGATGGGCACGCTGTCCGGCGGCGGCAACGTCATCATCTCCATCGGCGAGCGCTGCCTGATCGGCGCCGAGGCGGGCGTCGGCATCGCCCTGGGTGACGAGTGCGTCGTCGAGGCGGGCCTCTACATCACCGCCGGCACCCGCGTCACCATGCCCGACGGCCAGATCGTCAAGGCCCGCGAACTCTCCGGCGCCTCCAACATCCTCTTCCGCCGCAACTCGGTCACCGGCACGGTCGAGGCCCGCCCGAACAACGCGGTCTGGGGCGGGCTGAACGAGGTCCTGCACAACCACAACTGATCCCGTACGAGTTACCAGCCGTGACCTCGTGGTGGGGCGGTGCGATGAACAGGTGGACGCAGAGTCCGATCAGACGCCGAACCGACGAAACGAGGGTCCTGGGTATGAGGTACGAGCGGGCGAGGGTCGTGGCGCGTTGTCTGACCGGCGCGGTCATGGCGGCGCTGGTGTGCTGGCTGCCGGCCGGTGTCGCACACGCCGACGAGACCAACACGCAGGCGCACAACGGGCCCCGGATCGGGCTGGTCAACACCGGGCAGGTCGATGACCCGATGGAGGATGTGCTGGAGCACGTGCTGCTGATCGGGGACGGGTACGTCTGGAGTTGAGCGTTCGGGGGCGAGGGCCCGGGCCGGGGCGTGTTCCCGGCCCGGGCCCTCGTCGTGTGCGGGGTGGGACTCGGGGCTTCGCTCAGTGCGCCGGGGTCGTCTCCGCGTATGCCGCCAGCAGTTCGGTCACCGTCTCGCGGGCCGCCGGGCGGAGCGGGGGGCGGACCGGTCCTGCGGGGAGGCCGAGTTCCGTGAGGAGGGCCTTGGCGGTGACCGTGCCGGGCAGGCCGCTCGCCATCATCGCCTCGATGAGGGGGGTGACCTGCTGCTGGAGGCGGGCCGCCTTCGCGGTCTCGCCCGCGTCGAACGCGTCGAGGACCGCGCGCACGTGGGCCGGGATCACGTTCGCGAGCGTGCTGATGCAGCCGGTGGCGCCGACGGCGTACAGGGCCAGGTTGTGTTCGTCGCTGCCCGCGTAGTACGCGAGGTCCGTGCGGGCCATGACCTTCTGTGCGGCCAGGAAGTCGTACGAGCAGTCCTTGACCGACGTGATCCGCGGGTGTTCGGCCAGGCGGAGCAGGGTGTCCGGCTGGATGCGGGTGCCGGTGCGGGCCGGGATGTCGTAGAGCGTGAGGGGCAGGTCCGTGGCGTCGGCGATGTCGAGGAAATGCGCCTCGATCGCGTCCTGCGGGGGGCGGCTGTAGTACGGGGCGACCGCCAGGAGTCCGTCCGCGCCGGCCTTCGCGGCGGCGCGGGCCAGTTCGATGGTGTGGCGGGTGTCGGGGGTGCCCACGCCGGCGATGATGCGGCCCCGGGTGCCGATCGCTTCGCGGACCGCCGTGATCAGGGCCGCCTTCTCCTCGTCCGTGGTCGTGGGGGACTCGCCCGTCGTGCCGGAGAGGACGAGGCCGTCGCAGCCCTGGGTGATGAGGTGGTCGGCCAGGCGCTGGGCGCCGGGGAGGTCGAGGGCGCCGGTGGGGGTGAAGGGGGTGATCATGGCGCAGAGGGTGCGGGGTGGGGTCATGGCTGTAGTGTCGGCTGCATCATCGTGAAGCTCCACTTACATTTTGTGGATGATATGGGTAAGCAATGCTTACCGGCGGCGGCTGGAATTCTTCATGGCTTATGTCCAAACGGGGGACTTGTGCGTCACCATGGCCGGGACGGTCAACCGACGGCAGGTCCAAGCGGAGGCGTCATGAAGCTGGGCAAGGCACTGGCCACCGGGGTCGCGGAGGAGCGGCCGGTGGAGGCAGAGGCGGATCAGGACCCCAGGGTGCCCGAGGCCGAGGCGGCTCGCGAAGCCGGGCCGACCGTGCCTGAAGAGGTGCCGGTCGCGCGATGAGGCTGCGGCTTCCTGAGGAACGTCCCTCGGAGCCGCCGACCGGATTCAAGATCGCTCACCCGATGCTGTCGCAGGACGGCGGCAGCGCCGGGTTCACCGGTGTGTCGCTGGGCGGCGCGCTGCCGTACGGAGTGCTGGCCGACGCGGCGTGCGTCTACGGGCTGCGGCATCGGGTACCGCATCGCCGGTGCGACTGTGGCTTTCACTGCGTGCACGAACGGTCCGTGGCCGAGGGGTTGCTGTGCACGGCCGAGCATCGTGCGGCCGTGCTGCTCGAGGTCGCCGTGCTGGGCCGGTACATCCGGTTCGAGCGGGGGTTTCGGTATGCGCGGCAGCGAGTGCGGGCGGTGACGGTCGGGGTGTGCGGGCGCGGGTGCGGGGGGCCGGCTGTCGCGTTCGCCGATGCGGGGTGGGGGCGGGTCGGATGGCGGGCGTTGGCTCCTGTGTGTGCGGAGTGCGGGCGGGGGCGGGGGGTTGTTTCGTTCGGGGAGTTCGCTCGGCTGGCGGGGGGTGGGGTTCGCGTTGTGTCGGGGGGCGGTGCGGATGCCCGTCGTAGTGGCGGTGGCGGTGGCGGCTCCGGTGCCGTTTCCGGGGCGGGGGGCGGTGTCGGTTCGGCCTTCGGGGTTGCGGAGCTGGTTGCCGAGGCCGCCTTTCTGCAGGCTCGGCTCGACTGGTTCCAGGCGCAGCTCGCTCGGCTGGGGGAACGGGGGAGCGGCGGCTCCGGGCAGGGGTAGCGGTCGGCCGGTGGGGGTACTCGGGGTGCTCCCGACCGAGAGGAGGCACACCGTGACCGGGACCATCGACCAACGGCCGGTTCGCGACGAGCACAACGTGGGTGAGCTCGTGGGACAGGCCGCCGAACAGCTCTCGCGGCTGGTACGTCAGGAAGTCGCCCTCGCCAAGGAGGAACTGGCCGAGAAGGGTCGCCGTGCCGGGCGGGGCGGCGGGATGCTGGGGGCGGCGGGCGCGTTCGCCTACGCGGGGCTGCTCGCGGCCGCCGGAACGGGCGCGGCGGCGCTGTCGCTGGTCGTGCCGGTGTGGGCGGCGGCGCTGATCGTCACCGCGCTGCTGTTCGTGATCGCGGGCGTGCTGGCCATGGCCGGGCGCGGGCAGCTGAAGCGGGCCACGCCGCCGAAGCCTGAGCGGGCGCTGGGCAGCATGAAGGCCGATGTCGAGGAGATCAAGGGAAGGGCGCATCGATGACGACTCGGGACGCTGGAGCCGGGCGGGGGGCCAAGGGGCCGGACGAGCTGCGCCGGCAGATCGAGCAGACGCGGCATGACCTCGGTGACACGGTGGAGCAGTTGGCCGGGAAAATGGACGTCAAGGGGCGGGCCAAGGCTCGGGCGGACGACCTGCGGGACAAGGCCGGGGCGATGGGGGTGCAGCTGCGGAGCAGTGCGGCGCAGACGCCGAAACCGGTGGTGATCGCCGGGGTGGCGGCGGGGGCCGTCGTGGCCGCGGGGGTGGTGCTGCGGCGGCAGCACGGGAACGGGCACGTGCACGGGGCCGTGTATGGGCTCGGGCGCGGACGCCGTCATGGGCGGGGGCACGCGCACGGGTGGCTCCGCTGAGGCTGTCGGTGCGTGCCTGCGGGGCCGGTGGGGGTGCGCGTCTGATGCCTGCGGCGCCTGTGCGGGTCCGGTGGGGCTTGGGTAGCGCCTACGGGGGGTGGGTGAGTCGGGGCCGGGGCGGTGGTGTCCGTCCTCGGTCTGGCGCGGAATCGGTCACTCGAGAAGCGGTGGTGTTGACGCGCCAGCCGCT
>NZ_JBFAXA010000041.1:0-40218 GCF_040689265.1 Streptomyces sp. NPDC052012
GAGTTCTCAAGGAACGGACGCTTCCTTCGTACTCACCCTCTCGGGCTTTCCTCCGGGCGCTTCCCTTCGGTGTTTCCGACTCTATCAGATCTTTTTCTCGACCTGACCCCCAGTCAGCGGGTTTGCCTTCCCGGCCGTTGGGCCGTTCCGACGAGTGAGACTTTAGCGGATTCCTGGCTCCCGAGCTAATCGGGGGCCTGCGCCCTTTCGAACGCGGATTCCTCATTTCGCGAATACGCACGCCAATGACACGACGGCAGACATGACGACTGTCGTCGATCAGTGGTGGTACTTGCGGAATGGCTGTCCGGGGACCGACCGGAGTCGGCGCTCACGTCGGACAACCCGGAGAACAGTACGGATCACGCGGGGGTGTGTCAACTCGCGTGCCGACCCCACCCTCCGGGCGTACTCTGTTCCGTATGACGACGCGTACGTACAGCCAGTTCTGGTGGGCCGCCTGACGGCGGCCGACGCTACGTATGCACTCAACGGCCGCCGCCTCGGCGGCCGTTTTCGTTTCTCCCTCCAGAGCTCCGGGGGCGGCCGGCCGGGACGGCGGTCTCGATCGAGAGGGAGACGAGACGAGATGACGCGGGTCTTCAGTGGGGTCAAGCCGACCGGGCATCTGACGCTGGGGAACTACCTGGGAGCGATGCGGCAGTGGGCCGCGGTCGATCAGTACCGGGCCGACGCGCTGTTCTGCGTGGTCGACCTCCACGCGCTGACCGTGGACCACGATCCGGCGCGGGTGCGCAGGCTCAGTCGGCAGGCGGCGACGCTGCTGCTGGCCTCGGGGCTGGATCCGGAGCGGTGCACCGTGTTCGTGCAGAGCCATGTCGACGAGCACGCGCGGCTGTCGTACCTGCTGGAGTGCGTGGCGACCGACGGCGAGATGCGGCGGATGATCCAGTACAAGGAGAAGGCGGCGCGGGAGCAGCGGCGGGGCGGGAGTGTGCGCCTGTCGCTGCTGACGTACCCCGTGCTGATGGCGGCGGACATTCTGGCGTACCAGAGCGACGAGGTGCCGGTGGGGGACGACCAGACGCAGCACGTCGAGCTGGCCCGGGATCTGGCGGTGCGGTTCAACCAGCGCTACGGGCACACGTTCGTGGTGCCTCGGGCCACGCCTCCCGCGGTGGCCGCGCGGGTGATGAATCTGCAGGATCCGACGTCGAAGATGGGCAAGAGCGAGGACGTCGGGCCGGGGATCGTCTATCTGCTGGACGAGCCGGACGTGGTGCGGAAGAAGGTCATGCGGGCCGTGACCGACAGCGGGCGGGAGGTCGTGTACGACCGGGAGGCTCGGCCGGGGGTGGCGAACCTGCTGGAGATCCTGGCCGCCTGCACGGGTGGGAACCCATCGGAGCTGGCCGGGAGTCGTACGGCGCTTTGAAGAGGGACGCGGCGGAGGCTGTGGTCGAGGTCCTGAGGCCCGTGCAGGAGAGGCACAAGGAGTTGTGCGCGGATCCTGGCTATGTGGAGGGGGTGCTGCGGGATGGTGCGGAGCGGGCGCGGGGTATGGCGCGGCCGACCGTGGATGCGGCGTATCGGGCGATCGGGTTGTTGCCGGCCGGGGCTGATAGCGGGGCCGTGGTCGAGGTGAGTGCGGCCCGGTAAGCAGTCGGCGGGCCGGGCCGGTGCTGGAGGCGGCGGGTGTGCGCGCCGCCTCCGGGGTCGGTGTGATCCGGCTCGGTGTGCTCGGGTGCGGTGCCGTCAGTCCTTGGTGCCGGAGGCCAGCTCGCGGCTGCGGTCGCGGGCGGCCTCGAGGGCGGCGATGAGAGCGGCGCGCACACCGTGGTTCTCGAGTTCGCGAATGGCGTTGATGGTGGTGCCGGCGGGCGAGGTGACGTTCTCGCGGAGCTTCACCGGGTGTTCGCCGCTGTCGCGGAGCATGGTGGCGGCGCCGATCGCGGACTGGACGATCAGGTCGTGGGCCTTGTCGCGGGGCAGGCCCAGCAGGATGCCGGCGTCGGTCATGGCTTCGACCAGGTAGAAGAAATACGCCGGGCCGGAGCCGGAGAGGGCCGTGCAGGCGTCCTGCTGGGACTCGGGGACGCGGAGGGTCTTGCCGACGGCGCCGAAGATCTCCTCGGCGTGGGCGAGGTGCTCGGCGGTGGCGTGGCTGCCGGCGGAGATGACCGACATGGCCTCGTCGACGAGGGCGGGGGTGTTGGTCATGACGCGGACCACCGGGGTGCCGGCGGTGAGCCGTTCCTCGAAGTACGAGGTCGGGATGCCGGCGGCGCCGCTGATGACCAGGCGGTCGGCGGGGACGTGGGGGGCGAGTTCGTCGAGGAGGGCGCCCATGTCCTGCGGCTTGACCGTGAGGATCAGGGTGTCGGCGGTCTTGGCCGCTTCCTGGTTGGAGACCGGGGTGACTCCGTAGCGGGTGCGGAGTTCGTCGGCTCGTTCCTGGCGGCGGGCGGTGACCAGGAGGTCGGCGGGTGCCCAGCCGGCGCGGATCATTCCGCTGAGCAGGGCTTCGCCGATCTTGCCGGTGCCGAGGACTGCGACTTTCTGGGTCATGGCTGGGAGTGCCCTCCGGGGTGTGCGTCGTCCTGCTTCATCCTCGCACTCGGGCGGGGTGGCGGCGGGGTGGTGTCCGGCAGGCGGGACGGCGGCGTGGCGGGTGCCGCTCGGCGCCCGGGTCCTATGCCGTCCGGCGGCGCAGGGTGGCGGCTCCGAGGCCGAGGACCAGGAGGGCGCAGCCGGCGACGATCAGGGCGTCGCGGACGAAGGCGGCGGTCATGTCGGTGTGCTTGAGCACCTCGTTCATGCCGTCGACGGCGTAGGACATGGGGAGGACGTCGGAGATGCCCTCCAGGACGGGGTGCATGTTGTCGCGTGCGGTGAACAGGCCGCAGAGGAGGAGCTGGGGGAAGATCACCGCCGGCATGAACTGGACCGCCTGGAATTCCGAGGCCGCGAAGGCCGACACGAACAGACCGAGGGCTGTGCCGAGGAGCGCGTCGAGCAGGGCGACGAGGAGGAGCAGCCAGGGGCTGCCGGTGACGTCGAGGCCCAGGAACCACAGGGCGAGGCCGGTGGCGAGGGCGGACTGGATGACCGCGAGGGTGCCGAAGGCGAGGGCGTAGCCGGCGATCAGGTCACCTTTGCCGAGGGGCATGGCGAGGAGGCGTTCGAGGGTTCCGGAGGTGCGCTCGCGCAGGGTGGCGATGGAGGTGACCAGGAACATCGTGATCAGCGGGAAGATCCCGAGGAGGGAGGCGCCGATGCTGTCGAAGGTGCGCGGGCTGCCGTCGAAGACGTAGCGCAGCAGGAAGAGCATCAGGCAGGGGACGAGCAGCATCAGGGCGATGGTGCGCGGATCGTTGCGCAGCTGGCGCAGGACCCGGGCGGCGGTGGCGGTGGTGCGGGAGGCGTTGAGGGCGCCGGTCGGGGCGGGGGTGATGGTGGGCGTGGTGGTGCTCATCGGGTGGTCTCCTTCGCGCGGCCCGCGGCGATCGCCGCGTCCACCAGGTGCAGGAAGGCCGCTTCGACGGTGTCGGAGCCGGTGCGGTCGCGGAGGGCGTCGGGGGTGTCGTCGGCGAGGATCTCGCCGGCGCGCATGAGGAGGAGGCGGTGGCAGCGCTCTGCCTCGTCCATGACGTGGGAGGAGATCAGCAGGGTGGCGCCGCGGCGGGCGGCGATGTCGTGGAAGAGCTGCCACAGGTCGCGGCGCAGGACGGGGTCGAGGCCGACGGTGGGTTCGTCGAGGACGAGGAGTTCGGGGGTGCCGAGGAGGGCGACGGCGAGGGAGACGCGGCTGCGCTGTCCGCCGGAGAGGTTGCCGGCGAGGGCGCCGGCGTGGGTGGTGAGGTCGACGTCGTCGAGGACGCGATCGACATCGTGGCGGAGGTCGGCGGCCGCGTGGCCGGGGTGGAGGATCGCGGCGAAGTAGTCGAGGTTCTGGCGGACGGTCAGGTCGTCGTAGACGGAGGGGGCTTGGGTGACGTAGCCGATGCGGGTGCGCAGGGTGGGGTGGCCGGCGGGCCGGCCGAGGACGTCCAGGGTGCCGGTGACCTTGGCCTGCGTGCCGACGATGGCCCGCATCAGGGTGGACTTGCCGCAGCCGGAGGGGCCGAGGAGGCCGGTGATCTGGCCGCGCGGGACGGTGAAGTCGAGGCCCCGCAGAACGGTGCGGGGGCCTCGGACGACGGTGAGGTCCTGGGCGCGGATGGCCGGGGTGCCGGTGGCGGGGTCACCTGTGGCGGGGGCGCCCGTGGTGTCGGGTGGCTCCGGGTGCGGGTCCGGGCGTGACGGCTCGGAGGAATAATTCATCATGCGATGAATAATCCTCTCGGGGGGCGGGACCCGTCAAGCGGCTGGGGGTGCCATGCCTACGAGGAGGACGACGTCGTAGATCTCCTCGACGAGGCCGTCGGGGAAGGTGCGCGTCAGGTGGTCGCGCTGGTCGGCGAGCACGGCGGCGGTGCGCTCCTCGCCGTGGACCAGGAAGAACGAGTGGCTGGCGAGGTTGGCCAGATGGGTGTCGATCGGGACGCGGCGGCTCCAGCGGATCTCACGGCGGGTGAAGTGCAGGCGGCCGGTGGGGTCCGCTGCGCGGGCGTCGGTGTTGCGCCGTTCCGCGGCGACGTCCACGCCGAAGTGCCGGGCGAGGCGTGCGGCCTCGTCGGCGATCCAGGGGACGTCGAGGGCGTCGGTGTTCCACCACAGGGCGAGCGCGCCGCCCGGGCGCAGGACACGGACGGCCTCCGGGACGGCACGGGCGGGGTCGGTCCAGTGCCAGGCCTGGGCGTAGGTGAGGAGGTCGAGGGAGGCGTCGGCGAGAGGGAGGTCGTTGCCGTTGCCGCGGACGATCGGGAGCCGGGGGTGCAGGCGGCGGAACTGGGCCGCCATGCCGTCACCGGGCTCGACGGCGAGGACATCGGCGCCGCGGGCGTGCAGGAGCGCGGTCGCGATACCCGTACCGGCGCCGATGTCCGCGACGCGGGAGCCGGCGAGGGGGCGGCCGGTGAGGTCCTCGAGGGCGTCGAAGAGGGTGGGCGGGTAGGTGGGGCGGTTGGCGGCGTAGAGGGCGGCTGCGGTGTTGAAGGAGTGGGCGCGGGTGGTGCGGTCGGGCGGGGGGAGCGGTGTGGGCGCGGGCGGTTTTGTCATGCCGCCCATGGTGGAGGGGGCGGGCGGGCGTGTGGGCGGATTTTCGAGGGGCCTCGGCGAGGGCCTTCCGCCTGTGGCGATGCCCCGCGGTCGTTCGGACGAAGGGGCCCGCGCTGCTCAGGGGCGGCGCCCGGTGTTGTGCGTCGCCTGTGCCCAGGGAGGGCGCCCGGCGTTGTGCGTCGCCTGTGCCCGGGGAGGGCTACCGACGTTGTGAGTCGCCTGGGCTCAGGGGCGGCGGCGCTTCTTGGGGTTGCCGGAGCGGCGGGAGGTGCGCTTCTCGTGCTGGGCGCGGGCTGCCTCGTACTCCTCGCGGTGGAGTCTCTCGCCGGGGGCCTCGGTGAGGGAGCGGAAGAAGTACGCGAGGAGGGAGCCGACGAAGCCGATGGCCAGCAGGCCGCGGAGGGAGGCCTGGCGGGCGGGGTCGTGGCGGCGGGTGAAGCCCTCCCAGGTGTGGCGGAAGGCGAGCGCGCTGCAGACAGCGAACATGACGACCATGAGGAGGGTGACGAAGCTGCCGACGTCGGCGATCTGGAGGCCCTGATAGGCGACGCGCAGCACGAAGCAGGCGGCGGCCGCGGTGACCAGGGAGCCGGCGGCGACGCCGATGCGGCGGGCGGTGTAGCCGCGGTCGTGGTCGACCCACGTCGTTCCGAAGAAGCGGAGGGGTTCGGGGCGGGGGCCGTCGGGGGTGTCCGGGGAGCCCGCGGTGCTGTCCGGGGTGCCGTTCGCTGCGCTCACGCATCGATTATGGCGCCGGGCGCACCGCGGGCTGCTCGGGGATCAGGAGCAGCGCGGGGCGACGTAGCCGTCGCTGCCGGTCTTCACGTACGCGTCCGAGACGTACTCGCCGTTGCTGATGTTGTCCCAGATCTTGCTGGTGCCGTAGGGACCCGTCACCGTGGTGCCCGGCGTCTGGCAGTAGATCGGGACGCGAGCTCCCTCGGGCAGGACGCGCACGATGCCGTAGCTCGTGCCCGGACCGCTGCGCACGTTCAGCCGGACGCCCGGGGCAACCGGGTAGTAATTGACGGCCGCGGCTGCCGTCGTGGCGGCGGTCTCCTCCGCGCCGGGACCGGCCTCTTCGATGCGGTCGACAGACATGTACGTCCTCCCCCGTTGAGCCCCATGACTGTCATGGGGTCACGTCGATTCCCCTGGACACGCCAGAAAACACGAGTTCGCAACTCGCACGCGGAGGCTAGCAAGCCGCCTCCGTCTCGTACGACTCATCGACTAGGCTCCGTGATTCGCGCG
Source organism: Streptomyces sp. NPDC052012 (assembly GCF_040689265.1). Classification (NCBI taxonomy): domain Bacteria; kingdom Bacillati; phylum Actinomycetota; class Actinomycetes; order Kitasatosporales; family Streptomycetaceae; genus Streptomyces; species Streptomyces sp. NPDC052012. The sequence continues at coordinate 6,376 of NZ_JBFAXA010000041.1, forward strand.
CGCGGACGAACAGCACGGGGGTGGTTCCATGGCGCAGCAGCGGAACACCGGAGCGGGCGCGGAAGCGGAACTTCCGGAGTACGCCGGTCACTATCGCCTGGAGTCGCGTCTGGGCTCCGGTGGCATGGGCGTGGTGCATCTGGCGCGCAGCACGTCCGGGTTGAAGCTCGCGGTGAAGGTCGTCCATGCCGAGTTCGCGCGGGATCCCGAGTTCAGGGGGCGTTTCCGGCAGGAGGTCGCGGCCGCACGGAAGGTGAGCGGCGCGTTCACCGCACCTGTCGTGGATGCCGACCCCGACGGCGAACGCCCCTGGATGGCAACGCTGTTCATACCCGGTGCGACCCTCGCGGAAGAGGTGAAACGGAACGGCCCGATGACACCGGCGCGGCTGCGTCGGCTGATGGCCGGACTCGCCGAGGCGCTGCGGGACATCCATCGTGTCGGGGTCGTGCACCGGGACTTGAAGCCCAGCAATGTGCTGTTGGCCGAGGACGGCCCGAAGGTCATCGACTTCGGCATCTCCCGGCCGAAGGACAGTGAACTGCGCACGGAGACAGGCAAATTGATCGGCACCCCGCCGTTCATGGCACCCGAGCAGTTCCGGCGGCCCCGGGAGGTGGGACCGGCCGCGGACATCTTCGCGCTGGGGTCGGTCATCGTGCACGCGGCGACCGGGCGCGGGCCGTTCGACTCCGACAGCCCGTATGTGGTCGCCTATCAAGTGGTGCACGACGAGCCCGACCTGTCCGGTCTCCCGAAGGAGTTGGCGGCACTCGTTCGGCGGTGCCTCGCCAAGGAGCCGGAGGACCGGCCGACGCCGGACGAGTTGATGCGGGAACTGCGGTCGGTGGCTGCTTCGTACGACACCCAGGTGTTCATACCGGCACAGCGCACGAGTGACGCGCCCGAGCCTGCGCCGCCCCTCCCGGCTCCCGCTCGGCGGCGCCGGAGGCCGGGCAGGCGGGCCCTGCTCGTGGGTGTGGCGCTGTTCGCCGTCGGATCCGGTGCCCTCGCCCACACCCAACTGGCCGGTCCGGAAGGCGCATCACCTGACGCCCCGGTGTCCCGTAGTGCACCGGCCCCATTCCGGGCATGGGAAGCGCGGCCGGTGTCGCGCGACGGAGGCGTGCCGCAATGTTCCTACGACGCCAAGGCGGTCCACTGCTCCCAGCGGGGAGTCGTCTTCGCCCTCGACCCGGCCGACGGCCACCTCCTGTGGCAGCGCCCCGCATCCGATCGGTTCGTCAGTGATCCCCCGGTCGTCTCGGGAGGGCTCGTTCATTCCCACACGGGTGGAGGCCGACGCGTCAGGGCACTGGATCCCGGTTCGGGCGCCGACGTCTGGCACAGGGTCCTGCCTCAGCATCGATCGGCTCGGTATGCCGGCGACACGCTGCTGCTCACCGGTGCGGACGGCGCGGTCACCGGCCTGGACAGCGCGTCGGGCGACGCGAGATGGAGCCGGCGGATCCCCGGTCACAGCGCCGCGACCGTCGTCTCACTCCCCGAAGACCCCCTGGCCTACGCGACGAGCACCTCGAACGACGGTTCGCGGACGCGGGTCACCGCCGTGGACCCCGCCTCGGGCCGCGTCCGGTGGGATGCCGAACTGGACGGCGCGCTGAAGCTCATCGGCGCCCAGGGAGGATCCGTCTTCTTCCTCGCCAACGACCCGTACGACGGCGAAACCGTCGCCGTCGTCCGCTTCACGCCCGGCTCCGGTGAATCGACCCGTGTCTCGCTTCCCGTCCCCCGTCGGGACGTCGTTGGTTCGGTGCGTGGAACGAGGGTTCATCTCATGGCTCAGGGCGGCGCGCTGGAGGCGTACGACATGAAGGCACGGAAGCGGGTGTGGCACCTGGAGACGGGCATCGTCCGCGGGTCCGTCCCGGCCGTCGACGAGCGGCATGTCTATCTCACCGCGCCCGATGGGCGGCTGCTCGCTGTCGATGCGCGGGTGGGGCGGTTGGTCGGGCAGACCGCGGTGCGGCTCGGAGCGGCCGGGGATCGGGTGGCCGCCGCGTTGCCGCGGCCCGTGGTCGTGGATGGGCGCGTGTATGCCTCCGCGCCTGACGGGACCGTGTTCGCCGTGGACGGGCGGGATCCGGCGGGATGGTGAGCGTGGCGGGCGTGCGGCGGGACGGGTGAGGGCCGCCTCCGTGGGGGTACGGGGCGGCCCTCTTCCGGCGGTGGGTCAGCTCAGCTTCGTGACGTCGCGGACCGCGCCCTTGTCGGCGCTCGTCGCCATCGCCGCGTAGGCCCGCAGGGCGGCGGAGACCTTGCGGTCGCGGTTCCTGGGGGCGTACCGGCCGTTCAGCAACTGCTCGCGGCGGGCGAGTTCCGCGTCGTCGACGAGGAGTTCGATCGAGCGGTTCGGGATGTCGATGCGGATGCGGTCGCCGTCCTCGACCAGGGCGATGGTGCCGCCGGAGGCCGCCTCGGGGGAGGCGTGGCCGATGGAGAGGCCGGACGTGCCGCCGGAGAAGCGGCCGTCGGTGACCAGCGCGCAGGCCTTTCCGAGTCCGCGGCTCTTCAGGTACGACGTCGGGTAGAGCATCTCCTGCATGCCGGGGCCGCCCTTGGGGCCCTCGTAGCGGATGACGACGACGTCGCCCTCCTTGACCTGCTTGGTGAGGATCTTCTCGACGGCCTCCTCCTGCGACTCGCACACGACCGCCGGGCCCTCGAAGGTCCAGATCGACTCGTCGACGCCGGCGGTCTTCACCACGCAGCCGTCGACCGCGAGGTTGCCGCGCAGGACCGCCAGGCCGCCGTCCTTGGAGTAGGCGTGTTCGGCCGAGCGGATGCAGCCGTTCTCGGCGTCCTCGTCGAGGGAGTCCCAGCGCTCGGACTGGGAGAAGGCCTCGGCGGAGCGCACGCAGCCGGGAGCCGCGTGCCACAGCTGAACCGCCTCCTGTGACGGGGAGCCGCCGCGGATGTCCCAGGTCTTCAGCCAGTCGGCCAGGGACGGGCTGTGGACCGAGTGGACGTCCTCGTTGAGCAGGCCCGCGCGGTGCAGTTCGCCGAGGAGGGCAGGGATGCCGCCGGCGCGGTGCACGTCCTCCATGTAGTACGTACGGTCCTTGGCGACGTTCGGAGCGACCTTCGCCAGGCAGGGGACGCGGCGCGACAGGGCGTCGATCTCGGTGAGACCGAAGGGGACCTCCGCCTCCTGGGCGGCGGCGAGCAGGTGCAGGATCGTGTTGGTCGAGCCGCCCATCGCGATGTCCAGGGCCATGGCGTTCTCGAACGCCTGGACGGTGGCGATGCTGCGGGGCAGGACCGAGTCGTCGTCCTGCTCGTAGTAGCGGCGGGTGAGGTCCATGACCGTGTGGGCCGCGCGGACGTACAGGTCCTTGCGTGCGGTGTGGGTGGCCAGGACCGAGCCGTTGCCGGGGAGGGAGAGGCCCATCGCCTCGGTGAGGCAGTTCATCGAGTTGGCGGTGAACATGCCCGAACAGGAGCCGCAGGTCGGGCAGGCGTTCTCCTCGATCCGCAGGACGTCCTCGTCGGAGATCTTGTCGTTGGCCGCCTCGACCATGGCGTCGACCAGGTCCAGCGTGCGGACCGTGCCGTCGACCAGCGTGGCCCGGCCGGACTCCATCGGGCCGCCGGAGACGAAGACCGTGGGGATGTTCAGCCGCAGGGCGGCGTTGAGCATGCCCGGGGTGATCTTGTCGCAGTTGGAGATGCAGATCAGGGCGTCGGCGCAGTGGGCCTCGACCATGTATTCCACGCTGTCCGCGATCAGGTCACGGGACGGGAGGGAGTACAGCATGCCGCCGTGGCCCATGGCGATGCCGTCGTCCACGGCGATCGTGTTGAACTCGCGCGGGATGCCGCCGGCCTCTTTGACGGCCTCGCTGACGATCCGGCCGACCGGGGCCAGATGCGTGTGGCCGGGGACGAACTCCGTGAAGCTGTTGGCGACGGCGATGATCGGCTTGCGGCCGATGTCCGCACCCGGTACACCCGAGGCACGCATAAGGGCGCGGGCGCCCGCCATGTTGCGGCCGTGGGTGACTGTGCGGGACCTCAGCTCGGGCATCGTCGCTCGCTCCTTCAGACCTTCTACGGGGAGTACCGGCCGGACATCCGGCTGAGTCGAGCGTACGCCGGTCATCCAGAGGGCGGGACAAGGTGTCCGGAATGCGGGATGCGTGTCTCAGTTCCCCCGCGCCGGTGCAGCTCGCACCGGCGCCGCGCTCACCGTCGCTCGCAGCTCGCGCCGACACCGCAAGCCGGGGTTCAGGGGCCGGTGAGGTGGCCCTGCACCACGGGGGCGACCCGGCTGATGATCTGCTCCGGGTCCGCCGAGGCCAGGGGCTCCATCTTGATCACGTAGCGGATCATCGCGATGCCGACCAGCTGCGCCGCGGCGAGCTCGGCGCGCAGCTCCGCGTCCGGCAGGTCGACCTGGTCGGCGATGCGGCGCAGCAGCTGGGTGGCGACCAGGCGGCGGAAGACGGCTGCCGCGGTCTCGTTGTTCACGGCGGAGCGGACGATCGCGAGCAGCGGGGCCCTGGTCACCGGGTTCTCCCAGAGCCCGATGAGCATACGGGTCATGCGCTCGCCGGCCTGGTCGAGCGGACCGGTGATCACCGCGTCCCGCATCACGAGGGCGGGCGCGAAGGCGACCTCCACCGCCGCCTCGAACATCTGCTCCTTGGTGCCGAAGTAGTGGTGCACCAGAGCTGAGTCGACACCGGCGGCCTTGGCGATGCCCCGGACGGACGTCTTCTCGTAGCCGCGCTCGGAGAACTCCTCGCGGGCCGCGCTCAGGATGCGGTCGCGGGTGTCGGCGGATTCGGTGCGCCGGGGACGGCCGCGGCGGCGGGGGGCGCCCGGGGTGGGGGCGGTCGCGTCCGGGCCCCCGCCGGGTGCGGTCAGGCCGGTCATCGTCGCGGCACCCCCGCCGGTGAGGACGCCGCGGCCAGGTGCAGGCGGGTGAAGGCCAGCGCCTCCGCCAGGTCGGCCTCCCGCTCGGCGCTCGACATGGCCCGGCGGGTGTTGACCTCGATGACGACATGGCCGTCGAAGCCGGTCAGGGCGAGGTGTTCCAGCACCTCGGCGCAGGGCTGGGTGCCGCGGCCGGGGACGAGGTGCTCGTCCTTGGCGGAGCCGCGGCCGTCGGCGAGGTGGACGTGACCGAGCCGGTCGCCCATGCGGTCGATCATCTGCAGGGCGTCGGTGCGGGCGGTCGCGGCGTGGCTCAGGTCGATCGTGAAGTGGCGGTAGTCGTCCTTCGTGACGTCCCAGTCGGGGGCGTAGGCGAGCATCTCGCGGTCGCGGTAGCGCCAGGGGTACATGTTCTCCACGGCGAACTTCACGTCCGTCTCGTTCGCCATCCGCCAGATGCCGTCCACGAAGTCGCGGGCGTACTGCCGCTGCCAGCGGAACGGGGGGTGCACGACGACGGTGCTCGCGCCGAGCTTCTCCGCGGCGGACTGCGCCCGCTGGAGCTTGGTCCACGGGTCGGTGGACCACACCCGCTGGGTGATGAGCAGGCAGGGGGCGTGCACGGCGAGGATCGGGATGCGGTGGTAGTCGCTGAGCCGGCGCAGGGCCTCGATGTCCTGGCTGACCGGGTCGGTCCACACCATGACCTCGACGCCGTCGTACCCGAGGCGCGCGGCGATCTCGAAGGCCGTCGCCGTCGACTCCGGGTAGACGGAGGCCGTCGACAGGGCGACCTTCGCATCCGGGACGCGCACGAGGGGCTTCGCCATGAGGGACAGGTTACGGGGTGGGGTCGGGTGAGGGCCGGGCGCCTTGTCGCCGTTGTGGTCGATGCCATATGCCGGGTGGCCGGTGCGTCATGCCGGGTGGCCGGGTGTGTGGGGATCGGAGGCAGAGGCGTCGGGTGGGGTGCCGGTGCGTCGCGGCTTGTCGCGCGGTTCCCCGCGCCTCTTTGGGGCGCGCTCCCCCACCCGTCGACTTCGGGCGCCCTACCCCTGGTCCATGTGATCCAGCCGTCGCAGGATCACGCCCTCGCGCAGGGCCCAGGGGCAGATCTCCAGGCGTTCCACGCCGAAGAGGTCCATCGCGGCCTCCGCGACCAGCGCACCGGCGAGCAGCTGGCCCGCGCGGCCCTCGGAGACCCCGGGCAGCTCCGCGCGCTCGTCGGCGGTCATGGCGGCCAGCCTCGGCACCCAGCCCTCCAGGGACTCCCGCTTCAGCTCCCGCTGCACGTACAGCCCCTCGGCGGAGCGGGCGGCACCCGCGATACGGGCGAGCTGCTTGAAGGTCTTGGAGGTCGCCACCACGTGATCGGGGGTGCCGAAGCGGCTGAACTCCCCGACGGTGCGGGCGATCTCGGTCCGCACATGGCGTCGCAGGGCACGGACGTCGTCCGGCTCGGGCGGGTCGCCGGGCAGCCATGCGGCGGTCAGGCGGCCGGCGCCCAGCGGCAGCGACACCGCGGCGTCGGGCTCCTCGTCCATGCCGTAGGCGATCTCCAGGGAGCCGCCGCCGATGTCGAGCACCAGCAGCTTCCCCGCGGACCAGCCGAACCAGCGGCGAGCGGCGAGGAAGGTGAGCCGGGCCTCCTCCTCGCCCTCGAGGACCTGCAGCTCGACACCGGTCTCCGCGCGCACCCGGTCGAGGACGTCGTCGGCGTTGACGGCGTCCCGCACCGCGGAGGTGGCGAACGGCAGCAGATCCTCGACGCCCTTGTCCTCGGCGGCCACGAGCGCGTCCTGGATGACGGAGACGAGCTTCTCCACCCCGTCGGGACCGATCGCTCCGTCGTCGTCGAGGAGCTGGGCGAGGCGGAGCTCCGCCTTGTGCGAGTGCGCGGGCAGCGGGCATGCGCCGGGGTGCGCGTCCACCACCAGCAGATGCACCGTGTTCGAACCCACGTCGAGGACACCGAGTCTCATGTACGGAACGCTACTGCCCACGGCGGTACTGGGTCGCGGCCCGGGCGACTTACCCTGGACGGGTGCCAAAGACGAAAAAGGCGAAGGACGCAAAGTCGCCCAAGAAGGACAAGCGGGCCGAGGGAGCCACGGTGCCCGTGGGTTCCTCGGCCGGGCCCGCCCTGGACGACGAGAAGGGGCTCGACTTCGCCCGCGCATGGGTGGAGTTTCCTGATCCGGCGGACGACGAGCAGGTCTTCCGCTGCGATCTGACATGGCTGACCTCTCGCTGGAACTGCATCTTCGGCAGCGGCTGCCAGGGCATCCAGGCCGGCCGCGCGGACGACGGGTGCTGCACCCTGGGTGCCCATTTCTCCGACGAGGACGACGAGAAGCGGGTCGCCGAGCATGTGGCGAGGCTCACGCCGGACATCTGGCAGCACCACGCCGAGGGCACGAAGAACGGCTGGGTGTCCGAGGACGAGGACGGGGACCGTCAGACCCGCCCCTACCAGGGCTCCTGCATCTTCCAGAACCGGCCGGGCTTCGCCGGCGGCATGGGCTGCTCGCTGCACATCCTCGCCATGAAGGAGGGCCGCGAGCCGCTGGAGACCAAGCCGGACGTGTGCTGGCAGCTGCCGATCCGGCGGACCTACGACTGGATCGACCGCCCCGACGACACGCGCGTGCTGCAGGTGTCGATCGGTGAGTACGACCGCAGGGGCTGGGGCCCGGGCGGCCACGACCTGCACTGGTGGTGCACCTCGGCGACCTCGGCGCACGGCGCGGGCGAGCCCGTGTACGTGTCCTACCGCGCCGAACTGACCGAGCTGATGGGCAAGGCAGGCTACGACCGCCTGGTGGAGCTGTGCGAGGAACGCCTCGCCTCGCAGCTCCCCCTGCTCGCCCCTCATCCGGCCGACCCCGTGGATCCGGCAGACCCGGCCTGACATCCGCCGGCCCGGCCGGCGGCCACGGTTTCGCCGCACCCCGGCCCGGCCCCGCCCGGCAACAGCCTCGCCGCACCCGAACCGAATCCGGCCACGGCGTCGCGTACCCGAACCCGGCCACGGCGTCGCGTACCCGAACCCGGCCACGGCGTCGCGTACCCGAGCCCGGCTACGGCGTCGCCGGGCTCGGGGCGTCCGAGTCGCCCGCCGGCGGGGACGAGTCCGCCGGGGCGCCGGTGGTCGGGGTGTCGCTCGTGGGCTGAGGGTCCGGGGACGTCGGGGGCGGGTCGGTCGGGGTCGGGTCCGAGGGAGACGGGCTCGTGGGGCCCGGGTCCGGGTCCGAGGGAGACGGTGACGGAGGCGGGGTGCTGGGCGTGCCGGGGTGGGACGTACCCGGGCCGCCGGGGTGCGGGCCGGGGGGCGTGGAGGGGGCCGACGGGGTGGGGGCGGGGCCGTAGCCGTCGATCGTGACGACGGCGCCCGTCGGTGAGATCGCCACCTGCGCGCTCCAGTGGCCGGACGGTTCGCGCAGCTGGTCGACGTACACCTTGATCGTCAACGACTCGCCGGGCCGGAGCGTTCCCGAGGACCGGCTCAGGTAGAGCCAGGACGCCCCGGTCGTCGCCGACCAGCGCACCGGTGCCGTGCCCGTCGCGGTGAGGGTGACCAGCGTGGTGTCGCCGCTGTGGCCTGCCGTGACGCTCATCGCGGCGGCGCCCTTGTGTCCGGCGCCGGCGACGTCGACCACCTCCACGGACACGTCGGCCTTCGCGTCCTTGTCCTTCTTGCCGAAGCGGCCGCCGGGGTGGGTGCTGGCGTTGCCCGCGTTCTCGTAGCCGCCCGCTCCCTCGCCGTCCAGGTCGAAGGGGCCGTCGGCCTCCCGCGCGGAGGCCGAGCGGCCGTCCTGCGCCTCCCCGACGGGCGTGCCCCGGTAGGCGGCCCACAGGGCGAGCACCGGCGCGGCGACGACGGTGGCGACGACGGTCGTCGTGACGGCACGCGCGCGCAGCCGGTCCCTGCGGGCGGCGCGGTCCTTGGGGTCCATGGGGAAGCCGCGCCGGTCGAAGCGGGGCGCCACGGCACGCGTGCGTGGATGGTGCGCCATGGCGGCGTGCAGCGCCGCGGCGGGCACCGGCAGGACGGGCAGGGCGTCGGGCGTGACGGCGGTCCCGGGCCAGCGGCCGGGAATGGCGCGCTCGGCGGTACGGCGGCAGCGCGGGCAGTCGTCGACGTGCCGGACGAGTTCCCGGCGCACGGCGCTGCTGAGCACGAGCTGGTGGTCGCCGGTGAGATGCGCCACGCCCGGGCAGCTGCCGGTCTCGACGACGGCGAGCGCCGCCCGTGTGCGTTCGACCTCGCACGCCGCCGAGGCGAGCAGCTCACGCGCGGCGGCCGGTTCCATGCCGAGCACGGCGGCGACCTCGTGGGCACCGAGATGGTGCCGCACGGCCAGCTCGAGCGCCTCGCGCTGCTCGGGGGTGGTGCCGGCGGCCTCGGGCCACGCCAGCAGCGCCAGTTCGCGCCGGCGCCGCTCCTGGACCTCCTCGGAGACGGCCGGCGCGGTGGCCGTCCGCGCCGTCCGGCCCGCCCGCTGCCGGCCGGTACGGCCCGCCGCGTGCGTGGCCTGACGTTTCTGCTTGGCCTCGGTCAGCTTGCACAGGCACGCCCAGCGGGCCAGCGCGTACAGCCAGGCCCGGCGCTCCCCCGGCGCGTCCGGGACGTGGCGTCCGCGGCGCTCGGCGAGCGCGAGGACGTCGGCGAGGGCGGCGGTCGCCGCGTCGTGATCGCACAGCACGGACAGGCAGTAGGTGAACAGGCCGTCCAGGTACGGCTCGTGCGGCGCGGGTGGCCGCTTCGCGAGTGCGCGGGCGGCCGCACGGTCACGCACCTCCCGGTGCGGCCGGTGTGCGCCGGTCGTGCGGGTCGAGGTCTCCGGGCCACTGCTCATCATCCAGCGACCGTAGGGGGCCTCGGCCGGCCCCTTCCGGCGCCCAGCGCACTTTTAATCCATACGGGTGAAACGATCCCTCAATCGAGTACAGGAACCTTTCGCTTAATGGTTCTGATGAAAATTCCCGGCCCGCCTCCCCACGTCGACGGAAGATGTCCGCCCCGGCCGGGGCGCCCGGCCGACGCCCGTTGTCAGACCCGGCCGCTACCTTTTCCGCATGGCTGCCCGTACCAAGACCACCAAGGACCGCCCGTCCTACCGCTGCACCGAGTGCGGCTGGCAGACGGCCAAGTGGCTCGGCCGCTGCCCCGAATGCCAGGCATGGGGCACGGTCGAGGAGTACGGCGCGCCCGCGGTCCGTACGACGACCCCCGGCCGGGTCACCACCTCCGCGCTGCCCATCGGCCAGGTCGACGGCCGCCAGGCCGCCGCCCGCTCCACGGGCGTGCCCGAGCTGGACCGGGTGCTCGGCGGCGGACTGGTCCCCGGCGCGGTGGTGCTCGTCGCGGGCGAGCCGGGCGTCGGCAAGTCCACGCTGCTGCTGGACGTCGCGGCCAAGTCGGCGAGCGACGAGCACCGCACGCTGTACGTCACGGGTGAGGAGTCGGCGAGCCAGGTCCGCCTGCGCGCCGACCGCATCCACGCCATCGACGATCACCTCTATCTCGCCGCCGAGACGGATCTTGCCGCCGTCCTCGGCCACTTGGACGCGGTGAAGCCGTCCCTGCTGATCCTGGACTCCGTGCAGACGGTCGCGTCCCCGGAGATCGACGGCGCGCCGGGCGGCATGGCGCAGGTCCGCGAGGTGGCCGGCGCGCTGATCCGCGCCTCCAAGGAGCGCGGGATGTCCACGCTCCTGGTGGGCCATGTCACCAAGGACGGCGCGATCGCGGGCCCGCGCCTGCTGGAGCACCTGGTGGACGTCGTCCTGCACTTCGAGGGCGACCGGCACGCGCGCCTGCGCCTGGTCCGGGGTGTGAAGAACCGCTACGGCACCACGGACGAGGTCGGCTGCTTCGAACTGCACGACGAGGGCATCACGGGCCTTGCGGACCCGAGCGGACTTTTCCTGACCCGCCGTGACGAACCGGTCCCCGGCACCTGCCTGACGGTCACCCTCGAGGGCCGCCGCCCGCTGGTCGCCGAAGTGCAGGCGCTCACCGTCGACTCGCAGATCCCCTCACCCCGGCGCACCACCTCGGGCCTGGAGACCTCCCGCGTGTCGATGATGCTCGCCGTGCTGGAACAGCGCGGCCGGATCAGCGCCTTGGGCAAACGGGACATTTACTCCGCGACGGTCGGCGGGGTGAAGCTCTCCGAACCGGCCGCCGATCTCGCCGTGGCGCTCGCGCTCGCCTCGGCCGCGAGCGACACCCCGCTGCCGAAGAACCTCGTCGCGATCGGCGAGGTGGGACTCGCGGGCGAGGTGAGACGCGTCACGGGCGTGCAGCGCAGGCTCGCCGAAGCGCACCGGCTCGGCTTCACACATGCCCTGGTGCCGGGCGATCCCGGCAGGATTCCGGCCGGTATGAAGGTCCTGGAAGTCGCGGACATAGGGGACGCTCTGCGCGTCCTTCCGCGCTCCCGTCGCCGAGAGGCCCCCCTGGAGACGGAGGACCGCCGGTAGACTTTGCCCAGGTCTCGCCCGTCCGTACGAAACGAGTGCGCGAAACGGGGGCGCCCCAGAACCTGCGACCGGAGGAGTGCAGTGGCAGCCAACGACCGGGCAGCAGCTCCCGGAAAGTCCGGTGGGAGTGCCGGTTCCGAGGGCCTGATGCGCGCCTCGCTGAGCGCCGTGGCACCCGGCACCGCACTGCGTGACGGCCTGGAGCGGGTGCTCCGCGGCAACACCGGCGGTCTCATCGTGCTCGGCTCCGACAAGACCGTCGAAGCGCTGTGCACGGGCGGTTTCGTCCTGGACGTCGAGTTCACCGCGACCCGGCTGCGCGAGCTGTGCAAGCTGGACGGCGGCATCGTCCTGTCGTCCGACCTGTCGAAGATCCTCCGCGCCGGCGTCCAGCTGGTCCCGGACCCGACGATCCCGACGGAGGAGACCGGCACCCGGCACCGCACCGCCGACCGCGTCTCCAAGCAGGTCGGCTTCCCGGTGGTCTCGGTGTCGCAGTCGATGCGTCTGATCGCCCTCTACGTCGACGGGCACCGCCGCGTCCTGGAGGACTCGGCGGCGATCCTGTCCCGCGCCAACCAGGCCCTCGCCACGCTGGAGCGCTACAAGCTCCGCCTCGACGAGGTCGCGGGCACCCTGTCGGCGCTGGAGATCGAGGACCTGGTGACCGTGCGGGACGTCTCCGCGGTCGCACAGCGCTTGGAGATGGTGCGCCGCATCGCCACGGAAATCGCCGAATACGTGGTCGAACTGGGCACCGACGGCCGTCTCCTCGCCCTCCAGCTCGACGAGTTGATCGCAGGAGTGGAGCCCGAGCGCGAACTGGTCGTGCGGGACTACGTCCCCGAGCCCACCGCGAAGCGCTCCCGCACGGTCGACGAGGCGTTGTACGAGCTGGACGCGCTCACCCACGCGGAGCTGCTCGAGCTGCCGACGGTCGCGCGTGCGCTCGGCTACACCGGCTCCCCCGAGACCCTCGACTCCGCGGTCTCCCCGCGCGGCTTCCGCCTGCTGGCCAAGGTCCCGAGGCTGCCGGGCGCGATCATCGACCGCCTGGTGGAGCACTTCGGCGGCCTGCAGAAGCTGCTCGCCGCGAGCGTCGACGACCTGCAGACGGTGGACGGCGTGGGCGAGGCGAGGGCGCGCAGCGTACGGGAGGGTCTGTCGCGGCTGGCGGAGAGCTCGATCCTGGAGCGGTACGTCTGAGCCGGGGCGAGACCGGTTCGTGCAGAGCCGCGGCCCGGTGGGGGCTGGTCGCGCAGTTCCCCGCGCCCCTTCAGCTACGCAGCGCTAATCCGCATCCAGCACGAACGACGTCCGCACCTTCTCGAAGCCCGGTGCCTTCGCCTCCACCAGGTACGTCCCCGCCTTCGCCGACCCCGCCGGCGGCGTCGCACACTTCGGCGCACTCGGCTTGCGGTCCCACTTCACGGTGTACGTGATGCTCTCCCCCGCCGGCACGCGGAACACCAGGCTCCCCGCGCCCTTGGGGCAGTCGTCCGACGACCAGTACGCGTCGTCACCATCGGCCTGAGACACCGTCAACACCGCGTTCTTCGGCCCGAGATCGACCTTGCAGTCGCTCCCGGAGACGTTCCGCGCGGTCAGCAGGAACGTCGGCGTGGCACCGGGCTCGTACGTGTTCCGGGCGCTGCGCAGGCTGAACTTCACCGCGCCCGCCGTGCAGTTGGGCAGCCCCGAACCGGACCCGGCCGGCAACGCGTCTCCCGCGCCGACCCCCGCCGACGTACCGCCCTCGGAGCCGCCACCGGCGCTCCCGCCTGCGCCCGAGCCCGAACCGTCCGCGCCCCCGGAGCCCCCGGAGTCGTCGCCGCCCGCGCCGTCGTCCCCGGCGCCCGACGACGAGCCGCCCGAGCCCCCTGAGCCGCCGCCCTCCGACTCGTCACGCCCACCCGGCGCCTGGCTGATCGCCGGACCCGAACTCGACGGACCCGGAGTGATGGACGGTGCGGGATTCTTGCCGTTGGCCCCGTTGTCGCGGTCCCCGCCGTCTCCGCCGCCGGAGCTGACGATCCAGGTGATCAACAGCGCCAACAGGGCTAGCACGGACAGCAGTACGGCCCTCCGTCGCCAGTAGATGGAGGAGGGAAGCGGCCCGACCGGATTGCGCAGAGATCCCACGGCGCAAACTGTACGAGAGATCGGCGCGTTCGCTGGCCCCACCCGCCGCTGAGATCCGCAACTTTTCCGGATCATCATTCCGGAATCCGCACTGTCCCCCTGTCTTTCGTCAGGTACGGCACGGGACGATCGCAGGGTGTGACCGAACAGGCGCCTCGCCTACGGTCCGTGACCATGGACTTCATGGACAGCGGGCTCTACCGCGACATCACCGACTACGCGCACGACACCCCAACGTGGGTACAGCACACGGCGGAAACCGGGACCGAGGCCGGACTGCTGGTCTTCGTCGCGCTGTTCGTCCTCGCCTGGTGGCGGGCCCGGCGCGCCGACACACGCGCGTTCGCGATCGCGGCCCTTGCACCCTTGGCCACGGCTGTGGCGTACGTGTGCAGTGAGGTGCTCAAGTCCGTTGTCACACAGGAGCGTCCGTGCCGTGCGGTCACGGACGCCGCGCCTTCCCTGGCCGTGTGCCCGCCGCACGGCGACTGGTCGTTCCCCAGCAACCACGCCACCATCGCCGGCGCCTCGGCGCTCACCCTGGTCCTGGTCCGCCGCGCGCTGATCTGGCTCACGGCACCTCTCGCGGCGCTGATGGCCTTCTCGCGCGTCTTCGTCGGCGTGCACTACCCGCACGACGTGGCCGCGGGCCTGCTGCTCGGCACCGCCGTCGCCCTCGCGGCCATACGGCTGGGCACGCGCCCGGCGATCCGGCTGACGGAGACGATGCGCACGTCCCAGGCGCCTGCCGTGCGATGGCTCACCGGCCCGGGGCCGGCCACCGCTCCCGCCCGCCGCTGAGGCCGCCGTCCTCCACCAGCCCCGCCTCGTACGCCACGATCGCCGCCTGCACGCGGTTGCGCACGCCGAGCCGGTCCAGGACCGAGCTGACGTAGGCCTTCACCGTGCCCTCCACCAGGTGCAGCCGGGCCGCGATCTCCGGGTTGGACAGGCCGGCTCCCACCAGCCCCAGCACCTCGCGCTCCCGCGGGCTCAGTTCCGCCACGCGCGCGCGTGCCTGCGCCTCGCGGGTGAGCCTGCCGTCCCCCAGCCCCTCGATGACGTACCGGGCCACCTTCGGCGACAGGAAGGCCGCGCCGCCCGCCACCGCCCGTACGCCCGCGATGAGTTCGTACGGGTCGCCGGACTTGAGCAGGAAGCCGGTGGCGCCGCCGCTCAGGGCGCGGGCCACGTAGGCGCGTTCGGAGAACGTGGTGAGCATCGCGACGGCCGTGCCGGGCACGGTCCGTACGATCTCCTCGGCCGCCGCGAGCCCGTCCGTGCGGGGCATACGGATGTCGAGCAGGGCCACGTCGGGCCGGTGGGCGCGGGCCAGTTCGACGGCCTCGCGGCCGTCGCCCGCCTCGGCGACGACCTCCGTCTCGCCGCCGCTCCCCAGGATGGCGCGGACACCCGCGCGCACCATCGCCTCGTCGTCGGCCAGCAGCACCCTGATCATTCGGAGAATTCCTTGTCGTAGTCGCGCTGTTCGCCTGCCAGACCGACGCGCGGGACGACGTCCTTGGCGATCAGGCGGCCCTCGCCGTCGAAGCACAGCCGGAAGTGGTCGACCGAGACGAACAGTTCGCCGCTCGCACGGTAGTAGCGGCAGTCGGCGCCGTCCGGCGGCGCGGGGGCGCGCTCCACGGGCGGGTCGTGGACGTCCCGGTCGGGCAGCACGCGTGCGACCTCGGTGGCCGGCGCGCCCGTGCGCAGTTCCGCGAAGGCGGCGGGATCCAGCACCGAGTGGGTCTCGGTGTACGCGTACCAGCCGAAGGCGGAACCGACCAGAGCGACACCCACGCCGGCGGCGGCAGCGATCCCGACGGCGACGCGGCGACGGGCCCGGGTGAGCAGCGCGGAGGTGGGGACGACGGTGACCGCGGGGCCGGCCGGGACGGCGGGGGCAGCGGCCCGGGACGTCTCGTCACGCCGCACGGATGCGGGCGGCCGGGAGGGGATGTGGGCTCGGACCCGGTAGCCGTCCTCGTGCGGTCCCGCCTCGAAGGAACCGCCCGCGGCCGTCACCGCGGCGCGCAGTCCGGCCAGCCCGGAGCCGCCCCCGGCCGGCGGGGAACTCGTGCGGGTGGGCCGCCCGTTGGTGATGGTGACGGTCGCTCCCTGCTCGTCGTCCCCCGTCACCGCCACGACGACGGGTGCGCCCGGTGCGTGCCGTGCCGCGTTGGTCAGCGCCTCCCTGGTCACCCGGTGCAGCAGCCGTCCGGCCGGCTCGTCCTGTGCCGTGCCCGTGTCCCGTCCGCCGGGTTCCCAGCGCACCGGCAGCCCGGACTCGGCGGCGCGGGCGACGAGCTGTTCGACGGTCTCGCCGGCCGGGGTCAGCGGCGCGGTTTCGTCGTCGTCCTCGCGCAGGACGCCGATGATGCGGTGCAGCCGGTCGGTGGCATCGGCGGCGGCGGCGCGCAGGTCGGCCGCGGCGGCGCGGTGCGGCTCGGCGAGGTCGGGGGCGACCTGGAGGGCGCCCGCGCGCA
This sequence comes from Streptomyces sp. NPDC052012, assembly GCF_040689265.1. NCBI lineage: Bacteria > Bacillati > Actinomycetota > Actinomycetes > Kitasatosporales > Streptomycetaceae > Streptomyces > Streptomyces sp. NPDC052012. The sequence goes on from NZ_JBFAXA010000041.1 coordinate 22,395, forward strand.
GGGCGATCAGGCTCAGCTCGTGGCCCAGGGAGTCGTGCATGTCCTGGGCGATACGGGCGCGCTCGCGCAGCCGGGCGCGTTCCTCGGTGAGGCGCTGCTCCTGCTCCAGCCGGGCCGCCTTCAGCCAGCCCGCCTCGGCCAGCTCACGGCTCTGCCGCCGGTAGCGCCCGCCGAGCCAGGGGAAGACACAGCCGAAGAGGAGGGTGCCCATCAGGACCAGCCACTCGGGGACCGGATCGACGCCCGTGGTCACGATCTTCGCGGTGCCGGCCACGGCGAGGGCCGAGAAGCCGAGAAGCGCGGGCCGCACCCCGGCCGCCCGCGACCCGAGCAGCAGGGCGAGCACGCCGAGCGCGGGGCCGTAGGAGACGCTGAACAGCGCCGGGGCGAGGGCGAGGCCGAGGGCCGCGGTCAGGGCGAAGGCCGCCAGGGGCTGTCTCCGGGACAGGCCGACCGCCACGGCGAGCACGCCCAGGCCGGACAGCTCCTGCCACAGGGGCCGCGGCTCGTTCAGTCCGATCCGGTCGGCGGCAAGGGCCGGCGCGGCGAGGGCCGCCCAGAGCAGGGCGGCCCGGCAGATCGCGGCGCGACGAGCACGTTCCATGCCACCGACGCTACAAGCGCCCGGGGGTGCGGCACTGCTGCCGATCGTCAGGTGCGGGGCTGGAGACGCAGCCCCGGGGCGGCCGTCCTGGCGGTCCGGGGACGGTCACCCTGGCAGTCCGGAAGGGCCACCCGCGCGGCCCGGGGACGGCCACCCCTCGCGGCCCGGGGACGGCCACCCCTCGCGACCCGTACCCATACACACGCCCGCATGTACCCGACCGGCCCCCTTCGACATGGCAGGATCGACGGGTCATGACTGCTCCCACGAAGCCCCAGTACGGCGGCACCGCCGATTCCGCGTCCGAGCGCGCTCTCGGAGAGCCGCTGCACTCCCCCGTGATCGACTGGTTCGACGAGCACGCCCGCGACCTGCCGTGGCGGCGCCCCGAGGCCGGTGCGTGGGGGGTGATGGTCAGTGAGTTCATGCTGCAGCAGACCCCGGTGAGCCGGGTCCTGCCCGTCTACGAGCAGTGGCTGGCCCGCTGGCCGCGCCCCGCCGACCTCGCGGCGGAGGCGCCCGGTGAGGCCGTGCGCGCCTGGGGCCGGCTCGGCTATCCGCGTCGCGCGCTGCGGTTGCACGGTGCGGCGGTCGCCATAGCGGAACGGCACGGTGGTGACGTACCGGCCGACCACGCGCAGCTGCTGGCGCTGCCCGGTATCGGCGAGTACACGGCGGCGGCGGTGGCGTCCTTCGCGTACGGGCAGCGGCATCCGGTGCTCGACACCAATGTGCGGCGGGTGTTCGCCCGGGCGGTCACCGGGGTGCAGTACCCGCCGAACGCCACGACCGCGGCCGAGCGGCGGCTCGCGCGGGCGCTGCTGCCCGACGACGAGCGGACCGCGGCGCGGTGGGCCGCCGCGTCCATGGAGCTCGGGGCGCTGGTGTGCACGGCGAAGAACGAGTCGTGTCACCGCTGCCCGATCGCCGCGCAGTGCGCCTGGCGTCTCGCGGGCAAGCCGGCGCACGAGGGGCCGCCGCGCCGGGGTCAGACGTACGCGGGCACGGATCGTCAGGTGCGGGGGCGGCTGCTCGCGGTGCTGCGGGATGCGCATGGGCCGGTGCCGCAGGCGGCGCTGGACCGGGTGTGGCACGAGCCGGTGCAGCGGGCTCGTGCGCTGGACGGTCTCGTCGCGGACGGCTTGGTGGAGCCGCTGCCGGGGGGTTTGTACCGGTTGCCGTCGGCCTGACGCCGGGTGTTGGTGCGGGCCGGGGGCGGGTCGCGCATCCCGGCGCCGACAGGTCACCGCCCGCGCCCACCCGTGCCGCCCTGCGGCACGACTGCCCGCGGATGGGCGACGTGGTGCCGGGCCCGCCGCACAGCCGCCCGCGGAATCGCGAACGCCACCGAGGTAGTCGCACGGCTGCCCGCGCGACGGACGGGTGGCCCCGCGCGCCGCAGGGCTGACCGCGGGTCAGACGGGATGGACGGATGGCCGGCACCGCCCCACAGCCGCCCGCGGGACCGCGAACGCCACCGAGGTAGTCGCACGGCTGCCCGCGCGACGGACGGGTGGCCCGGCACGTCGCGCGACTGACCGCGCGACGGACGGGTGGCCCCGCGCGCCGCAGGGCTGACCGCGAGATGGACGGGATGGGGGGAATGGCCGGGCCCGCCGCCGCACGACTGGCCGCGGGATCGCGGATGCGACCGGTGCCGTCGCGTGGATCGTCGCGGGACGGGGTGGCCGAATCCGGCATACCTACCCCAAGCGGCCATGCTTTTTACCCCGTTCCTCCTTCCGTTACACAACCGACGGACAGCCGAGGGCTGGCCGCAGGCTGCTTCGCACAGTGCCGTGACAACGCCTCCGTACCTTCATTTGCGTGCCCGGCGAGGGCACGCAGACCACGGAACACAGGCAGTACACCGGCCCGCACGGGTGGGCCGGAAACGGGGAGCAGGAGGCGGTTCACCATGGCGCAGGGCGAGGTGCTCGAGTTCGAGGAGTACGTCCGCACCCGGCAGGACGCGCTGCTGCGCAGCGCCCGCCGACTGGTCCCGGACCCGGTGGACGCGCAGGACCTGCTGCAGACCGCGCTGGCCCGGACGTACGGCCGCTGGGAGACCATAGAGGACAAGCGCCTCGCCGACGCCTATCTGCGCCGCGTCATGATCAACACGCGGACCGAGTGGTGGCGGGCCCGCAAGCTGGAGGAGGTGCCCACCGAGCAGCTCCCGGACGCCAGCGTGGACGACGCCACCGAGCAGCACGCCGACCGTGCCCTGTTGATGGACGTGCTGAAGGTGCTCGCCCCGAAGCAGCGCAGTGTCGTGGTGCTGCGACACTGGGAGCAGATGTCCACGGAGGAGACGGCCGCCGCACTCGGCATGTCGGCCGGAACGGTCAAGAGCACGCTGCACCGGGCGCTCGCCCGGCTCCGCGAGGAGCTGGAGGCCCGCGATCTGGACGCACGCGCGCTGGAGCGTGAGGAGCGGGAGCGTTGCGCGGCCTGACCGGCACAGGGCCCACACGGGCCCGGGGAACCGCCCAGGCGGCGGGCACGGCGACGGCCGTGCTCGCCGCCCTCGGCCTTTTCGCCGCGGGCTGCGGCACCGGCGGCACCGGCGCCCGGGACGAGGGCCCGGCGCACGCGGAGGCGGACGCGGTGCCGAGCACCGCCGCCACTGCGTCCGCCTCGGCGTCGAGCACGCCCGACCGGGTGGACGCGGTCCGGCTGATCAAGGCCGATCCCGCGGTCTCGGCGGAGGTCAAGCGGGATCTGAAGCCGTGCGTCGCCGACGAGTACCCCGTCGACGTCTCTTACGGCAACCTGACCGGGGGGTCCGTCGACGACGTCGTGATCAACGTGCTGACCTGCGGGGACGCCGTGGGCGTCGGCTCGTACGTGTATCGCGACGAGGGCGGGCGGTACCGGAACGTGTTCACCGCGGAGGAGCCCCCGGTGTACGCGGAGATCGACCGCGGGGACCTGGTGGTGACCAAGCAGGTGTACGACCCGGGCGATCCGGTGTCGAGCCCTTCCGGCGAGAACGTGATCACGTATCGCTGGGCCTCGGGCCGGTTCTCCGAGGAGTACCGCACGCACAACGACTACGGCAAGGTGGCCGGCGCCGAGCCGACACCGGTGCCCGAAGGCTGAGACTGATCTATGGCAGACCAGATTCATGTGCTGTTCGTGGAGGACGACGACGTCATCCGCGAGGCCACGCAGCTCGCCCTGGAGCGGGACGGCTTCGCTGTCACCGCGATGCCCGACGGACTGTCGGGCCTGGAGGCGTTCCGGGCGAACCGCCCCGACATCGCGCTGCTCGACGTCATGGTCCCCGGCCTGGACGGCGTGAGCCTGTGCCGGCGCATCCGCGACGAGTCGATGGTCCCGGTGATCATGCTGTCGGCCCGCGCCGACTCGATCGACGTCGTGCTGGGCCTGGAGGCGGGCGCCGACGACTATGTGACCAAGCCGTTCGACGGTGCCGTGCTGGTGGCCAGGATCCGGGCGGTGCTGCGCCGTTTCGGACGGGCGGGCGGTGGCCGCGAGGAGCAGGGCGCCGCGGACGACGGCGGTGTGCTGTCCTTCGGCGAGCTGGAGATCGACACCGAGGGCATGGAGGTGCGCAGGGCCGGGGAGCCGGTGGCGCTGACACCGACCGAGATGCGGCTGCTGCTGGAGTTCTCCTCGGCGCCGGGCACCGTCCTCTCCCGCGACAAGCTGCTGGAACGGGTGTGGGAGTACGGCTGGGGCGGTGACACCCGCGTCGTCGACGTCCATGTGCAGCGGCTGCGGACCAAGATCGGCCAGGACCGCATCGAGACGGTCCGCGGTTTCGGTTACAAGCTGAAGGCCTGAGCGGACGGATGCGGGGGCGATGGCGGGGGCGGCTCGGCCGCCTGGTGGCCGGGTGCGTCGACCGGGTGGGCCTCGGGGCCGGGCTGCGGTGGAAGCTGAGCGCGGCGATCGCGCTGGTCGGCGCGCTGGTGGCGGTCGTGCTGAGCCTGGTCGTGCACAACGCGGCCCGGGTGTCCATGCTGGACAACGCACGGGATCTGGCCGACGAGCGGATCATGGTCGCGCAGCGCAACTACGAGCTGTCCGGGCGGCTGAACTTCCCCAACACCAAGATCAACGACCCGGAGCTGCCGCCCGAGCTGCGGGAGAAGGTCGAGGCGGGACGGCGGGCGACGTACGTGGCCGACCGGCCGGGCGGGGCGCCGGACATCTGGGCGGCCGTGCCGCTGAAGAACGGGCAGGTGATGTCGCTGCACTCGGGCTTCACCGACCGCAGCTCGGACATCCTCAAGGATCTCGACCAGGCCCTGGTGATCGGTTCCATCGCGGTCGTCCTCGGCGGCAGCGCGCTCGGGGTGCTGATCGGCGGTCATCTCTCGCGCCGGCTGCGCAAGGCGGCCACGGCCGCGGGCCGGGTCGCCAAGGGCGAGACGGAGGTGCGGGTGCGCGAGGCCATCGGCGGGGTCGTACGGGACGAGACCGACGATCTGGCCAGCGCGGTGGACGCGATGGCGGACGCGCTGCGGCAGCGGCTGGAGGCCGAGCGCCGGGTCACCGCCGACATCGCGCACGAGCTGCGCACCCCGGTGACCGGGCTGCTGACCGCCGCCGAGCTGCTGCCGCCGGGCCGGCCGACGGAGCTGGTGCTGGACCGGGCGAAGGCGATGCGCACCCTCGTCGAGGACGTCCTGGAGGTGGCCCGGCTGGACGGGGCCTCGGAGCGGGCCGAGCTGCAGGACATCCTGCTGGGTCAGTTCGTCACCCGGCGGGTGGCGGCGAAGGAGCCCGACGTCACGGTGCGCGTGGTGCACGAGTCGGAGGTCACCACCGACCCGCGCCGCCTGGAACGCGTGCTGTTCAACCTGCTCGCCAACGCCGCCCGGCACGGCAGGCCGCCCATCGAGGTGACCGTCGAGGGCCGGGTGATCCGGGTCCGCGACCACGGGCCCGGCTTCCCGGAGGACCTGCTCGCCGAGGGCCCGAGCCGGTTCCGCACCGGCAGCAGGGACCGGGCCGGCCGGGGTCACGGTCTGGGCCTGACCATCGCGGCCGGACAGGCCCGGGTGCTCGGCGCGCGGCTGACCTTCCGCAACGTACGGCCGGCGGGGGCGCCGGACGGCGTGCCGTGCGAGGGCGCGGTCGCCGTGCTGTGGCTGCCGGAGCACGCACCGACGGACACGGGGAGCTACCCGATGCTGCCGGCGTGAGCTCCGTCGCGGCGGCTCGCCGGGACGGTCCGGCTCACTCGAAGGGCTTCGAGAAGTCCAGCTCCTCGCTGCGCTCGGTCAGCGAGTACCAGTTGCCGTTGTCGTCGCGGAAGATCGCCTCGATGCCGTACGGCCGCTCCTGCGGGTCCTGGAGGAACTCCACTCCGCGCGCCTTGAACGTCTCGTAGTCACCGCGGCAGTCGTCCGTGCGGAACGCCCCGGCGCCGATGACGCCCTTGCCGACCAGTGTCTTCAGCGCCGCCGAGGAATCGGCGTCCAGGCCGGGCCCGTCGAGGCTCATCAGGGCGAGCTCGACGTCGGGCTGGTCCTTGGCTCCGACGGTGATCCAGCGCATGTCGCCCATCGCGAGGTCATTGCGCACCTCGAAGTCGAGCTTCTCGGTGAAGAAGGCCTTCGTGCGCTGCTGGTCGAAGGTCCACACGGTGGTGATCCCGAGCCCCTTGATCATGGCTCCGCGCTCCTGTCGTCGGTGGGTATCTGCTCCTCACCGTAGGCAGGGCGGGGCCCGGGGCGCTTCTTCGAAGTTGCGCTGGGGAAGCCGCCGGCCCACAGCATCGCGTAGCACCCGGGGATGAGCGCGGCGCCCCGGCCGACGTGCTTGGCCCGGTACTCGGTGGGGGTCAGACCCGTGTGGGTCTTGAAGCGGGCCGAGAACGTGCCGAGGCTGCTGAAGCCGACCAGGTGGCAGATCTCCGTCACGCTCAGGTCGGCCACGCGCAGATACTCCTCGGCGCGCTCGATGCGGCGGTGGGTCAGGTACTGGCCGGGGGTCTCGCCGTAGGTCTCCTTGAAGGCGCGCAGGAAGTGGTAGCGCGAGTACCCGGCGTGTGCCGCGATCGCGTCCAGGTCGAGGTCCGGGTCGGCCCAGTCCCGGTCCATCGCGTCCTTGGCCAGCCTCAGCTGCCGCGCCTTGTCCATGCGATCGATGGTGGCACGGGGGTCTGACACCGGCCCGGCACGCCGAAGGCCCCCCGGGCGGACACGGCCGGGGGGCTTTCGGGCGTACGCCGGCGGTCGGGCGTAGGAGCCGGTCAGACGGGTTCGCCCACCGGGGCGGGCGACGGGGCGCCGTCCTCGGACTTCGCGTCCTCGGGACCCGCGCCCTTCAGCGGGACCTCCTTGACGAACACCGCCGCCGCCAGCGAGATCACCGCGATGACGGCGCCCAGCAGGAACGCGCCGTGCGTGCCCGAGGACACCGCGTGCTGGTAGGCCTCGCGGGCCGCCTCCGGCAGCTTCGCCAGGCTCGCCGCGTCCAGCTGGGCGGACTGCTCGGTGATCCTGGAGCCCAGCGCGCCGGCCCGCTCGGCCATGACGTCCTGGACCCGGCTGTTGAACAGCGCGCCCATGACGGCGACGCCGAAGGAGGAGCCGAGGGTACGGAAGAGGGTCGCGGACGAGGAGGCCACACCCATGTCCTTCATCTCCACGCTGTTCTGCGCGACCAGCATGGTGATCTGCATCAGGCAGCCCATGCCGAGACCGACGACGGCCATGAAGACGCCGGAGGTGAGCCGGGAGGTGCCGGTGTCCATGGTGGACAGCAGATACAGCCCCACGATCATCAGGACGCTGCCGGCCACCGGGAAGATCTTGTAGCGGCCGGTGCTGGTGGTCACCCGGCCCGCGACCATCGAGGTGACGAGCATCGCGCCGAGCATCGGCAGGAGGAGCAGACCGGAGTTCGTGGCGGAGGCACCCTGCACGGACTGCTGGTACAGGGGCAGGAACAGGGTCGCGCCGAACATCACGAAGCCGGTGATGAAGCCGATGACCGACATCAGCGTGTAGTTGCGGCTGCGGAAGATGTGCAGCGGCAGCACCGGCTCGGCCGCCCTGTTCTGCCAGAACACGAACCCGACCAGCGCGGCCACACCGAGACCGCTCAGCTCCATGATCCGCGCGGAGGTCCAGGCGTACTCGGTGCCGCCCCAGGTGGTGACCAGCACGATCGCGGTGATGCCGACGGTCAGCAGCACGACACCGAGGTAGTCGATGCCCGCCTTGGACCGCTTCTTCGGCAGGTGCAGTACGGCGCCGACGGCGGCCAGCGCGATCGCGCCGAGCGGCAGGTTGATGTAGAAGGCCCAGCGCCAGCCCCAGTTGTCGGTGATCGTGCCGCCGACCAGGGGGCCGCCGATCATCGCCAGCGCCATGACGGCCGCCATCATGCCCTGGTACTTGCCGCGCTCGCGGGGCGGGATCAGGTCGCCGATGATCGCCATCACGCCGACCATCAGGCCGCCGGCGCCCAGGCCCTGCACGGCGCGGAAGGCGATCAGCTCGCCCATGTTCTGGGCCATGCCGCTGAGTGCCGAGCCGATCAGGAAGATCACGATGGACGCCAGGAAGGAGCCCTTGCGCCCGTACATGTCGCCGACCTTGCCCCAGACCGGGGTGGAGGCGGCCGTCGCGAGCGTGTAGGCGGTGACGACCCAGGAGAGGTGCTCCAGGCCGCCCAGCTCGCCCACGATCGTCGGCATCGCGGTGCCGATGATCATGTTGTCGAGCATCGCGAGCATCATCGCGATCATCAGCGCGAGCAGGACCACCCGCACGCTCTTCGGCTGTTTGCCGCCGTCCTTCTCGGCGACCGCCGCCGCCGGTGTGTCCGCCATCGCTCCTGCTCCCCCAGTCGGACTCGAGCGGGCGGCGGTACTTACTTGCCGCCCGGCTAGTTCACTACACTGGGAAGCTAGCTCCGCAACTAGCCGGGCGTCAAGTAAGTTTTTGGGAAGAGCAGTCGCGTAGGAGGATGGGCGGCACCATGGACGGCACCAGACAGCGGCGCCGCGGGGACACCCGCCAGCGCATCCAGGACGTGGCGCTCGAACTCTTCGCCGAGCAGGGCTACGAGAAGACCTCGCTGCGCGAGATCGCCGAGCGCCTGGAGGTCACCAAGGCCGCTCTGTACTACCACTTCAAGACCAAGGAAGAGATCCTCGTCAGCATCTTCGAGGACCTCAACCGGCCGGTCGAGGAGCTGGTCGAGTGGGCGCGGCAGCAGCCGCGCACGCTGGAGACGAAGCAGGAGATCATCCGCCGGTACAGCCAGGCGCTGCTCGACGCCGCCCCCCTGTTCCGCTTCATGCAGGAGAACCAGGCCACGGTGCGCGAACTGCGCATCGGCGAGATGTTCAAGGCCCGCATGCTCGGCCTCAAGGACATCCTCATCGACCCCGACGCCGAACTGGCCGACCAGGTGCGCTGCGTCAGCGCCCTGTTCACCCTGCACGCCGGGATGCATGTCATGCAGGACGTCGAAGGCGACCCCGAGGACAAGCAGAAAGCCGTCCTCGAGGTCGCCATCGATCTGATCACCCAGGCACACCGGGGCGCCGGGGGGTCCTAGCCGGACCTTCCAGGGGTGGGCCCCCTGGCCGCGGAGCCGGATGCTCAGCTGACGCCCTTGGCGCGCAGGAACTTCATCGGGTCGATCGCCGAGCCGTAGTTCGGGGTCGTACGGATCTCGAAGTGCAGGTGCGGGCCGCTGGAGTTACCGGTGTTGCCGGACAGGGCTATCTTCTGGCCGGTCTTGACGATCTGGCCGGCCTTCACGTTCACCGACGACAGGTGGGCGTACTGGGAGTACGTGCCATTGCCGTGCTTGACGACGATCGCGTTGCCGTACGCGGGACCGTCACCGGCGCCGTTGGGGCCGGCCTTGACGACGGTGCCGCCGTGAGTGGCGACCACGGGGGTGCCGGTCGGGACGGCGTAGTCCTGACCGCTGTGCTTGCTCGCCCACATGCCGCCGTTCTGGGCGAAGCTCGCGGAGAGCTTGTAGCTCTTGACCGGGCTGACCCAGCCGGCGGCCTTCTTCTTGGCGGCGGCCTGAGCCGCCTTCTTGGCCTGGGCGGCCTTCACGGCCGCGGCCTTCTTGGCGGCGGCAGCCTTCTCGGCCTTCACCGCCTGGGCCTGCGCGGCCTTGGCCTGAGCGGCTGCCTGCGCCTGGACGGCGGTGGCGGCACCGGAAGCGGCCGTGGTGTCGGCGGCTGCCGCGATCCCGGCCCCCATCGCCACCGAGCCCGCCAGGCCGGCGGCCAGGACGGCCGTGCGAGTGCGGTTCAGGGACGGACGGAAGGAACGGGACGTGACGCGCTCGAACATCGAAACCTCATGGGGAAGGGGACAGAGGAAAACCACCTGACGCACAGGACCGCGCCGCGGTGGCTGTTCATTGGTAGCCCTTTCGCCCACAACACCGCAAAGGTGTGATCTACGACGGAAAGTCGTAGTTCTCGGGTGAGATGCACGTCTCTTGACACAGGCGCCTTAGAGGGCGAAACCCCCATTTCAGGCTGATCGATCAGAGCTTTGGGTTAAATGTCCGATTCCCTTTTCGCCTTCTTGCCACTAATCCCGGTAGTACCGGACAAATGGCCTGTGCAGCATGTCACCGGGAGGCGGCTTCGGCCCTTCCAGAAATGTGGCGCAGACCTCTAGGCGCCTACCGTCCGGTAACCCTACGGTTCACCTCGCGTCACCCTCGCACACGAACATGCACACGACATGTTGCAGCGTCCCGGACGTGAGAGGACCCCCCACGACATGAAGAGCCGACGCACCTGGCTGAGCCGCGTATCGGTCACCGCCGTCTCCGCGACCGCCCTGGTGGCCCTGGCCGCACCCGCCGAAGCGGTGACCGCCTCCGGCACTCCCACGGCCGCCACCGCGGCCCCCGCGCCGACCGCCGCCGACGTCGACTACGACACCTGGCAGAAGGACTGCCGGGCGGTCATGGACCAGGCCCTGCCCTATCTGAAGGAACGCATCGCGAACCCCAGGCCGGGTGAGAAGCAGGCGATCGTCCTCGACATCGACAACACCGCCCTGGAGACGGACTTCGGCTTCAGCTTCCCGCAGCCGGCGAACAAGCCGGTCCTGGAGGTCGCCCGGTACGCCGAGGAGCGCGGCGTCGACCTGTTCTTCGTGACCGCCCGCCCGGGCATCATCTACGCGCCCACCGAGTGGAACCTCGACCAGGCCGGCTACGAGTCCTCCGGCCTGTACGTCCGCGGCTTCTTCGACCTGTTCAAGAACGTCGCCGACTACAAGACGGCCCAGCGCGTCGCCATCGAGCGCCAGGGGTACACGATCATCGCCAACATCGGCAACAGCCCCACCGACCTGTCGGGCGGCCACGCGGAGAAGACGTTCAAGCTGCCGGACTACGACGGCCAGCTGTCCTGACGCGAGCAGAGAGCGAGCAGCGACAAGGGGCTGCCCCCGGACGTGATGTCCGGGGGCAGCCCCTTGTCGCGTTATGGCCTGGCGCAGCGGCTACGCGTCCTTGCTCAGGTTCGGGCCGGTGCCGCCCGCGGCCTGCTCGATCGGCGGGACGTCGGGCAGGGCCGACTTCTCCTCACCGCGGAAGGTGAAGGTCTGGGACTCGCCCTCGCCCTCGGTGTCCACGACCACGATGTGACCGGGACGCAGCTCGCCGAAGAGGATCTTCTCCGACAGCGAGTCCTCGATCTCCCGCTGGATGGTCCGGCGCAGCGGCCGGGCGCCCAGGACGGGGTCGTAGCCCTTCTTGGACAGCAGCTCCTTGGCGGACTGGGAGAGCTCGATGCCCATGTCCCGGTCCTTCAGACGCTCGTCCACCTTGCCGATCATCAGGTCGACGATCCGCAGGATGTCGTTCTGCGTGAGCTGCGGGAAGACCACCACGTCGTCGACGCGGTTGAGGAACTCGGGCCGGAAGTGCTGCTTGAGCTCGTCCGAGACCTTGTTCTTCATGCGCTCGTAGTTGGTCTTCGTGTCGCCCGCGGCGGCGAAGCCGAGGTTGAAGCCCTTGGAGATGTCCCGGGTGCCGAGGTTGGTCGTCATGATGATGACCGTGTTCTTGAAGTCCACGACCCGGCCCTGGGAGTCGGTCAGACGACCGTCCTCCAGGATCTGCAGCAGCGAGTTGAAGATGTCCGGGTGGGCCTTCTCGACCTCGTCGAACAGGACGACCGAGAACGGCTTGCGACGCACCTTCTCCGTCAGCTGACCGCCCTCCTCGTAGCCCACGTAGCCGGGGGGCGAACCGAAGAGACGCGAGACCGTGTGCTTCTCGCTGAACTCCGACATGTCGAGGGAGATCAGCGCGTCCTCGTCACCGAAGAGGAACTCCGCGAGCGCCTTGGACAGCTCGGTCTTACCGACACCGGACGGGCCGGCGAAGATGAACGAGCCACCGGGACGCTTCGGGTCCTTCAGACCCGCACGGGTACGGCGGATCGCCTTGGACAGCGCCTTGACGGCGTCGTCCTGGCCGATGACCCGCTTGTGCAGCTCGTCCTCCATGCGGAGCAGACGGCTGGACTCCTCCTCCGTGAGCTTGAAGACCGGAATGCCGGTGGCGGTCGCCAGGACCTCGGCGATCAGCTCGCCGTCGACCTCGGCGACGACGTCCATGTCGCCGGCCTTCCACTCCTTCTCCCGCTTGGCCTTGGCGGCCAGGAGCTGCTTCTCCTTGTCGCGCAGCGAGGCGGCCTTCTCGAAGTCCTGCGAGTCGATCGCGGACTCCTTGTCGCGGCGGACACCGGCGATCTTCTCGTCGAACTCGCGCAGGTCCGGCGGCGCGGTCATCCGGCGGATACGCATCCGGGAGCCGGCCTCGTCGATCAGGTCGATCGCCTTGTCCGGCAGGAAGCGGTCCGAGATGTACCGGTCGGCCAGGGTGGCGGCCTGGACCAGCGCCTCGTCCGTGATGGAGACGCGGTGGTGCGCCTCGTAGCGGTCGCGCAGGCCCTTGAGGATCTCGATCGTGTGCGGCAGCGACGGCTCCGCGACCTGGATCGGCTGGAAGCGGCGCTCCAGGGCCGCGTCCTTCTCCAGGTGCTTGCGGTACTCGTCCAGCGTGGTCGCACCGATGGTCTGCAGCTCACCGCGGGCCAGCATCGGCTTCAGGATCGAAGCGGCGTCGATGGCGCCCTCGGCGGCACCCGCACCGACCAGCGTGTGCAGCTCGTCGATGAACAGGATGATGTCGCCGCGGGTGCGGATCTCCTTGAGCACCTTCTTCAGGCGCTCCTCGAAGTCACCGCGGTAGCGGGAGCCGGCGACCAGCGCGCCGAGGTCCAGGGTGTAGAGGTGCTTGTCCTTGAGGGTCTCGGGCACCTCGCCCTTGACGATGGCCTGGGCGAGGCCCTCGACGACGGCGGTCTTGCCGACGCCGGGCTCACCGATCAGCACCGGGTTGTTCTTGGTACGGCGGGACAGCACCTGCATGACCCGCTCGATCTCCTTCTCGCGCCCGATGACCGGGTCGAGCTTGGACTCACGAGCGGCCTGGGTGAGATTCCGGCCGAACTGGTCGAGGACCAGGGACGTGGAAGGCGTGCCCTCCGCAGGACCGCCGGCGGTGGCGGTCTCCTTGCCCTGGTAACCGGAGAGCAGCTGGATCACCTGCTGCCGCACGCGGTTCAGATCTGCGCCCAGCTTGACCAGGACCTGGGCGGCGACGCCCTCGCCCTCACGGATCAGGCCGAGCAGGATGTGCTCCGTGCCGATGTAGTTGTGGCCCAGCTGAAGGGCCTCGCGGAGCGACAGCTCCAGGACCTTCTTGGCACGGGGGGTGAAGGGAATGTGGCCGGACGGCGCCTGCTGCCCCTGGCCGATGATCTCCTCCACCTGCTGGCGGACCGCCTCGAGCGAAATCCCGAGGCTCTCAAGGGCCTTGGCGGCGACACCCTCACCCTCGTGGATCAGGCCCAGGAGGATGTGCTCGGTGCCGATGTAGTTGTGGTTGAGCATCCGGGCTTCTTCCTGAGCCAGGACGACAACCCGCCGCGCGCGGTCGGTGAACCTCTCGAACATCGTTAATCGCTCCTCAGAGCGGTCAGGCAGTGGGGGGAACTTCCCCTCCCTGTCCTTCCGCAGCTTAGTCCCGCAAGCGGGGACCGCTCATTCCAACTGCCGACACCGTCGATGGCCTCCTGACCCCGAACGCCGACATCTGCTCCAACCCGATGGTGCGAGACGATGTTCCCGCAGGCCAGGCAGTTACCCCCTTCGCCAGTACGCCCATGGCGAACGTGAGACGTCCTGCCCTGCATGTCGCCCCCTCCCACTAGGGATGTCTTACCCGCTGCTACTGACAGTCCATGCCGAGTGCACGGGTTCCCTCCGCTACGGGCGAACAACCTTGCGCCGTTCCACGCCCCCGCACGCCCCCTCGTTCGACACTCTGCGCATACGTATGAGTACCCAGCGTAACTCAGGCGGTCTTGCGGCAGTTGCACCTGGCATGGCTGCCACCGTCCCGCTGCCGCGCCGGCCCATCGAGCCTGGTGCGCAGTCGGGGTACGCCGAGCGGGTCCGGCACTGGTACGAGAACGGACTGGGCTGGCGCACGGTGCCCGGGGATCCGCCGCTTCTGCTGGTGGGAGCGCGCTTCGACGTCCTCGACGTGCCGGCCGAGGCGGGACACGCGGCACTCCGGCGCCTGGGCGCCCTGGAGCGCCCGTTCCCCGTGGCCGTGCAGGGCGACCGGATGCGTCTCCTGGTGGCCGCGGGCAGCGCGGAGGAGCTGCCGGGGCTGCTGGAGTGGCTGGAGTGGGGTGCCGTGCGGCTCGATCTGGTGGGGATGGGGGCGGGGGGCGTGATGGACGCGCCGGTGCCTGGGGGGCCGGACGCGCCGGCGCCTGGGGGTCCCGGCCGGTGGCCGGTTCCCGTGGATCTCGCCGGTCAGGCTGGAGCCTTGGGTCGCGTGGGTCCCGTGGGTTCCGTGGGTTCCGTGGACCCCTGCAGTGGCTCAGGTCTCCTGAGTCGTGCCGGTTCGCAGGGGGCCGCCGTATGGCTGCGGCCCCCCGAGCCGGGGTGCGAGGTGGAGGCCTCGCTGCCGACCTTGTCGGCGACGGGGGGCCACGCGGGCGTCCCCGATCTCATGCGGGTGGTGAACACGGTGGCGACACAGTGCCACCGGGTCCGGCTGCGGCGCGCGTGCGGCCCAGCCGCCGGTCGTACCGGCCCTGTGACGGGCCGTTTCGGGGCCGGTCGGACCGGACCTCAGCCGTTGGCCTTCTCGTAGGCCTCGCGGATGGACGCGGGAACACGGCCGCGGTCGTTGACCTCGTAACCGTTCTCCTTCGCCCAGGCGCGGATGGCCGCCGTGTCCTGGCTGCCGCCGGAAGAAGCGCGCGCCTTTCCGCGCCCGCCCGAAGCGCGCCCTCCGGTACGACGACCGCCCTTCACGTAAGGCTCGAGAAGGCTGCGGAGCTTGTCCGCATTGGCGGTGGTGAGATCGATCTCGTACGTCTTGCCGTCCAACGCGAACGTCACGGTCTCGTCCGCCTCGCCGCCGTCGAGGTCGTCGACAAGAAGGACCTGAACCTTCTGTGCCACCGGATTTCCTTTCATCGATATCTTCAGGACCGGGGTGTGCCGGCGTCCGCCGTATCGCCGTCCCCTGTTATATGCAGTACTGCAGTACGTCGGAAAGCAAACCGCTTTTGCCGGAAAAACACAAACCCCTGGCAGAGACCGGTCGGCCGCTCCCCGCCCGGAAACATGCGCGTTTCGGACATAGGGCACCACGGCAAGGGCGACAAGGGGGGTGTGGGGGTGCGGTGCGGAATCCGCAACGATCACAGATGCAGAAGCATCCGGCTGTTGCCCAGGGTGTTCGGTTTCACTCGTTCGAGACCGAGGAACTCCGCGACGCCCTCGTCATAGGAACGCAGCAGCTCGGCGTACACATCGGTGTCCACGGGTGTCTCACCGATCTCCACGAAGCCGTGCTTGCCGAAGAACTCGACTTCGAAGGTGAGACAGAATACGCGGCGAACACCGAGCCAGCGGGCGGTCTGCAGCAACTTCTCCAGCAGCCGGTGGCCGACGCCGGCGCCCTTCAGGCCGGGCTTGACCGCGAGAGTGCGGACTTCCGCGAGGTCTTCCCACATCACGTGCAGGGCGCCGCAGCCCACGACCTCGGCGTTGTCGTCCCGTTCCGCGACCCAGAACTCCTGGATGTCCTCGTAAAGCGTCACCGTCGCTTTGTCGAGCAGGATGCCCTCGCGGACGTAGGCGTCAAGGAGTCGGCGTACGGCGGGGACATCGCTGGTGCGGGCACGTCGGACGGTGAGGGCATTTGCGGTGTCTTCGGGGATGCGGATGCCTCGTGACATGAGCGGACGCTATCGCCCGGGGGGACCCTCTGCGGAGCCGGGGTTCTGGTCCGGGTTCTGGTCCCGGTTCTGGTCCGGCTTCTGGTCCGGCTTCTGGTGCGGGTTCTCGCCGGGTTCCGCTGTTTCCGGGAGCTGGACGATGCGTACTGCATCTGTCAGGGCCTGGCGCTGTTCGTCGCTCATCATGCCGAAGAAGGCCACGAGGGCGGCGGCGGGGTTGTCGCTCTGCGACCAGGCGTCGTTCATCAGGGCGGCGGCGTAGGCGGCGCGAGTGGAGACCGCCTCATATCGATAGGCCCGGCCTTCCGCCTCTCGGCGCACCCAGCCCTTCTGATGGAGATTGTCCAAAACGGTCATCACCGTGGTGTAGGCGATGGAGCGTTCCTTCTGAAGATCTTCCAGGACTTCTCGAACGGTCACCGGGCGGTTCCACTTCCACACCCGCGTCATGACCGCGTCTTCGAGTTCTCCCAATGGGCGAGGCACACCAAGAACAATAGTGGGAGATCCCGGGTATGGCGTGTGGAACGTGAACAAAAGGGGCGTACGGCGCGGAGGGTGTTGTCCGGGCTCCGGGCCGTACGCCGTGAAGTGCGGGTAGTGGGGCCAGCAGGGGGGCCAGCAGGGGGCTGGGGTGGGCTACCCGGCGGCTGCGGTCAGGTGTCGCTCTTGGCGGGGGCGGCCTGGTGGGCGGCCTCCGCGCGGGCGACGGCCGCGTCCACCGCGGCGTCCTCCTTGGCCTTGTTGGCGCCGCCCTGGGTCTTCACGATCACCCGGATCACGCCGATGAAGAGTGCGGCCATGACGGCCGGAGGCAGGAGCGCGGAGACGTAGTCCATGCGTCCAGGGTAGCCAGCGGGAGGTGACCGGTGTGGGGCGGGCGTCAGCCGGCGGCCAGGTGCTGGTCCGAGGGAGGGGGCGGTGGGGTGGGCTTGCGGCGGGGGAAGACCTCGCCGGGGGTGGGGACCGGGCGGCGGGTGGGCTTGGGGGTGCCGGGGGTGGCGGGGGTGCCGGGGGTGGCTGGGGTGGGTTTCGGCTGGGTTTGGGGCTGGGAGGGCTTTCGGGTGGGCTGCTGCTGGTCGTCGTTCTGGGTGGCGACGGACGCGGACTGGCCTCCTGGGAGGGCGTGGAGGTGGGTTCGGGTGCGTGTGCGGGAGGCGGGGATGGTGGGGGTGGTGGGGGTGGTGGGGGTGGTGGGCGCCCCAGGTGTGGATTCGGCTGCGGGGGTGGGTGCGGGGACCGTGCGGCCGGCGAGGCGGGTGCGGACGTCCTGCTCGGCCAGGTGCTGGCAGCGGTGCAGGAGGGTGGCGGCGGCGGCGGGGTTGCCGCGCAGGGCGCGGAGGGCGGCGAGGTCGTCGGGGTGGGGGCGGTATCCGGCGCCCAGCGCCTCCTCCAGGAGTGTGAGGTAGCCGGCGGCGGTGCCGGGGAGGGCGGCGCGGTAGCGGCCGAGGTCGGCCACGAGGAAGGCGCGCAGCCGGGCACTCTCCCGCGTGGCCTCGTCGAGTGAGTCGGCGAGGCGGAGGCAGTCCTGGATGTCGTCGGCCGAGGCGGGGGTGGGGTGAAGGGCGAGGGCGAGAGCGCGGCGGAGCACACGCAGCTCCTCCACGCCGAACGCCATGCCGCCGCGGGATCCGTATGGCGTGGGCATGCGGCGACGATACGCGCTAATCAGACAAACACGGTGATAGGAGCGGGGTGTGGCGTGGGGTGCCACTCGGGTGGGCGGGTGCAGGTCCGGGGGGTGCGCGTCGCCATGCCTGCGGCGCCACTGCGGCTTCGGTGGGGGTGCGCGTAGCGCCTACGGGTGGTGGGTGGGGCGGGGCCGGGGCGGTGGTGTCCGTCCTCGGTCTGGCGCGGAATCGGTCGACTCGAGAAGCGGGGGGTGTTGACGCGCCGGCCGC
>NZ_JBFAXA010000042.1:0-33904 GCF_040689265.1 Streptomyces sp. NPDC052012
GCGGTGGTGTCCGCCCGCAGCGGCTGGCGCGTCAACACCCCTGCTTCTCGAGTCGACCGATTCCGCGCCAGACCGAGGACGGACACCACCGCCCCGGCCCCGACTCACCCACCGGCCGTAGGCGCTACGCGCACCCCCACCGAAGCCGCAGCGGCGCCGCAGGCATCCCACCCGACCACCGGAGGTATACCCTGCCCGCACAAGCCACGTTACTCATCGGTAAGGGGAGACGGCCATGCAGCTCGGGATCAACCTCGGCTATTGGGGCGCCGGAATGGACGCGGACAACCTCGCCGTGGCGCAAGAAGCCGACCGCCTCGGCTACTCGGTCTGCTGGGCCGCCGAGGCCTACGGCTCCGACGCCGCCACCGTACTCACCTGGGTCGCCGCCCAGACCACCCGCATCGACGTCGGCTCGGCCATCTTCCAGATCCCCGCCCGCCAGCCGGCCATGACCGCGATGACCGCCGCCACCCTCGACTCCCTCTCCGGCGGCCGCTTCCGCCTCGGCCTCGGCGTCTCCGGCCCCCAGGTCTCCGAGGGCTGGTACGGCGTCAAGTTCGACAAGCCGCTCGCCCGCACCCGCGAGTACGTCGAGATCATCCGCAAGGCCATGACCCGCGAGCGCCTCTCCTACGAGGGCGAGCACTGGACCCTCCCCCTCCCCGGCGGCCCCGGCAAGCCCATCAAGCTCACCGTCCACCCCCAGCGCGAGCACATCCCCCTCTACATCGCCGCCATCGGCCCGAAGAACCTCGAACAGACCGGCGAGATCGCCGACGGCGCCCTGCTGATCTTCCCCTCCGCCGACCACCTCGAGGACACCGCCGTCAGGCACCTCCGCGCCGGCCGCGAGAAGGCCGGCAAGACCCTCGACGGCTTCGACATCTGCCCCACCGTCCCCCTCGCCGTCGGCGACGACAAGGACGTCCCCACCCTCGCCGACACCTTCCGCCCCTACACCGCCCTCTACGTCGGCGGCATGGGCAGCCGCAAGCAGAACTTCTACAACCAGCTCGCCCAGCGCATGGGCTACGAGAAGGAAGCCGCCGAGATCCAGGACAAGTACCTGTCCGGCGACAAGCAGGGCGCCGCGGCCGCCGTACCGCACGACCTGATCGACTCCACCACCCTCCTCGGCTCGGTGGACCGCATCGCCGACCGCATGAAGGCCTACGCCGCCGCCGGAGTCACCACCCTCACCCTCGCCCCGGCCGGCTTCACCCTCGAGGAGCGCCTCGCGTCCCTCCGCGCCGGCACGGAGGCCCTGGAACGCGCGGGCCTCGCGTAACGCGAACCCCAGCCAGGCACACGTCGTCTGTCGGCCGTGGTGGGGGCTCGGGGGTCCACCCCGCCACGGCCGTCAAGCAGAACAACGCCGGACAGCCCCTACAGTTACGCCCCACCACCCCCCACCCCGTCCTCCTTTTGGCGGAGTTGTCGGACACACCTGTTGCGGCCGCCCCCCGCCCGCATTTGACTCGTTCTTCGCCCGGCTTGCGCATCGGCGGAGAGGTGGCTGGTCCTGTTGCTTTCGGCCAAGAGTCTGTTCCAGGAGATCCTCGACAACGACGAGTCCTTCGCCCTGTTCTGCTCCATCGCCGCCAGCGGCGAGTCCCAGGGCGGCTGGGAGAACGCCCGTATCGCCGCGCTCGTCCCCGAGACCGAGCGCGACATGGCCCCCAAGATCACCCGGCACGGCGCCGACGAGGACAAGCACGGCCGCATCTTCAACGCCCTGCTGAAGAAGCGCGGCCTGAAACCCGTCCCCGTCCCGCCCGAGACCGACTACACGATGCTCCTGGAACGAGGCGGCATCGGCCTCGCCCACGACCAGCTCACACGCGAGGAACCCCTCACGGTCCAGGACATCGTCACCTACCTCGCCCACAGCAGGGTCACCGAGCAGCGCGCCTCCGAGCAGATGCAGATGCTCCGCAAGCACTTCGCCGACCACCCCGACCTGGGCCGCGCGGTGCGGATGATCTCCAACGACGAGGACAACCACCTCGCCTACTGCCACGAGGAGCTGCTCCGCTTCGCCCGCGCCGGGCACGGCCGCACCATCCAGCGCACCCTGCGCGCGTGCGCCCTCGCCGAGATCCGCATCTACCGTGACGTCAGCCTCGCGGTGATGGCCCACATGGGCCGCATCCTCGGCTGGCCCCGGCCCAAGGCGGCGCTCCTGGCGGCCGGCATCCACGCGGTGTACGCGTACGAGCGGCTGGCCGGATGGCGCCGGATGGTCTCCCTCAGGACGCCGGCCCGCCGCAACGCCCTGGCCGGCCCCGCCGGCCCGGAACCGGAACTCGCCTGAGCCCCCACCACCCCGCGCCCCGCCCTACAGCCAGCCACGCCTCTTGAACAGCCGGAACAGGAACACTTCCAACCCCGCCATCACCAGAACCACCGCCGGGTACGACCACTCCCACCGCAACTCCGGCATGTGCTCGAAGTTCATCCCGTAGATCCCCGCGATCATGGTCGGCACCGCGGCCATCGCCGCCCACGCGGAGATCTTCCGCATGTCGTCGTTCTGCCGCACGCTCATCTGCGCCAGATGCGCCGACAGGATGTCCGAGACCAGCCGGTCCAGCCCCTCCACGGACTCGTTCACCCGCGTGAGGTGATCGTGCACGTCACGGAAGAAGGGCCGCGCCTTGTCCTCCACGAACGGCACGCTCACCCCGAACGTGCCCACGCCCGCCAGCCGTGTCATCGGCAGCGACAGCGGGCCCGTCGCCCGGCGGAACTCCAGGATCTGCCGCTTGAAGTTGTAGATCCGCGACGCGGTGTGCCGCGAGCCGCCGCCGTCCGGTGAGAAGACCTCCGCCTCCAGCTCCTCCAGGTCGGTCTGCAGCTCGGTCGCCACCTCCAGATAGTGGTCAACGGTGGCGTCGGCGACCGCGTACAGCACGGCCGTCGGCCCCTTGCCCAGCAGCTCCGGTTCCTGCTCCAGACGGTGGCGCACCGCCTTGAGCGGAGCGCCCTCCCCGTGCCGGACGGTCACCACGAACGAGTCACCGAGGAACACCATGATCTCGCCGGACGACACGGTGTCGCTCCTGGGCTCGTACACGACCGGCTTGAGCACCAGGAACAGCGAGTCGTCGTACACCTCGAGCTTGGGCCGCTGATGCGCCTTGAGGGAGTCCTCGACCGCCAGCGGATGCAGCGCGAACTCCTGCGAGACCACCTCGAACTCGTCCTCGGTCGGCTCGTGCAGCCCGATCCAGACGAACCCTCCCGCCGACCGCGCCTCGGCGAGCGCGTCGGAGAAGTCATCGGGCCCCTCCGCGCGGTGCCCCTCCCGGTAGATGGCACAGTCGACGATCACGAAGCGCATTCTCCTCTCACCGTCCGGACGCCGCACAGGGCCCCGCAGGAGGCACTGCACGAGGCGCCGCGCAGGACACCGCACGCGCGCCTGCGCCTACCCTGGGCGGCATGCCCACCTTGCTGCTGGTCCGGCACGGACGTTCCACCGCCAACACCGAGGGACTGCTCGCCGGCTGGACGCCCGGCGTCGCCCTCGACGACCGCGGCGCCGCACAGGCCGCCGCCCTGCCCGGGCGGCTCGCCGAGCTGCCGCTCGCCGAGATCGTCACCAGCCCGCTCCAGCGCTGCCAGGAGACGATCCGTCCGCTGCTCGCGGCCCGCCCCGGTCTGACCGCCCACACCGACGAGCGCATCGGCGAGTGCCACTACGGCGACTGGTCGGGCCGCAAACTCGCCGAGCTCAAGGACGAGCCGCTGATGGAGGTGGTGCAGGCGCACCCCTCGGCGGCGGCGTTCCCCGGCGGGGAGTCCATGCGCGCGATGCAGACACGCGCCGCCGAGGCGGTGCGCGAGTGGAACGCGCGCGTGGAGCGGGACCACGGCGCCGACGCCGTGTATCTGATGTGTTCGCACGGGGACATCATCAAGTCCCTCGTCGCGGACGCACTCGGACTTCATCTCGACCTCTTCCAGCGGATCTCCGTCGATCCGTGTTCCATCACCGCGATCCGTTACACACGACTGCGCCCCTTCCTCGTCCGCCTCGGCGACACGGGCGACTTCGCCTCCCTGGCGCCGCGGGACGAGCCGCCCGCCGAGGAGGCCCCGGTAGGGGGCGGTGCGGGCGCACCGTGATCGTCGGCCGCAGTAGGGTGAAGCGGTCGCAGCACTGCCGTAGATGCTTCTTCCCACGACTTGCCACAACTCTCAATGGAGACAGGACGTGTCCCGTCAGGTGTTCCTCTACGACCAACCGGAACGTTTTGTGGCCGGTACGGTCGGACTGCCAGGGCGCCGTACGTTCTTCCTCCAGGCCTCCGCCGGCTCCCGGGTGACCAGCGTGGCCCTGGAGAAGACCCAGGTCGCCGCGCTCGCCGAGCGCATGGACGAACTGCTCGACGAGGTCGTACGGCGCAGCGGCGGCAGCGCCGCGGTACCGGCCATGGCGCCGACCGAGATCACCGACACCGCCCCGCTGGACACCCCCATCGAGGAGGAGTTCCGCGTCGGCACGATGGCGCTCGCCTGGGACGGTGAGGAGCAGCGCATGATCGTCGAGGCGCAGGCGCTCGTCGAGCTGGACGCGGACTCCGAGGAGGACCTCGCCGAGGCCGAGGAGCGACTGCTCCAGGACGAGGAGAACGGTCCGCCCATGCTGCGGGTCCGGCTCACCGGCGCCCAGGCCCGGGCCTTCGCCAAACGCGCCCTCGACGTCGTCAACGCCGGGCGGCCGCCGTGCCCGCTGTGCAGCCTCCCGCTCGACCCGGAAGGACACGTATGTCCGCGCCAGAACGGATACCGCCGCGGAGCGTGACGGCCGTCGACCCGGCCGCCCGGGAAGTGCTCGCCGAGGGCGAGCTGACCGTGCGCGGCCGCATCCGTGAGGCGTCGAACGCGGCGCTGTACTGCACCGTCACCCACGACGGCCGGGAGGCCGCCTGCGTCTACAAGCCGGTCGCCGGGGAACGACCCCTGTGGGACTTCCCCGACGGCACCCTCGCCGGGCGCGAGGTCGCCGCGTACGAGGTCTCCGAGGCGACCGGCTGGGGCCTGGTCCCGCCCACCGTGCTGCGCGACGGGCCGTACGGCGAGGGCATGTGCCAGCTGTGGATCGACCCGGCGCCGGGCGCGGAGCTGCTCGCCCTGGTGGACGGGGAGGAGCCGGAACCCGGCTGGAAGGCGATCGGCTTCGCCGAGGTCGGCGCGGGCCGCACCGCGCTGCTCGTGCACGCCGACGACGAGCGGCTGCGACGCCTCGCCGTGCTCGACGCGGTGATCAACAACGCCGACCGCAAGGGCGGCCACCTGCTGCCCACCGAGGACGGCCGCCTGTACGGCATCGACCACGGCGTCACCTTCAACGTCGAGAACAAGCTGCGCACCCTGCTGTGGGGCTGGGCGGGGGAGCCGCTGACGCAGGAGGCCGTGGACGTCCTCGACGGCCTCGGCAAGGCGCTCACGGACGGCGGCGCCCTCGCCGCCCGGCTGGCCCCGCTGATCACCCCGGCGGAGATCGACGCGACCCGCGCGCGTGTCGACGCGCTCCTCACCGCCGGCCGCCATCCGGAGCCCGGCGGCGACTGGCCCGCCATCCCCTGGCCACCGGTCTGAGCCGCACGGCACCGAGGGCACCGGCAGCACGCCGCGCGGCGATGCGCAAGAGTGCCTTCCCGGTCATCCGGCCCGCTCCGGTTCGTATCCGGAACTCCGGTCCGGTTAGGCTCGAGGCATGCATGCCTGGCCCGCTTCCGAAGTCCCCGCCCTGCCCGGTCAGGGCCGCGACCTGAGGATCCACGACACCGCGACCGGGAGTCTGGTCACCCTCGACCCCGGTCCCGTCGCCCGTATCTACGTCTGCGGCATCACCCCGTACGACGCCACCCACATCGGACACGCGGCGACCTACAACGCGTTCGACCTCGTGCAGCGCGTGTGGCTCGACACCAAGCGGCAGGTCCACTACGTCCAGAACGTCACCGACGTCGACGACCCGCTGCTGGAGCGGGCCGAGCGCGACGGCATCGACTGGACCGCCCTCGCCGAGAAGGAGACCGCCCTCTTCCGCGAGGACATGACGGCCCTGAGGATGCTGCCGCCGCGGCAGTACATAGGCGCCGTCGAGGCGATACCCGGCATCGTCCCGCTCGTCGAGCGGCTGAGGGACCTCGGCGCCGCGTACGAGGTCGACGGTGACATCTACTTCTCCGTGGAGTCGGACCCGCACTT
Source organism: Streptomyces sp. NPDC052012 (assembly GCF_040689265.1). NCBI lineage: Bacteria > Bacillati > Actinomycetota > Actinomycetes > Kitasatosporales > Streptomycetaceae > Streptomyces > Streptomyces sp. NPDC052012. The sequence continues at coordinate 6,226 of NZ_JBFAXA010000042.1, forward strand.
CGGCCAGGTCTCCCACCTCGACGCCGCCGCCATGAGGCTGCTGTCCGCCGAACGCGGCGGTGACCCCGACCGGCCCGGCAAGAAGAACCCGGTCGACCCGATGCTGTGGATGGCCGCCCGCGAGGGCGAGCCGAGCTGGGACGGCGCCTCCCTCGGCCGGGGCCGCCCCGGCTGGCACATCGAGTGCGTGGCCATCGCCCTCGACCACCTCGGTATGGGCTTCGACGTCCAGGGCGGCGGCTCCGACCTGGTCTTCCCGCACCACGAGATGGGCGCCTCGCACGCCCAGGTGCTCACCGGCGAGTTCCCCATGGCCAAGGCGTACGTCCACGCCGGCATGGTCGCGCTGCACGGCGAGAAGATGTCCAAGTCCAAGGGCAATCTCGTCTTCGTCTCCCAGCTGCGCCGCGAGGGCGTGGACCCGGCCGCCATCCGGCTGGCGCTGCTCGCCCACCACTACCGGGCCGACTGGGAGTGGACCGACCAGGTGCTCCAGGACGCGGTGACCCGCCTCGGGCACTGGCGCGCGGCGGTCTCCCGCCCCGACGGCCCGCCCGCCGAGGACCTCGTCGAGGAGATCCGCGAGGCGCTCGCGAACGACCTGGACGCCCCGGCCGCGCTGGCGGCCGTGGACCGCTGGGTGGTGCGCCAGGAGGAGAGCGGCGGCACGGACATCGGCGCGCCCGGCGTGGTCTCCCGCGCGGTGGACGCCCTGCTGGGCGTCGCGCTGTAGCCACCGGCGAGCGAGACCTCTCCGCACGCACGACAGTGGGGCGCCCCGTCCTGGAACGGGGCGCCCCACGCGCATGGCCTGTCAGTCCGTCAGGCTGTCAGCCTGCGTGTCTGTCAGCTGTCAGTCCTCCGACGACTCCTCGTCGTCCGCGTCCGGCTTCGGCGGCTTCGGCGGCCGGGTCCGGCCGCCCGGGGTGTCCCGCCGGTAGGACGACGGGCCGTCCCCGCCGTCGGCCGTGGCGTGCCCGCCCGCGGGCGGACCCGACGAACCGTCACGGCGCCGCAGATAGCGCTCGAACTCGCGGGCGATCGCCTCACCCGACGCCTCCGGCAGCTCCGCGGTGTCCCGCGCCTCCTCCAGCGTCTGCACGTACTCGGCGACCTCGCTGTCCTCCGCGGCCAGCTGGTCCACGCCCACCTGCCAGGCCCGCGCGTCCTCGGGCAGCTCGCCCAGCGGGATCCGCACGTCGATCAGGTCCTCGAGGCGGTTGAGCAGCGCCAGCGTGGCCTTGGGGTTGGGCGGCTGCGACACGTAGTGCGGGACCGCCGCCCACAGCGAGACGGCCGGGACGCCCGCGTGCGTGCACGCCTCCTGAAGGACGCCGACGATGCCGGTCGGCCCCTCGTACTTGGTCTCCTCCAGATCCATCCGGCGGGCCAGATCGGCGTCGGAGGTGGTGCCGCTGATCGGGACCGGACGGGTGTGCGGGGTGTCACCGAGCAGGGCGCCCAGGATGACCACCAGCTCCACGCCGAGTTCGTGGGCGAAACCGAGGAGCTCGTTGCAGAACGAACGCCACCGCATGGACGGTTCGATACCGCGCACGAGCACCAGGTCACGCGGCTTCTCACCGCCGACCCGGACCACCGACAACCTTGTCGTCGGCCAGGTGATCTTGCGGACTCCGGCGTCCATGAACACGGTGGGCCGGTTCACCTGGAAGTCGTAGTAGTCCTCGGCGTCCAGTGCCGCGAACACCTCGCCCTTCCACTCGCGCTCCAGATGCGCGACCGCGGTGGAGGCGGCGTCACCGGCATCGTTCCAGCCCTCGAACGCGGCCACCATGACCGGGTCGATCAGCTCGGGAACCCCCTCGAGCTCGATCACCCACGGCCTCCTTCCGACGTGCCCTCGCGTACCCCCCAACCTTACGGCGTGCCGAGGGGACGCCCGCAGCCCCCTCGCAGGGGGAGTGCCCCATCACTGCCCCGCGCGCCGCGGGGAAACACCCGTCGGCCACTGCTCCGCGCCCGCGATGCGCACCGCCGCCCGGGCGTCGTCCGCGCCGGCCACGGTGCCCCGGCGGAACTCCGGGCCGTCCGCGGCCGGTTCCGGCGGACCGCCGCGGGCGCACGTCGGTCGGGACGGACGGCTCGGGAGCAACGGAAAGGGGGCGGCCCCGTCGGCGAGGGACCGCCCCCGGACCGGCTCCCGTGCGGGGGAGCCGGGGTCGCGCGGCTACTTCTTGTCGAGCAGTTCCTGGACGTCCGCGCGGACCTCGTCCGTGGCGAGGCCCCGGATCGTCAGCGTGGTGCGGCGGCGCAGCACGTCGTCCACGGTCTCGGCCCACTCGTGGTCGCGGGCCCAGACGACCTGCGCCCAGATCTCCGGGGCGTCCGGGTGGATGCGCCGGCCGAGCGCCGGGTCGTCGTTGGCCAGGCGGGCGATGTCGAAGGCCAGCGAACCGTAGTGGGTCGCCAGGTGCTTGGCGGTGTCCGCGGCCATCCGGGGACCGGGCGCCGGGTGGTCGACCAGCAGCCGGTGGGCGACCGCACGCGGGTTGGCGACACCCGGCAGCGGCAGCTTCTTCGGCAGCGAGGCGATCGGCTCGAAGTCGTCCCCCAGCGGGTGACCCGGCAGCGACTGCAGCTTCTGCATCACCGTGCGGCCGATGTGGCGGAACGTGGTCCACTTGCCGCCCGCGACGGACAGCATGCCGCCCTTGCCCTCGGTCACCACCGTCTCCCGCTTGGCCTTCGCCGTGTCACCGGGACCGCCCGGCAGCACCCGCAGGCCCGCGAAGGAGTACGTGATCAGGTCGCGGGACAGCTGCTGGTCGCGGATGGAGAACGCGGCCTCGTCGAGGATCTGGGCGATGTCCTTCTCGGTGACCGAGACGTCCGCCGGGTCGCCCTCGAACTCCTCGTCGGTCGTGCCGAGCAGCAGCATGTCCTCCCAGGGGAGGGCGAAGGTGATGCGGTACTTGTCGATCGGGGTCGCGAGCGCGGCCTTCCACGGGGAGGTCCGCTTCAGGACCAGATGCGCGCCCTTCGACAGACGGATGGACGGTGCGGCATTCGGGTCCTCCATACGGCGCAGGTGGTCCACCCACGGTCCGGTCGCGTTCAGGACGAGCCGGGCGTCGACGCCGAACTCGTCGCCGGAGAGACGGTCGCGCAGCTCGGCGCCGGTGACCCGGCCCTTGGTGAAGCGCAGCCCCGTCACCTCGGCGTGGTTGAGGACGACGGCGCCCGACTCGGCCGCGGCACGCACCGTCATCAGCGCCATGCGGGCGTCGTTCATCTGGTCGTCGCCGTACACGGCGACGGCCTTGAGGTTCTCGGTGCGCAGCTCGGGTACGTCCTGCGCGGCCTTGGAGGGGCTGAGCAGGTGGCCGACGCCGTCGCCGAAGGCCGACAGCATCGAGTACGCGAAGACACCGGCCCCGAGCTTCGCCGCGCCGTGCGGCCCGCCCTTGTACACGGGGAGGTAGAACGTGAGCGGGTTCGCCAGGTGGGGGGCCACCTGGCGGGAGACCGCACGGCGCTCGAAGTGGTTCTCCGCCACCAGCTTCACCGCGCCGGTCTGCAGGTAGCGCAGACCGCCGTGGAGCAGCTTGGAGGAGGCGGAGGAGGTGGCGCCGGCGAAGTCACCGGCGTCCACCAGAGCCACCCTGAGGCCGGACTGCGCGGCGTGCCAGGCGGTGGAGATGCCCAGGATGCCGCCGCCGATGACGAGCAGGTCGTACGACGCCTTGGCGAGTTGCTCCCGGGTCTCGGCTCGGCTCGGGTTCGAGCCGGAGGCCGGGCGCGTCCCCAGAGCAGGTATGGACTGCAGGGTGGACTGAGTGGTCATCGCGGTTTCTTACTCCTCGTCCTCGAGCCAGCCCATGGTCCGCTCGACGGCCTTGAGCCAGCTCTTGTACTCACGGTCGCGGGTCTCCGCGTCCATGCGGGGTGTCCACTCGGCGGCCCGCCGCCAGTTGGCGCGCAGGTCGTCGGTGCTGTTCCAGAAGCCGACGGCGAGGCCGGCGGCGTAGGCGGCGCCGAGGCAGGTGGTCTCGGCGACCATCGGGCGCACCACCGGGGCGTCCAGGAAGTCCGAGAGCGTCTGCATCAGCAGGTTGTTGGAGGTCATGCCGCCGTCGACCTTGAGGGCGGTCAGCTCCACACCGGAGTCCTTCGTCATGGCGTCCGCGATCTCCCGCGTCTGCCAGGCGGTGGCCTCCAGGACGGCGCGCGCGAGGTGCGCCTTGGTGACGTACCGGGTCAGGCCGGCGATCACACCGCGGGCGTCGGAGCGCCAGTACGGGGCGAACAGTCCGGAGAAGGCCGGCACGAAGTACGCGCCGCCGTTGTCCTCGACCGAGAGCGCGAGCGTCTCGATCTCGGCGGCGGTGGAGATCAGGCCCATCTGGTCGCGCATCCACTGCACCAGCGAGCCGGTGACGGCGATCGAGCCCTCCAGGGCGTAGACCGGCTTGTCGTCGCCGATCTGGTAGCCGACCGTGGTCAGCAGGCCGCTGTAGGAGTTGATGATCTTGTCACCGGTGTTCATCACCATGAAGGTGCCGGTGCCGTACGTCGACTTGGTCTCGCCCTCGGAGAAGCAGGTCTGGCCGAACAGGGCCGCCTGCTGGTCGCCGAGCGCGGAGGCCACAGGGATGCCGCCGAGCAGGTCGCCCAGCTTGCCGCCCTTGATCTCGCCGTAGACCTCGGCGGAGGAGCGGATCTCCGGCAGCATCGCGAGCGGCACGCCGATGGACTCGGCGATCTTCTCGTCCCACTGCATGGTGTGCAGGTTCATCAGCATGGTGCGCGACGCGTTGGTGACGTCGGTGACGTGGTGGCCGCCGTCGACACCGCCGGTCAGGTTCCAGATGACCCAGGTGTCCATGGTGCCGAAGAGGATGTCGCCCGCCTCGGCGCGCTCCTTGAGGCCCTCGACGTTGTCGAGCAGCCAGCGGGCCTTCGGACCGGCGAAGTAGGAGGCGAGAGGAAGGCCGGTCTCGCGGCGGAAGCGGTCCTGGCCGACATTGCGCCCGAGCTCCCGGCACAGGGCGTCGGTGCGGGTGTCCTGCCAGACGATGGCGTTGTGGACGGGCTCACCGGTGTTCTTGTCCCACAGCACGGTGGTCTCGCGCTGGTTGGTGATGCCGATGGCCTTGATGTCGTCGCGGGTGATGCCGGCCTTCTCGATGGCTCCGGCGACGACCTCCTGGACGTTGGTCCAGATCTCGGTGGCGTTGTGCTCGACCCAGCCCGGCTTCGGGAAGATCTGCTCGTGCTCCTTCTGGTCGACGGAGACGATACGGCCGTCGCGGTCGAAGACGATGCAGCGGGAAGAGGTCGTGCCCTGGTCGATGGCTGCAATGAACGGGCCGGCGGTGTGGGCGTCGGTCACTGTGTGCTCCTGGGGTTCCTTGGTTACGGGGCTGTACGTACGGCGCTTCTACGAAAGCTCAGGCGAACGCGACGTTGTAGAGGCCGGCCGCGATGGCGCCGCCGATCAGCGGACCGACCACCGGGATCCAGGCGTAGCCCCAGTCGGAGCCGCCCTTGTTGGGCAGGGGCAGCAGGGCGTGCACGATGCGCGGGCCGAGGTCACGGGCCGGGTTGATGGCGTAGCCGGTCGGACCGCCCAGCGACAGACCGATCGAGACGACCACGAGCGCCGTGATCAGACCGCCGAGGACGCCGAGGCCGTTGCCCTCGTCGTTCAGGCCCTGGGTGAGGACGGCGAGCAGCAGCACGACGGTGCCGATGATCTCCGTGGCGAGGTTCTGGACCGTGTTGCGGATCTCGGGGCCGGTGGAGAAGACACCCAGCACAGGGCCGGCGCCCTGTTCCTGGGCCTCGACCGACTTGGCGGCGGTGGCCTGCGCGCCCGGACCGCCGACGATCTCCTTGTCGGTCAGGTGGGCCTGGAACTGGCCGTAGTAGGCCACCCAGACCAGCGCCGCACCGATCATCGCGCCGAGGAACTCTCCGGCGAAGTAGGTCGGCACGTTCGACCAGTCGCCGTCCTTGATGGCGAGAGCCACGGTCACGGCCGGGTTGAGGTGGGCGCCGGACAGCGGTCCGGCGATGTACACCGCCGTCATGACGGCGAAGCCCCAGCCGAAGGCGATGGTGAGCCAGCCGGCGTTACGGGCCTTGGAGGCCTTCAGCGTCACGGCGGCACACACGCCGCCGCCGAGCAGGATGAGTATGGCGGTACCGATGGTCTCGCCGATGAAGATGTCGGAGCTGGACACCCGCGACTCCTTTGTCCTTACGTCCAGGGCAGCCGGCCCCGGGTCCCACCGGGGAGCGGCGCCCTCGAGGGGTGAGAGCGATGCCGGCCCTTGGCGTTGCCACACTCTAGCGCGTATTGCCGGTAGGTGTTCGACAATGCCGACCGATGGACGGGAGTCTTGCCCGGCGTAAGACCTGCGTCAAGAGTCTGGTTATCGAAAGCCCGATCGTTATTGATTGCCGCGAGTTATTGATCTACGGGCCGGAAGCGTCACCTGTGCCCGTTATGTCCGTCTCAGCGTACGACTGAGGCCGGAACGCCGTACGGCGTCCCGGCCCTCGTCCCCGTCATGCGCCGGACCTGCTCAGAACCGCCCGGCGCCCAGATCCCGCGACACCGCGCGGGCACAGTCGCGTACCGCCGCGATCAGCTCGGGACGCAGCTCGCCGTCCCGGCACAGCCGCTCGACCGCGCCCGTGACCCCGACCGCGCCCACCGGCATGCGGCGCCGGTCGTGGATGGGGGCCGCCACCGAGGCGACGCCCTCCCAGGTCTCCTCGACGTCCGCCGCATAGCCACGCGCGCGCGTGAGGTCGAGGATGTGCTCGAAGGCGTCCAGCTCGCACACGGTCCGGTCGGTGAACGCCTTGCGGTCGGCCTCCAGGGCCTCGCTGTGCGCCACCGGGTCGTACGCCGACAGCACCTTGCCGAGCGCCGTGGAGTGCAGCGGCTGCATGGCCCCTATCTCCAGCACCTGCCGGCTGTCGTCGGGCCGGAAGACGTGGTGCACGATCAGCACGCCCTGCTGGTGCAGCACGCCCAGATAGACGCTCTCCCCGCTGGAACGGGCCAGGTCGTCGGTCCACACCAGGGCCCGCGCCCGTAGTTCGTGCACGTCCAGATAGGTGGTGCCGAGGCGCAGCAGCTCCGCGCCCAGCTGATAGCGCCCGGAGGCGTCGTCCTGCTCGACGAAGCCCTCCTGCTGGAGGGTGCGCAGTATCCCGTGGGCGGTGCCCTTGGCGAGGCCCAGCGACGAGGCGATGTCCGACAGGCCGAGCCGTCGCTCGCCGCCCGCGAGCAGCCGCAGCATCGCTGCCGCCCGTTCGAGCGACTGGATGTTCCGTGCCATCGCCGTACTGCCTCCGTCCCCTTCGAGCGTCGACGTGCGACGTCGCTGCCGCTGTTCGGCAATGCCGAACACTACCGGTCCATGCCGACCTCTCGCTAATGGTCGGACGAGATCCGTCGCCCCACCCCTGCCCCGGCTCCGCCCGGCGGCCATCATCGTCCGCCCCGTGGACGCCCTGAACATCAGGGCGCGGTCCCGGATACCCTGACGGCGTGCGCCCTGCCGGGGAAGTCCCCGAGAGACTTCCGGGCAGACGCAAAGCCGACAGCCGTCGCACCTGAGGGAGCCCCTTCCATGGCCTCGTTGCCGCTGACCCCTTCCGCCGACAGCAGGACCCGCGTGTCCGCCCTCCGCGAGGCGCTCGCCACCCGTGTGGTGGTCGCCGACGGAGCGATGGGCACCATGCTCCAGGCCCAGGACCCCACGCTCGAGGACTTCCAGAACCTCGAGGGCTGCAACGAGATCCTGAACCTGACCCGCCCGGACATCGTCCGTTCGGTCCACTCCGAGTACTTCGACGCCGGAGTCGACTGCGTCGAGACCAACACCTTCGGCGCCAACCACACCGCGGCGGCGGAGTACGACATCTCCGACCGCGTGCACGAGCTGTCCGAGGCCGGCGCCCGCATCGCCCGCGAGGTCGCCGACGAGCACGCCGCCCGCGACGGCCGCACCCGCTGGGTGCTCGGCTCCATCGGCCCCGGCACCAAGCTGCCCACCCTGGGCCACATCGACTACGGCACCATCCGCGACGGCTACCAGGCCAACGCCGAGGGCCTGCTCGCGGGCGGCGCCGACGCGCTGATCGTCGAGACCACCCAGGACCTCCTCCAGACCAAGGCGTCCGTCCTGGGCGCCCGCAAGGCCATGGAGGCGACCGGCGTCGAGGTGCCCCTGCTGGCCTCCATGGCCTTCGAGACCACCGGCACCATGCTCCTCGGCTCCGAGATCGGCGCCGCGCTGACCGCGTTGGAGCCGCTCGGCATCGACATGATCGGCCTGAACTGCTCCACCGGCCCCGCCGAGATGAGCGAGCACCTGCGCTTCCTCGCCCGCCACTCGCGCATCCCGCTGCTGTGCATGCCCAACGCCGGCCTGCCGATCCTCACCAAGGACGGCGCCCACTTCCCGCTCGACGCCGAGGGCCTGGCCGACGCGCAGGAGACCTTCGTCCGCGACTACGGCCTGTCCCTGGTCGGCGGCTGCTGCGGCACCACCCCCGAGCACCTGCGGCAGCTCGTCGAGCGGGTCCAGGGCCTGACTCCGCCGGAGCGCACCCCGCAGCCGGAGCCCGGCGCCGCGTCCCTCTACCAGTCCGTGCCGTTCCGCCAGGACACCTCCTACCTGGCCATCGGCGAGCGGACCAACGCCAACGGCTCGAAGAAGTTCCGTGAGGCCATGCTCGACGGCCGCTGGGACGACTGTGTGGAGATGGCCCGCGAGCAGATCCGCGAGGGCGCCCACATGCTCGACCTGTGCGTCGACTACGTCGGCCGGGACGGCGTGGCCGACATGCGGGAGCTGGCCGGCCGCTTCGCGACCGCCTCCACGCTGCCGATCGTCCTCGACTCCACCGAGGTCGACGTCATCCGGGCGGGCCTGGAGAAGCTCGGCGGCCGCGCGGTCATCAACTCGGTCAACTACGAGGACGGCGACGGCCCGGAGTCCCGCTTCGCGAAGGTCACCCAGCTGGCCAAGGAGCACGGCGCCGCGCTGATCGCGCTGACCATCGACGAGGAGGGCCAGGCCCGCACCGCCGAGAAGAAGGTCGAGATCGCCGAACGGCTGATCGCCGACCTGACCGGCAACTGGGGCATCCACGAGGAGGACATCCTCGTCGACTGTCTGACCTTCACCATCTGCACCGGGCAGGAGGAGTCCCGCAAGGACGGCATCGCCACCATCGAGGGCATCCGCGAGCTGAAGCGCCGCCACCCCGAGGTGCAGACCACGCTGGGACTGTCCAACATCTCCTTCGGCCTCAACCCGGCCGCCCGCATCCTGCTCAACTCCGTCTTCCTCGACGAGTGCGTCAAGGCCGGCCTGGACTCGGCGATCGTGCACGCGTCGAAGATCCTCCCGATCGCCCGGTTCAGCGAGGAGGAGGTCCGGACCGCCCTCGACCTCATCTACGACCGGCGCAGCGAGGGCTACGACCCGCTGCAGAAGCTGATGGAGCTGTTCGAGGGCGCCACGGCCAAGTCGCTGAAGGCGGGCAAGGCGGAGGAACTGGCCGCGCTGCCGCTGGAGGAGCGCCTCAAGCGGCGCATCATCGACGGCGAGCGCAACGGCCTGGAGGCCGACCTCGACGAGGCCCTGCAGACCCGCAAGGCGCTCGACATCGTCAACGACACGCTGCTGGACGGCATGAAGGTCGTCGGCGAGCTGTTCGGCTCCGGACAGATGCAGCTGCCGTTCGTGCTCCAGTCCGCCGAGGTGATGAAGGCCGCCGTGGCGCACCTCGAGCCGCACATGGAGAAGACCGACGAGGCGGGCAAGGGCACGATCGTGCTGGCCACCGTGCGCGGCGACGTGCACGACATCGGCAAGAACCTCGTCGACATCATCCTGTCGAACAACGGCTACAACGTGGTCAACCTCGGCATCAAGCAGCCGGTCTCGGCGATCCTCGAGGCCGCCGAGGAGCATAAGGCGGACGTGATCGGCATGTCCGGGCTGCTGGTGAAGTCCACGGTGATCATGAAGGAGAACCTGGAGGAGCTCAACCAGCGCGGCCTCGCGGCGAAGTTCCCGGTCATCCTCGGCGGCGCCGCCCTCACCCGCGCCTACGTGGAGCAGGACCTGCACGAGATCTACCAGGGCGAGGTCCGCTACGCCCGCGACGCCTTCGAGGGCCTGCGCCTGATGGACGCCCTCATCGGCATCAAGCGCGGCGTGCCCGGCGCCAAGCTGCCCGAACTGCGCCAGCGCCGGGTCCGTGCCGCCACCGTCGAGGTCGAGGAGCGCCCCGAGGCCGGGCACGTCCGCTCCGACGTCGCCACCGACAACCCCGTCCCCACCCCGCCGTTCTGGGGCACCCGGGTGATCAAGGGCATCCAGCTCAAGGAGTACGCCAGCTGGCTCGACGAGGGCGCCCTGTTCAAGGGCCAGTGGGGACTGAAGCAGGCCCGCACCGGCGAGGGCCCGACGTACGAGGAGCTCGTCGAGACCGAGGGCCGGCCCCGGCTGCGCGGCCTGCTGGACAGGCTCCAGACGGAGAACCTGCTGGAGGCGGCCGTGGTCTACGGCTACTTCCCGTGCGTCTCCAAGGACGACGACCTGATCATCCTCGACGACCAGGGCAACGAGCGGACCCGCTTCACCTTCCCGCGCCAGCGCCGCGGCCGCAGGCTGTGCCTGGCCGACTTCTTCCGCCCGGAGGAGTCGGGCGAGCAGGACGTCGTCGGCCTCCAGGTCGTCACCGTCGGCTCCCGCATCGGCGAGGAGACCGCGCGGATGTTCGAGGCCAACGCCTACCGGGACTACCTGGAGCTGCACGGCCTGTCCGTGCAGCTGGCCGAGGCGCTCGCCGAGTACTGGCACGCCCGCGTGCGCTCCGAGCTGGGCTTCGCCGGGGAGGACCCGGCCGAGATGGAGGACATGTTCGCCCTGAAGTACCGGGGCGCCCGCTTCTCCCTCGGCTACGGTGCCTGCCCCGACCTGGAGGACCGGGCCAAGATCGCCGATCTGCTCCGGCCCGAGCGCATCGGCGTCCATCTGTCCGAGGAGTTCCAGCTGCACCCCGAGCAGTCCACGGACGCCATCGTGATCCACCACCCGGAGGCGAAGTACTTCAACGCCCGCTGAGGACCCGCGTGGGCCCTGTCCGAGGGCCCCACCGGGGCCCTCGGACAGGGCCCCACGTGCCACAGGAGGCGTTCGCGCCGCACACGACGTACACTGGTCGGTCCACTGCAGGCCGGTTCCCCGCGCGGGAACCGGCCTGATCGTCCCTGTGAAGGAGGTACGTGGATGACCAGTACGGTCCCCGCGCTAGGAACCCGTACGGCCGAGGGCTCGGCCCTGCAGGCCGTGCTCCTCGACATGGACGGCACCCTGGTGGACACCGAGGGCTTCTGGTGGGACGTCGAGCGCGAGGTGTTCGCCTCCCTCGGCCACACCCTCGACGAGTCCTGGCGCCATGTCGTGGTCGGCGGCCCCATGACCCGCAGCGCGGGGTTCCTGATCGAGGCGACCGGTGCCGACATCGAACTCGCGGAACTGACGGTGCTGCTCAACGACGGCTTCGAGGAGCGCATCGACCACGCCCTGCCGCTGATGCCCGGAGCCGCCCGGCTGCTCGCCGAGCTGCTGGAGTACGAGATCCCCACCGCCCTCGTCTCCGCCTCGCACCGGCGCATCATCGACCGGGTGCTCGCCACCCTGGGCCCGCACCACTTCGCGCTGTCGGTCGCCGGGGACGAGGTGCCGCGCACCAAGCCGCACCCCGACCCGTACCTGGCGGCCGCCGCGGGACTGGGCGTGGACCCGATGCGGTGCGCCGTCATCGAGGACACCGCCACCGGTGTCGCCTCCGCCGAGGCGGCCGGCTGCCAGGTCGTGGCGGTGCCCTCCGTGGCGCCGATCCTGCCCGCCGCCGGACGGACCGTCGTCCCCTCGCTGGAAGTCGTCGACCTGACATTTCTGCACGGCCTGATGACGGAAATGCTCTAGACGTTCACCCAGCGTGCAACGGAGTGGCACCGGGAATTCGGAGCCGTCCGCTCCACGATCGCCAGGACATCTGTGCGAGGAAATTCGGCCGCATCGGCCACGGATGATTTCCCGTACCACCGATCCTGTTTTCGGTGTGACGTTCACCACGTTCACCGGGGTCGACAGTAGGGGTGGCATGTGCTGTCCGCCCCTTTTCGGCGGTCGTTCGTGTGCCCTTGTGTCCCGATTGGGTGGCGGCTGTACGAATCCTTCCCCGGTCACCTTCGCCGATGCGTTCACACCCGGTTTCACTGCGTGATGAACGCTCAACTCCGGTGGCCGCGAACCCTCCTGCGGGCGCGGACTAATCTCGTCGCGAGAACATCGCCCCAACCCCCGTGATCCGCTGCGCCACCCCTGCATGCCGGATACACGGAGTCGACAGCTGTGGAGAAACTCGAGCATGAACCGCAAGACTCTGGTGCTGGCGGCCGCGATCGGCCTGCTCGCGCCGGTACTCGCCGCCTGCGGTGAGACCGAGAGCGGGAGCGGCGGCGACGACGCGATCGTCGTCGGCACCACGGACCGGTTCACCGCCTCGAAGGACGCCCCCGCGCCCCTCGACCCCGCCTACGCCTACGACGTCGGCACCTGGAACATCCTGCGCCAGACCGTGCAGACGCTGATGGTCCAGCCGCGCGGCGAGGGCGAGCCCGTACCCGAGGCGGCGGAGTCCTGCGGATTCACCGACGCCGGCAACGAGCGCTACAGCTGCACCCTGCGCGACGGCCTCACCTTCGCGAGCGGCGACCCCGTGACCGCCGCCGACGTGAAGTACTCCATCGACCGCGCCCGCTCCCTCAAGGCCGACAGCGGTGTCTTCGCGCTGCTGTCCACCATCGACACCGTCGAGACCCAGGGCGAACGCGAGGTCATCTTCCACCTCAAGTCCGCCGACGCCACCTTCCCGTACAAGCTGTCCACCCCGGTCGCCGGCATCATCGACCCGGACAGCTACGCCAAGGGCGAGCTGCGCGACGGCTTCGAGGTCGACGGCTCCGGCCCCTACACCCTCGACGCCGAGGTCGAGGGCGACGAACTGGTCCGCGCCACCTTCACCAAGAACCCCGACTACAAGGGCGCCTTGAAGGTGAACAACGACAAGGTCGAGATGGTCTCCTTCGAGGACGCCGACGCCATGGGCGAGGCGCTGGAGAAGAAGGACATCGACGTCATGAGCCGCACGATGTCACCCGAGCAGATCCAGAAGCTCGCGGGCAACGCCGACGACGACCTCGACCTCGTCGAGATGCCCGGCCTGGAGATCCGTTACCTGGCCTTCAACACCGAGGCCGAGACCGTCAGGAGCAAGGCGGTCCGCCAGGCGATGGCCCAGGTCGTCAACCGCAGCGAACTCGTCTCCAAGGTCTACGGCTCCCAGGCCGAGCCGCTGTACTCGCTCGTCCCGGCCAGCATCACCGGCCACTCCAACTCGTTCTTCAACAAGTACGGCGACCCCAGCACCGCCAAGGCCCGCGCCCTGCTGCAGAAGGCCGGCGTCACCACCCCCGTCGAACTGACGCTGCACTACACCACCGACCACTACGGTCCGGCGACGAAGAAGGAGTTCGAGCAGCTCAAGAAGCAGCTCAACGACAGCGGCCTGTTCAAGGTGGACATCAAGGGCACCCCCTGGTCGACGTTCCGCCCCGCCGAGATGAAGGGCGAGTACGACGTCTACGGCATGGGCTGGTTCCCCGACTTCCCCGACGCCGACAACTTCCTCGCCCCCTTCCTCGACGAGGACAACTTCCTCGGCTCGCCCTACTCCAACGCCGAGATCCGGAAGAACCTCATCCCCGAGTCGCGCCGCCAGGCCGACCGGCTGTCCGCCGCCGGAAGCCTGACGGACATGCAGGACATCGTGGCCGCCGACGTACCCGTCCTGCCGCTGTGGCAGGGCAAGCAGTACGTGGCCGCGCGCGACGACATCACCGGCACCGCCTACGCGCTCAACTCCTCCTCCACGCTCCAGCTGTGGGAGCTCGGCCGCGGAGTGAGCGGCTGACGGACCGTCCTCGCTCCGGGCCGGGGACGTGGCCCGGGGCCTGAAGCAACGAACGACAAGGCACACACGTGAACCTGCGCAACCAGTGGCCGGTCCTGCCGATCGTGGCAGGGCTGGCCTCCGGCCTGCTGACCGGCTGCGGATCGGAGAACGGCGACTCGGGGGCCGAGGGCTCCAACGTCGTGGTCGGCATGTCCGACGACGTCCTCGCCACCGACCCCGCCTCCGGCTACGACCCGGGCTCCTGGCTGTTGTTCAACAACGTCTTCCAGTCGCTGCTCAGCTTCCCCAAGGGAGCCACCGAGCCGCAGCCCGAGGCCGCCGAGGAGTGCTCGTTCAACGGCACCGAGACCAAGGTCTACACGTGCACCCTCAAGGACGGGCTCAAGTTCAGCAACGGTGACGCGCTCACCGCGAAGGACGTGAAGTTCTCCTTCGACCGCATGCTGAAGATCGACGACCCCGACGGTCCGGCGATCATGTTCCCGACGCTGGACAAGGTCGAGACCCCGGACGACAAGACGGTCGTCTTCCACCTCAACACCCCCGACGCCACCTTCCCCAGCAAGATCGCCTCCGGTGCCGGCTCCATCGTCAACCACCGCGAGTACGACGCGAACGGGCTGCGCAAGGACGGCGAGGCCGTCGGCTCCGGCCCCTACAAGCTGGACTCCTTCAGCGAGGACGAGGCCGTCTTCTCCGTCAACGAGCACTACAAGGGCACCGTCGAGACCAAGAACTCCGGCGTCACGCTGAAGTTCTTCCACGGCGACCAGGACGCCCTGAAGAAGGCCGTCCAGGACGCCGAGGTCGACGTGGCCTACCGAGGCCTCACCGCCCAGGCGATCGCCGACCTCGAGAAGGCCGACGACGGCACCGGCAGCATCGAGGTCATCGAGGGCAGCAGCGCCGAGGTCCAGCACCTGGTCTTCAACATGGACGACCCGGTGGCCGGAAAGCTCGGCGTGCGCAAGGCCATCGCCCACCTGCTCGACCGCGAGGCCCTCATCCGGGACGTCTACCAGGGCACCGCCACCCCGCTGTACTCGATCATCCCGGCCGGTATCGCCGGTCACAACACCGCCTTCTTCGACACCTACGGCGCCCGCCCCTCCAAGGCCAAGGCCGCCGCCGCGCTCGCCGAGGAAGGCATCACCGGCAAGGTGAAGCTGACCCTGTGGTCCACGCCCTCCCGCTACGGCCCGGCCACGGACCAGGAACTCGCCGCCATCGCCAAGCAGCTCAACGCCAGCGGGCTGTTCGACGCCGAGATGAAGTCCGTCGAGTTCGACCAGTACGAGAAGGACATCACGGCCGGCAAGTACGGCGTCTACGTCAAGGGCTGGGTGCCCGACTACCCCGACCCCGACAACTTCACCGGGCCCTTCTTCGGCAAGGGCAACGTCCTGAACAACAACTACGACAACGACACCATCACCGGCTCGCTCATCCCGGGCACCGCCGCCCAGAGCGACCGCTCCGCCACCGACCAGGACTTCGGCCGGCTCCAGGACATCGTCGCCGAGGAACTGCCCGTGCTGCCCGTCTGGCAGGCCAAGCAGTACGCGGTCGTCCGCGACGGCGTCTACGGACTCGAGTACTGCCTCGACGCCTCCACCGTGTTCCGCTTCTGGGAGCTGAGCAAGAGCGCGAACTGACCCGGCAGCCGGTCACGAACGCCGAGGGCGCCCCCTTCCTCACCGGAAGGGGGCGCCCTCTGCCATGGTCCGCGGGCCGCCGAGCGTCACTGCGCGCCCGGCCGCACCAGCCCGCTCTCGTACGCGTACACCGCCGCCTGCACACGGTCCCGCAGCCCCAGCTTCGTCAGCACATGGCCCACGTGCGTCTTCACGGTCGTCTCGCTGACGAACAGATCCGCGGCGATCTCCGCGTTGGACAGGCCCCGCGCGACCAGCTTCAGCACCTCGACCTCACGGTCGGTCAGCGTGTGCAGCGTGTCCGGCACCGGCTCGTCACCCGACGGCAGATGCGTCGCGTACTTGTCGAGCAGCCGCCGGGTGATGCTCGGCGCGAGCATCGCCTCACCGGCCGCCACCACCCGGATCGCCTGCACCAGCTCGTTGGCCGGCGCGTCCTTCAGCAGAAAGCCGCTGGCCCCCGCCTTGAGCGCCTCCACCACGTACTCGTCCAGATCGAACGTCGTCAGCACCAGCACCTTCGCCGGGCCGTCGCGCTCGGGGCCGGTGATCTGCCGGGTCGCCTCCACCCCGTCCATCCGCGGCATGCGGATGTCCATCAGCACCACATCGGGCTGCAGCGCCCGCACCTGGTCCAGGGCCTGGAGGCCGTCACCGGCCTCGCCGACGACCGCGATGTCCTGCTCCGCCTCCAGGATCATCCGGAAGCCCGTACGCAGCAGCGGCTGGTCGTCGACCAGTAGGACGCGGATGGCCACGTAAGTCTCCTTCTCGCTAGTCCGGCCCCATTCTGCCCTGTTGGGTCCCACCGGACTCAGCCGCCCTCACCGGCAGCGGATACGGCGGGGGAGTGCCGCCGAACTCAGGACAGTGCGCCTGGTGGTCGCACCAGCCGCACAGCTTGGTGGGCCGCGGCCGCCAGTCGCCCGTCTCGGTCGCCGTGCGGATCGCCTCCCACAACGCCAGCAGCTTGCGCTCCACACGCTCCAGATCGGCCGGCACCGGGTCGTAGGTCAGCACGTCACCGCTGCCCAGGTACACCAGCTGCAGACGGCGCGGGATCACCCGCTTCAGCCGCCACACCACCAGGGCGTAGAACTTCATCTGGAACAGGGCGTCCTCCGCGTACTCCGGGCGGGGGGCCTTGCCCGTCTTGTAGTCGACGATGCGCACCTCGCCGGTGGGCGCCACGTCCACGCGGTCGATGATGCCCCGCAGCAGCAGCCCCGAGTCCAGCTCGGCCTCGACGAACAGCTCCCGCTCGGCGGGCTCCAGCCGGCTCGGGTCCTCCAGCGTGAACCACCGCTCGACCAGCGCCTCCGCCTCTGCCAGCCAGCGCGCCAGCCGCTCGCCCCGCGCGTCGTCCGCGAACAGCTCCACGACCTCCGGCCTGGACTCGCGCAGCCGGTCCCACTGGGCCGGGATCAGGGCCTTCGCCCGCGGCGCGGTGCGCTCGGCCGCCGGCGCGTCGAAGAGCCGCTCCAGCACCGCGTGCACCAGCGTGCCCCGGGTCGCCGCCTCGCTCGGCTTCTCCGGCAGCCGGTCGATCACCCGGAACCGGTACAGCAACGGGCACCGCATGAAGTCGCTCGCACGCGAGGGCGACAGCGACGCGGGCGGTATGGCCGGGGACTCGGCCACCACGACCGCGCTCCCGCCCGCCTCCGCGGCCCCGGCCGTGACCGGCCCTTCCCCCTCGGCGACCAGGCTGTCGTCGCGCTGGTCCGCGCCCTCGGTGCTCGTCTCCATGACCACAGACCATACGGCCCGGCACCGACAGCGACCCCAGGACGGCCCCCGGGAGAGGGGGAGGGACGGGACAGGCGGGGAAGGAGAGGAAGGACAGGCGCGGCGGCGGACGGAGAACGACAGGGGTGCCGAGGCGAAACGGGTGGCGACGGCCGCATACCATCGACTCGAGACCCTCCCGTCCGGCAGGCGCGGGAGACGCAGCGAACGAGGGGACACCGGTGGACGTAAGCGGCGGGCGCGGGCAGCCGCGGCCCGGCAACGACGAGTCGGCCGAGCACCACCCGGAGCCCACCCCTCCGGCCCCTGACCCGACCCCGAACACCCCCACCGCCCCCGCACAGCAGCCGACGGACGGCACGGCCCCTCCTCGCGGCACCACCCAGCCCCCGGACGGCACACCCGAGGACCTGGCCCCAGCCCCCGCCACACCCGCCCTGCCGGCGGACGGCACCGCCGCCGCTCCCGCCACACCTGCCCAGCCGACGGACGGCACCACCGCCGGTCACGGCACCACGCAGCCGGCGGACGGCGCATCCACCGGCCCCGGCGCGGACCCCCGCCCCGAGGACTCGGCACACGGCACCGCCGCGCCCCCGCAGGCCGGTCACACGGCCGGAAAGGGAAGTGCACCGGAGGGGCCGCAGCGGGGAGGACTGCTGATGGGGCGGCCCTTCGGGGTGCCCGTGTACGTGGCGCCGAGCTGGTTCCTCGTCGCCATTCTCATCACCTGGGTCTTCGGCGGACAGGTCGACCGCGTGCTGCCCGAGCTCGGCGCCGCGAGCTACCTCGTCTCCCTCTTCTTCGCCGTCGCCTTCTACGCCTCCGTCCTCGTCCACGAGCTCGCCCACACCCTCGCCGCCCTCCGCTTCAAACTGCCGGTGCGCCGCATCCAGCTCCAGTTCTTCGGCGGCGTCTCCGAGATCGAGAAGGAGGCCGAGACCCCCGGCCGGGAGTTCGTGCTCGCCTTCGTCGGCCCACTGCTCTCCCTCGTCCTGTCGGGCCTCTTCTACCTCGCCCTGCTCGCCGTCGACCCCGGCACCGTCCCCGGCGTCCTGCTGGCCGGCCTGATGATCTCCAACCTCATCGTGGCCGCCTTCAACCTCCTGCCCGGCCTCCCCCTCGACGGCGGACGCATGCTCCGCGCGGTCGTCTGGAAACTCAGCGGCAAACCCATGACCGGCACCATCGCCGCCGCCTGGGTCGGCCGCGCCCTCGCCGTCTCCGTCCTCGTCGGCCTCCCGCTGCTCACCCAGTCCGGCGCCCTCGGTTCCGCCGCCGAGGACAGCGTCGGCATGGACACCGTCCTGGACGCCCTGCTCGCCGCCATCCTCGCCGCGATCATCTGGACCGGCGCCGGCAACAGCCTGCGCATGGCCCGGCTGCGCGAACACCTCCCCGAGCTGCGCGCCCGCACCCTCACCCGCCGCGCCGTCCCCGTCGAGACCGACACCCCGCTCTCCGAGGCCCTGCGCCGCGCCAACGCCGCCGGAGCCCGCGCCCTGGTCGTCGTCGACGCCGACGGCAACCCCCTCTCCCTCGTCCGCGAGGCCGCCATCGTCGGCGTACCGGAACACCGCCGCCCCTGGGTTCCCGTCGGCACCCTCGCCCAGGACCTCACCGACGGCATGCGCGTGTCCGCCGAGCTGGCGGGCGAGGAACTCCTCGACGCCCTGCGCGCGACACCGGCCACCGAGTACCTGGTCGTCGAGGAGACCGGCGAGATCTACGGCGTCCTGTCCGCCGCAGACGTGGAA
Organism: Streptomyces sp. NPDC052012; assembly: GCF_040689265.1. NCBI lineage: Bacteria > Bacillati > Actinomycetota > Actinomycetes > Kitasatosporales > Streptomycetaceae > Streptomyces > Streptomyces sp. NPDC052012. Next base: position 25,433 of record NZ_JBFAXA010000042.1, read on the forward strand.
CGAGCCTTCGTCAAGGCCATGGCACGGCCCAGCTGATCCTGGTCGGAGCCACCCGCGGCGACCGGTTAGGCTTGGTCACATGTCCGAACCGACCGGTGCCGCCCGCCGTCGCGGGCCCTTCAAGGTCGGGGACCAGGTACAGCTGACCGACCCCAAGGGCCGCCACTACACGTTCACGCTCGAGTCCGGGAAGAACTTCCACACCCACAAGGGTTCCTTCCCGCACGACGAACTGATCGGCGCTCCCGAGGGCAGCGTTGTCCGCACTACCGGGAACGTCGCCTACCTCGCGCTGCGCCCCCTGCTCCCCGACTACGTCCTGTCCATGCCCCGCGGGGCCGCCGTCGTCTACCCGAAGGACGCGGGGCAGATCCTCGCCTTCGCCGACATCTTCCCCGGCGCACGCGTCGTCGAGGCCGGCGTCGGCTCCGGCTCGCTCAGCAGCTTTCTGCTGCGCGCCATCGGCGACCAGGGCATGCTGCACAGCTACGAGCGCCGCGAGGACTTCGCCGACATCGCCCGGCAGAACGTCGAGCGCTACTTCGGCGGCCCCCACCCCGCCTGGCAGCTCACCGTCGGCGACCTCCAGGACAACCTGTCCGACACCGACGTCGACCGCGTCATCCTCGACATGCTCGCCCCCTGGGAATGCCTGGAGGCCGTCTCCAAGGCACTCGTCCCCGGCGGCATCGTCTGCTGCTACGTCGCCACCACCACCCAGCTCGCCCGGACCGTCGAGTCCATCCGCGAGATCGGCTGCTTCAACGAGCCGACCGCCTGGGAGACGATGATCCGCAACTGGCACATCGAGGGCCTCGCCGTCCGCCCCGACCACCGGATGATCGGCCACACCGGCTTCCTGCTCACCGCCCGCCGGCTCGCCGACGGAGTCGAACCCCCCATGCGCCGCCGCCGCCCGGCCAAGGGCGCCTACGGCGAGGACTACGCGGGCCCCAACGCCGACGGAGGCGCCGCCCGCTGACGCCACCCGTCGAACCGTCAACGCGTCGGCGCCGTGCCGCAGTTCCCGAGAACCCGACGGAACTGCGCCACGGCGCCGACGCGTTGACGCAGGCCACCCGGGCCGTCACCGCACAACCCGCGCCGAAACCCCGAACCGTAACTCCACACCCCGCCGTTCCCCCGCACTGTGACGTGTGGCACGATGCTGGCCACCCCCACCGGCACAGCCCTCACAGGAGACCCTCCTCGTGCAGCAATCCGCCGTCCCGGAGCTCGCCCACACGCACACCCGGCCCATCCACTGGGTCGCCACCGCCACGGCCGTCGCCGGAGTCGTGGCGCTCTCCTCCGTCTTCCAGCCCGACGCCGCCACCGCCGCCCAGACCCCCGCCCCGCAGACCAGGAGCGCCCCCGCGCACATCGCCCCGCCGGACCCGGACGCCGTCGAGTTCCCCCTCGACTGCGGCCCCGTGAAACTCGTCGTGAAGAAGCAGGCGTCCGGCGACCTCGACGGCGACGGACGCCCCGAGACGGTCGCGGCGGTCCACTGCGACGCCCCCATGGGCACCCCGCCCGACGGCATGTACGTCCTCACCCGGGCCGCGGACAGCGCCGAGCCGCGCCTGGTGGCCACCCTCGTCGATCCCAAGGACCGCACCAACGTCGACGACTTCACCGTGCAGGACGGCGGCATCACCGCCACCGTCCTCGGCTACTCCTCCGCCGACGTGCCCAGTTGCTGCCCCGACGTGCGCAAGGACGTGAAGTGGCGGTGGGACAACGGCGCGTTCGTGCGCTCCGACCCCGCCGGTGCCCGCAGCGTGTGAGACAACGCGCGAGAGGCCGTGTGAGAAATCAGACAGCGATCACGGACCGTGCCGCCCCCGTCACCCGGCGTCCGGTCCGTACACCTCGACACTGTCCGAAACACGACGTACGTGGATGCACTCGCCCGGACACTCCTTCGCCGAGTCGATCACATCCGTGAGAAGCGGCAGCGGTACGGGCGTTGCCGCCCCCGCGGCCTGCAGAAGCTCGTCGTCCGCGCCCTTCACGTAGGCCAGCCCGTCGATGTCCAGCTCGAACACCTCGGGGGCGTACTGGGCACAGATGCCGTCGCCGGTACACAGGTCCTGGTCGATCCAGACCTCCAGGGCCTCCCCGTCGACTCCGGCCTCCTGCTGCACGCTCATCTCTCCTGCCGTTTCCTGCGTCGAGCCGCACGGGAATCCGGCCAGCTCCGACGGGTGTTGAACACTTCGACCCTACCTCTGCCTGGGTTCCAATCATCTTCGGTGGGTATTCCCCTGGCGTGAGGGAGAGCGCAAGGGTGAAGATCGGACACACCCCGACCGTCTTTGTGATCTAGGGGTTTCAATCGACACCCGCCCAGGTAGGGTCTGGAAGCGTCCAGCTCCCCTTGGAGGAGGTGAGGACCGTGGCAGCCCACGACGACGACATGAACCGCGGCATCCGCCCGGGACGCGGGTCCGACGACCCGGCCGGGCAGATCGCCTACCTTGAGCAGGAGATCGCCGTCCTGCGACGCAAGCTCGCCGACTCTCCGCGACACACGAGGATTCTCGAAGAGCGGATCGTCGAGCTGCAGACCAACCTGGCCGGCGTATCCGCCCAGAACGAACGACTCGCCAACACGCTCCGTGAGGCCCGCGACCAGATCGTGGCCCTCAAGGAGGAGGTCGACCGGCTCGCCCAGCCCCCGGCCGGCTTCGGAGTCTTCCTCGCCGCGAACGAGGACGGCACCGCCGACATCTTCACCGGCGGCCGCAAGCTCCGTGTGAACGTGAGTCCCAGCGTCGAGCTCGACGAGCTGCGGCGCGGCCAGGAAGTGATGCTCAACGAAGCGCTCAACGTGGTCGAGGCCATGGAGTTCGAGCGCGTCGGCGACATCGTCACCCTCAAGGAGATCCTCGAGGACGGCGAGCGCGCCCTGGTGCTCGGGCACACCGACGAGGAACGGGTGGTGCGGCTCGCCGAGCCGCTGCTGGACGCCACCATCCGCGCCGGTGACGCCCTGCTCCTGGAACCGCGCTCGGGATACGTCTACGAGGTCGTCCCCAAGAGCGAGGTCGAAGAGCTCGTCCTGGAGGAAGTCCCCGACATCGGCTACGAGCAGATCGGCGGCCTCGGCAACCAGATCGAGGCCATCCGCGACGCGGTCGAGCTGCCGTACCTCTACCCCGACCTGTTCAAGGAGCACGAACTGCGCCCGCCCAAGGGCGTCCTGCTCTACGGGCCGCCCGGATGCGGCAAGACGCTCATCGCCAAGGCCGTCGCCAACTCGCTGGCCAAGAAGGTCGCCGAGGTGACCGGCCAGGCCGCCGGCAAGAGCTTCTTCCTGAACATCAAGGGCCCCGAGCTGCTGAACAAGTACGTCGGCGAGACCGAGCGGCAGATCCGCCTGGTCTTCCAGCGGGCCCGTGAGAAGGCCAGCGAGGGCACCCCCGTCATCGTCTTCTTCGACGAGATGGAGTCCCTCTTCCGCACCCGCGGCTCCGGCGTCAGCTCGGACGTGGAGAACACCATCGTCCCGCAGCTCCTCGCCGAGATCGACGGCGTGGAGGGCCTGCAGAACGTGGTCGTGATCGGCGCCTCCAACCGCGAGGACATGATCGACCCCGCCATCCTGCGGCCCGGCCGGCTCGACGTGAAGATCAAGATCGAACGTCCGGACGCGGAAGCCGCCAAGGACATCTTCGGCAAGTACCTCACCGAGCGCCTCCCGCTGCACGCCGACGACCTCGCCGAGCACGGCGGCGACAAGACCACGACGGTCGAAAGCATGATCCAGACCGCTGTGGAACAGATGTACGCAGAAACCGAGGAGAACCGCTTCCTCGAGGTCACCTACGCCAACGGCGACAAGGAAGTCCTCTACTTCAAGGACTTCAACTCCGGCGCCATGATCGAGAACATCGTCGGCCGCGCCAAGAAGATGGCGATCAAGGACTTCCTCGAGAAGAACCAGAAGGGTCTGCGCGTCTCCCACCTGCTCCAGGCCTGCGTGGACGAGTTCAAGGAGAACGAGGACCTGCCCAACACCACCAACCCGGACGACTGGGCCCGTATCTCCGGAAAGAAGGGCGAGCGGATCGTCTACATCCGCACCCTCATCACCGGAAAGCAGGGCGCGGACACCGGACGCTCCATCGACACGGTGGCGAACACCGGTCAGTACCTGTAAAAGCCAGGGCGGCTGCGGGTGCCCTCAGCGGGTACCCGCAGCCGACTGTTTTTCGGGCCACGGCTGGAGCACAGCAATGACGCAAATGATCTCCCCACCAGCGCAAAGGCGTTCTAGGCTCTTCCGTACCGCCATGTCGCGCAGTGCGGGGACGGGCACCGCACACGCACCTGAGCGTCGGCGGTACTTGAGCAGCGCCCCCGACCGGGGACGCCGCCGGGCAAGGAGGGCCGCATGACCGTACGGCGAGTAATGGGCATCGAGACGGAGTACGGGATCTCCGTCCCCGGCCACCCCAACGCCAATGCCATGCTCACCTCGTCCCAGATCGTCAACGCCTACGCGGCCGCGATGCACCGGGCCCGCCGGGCCCGCTGGGACTTCGAGGAGGAGAACCCGCTGCGGGACGCGCGAGGCTTCGACCTCGCCCGCGAGGCCGCCGACGCCAGCCAGCTCACCGACGAGGACATCGGCCTGGCCAACGTGATCCTCACCAATGGCGCTCGGCTCTACGTCGACCACGCCCATCCGGAGTACAGCGCGCCCGAGGTCACCAATCCGCGGGACGCCGTGCTCTGGGACAAGGCCGGTGAGCGGATCATGGCCGAGGCCGCGGAGCGGGCCGCCCAGCTGCCCGGAGCCCAGCCGATCCACCTGTACAAGAACAACACCGACAACAAGGGCGCGTCCTACGGCACGCACGAGAACTACCTGATGAAGCGGGAGACCCCCTTCTCGGACATCGTGCGCCACCTCACGCCCTTCTTCGTCTCCCGCCAGGTCTTCGCAGGCGCCGGCCGCGTCGGCATCGGCCAGGACGGCCACGAACACGGCTTCCAGCTCAGCCAGCGCGCCGACTACTTCGAGGTCGAGGTCGGGCTGGAGACCACGCTGAAGCGCCCGATCATCAACACACGGGACGAGCCGCACGCGGACGCCGAGAAATACCGCAGGCTGCATGTGATCATCGGCGACGCGAACCTGTCCGAGATCTCCACCTACCTGAAGCTGGGCACGACGGCGCTGGTGCTGTCCATGATCGAGGACGGCTTCATCGCGGTGGACCTGGCCGTCGACCAGCCGGTTCGCACCCTGCACCAGGTCTCGCACGACCCGACGCTGAAGCGGCTCGTCACGCTGCGCAGCGGGCGCACGCTCACCGCTGTGCAGCTCCAGATGGAGTACTTCGAGCTGTCGCGCAAGTACGTCGAGGAGCGCTTCGGGGCCGACGCCGACGACCAGACCAAGGACGTCCTGGCCCGCTGGGAGGACACCCTCACGCGCCTGGAGAACGACCCGATGAGCCTGGCCGGCGAGCTGGACTGGGTCGCCAAGCGGGAGCTGATGGAGGGCTACCGGCGCCGTGACGGCGTCGACTGGGACGCGGCACGGCTGCACCTGGTCGACCTGCAGTACGCCGACGTACGCCCCGACAAGGGCCTGTACAACCGTCTGGTGGCCCGCGGCAGGATGAAGCGGCTGCTGGACGAGGGCGAGGTCGAACGGGCCCGTACGAAGCCGCCGGAGGACACCCGTGCGTACTTCCGCGGGCGGTGCCTGGAGCAGTACGCCGACGACGTGGCGGCGGCCTCCTGGGACTCGGTGATCTTCGATCTGCCGGGCCGGGACTCGCTGCAGCGGGTTCCAACCCTGGAACCGCTTCGCGGAACGCGTAATCACGTCAAGGAGCTGCTGGACCGCTGCCGGACGGCGGAAGACCTGGTCAGGGTGCTGTCCGGGGGGTGAGCCAAGGGCCGAGCGGGTATCCGGGGTACCCGGGTCCACGGAAGGTCCGGCCGGACAGGGTGGAAAATCCCGGGTCCGGGAATCATCGAGGTGGTCCCCGTACGTTGGAGCAACTGCGGGGCCATTGTCGGACCCGGCTTGTAGGGTCTGATCTTGACCGAGCAACTGTGTCGGGCGAACCGAGCGGGGTGAGGGTGATGGCGACCAAGGACACCGGCGGCGGACAGCAGAGGGCCACGCGGTCCACGGAAGAGGTCGAGGAGCAGGCGGCGGAGACGCAGGCTTCGGAGGACCTCAAGGAGCGGCAGGAGAAGCTGTCGGACGACGTGGACTCGGTGCTGGACGAGATCGACGACGTCCTCGAGGAGAACGCCGAGGACTTCGTGCGCTCCTTCGTTCAGAAGGGTGGCCAGTAGGCCGCTGCGGCCTTCGTGTCGAAGGCCCTGGGGCCGGGTGTGTGTGCGGGAAGGGGTGGCGGCGGGGCGCTGCCCGCGGTGTGGGGAAATCCGGCCGCGGGCAGTCTTCGCCCCGCGCCTCCGACCCGGCACAACGCCTGCTGAGGGGGCGACTGTTGCATCTGTCCATCGGTTCCCGCAGCACATGTGGATCACTGCCGCAAGACGGGTAGGGTCCGTGGCGTACTGTGCTTCAGCTGCAATGTCGCGCTGGGGCAGTTCAAGGACCGGCCCGATGCCATAAGGCGGGCTGCCGCATACGTGGAAGGAATCGCGTGGAAGCCAACACTCGTAGCACCGGGCGTCTACCAGCTGCCTTCCTGACGCCAGGGTCTTCCTCCTTCATGGACTTCCTCTCCGAGCACCAGCCGGAGCTGCTGCCGGGCAAGAGGTCGTTGCCGCCGGTGCAGGGTGCGATCGAGGCGCCGCACGGGACGACCATCGTGTCCGTGACGTTCCCCGGCGGTGTCGTGCTCGCCGGTGACCGGCGGGCGACCATGGGGAATGTCATCGCGCAGCGGGACATCGAGAAGGTGTTCCCGGCCGACGAGTACTCGGCGGTGGGCATCGCCGGTACGGCGGGCCTGGCCGTGGAGATGGTGAAGCTGTTCCAGCTGGAGCTGGAGCACTTCGAGAAGGTCGAGGGCGCGCAGCTGTCGCTGGAGGGCAAGGCGAACCGGCTGTCGACCATGATCCGTTCGAACCTGGGCATGGCCATGCAGGGGCTGGCGGTGGTCCCGCTGTTCGCCGGGTACGACGTGGACCGGGAGAAGGGGCGGATCTTCTCCTACGACGTCACCGGTGGGCGTTCGGAGGAGCAGGGATTCGCGGCCACCGGCTCCGGGTCGATCTTCGCCCGCGGCGCGATGAAGAAGCTCTACCGGGACGACCTGAGTGAGGCCGAGGCCACCACACTGGTGGTGCAGGCCCTGTACGACGCGGCTGACGACGACTCGGCGACCGGTGGTCCCGATGTCGCCCGCCGGATCTATCCGATCGTCACCGTGATCACCGAGGACGGCTTCCGCCGGCTGACCGAGGACGAGGCGTCCGAGATCGCCCGGTCCGTGCTGGAGCGGCGGCTGGAGCAGCCGGACGGTCCGCGGGCGGCGCTGCTGTAGCCGGCGGCTCTGTGGGTGTGGGTGATCCAGTGACTTCGACAGAAAGGGACGGGTAACCGGTGTCGACGCCGTTCTATGTCTCACCTCAGCAGGCGATGGCCGATCGCGCGGAGTACGCGCGGAAGGGCATTGCCCGGGGGCGCAGCCTGGTGGTGCTGCAGTATGCCGACGGGATCGTGTTCGTCGGCGAGAATCCGTCCCGTGCGCTGCACAAGTTCAGCGAGATCTACGACCGGATCGGGTTCGCCGCGGCCGGTAAGTACAACGAGTACGAGAATCTGCGGATCGGTGGGGTGCGGTATGCCGATCTGCGGGGTTACACCTACGACCGGGACGATGTGACGGCTCGGGGTCTGGCGAACGTGTACGCGCAGACGCTGGGCACGATCTTCTCGAGTGTGGGGGAGAAGCCGTACGAGGTGGAGCTGGTGGTGGCCGAGGTCGGGGAGACCCCGGAGCAGGACCAGATCTACCGGTTGCCGCATGACGGGTCCATCGTGGACGAGCACGGCTCGGTGGCGGTGGGCGGTAACGCGGAGCAGATCAGCGGGTACCTGGATCAGCGGCACCGGGACGGGATGACGCTGGCGGAGGCGCTGAGGCTGGCGGTGCAGTCGCTGTCGCGGGACACCAATGGCAGTGAGCGGGAGATTCCCGCGGAGCGGCTGGAGGTGGCGGTGCTGGATCGGACGCGGCCGCAGAAGCGGAAGTTCCGGAGGATCACCGGGCGGCAGCTGGTGCGGTTGCTGGAGGCCGGGTCGGCGGAGACGGCGTCGCAGGCGGGTGCGGGCGCGGGCGCTGACGCGGATGCGGACGCCGATTCCGGGGCCGAGGAGGAGTAGCGGGTGGCGGGCCGTGGGTGGATGCCTGCGGCGCCGCTGCGGCTTCGGTGGGGGTGCGCGTAGCGCCTACGGGTGGTGGGTGAGTCGGGGCCGGGGCGGTGGTGTCCGTCCTCGGTCTGGCGCGGAATCGGTCACTCAAA
>NZ_JBFAXA010000043.1:0-29030 GCF_040689265.1 Streptomyces sp. NPDC052012
ACATCGACCCGCTCGAACGTCGGAGCCCCCGGCGCACCCCGCAACACGTCTTCGAGATCCCAGTCGACGAACTCGCCCAGCGCCTCACCACACGCGGCGATCTCCGCCGCGAACACCGGCGCGCTGTCGAGGAGGTCCACCGCCATACCGACCCACTGCGCCCCCTGCCCCGGGAACACGAACACCGGCTTCACGGCCGACACCGCACGGCCCTCGGCCACCACCGCCGACGGCTCCCCCACCGACAACGCCGCCAACCCCGCGACCAACCCGTCCCGGTCCGCAGCCGCCACCACACCCCGGTGCTCCAGATGCGCACGCGTCGTCGCCGCCGAAAAGGCCACGTCCGCCAGCGACAGCTCCGGACGGGCCAGCACATGCGCACGCAACCGGTCCGCCTGCGCCCGCATCGCCGCCACCGACCGCCCCGACACGACCACCGGTACGGCCGGCCGAGCATCCGACTCAGCCGCACGGTCAGCCGGTTCGTGGACCGGTGCCTCCTCCAGGATGATGTGCGCGTTCGTGCCGCTCACCCCGAACGACGACACAGCGGCCCGCCGCGGACGCCCCTCCGGAGCCGACCATTCCCGCGCCTCCGTCAACAGCCGCACCTCGCCCGACTCCCAGTCGATGTGCGGCGACGGCTCATCCACATGCAGCGTCGGCGGCAGCACCCCGTGCCGCATCGCCATCACCATCTTGATCACACCGGCGATGCCGGCGGCAGCCGACGTATGACCGATGTTCGACTTGATCGACCCCAGCCACAGCGGATCACCGTCCCGCTCGCGCCCGTACGTCGCCAGCAGCGCCTGCGCCTCGATCGGGTCGCCGAGCTTGGTGCCGGTGCCGTGGCCCTCGACCGCGTCCACCTCCGCCGGGGCCAGCCGCGCGCTCTCCAGCGCCTGGCGGATCACCCGTTCCTGGGACGGGCCGTTGGGCGCGGTCAGGCCGTTGCTCGCGCCGTCCTGGTTCACCGCGCTGCCCCGGATCAGACCCAGGATGCGGTGTCCCTTCCTCTTGGCCTCCGACAGCCGCTCCACGACGATCAGGCCGAGGCCGTCGGAGAAGCCGGTGCCGTCCGCCGACGCGGCGTAGGCCTTGCAGCGCCCGTCGGCGGCCAGGCCGCGCTGGCGGCTGAAGCCGATGAGCAGGTCGGGCGTGGCCATCAGCGAGACGCCGCCGACCAGCGCCATCTCGCACTCACCCGCCCGCAGCGCCTGGGAGGCCAGGTGCAGGGCGACGGCGGAGGAGGAGCAGGCCGTGTCCACGGAGACCGCCGGGCCCTCGAAGCCGAGGGTGTAGGCGATCCGGCCGGACACCACGCTCTGCGTGGTGCCGGTGAGGTGATAGCCCTCCAACTCCGGGACCATCGTGGCGTGGTAGCCGGAGGCGACGGTGCCGCAGAAGACGCCGGTGTTGCTGCCCCGCAGGGTCGTCGGGTCGATGCCGGCGTCCTCGAAGGCCTCCCAGGACGCCTCGAGGAGCAGCCGCTGCTGCGGGTCCATCGCCAGCGCCTCACGCGGGCTGATCCCGAAGAAGTCGGCGTCGAACTCGCCGATGCGGTCGACGAATCCGCCGGACCGCGTGTACACGGTGCCCGCCTGGTCGGGGTCGGGGTCGTAGAGCCGCTCCAGGTCCCAGCCCCGGTCGTCCGGGAACGGGCCCATGCCGTCCCGGCCGGACGCCACCAGCTCCCACAGCTGCTCGGGCGAGGTCACCCCGCCGGGGAAACGGCAGCTCATGCCGACGATCGCCAAGGGCTCGCCGCGGTCCTGGCGGCGCGCTCGCGTCGCCGGTGCGCGCCCGGCCGTGGCGACGTCCACCGTGATCTTGGAGACCAGCAGCCGCGCCACCGCCACCGGGGTCGGGTGGTCGAACACCAGGGTCGCGGGCAGGCGCACGCCGGTGGACTGGGTGAGCCGGTTGCGCAGTTCGACGGCGCTGAGCGAGTCGAAGCCCAGATCCCGGAATGCCCGCTCGGCATCGACCGACGCCGCCGAGGCGTGGCCGAGGACGCCCGCCACCTGGGCCCGCACGAGGTCGAGAGCCACTTGCTCACGCTCTGCCTCGGGCACCCCCGCGAGACGCTGGGCGAGGGCTCCGCCGGCCTCCGCCCGTCGTGCCGGGACGGGCGCCAGCCCGCGCAGCACGGGCGGGATCGTCCCCGCCCTGGCCTGGGCCCGCAGTGCGGCCATGTCCAGCCAGGCCGGGGCGAGGAAGGTCTCGTCCGAGGCGAGTGCCTGGTCGAAGAGGGCGAGTCCCAGCTCGGTCGTCAGCGGCTTGGCGCCCGTCCGCTCCAGACGCGCCAGCTCGGCCTCCCCCAGCCGGCCCGCCATGCCCACGGTGTCCGACCACAGGCCCCAGGCGAGCGACGTAGCGGGCAGGCCGACCGCGCGCCGGGACGCCGCGAGGGCGTCGAGAGCGGCGTTGGCGGCCGCGTAGTTGGCCTGCCCCGGGCTGCCGATCAGCGCGGCCACCGAGGAGAACACGACGAACGCCGCCAGCTCCGCGTCCGCTGTCAACTCGTGCAGATGCCAGGCCGCGTCCACCTTCGGCCGTACGACGCGGGCGATCCGCTCGGCGGACAGCGACTCGATCACCCCGTCGTCGAGAACACCGGCCGCGTGCACCACGGCGGTCACGGGACGGTCCGACGACGCGAGGGCGGCGGCCAGTTGGTCACGATCGGCCACGTCGCAGGCGACGGTCCGCGCCCGTGCGCCCAGCGTCTCCAGTTCGGCGACCAGCTCCGCGGCACCGTCCGCCTCCGGACCGCGCCGGCTGAGCAGCAGCAGATGCCGTACGCCGTGCGTGGCGGCGAGGTGACGGGCGAAGACCGCGCCCAGGCCACCCGTACCACCGGTGATCACGACGGTGCCGTCGGGGTCGAACGCGGTGGGCGACTCACCGGCCGTCGCCCGGGAGAGCCGCGGTGCCAGCATCCGCCCGCCGCGCACGGCGAGCTGCGGCTCGTCCAGGTCGGTCAGCCCACCCCAGTGCAGGCCCTCCACGACGGAGTCGTCGTCGAGGTCGACGAGGACGAACCGTCCGGGATGCTCGGACTGGGCGCTGCGCAGCAGGCCCCACACCGCCGCCTGAGCGGTGTCGGGAGCCTCGTCGCCGACGGCGACCGCACGCCGGGTCACCAACGCCAGCCTGGCTCCGTCCAGGCCGCCCCCGCCGGCGAGCCACCGCTGGACGAGATCGAGCGCCTCGACGGCGGCACCCGTGGCCTCGGGCGCCTCCACGCCCGCGAGCACGAGCGCGGGCGCCGGAGCGCCGTCGGCGACCGCCTGCTCCAGCGCGGCCAGGTTCTCGAACGGCTCCCCTTCGGCGGGAAGCCCGCCGAGCACCGCCACCCGGGCGGCCCCACCCGCGCCTGCCGTGACCGGCGTCCAGTCCAGCCGGTACAGCGAACCCTGAGCGGCGGCTGCCCGCTTCAACTGAGCCCGGTCGACCGGACGGAACACGAGCTTGTCCATGCTGAGCACCGGCTCGTCGTGCTCGTCGACGACGTCGATGCGGAAGGCGGCCTCACCCGCGGGGGTGAGCCGTGCGCGGGCGCGGGACACACCGGTCCGGCCGAGCTGCACGCCGTTCCACGAGAACGGCATGACGAGCGTGTCGTCCGGCTTCTCCCCGAAGAGGGAACTCTGCACCGCGGAGTCGAAGAGCCCGGGATGGATGCCGAAGGCACCGGCGTCGGCGTCGTCCGGCAGCGCCAGCTCGACATAGACCGCGTCGTCGTCCTGCCAGGCGTCGACCACACCCTGGAACAGCGCACCGTAGTCGTAGCCGATGTCAGCCATACGCGCGTACAGCGCCTCGGCGGAGAGACGTTCCGCGTCCTGCGGCGGCCATGCGACGTCCCAGGCCGGGAGAGTCCGGGACTCCGCGGCCAGCCAACCGCGACCGTGACAGACCGCCTCGGGCTGCTCCTCCGCGTCGTCGCCCTCGGACCACGAGAAGATCACGAACTCACGGCGGCCGTCGTCGTCGGCGTCCCCGGCGAGGATCTGAATCCGGCGCGCCGCCTCTTCCTCCAGGGCCAGCGGCGACTCGATGACGAGTTCGTCGAGCACGGGGCTGCCGATCTCCCGCCCGGCGGCCAGGCTCATCTCGACCAGTGCCACGCCGGGCACGATGACCGCGCCCATGACGACGTGGTCGCGCGTCCACGGCTGTGTCCGAGTGGAGATGCGCCCGGTGAACAGCCACTCGTCACGATCACCGAGAAGTGCGCGACCGGCGAGGACGGGGTGGTCGACGCCGATGAGTCCGGCGGTCGAGACGTCGCCGGGAGCGGTCCCGGGCGTGAGCCAGTAGCGGTCGCGTTGGAAGGGGTAGGTGGGCAGGTCGACGCGCTGGGCGCCGGTGCCTTCGTAGTAGGCCGTCCAGTCGACGGGGGCGCCGGTGATGTGGGCGCGGCCCAGGAAGGCGGCGAAGGTCTCCGACTCGCTGTGCTGGGCACGCAGGGCGGGAACGAAGGCAGCCGGTTCGGTGTCGTCGTCCAGGCACTGGCGGGCCATCGCGGTGAGCACCGCGTCCGGTCCCAGCTCCAGGAACCGGCGCACCCCCAGCTCCCACAGGGTGCGGACACCGTCGGCGAAACGCACCGCCTGACGCACGTGACGCACCCAGTAGTCGGCGTCGAAGACGGTGACCGGCTCACCGGAGACGTTGGAGACGACCGGGATACGCGGCGTGGCGTAGATCAGCTTTGCGGCGATGGTGCGGAACTCGGCCAGCATCGGCTCCATGCGGGGCGAGTGGAAGGCGTGCGAGACCCGCAGCCGGGTCGTCTTACGGCCCTCCCAGCGCGGCAGCCACTCCGTGACCGCCTCGTCGTCACCCGACACCACTGCCGCCAGTGGCCCGTTGACCGCCGCGATCTCCAGCCGGCCCTCGAACCCGGCCAGCGACTCGGCGACCTCGGACTCCTCGGCCTGGACGGCGACCATCGCGCCACCCGCCGGCAGCGCACCCATCAACCGGCCCCGCGCCACGACCAGTTCCGCCGCATCCGCCAGCGACAGGACTCCGGCCACATGGGCGGCAGCGATCTCGCCGACCGAATGCCCGATGAGGTAGTCGGCGTGCAGCCCGAGGGATTCGGCGAGCCGGAACAGGGCGACTTCGACGGCGAACAGCGCCACCTGTGTGAACTCGGTCGAGTTCAGCACGTCGCCCTCGGCCGCGAGCAGCTCCCGCAGCGAACGCCCCAGCCGGGGATCGACCTCCGCGCACACCTCGGCGAGTGCCTGCTCGAACACGGGGAAGTTCGCGGCGAGTTCGAGTCCCATCCCGGGCCGCTGCGAGCCCTGACCGGTGAACAGAAACGCCGACTTCCCGCCGATCGCGGGCTCTTCGCTGGTGATCTCCGCCAGCCGCGCCAGCAGCTCGTTCCGGTCCGAGGCGACGACCACCGCACGCCGGTCCAGCAACGCCCGCGAAGTCACCAGCGAATACGCCGTGTCCACCACCGACAGGTCCGGGTCGGCGGCAACCCGCTCCCGCACCCGCACCGCCTGCGCCCGCAGCGCCGCATCCGACCGCGCCGACAACACCACCGGCACCGGACTCGCTGGCCTGGTCCGTTCCTCCGTCAAGGGCTCCTCGGCCGGCGGCGCCTCCTCCACGATGATGTGCGCGTTCGTCCCGCTCACACCGAACGACGACACACCCGCCCGCCGCGGACGCCCCTCCGGAGCCGACCACTCCCGCGCCTCCGTCAGCAGCTCAACGCGACCCGACTCCCAGTCCACATGCGGCGACGGCTCATCCACGTGCAGCGTCGGCGGCAGCACCCCGTGCCGCATCGCCATCACCATCTTGATCACACCCGCCACACCGGCAGCCGTCGAGGTGTGGCCGATGTTCGACTTGATGGAACCCAGCCACAGCGGATCGCCGTCCCGCTCGCGGCCGTACGTCGCCAGCAGGGCGTGCGCCTCGATCGGGTCACCCAGCTTGGTGCCGGTGCCGTGGCCCTCGACCGCGTCGACCTCCGCCGGGGACAGCCCGGCGTTGGCCAGCGCCTGCCGGATCACCCGCTCCTGCGACGGACCGTTCGGCGCGGTCAGGCCGTTGCTCGCACCGTCCTGGTTCACCGCGCTGCCCCGGATCAGGCCGAGGATCCGGCGTCCGTTGCGCCGCGCGTCGGACAGCCGCTCCAGGACCAGCAGGCCGAGGCCGTCGGAGAAGCCCGTGCCGTCGGCCGACGCGGAGTACGCCTTGCAGCGTCCGTCGGGGGCCAGGCCGCGCTGGCGGCTGAACTCCATGTGCAGGAACGGCCCGGACAGCACGGTGACGCCGCCGGCGAGAGCCAGCGAGCACTCGCCGGCCCGTAGCGCGGTCACCGCGAGGTGCAGGGCGACGGCGGAGGCGGAGCAGGCAGTGTCCACGGACACGGCCGGGCCCTCCAGGCCGAGGCTGTAGGCGACGCGGCCGGACACCACGCTGGTGGTGGAGCCGGTCAGCCGGAAGCCCTCGATCTGGGGCAGGGTCCCGGCGGGCATGGACGCGTAGTCGGACGGGCCGACGCCGCAGAAGACACCGGTGTCGCTGCCCCGCAGTCCGTGCGGGTCGATGCCCGCGTCCTCCAGTGCCTCCCAGGACGCCTCGAGCAGCAGCCGCTGCTGCGGGTCCATCGCGGTGGCCTCGCGGGGGCTGATGCCGAAGAAGTCGGCGTCGAACTCGGCGGCGCCGTCGATGAATCCGCCTTCCCTGGTGTACACGGTGCCGAGGCGGTCCGGGTCGGGGTCGTAGAGCCGCTCCAGGTCCCAGCCGCGGTCGGTGGGGAACGGGCCGATGCCGTCGCCACCGGAGGCCACGAGCTCCCACAGCTCGTCCGGTGAGGTCACCCCGCCCGGATAGCGGCAGCTCATGCCGACGATCGCGAGGGGTTCACCGTCCCGGGACTCGTACTCGCGCAGGCGCGCACGGGCCTGGTTGAGGTCGCTCGCCATCTTCTTCAGATAACGGGCGATCTTCTCCTGCTGCTCGGTGTTCTCCGCCATTTCCCCGCCCCCTGTCACGCTTCGCCGAACTCGGCGTCGATCATCTGGAAGACCTCGTCCATGGATTGGGCCGCTTCAATGCGCTCGGCCGCGGTCTCCGCTTCGCCGTCGTCGGTGACGGTGGAGAGCAGGCGGCGAAGGCGCTCGGCCACTTGGCGCCGTTCGGTGTCGGCGATCGCGGCAAGCATGTCTTCCAGCTTTTTCAGTTCCTTCTCGATCGGTGGTTCGGTGGCCGCCGCACCCTCACCGAGTTCGGCGAGCAGCAGGCGGGCGATCTCCGCGGGCGTGGGATGGTCGAAGACGAGCGTGGCGGGCAGGCGCAGGCCGGTGGCCTGGGTGAGCCGGTTGCGCAGGTCGACGGCGCCGAGCGAGTCGAAGCCCATCTCCTGGAAGGCACGGTCCGGCTCGACGGCCGCGGCCGAGGCGTGTCCGAGGACGGCCGCCACCTGGGTGCGCACGAGGTCGAGGACGATGTGCTCCCGGTCGCCCGCGGCGGCTCCGGCCAGTTGGTCACGCAGCGACACGGTGGGGGCGTCCGCCCGCCGGGCCGCGACCGGCGCCAGCTCGCGCAGCACGGTCGGGATGGTGCCGGCCCGGGCCTGCGCCCTGAGCACGGCCCGGTCCAGCAGGACCGGCGCCAGCAGCGCGGCGTCCGAGGCGAGCGCCTGGTCGAACAGTGCCAGCCCCAGCTCGGCCGTGAGTGCCTTGGAGCCCATCCGCTCCAGGCGGGCCCGTTCGTTCCGGCCCAGTTGCGCCGCCATGCCGGCGGCGTCGTCCCACAGGCCCCAGGCGAGCGACGTCGCGGGCAGTCCCGCGGCCCGCCGGGACGCCGCGAGGGCGTCGAGCGCGGCATTGGCGGCCGCGTAGTTGCCCTGCCCCGGACTGCCGATCAACGCGGCCACCGAGGAGAACACGACGAACG
The DNA here is from genome assembly GCF_040689265.1 of Streptomyces sp. NPDC052012. Classification (NCBI taxonomy): domain Bacteria; kingdom Bacillati; phylum Actinomycetota; class Actinomycetes; order Kitasatosporales; family Streptomycetaceae; genus Streptomyces; species Streptomyces sp. NPDC052012. The sequence continues at coordinate 7,948 of NZ_JBFAXA010000043.1, forward strand.
CCGAGAGACCGGCGTCGGCCGTCAGCTCGTGCAGATGCCAGGCCGCGTCCACCTTCGGCCGCATCACCCGCTCGATGTGCTCGGGCGTCAGCGAGTCGATCACCCCGTCGTCGAGGACACCGGCCGCGTGCACCACCGCCGTCAGCGGACGCTCGACTTGGCGCAGTACGGCGGCCAGTTGCTCCCGGTCGGACACGTCGCACGCGGCGACCTGTGCGTCACAGCCGAGGTCGCGGAGTTCCGCCACCAGCTCGGCGGCGCCGTCGGCCGCCGGGCCGCGCCGGCTGAGCAGCAGCAGGTGCCGTACGCCGTGCGTGGCGGCCAGGTGACGGGCGAACACCGCGCCCAGACCACCCGTACCACCCGTGATCACAACGGTGCCGTCCGGGTCGAAGCCGGTCACCTCGTCACCCGCAGGGGCCGTCCGCTTCAGCCTCGGAGCGAGCAACCGCCCCGCACGCACCGCCAGTTGCGGCTCATCGACGGCCAGCACCGCACCCCAGTCCGGCTCGTCACCGTCGACATCCACCAGGACGAACCGCCCCGGATGCTCCGACTGCGCACTGCGCACCAGACCCCACACCGCCGCCTGCCCGGCATCGGCGGCTTCGCCGTCCCGCGTGGACACCGCGCCCCGCGTAACGACGACCAGCCGGGCCCCGGTCAGCCGCTCACTGGCCAGCCAGCGCTGCACGAGCTCCAGAGCCTCACCGGCGACCGACCGGGCCGCGTCGGGCCCGTCCCCGGCCCGGCCGCCGACCTCGGCCAGCACCGCCTCGGGCGGGGTCGTCCCGTCGGCCAGGGCCTTCTCCAGCGCCGCCGGATCGGCGAACCGGTCCACCGCCCCGCCGAACCCGCCGATCGCCGCGAGGGCGACGGGGCGTGCGGTGGCAGCGGCCGGCGCCGGCACCCAGGCCACCTCGTACAGGTGCCGTTCGCCGTCGCCCCGGGCGGCCTCCAGATGCGCCTGCTCCACCGGGCGGACGTCGAGCCGCCGCAGACAGGCCACCGGCAGACCGTCCTCACCCGCGATGTCGAGCTTCAGGGACATCGGGTCGGGCAGTGTGATCCTCACCCGGAGCCGGGTGAGACCGAAGCGTTCAAGCTGCACGCCGGACCAGGAGAACGGCAGCCCGCTGGGGTTCTCGTCCCCCATGTCGAGCCTGCCCAGCCCACCGTGCAGGGCGGAGTCGAACATCGCCGGGTGCAGGGCGAACCCGTCGGCCGGGCCGGCCTCCTCGGGCAGCGCCAGCTCGACGAGAACCTCGTCGTCCCGACGCCACGCGGACTGTACGGCGCGGAAGGCCGGACCGTAGTCGAAGCCCGCGTCGGTGAGATGGGCGTTCCGGTTGAGCAGCGTGTACAGCTCGGACACCGGGAGCGACTCGGCGTCGGCGGGCGGCCACGGCACCGGCAGCGGCTCCAGCGGCTGGGCCTTGGCGGAGAGCCAGCCACGGGCGTGGCAGGTCAGCTCGGTCACCATGTCCTCGCCCGCGTCGATCCGGGAGAAGAAGGCGATCTCCCGGCGACCGTCCTCACCGGCCGCGCCGACCGTGACGCGGATCTGCCGGGTCACGCCCTCCTCCAGGACCAGCGGCGCGGCGATGACCATCTCGTCCACGACCTCGCAGCCCAGCCGCCTGCCGATGGTCAGCGCCATCTCGCACATCGCGGTGCCGGGCACCAGCACGATCCCGAACACGGCGTGGTCGCGCGTCCACGGCTGCGTCTCCTGCGACATAGCACCGGTGAACACCCACTCGTCACGGTCACCCACCTGCACGGCCGCCGCCAGGATCGGATGCCGCATCCGGTCCATACCGGCGGCGGAGGCGTCACCGGGACCGGTCTTGCGGGAGAGCCAGAAGTTCTCGCGTTGGAAGGGGTAGGTGGGCAGGTCGACGCGCTGGGCTCCGGTGCCTTCGTAGTAGGCCGTCCAATCGACGGGGGCGCCGGTGATGTGGGCGCGGCCCAGGAAGGCGGCGAAGGTCTCCGACTCGCTGTGCCGGGCACGCAGGGCGGGAACGAAGGCAGCGGGTTCGGTGTCGTCGTCCAGGCACTGGCGGGCCATCGCGGTGAGCACCGCGTCCGGTCCCAGCTCCAGGAACCTGCGCACACCCAGCTCCCACAGGGTGCGGACACCGTCGGCGAAACGCACCGCCTGACGCACGTGACGCACCCAGTAGTCGGCGTCGAAGACGGTGACCGGCTCACCGGAGACGTTGGAGACGACCGGGATACGCGGCGTGGCGTAGGTCAACCGCTCGGCGACCGCGCGGAACTCGGCCAGCATCGGCTCCATACGCGGCGAGTGGAACGCGTGCGAGACCCTCAGCCGGGTCGTCTTACGCCCCTCCCACCGCGGCAGCCACTCGATGACCGCATCCTCGTCACCCGACACCACCACCGCCAGCGGCCCGTTGACCGCCGCGATCTCCAACCGGCCCTCGAACCCGGCCAGCGACTCGGCAACCTCAGCCTCACCGGCCTGGACGGCGACCATCGCCCCACCCGCCGGCAACGCACCCATCAACCGGCCCCGCGCCACGACCAGTTCCGCCGCATCCGCCAGCGACAGGACTCCGGCCACATGCGCGGCAGCGATCTCGCCGACCGAATGCCCGATGAGGTAGTCGGCGTGCAGCCCGAGGGATTCGGCGAGCCGGAACAGGGCGACTTCGACGGCGAACAGCGCCACCTGTGTGAACTCGGTCGAGTTCAGCACGTCGCCCTCGGCCGCGAGCAGCTCCCGCAGCGAACGCCCCAGCCGGGGATCGACCTCCGCGCACACCTCGGCGAGTGCCTGCTCGAACACGGGGAAGCTTGCGGCGAGTTCGAGTCCCATCCCGGGCCGCTGCGAGCCCTGACCGGTGAACAGAAACGCCGACTTCCCGCCGATCGCGGGCTCTTCGCTGGTGATCTCCGCCAGCCGCGCCAGCAGCTCATCCCGGTCCGACGCCACGACCACCGCACGCCGGTCCAGCAACGCCCGCGAAGTCACCAACGAATACGCCGTGTCCACCACCGACACCTCCGGGTCGGCAGCCACCCGCTCCCGCACCCGCACCGCCTGCGCCCGCAAAGCCGCATCCGACCGCGCCGACAACACCACCGGCACCGCACCAGCGGGACGCACCACCTCGACCGGCGCTTCCTCGGCCGGCGGCGCCTCCTCCACGATGATGTGCGCGTTCGTCCCGCTCACACCGAACGACGACACACCCGCCCGCCGCGGACGCCCACCGCCCGCACGCCACTCCCGCGCCTCCGTCAGCAGCCGGACCTCACCCGACTCCCAGTCCACATGCGGCGACGGCTCATCCACATGCAACGTCGGCGGCAGCACCCCATGCCGCATCGCCATCACCATCTTGATCACACCCGCCACACCGGCAGCAGCCGACGTATGACCGATGTTCGACTTGATGGAACCCAGCCACAGCGGATCGCCGTCCCGCTCACGGCCGTACGTCGCCAGCAGCGCCTGCGCCTCGATCGGGTCACCCAGCTTCGTACCGGTGCCGTGGCCCTCGACCGCATCCACAGCAGACGGCGACAACCCGGCGTTGGCGAGCGCCTGCCGGATCACCCGCTCCTGCGACGGACCGTTCGGCGCGGTCAGCCCATTGCTCGCACCATCCTGGTTCACCGCACTGCCCCGGATCAGACCCAGGATGCGGTGTCCCTTGCGCCGCGCGTCGGACAGCCGCTCCACCACGAGGACGCCCACACCGTCCGAGAAGCCCGTGCCGTCGGCCGACGCCGAGTACGCCTTGCAGCGCCCGTCCGGTGACACCGCCCGCTGACGGCTGAACTCGGTCAGGAGGTACGGCCCGGCCAGCAGGGTCACACCACCGACCAGAGCCAGCGAGCACTCACCGGAGCGCAGCGCCTGTGAGGCCAGATGCAGGGCGACGGCGGAGGAGGAGCAGGCGGTGTCCACGGACAGCGCGGGCCCCTCCAGGCCCAGCGTGTAAGCGATCCGGCCGGACACCACGCTCGTGGTGGTGCCGGTCAGCCGGTGGCCCTCGAGCTCGGCGGAGGCCATACCGCCGTAGTCGGTGGTCACGACGCCGGCGAACACTCCGGTGTCGCTGCCGCGCAGTGAGGTCGGGTCGATGCCCGCGTGTTCGAAGGCCTCCCAGGACGCCTCCAGGAGCATCCGCTGCTGCGGGTCCATCGCCAGCGCCTCGCGCGGGCTGATCCCGAAGAACTCCGCGTCGAACTCGCCGATGCGCTCCATGAACGCGCCGCCACGGGTATTGATCTTCCCGGGCTGGTCCGGATCGGGGTCGTAGAGGTCGGGGTCCCAGCCGCGGTCCGTGGGCAGTCCCCCGACGGCGTCGCGGCCTCCGGCCACCAGCTCCCACAGCTCCTCCGGCGAGGCCACTCCGCCCGGGTAGCGGCAGCTCATGCCGACGATGGCCAGCGGTTCGTCCGTCGTCGCCCGCTTCGGCCGTCCGGCGGGCTTCCTCGGGGCTTCTGCGATGCCACCGATCTCGGAGAGCAGGAGTCGTCCGACGGCGGCCGGGGTGGGGTGGTCGAAAATCAGTGTGGCGGGCAGGCGTACACCGGTGGCCTGGGTGAGCCGGTTGCGCAGTTCGACGGCGCTGAGCGAGTCGAACCCGAGCTCCTTGAAGGCCCGTTCGGTGTCGATCGCGGCGGCGGAGGTGTGGCCGAGGACGGACGCGACCTGCTCCCGCACCGCGTCCAGGACGAGGCGCTCCCGGTCGGCCTCCGCGACGCCGGCGAGCCGCTGGGCGAGCGAACCACCGGTGTCCGCACGCCGGGCGGGGACCGGTGCCAGGCCACGCAGCAGCGCGGGCAGCAGACCGGCCCTGGCCTGGGCACGCAGTGCGGGGGTCTCCAGCAGGACCGGCGCCAGCAGCGGGGCGTCCGAGGCGAGTGCCAGGTCGAAGAGCCCAAGGCCGAGTTCCTGGGACAGCGCGCCCACTCCGGTGCGCTCCAGGCGGGCCACGTCGGCCTCACCGAGCCCGCCCGCCATGCCGCCGCTGGTGTCCCACAGGCCCCATGCGAGCGACGTCGCGGGCAGTCCCGCGGCCCGCCGGGACGCCGCGAGGGCGTCGAGCGCGGCATTGGCGGCCGCGTAGTTGGCCTGCCCCGGACTGCCGATCAGCGCGGCCACCGAGGAGAACACGACGAACGCCGCCAGCTCCGCGTCCGCTGTCAACTCGTGCAGATGCCAGGCCGCGTCCACCTTCGGCCGCATCACCCGCTCGATGTGCCCGGGCGTCAGGGACTCGATCACCCCGTCGTCGAGGACACCGGCCGCGTGCACCACCGCCGTCACTGGGCGGTCCAACGACTCCAGAACAGCAGCGAGTTGGTCACGATCGGCCACGTCGCAGGCGACGGCCCGCGCCCGGGCGCCCAGCGTCTCCAGTTCCGCCACTAGCTCGGCGGCGCCGTCGGCCGCCGGGCCGCGCCGGCTGAGCAGCAGCAGGTGCCGTACGCCGTGCGTGGCGGCCAGGTGACGGGCGAACACCGCGCCCAGACCACCCGTACCACCCGTGATCACAACGGTGCCGTCCGGGTCGAAGCCGGTCACCTCGTCACCCGCAGGGGCCGTCCGCTTCAGCCTCGGAGCGAGCAACCGCCCCGCGCGCACCGCCAGTTGCGGCTCATCGACGGCCAGCACCGCACCCCAGTCCGGCTCGTCACCGTCGACATCCACCAGGACGAACCGCCCCGGATGCTCCGACTGCGCACTGCGCACCAGACCCCACACCGCCGCCTGAGATCCGTCGGCCGGCTCGTTCCCCACGGCGACCGCACCCCGGGTCGTGACCACCAGCCGGGCCTCGCCCAGCCACTCACTGGCCAGCCACCGCTGCACCAGTTCCAGAGCCTGGGCAGCGGTGCCGTGCACCGACTCCGGAGCGGCCTCGCCGGTGCCGGGCACGGTGGCGACGACCACGCTCGGCGAGGCTGTGCCTTCGGCGAGCGCCTGCTCCAAGGCGCCCAGGTCAGGGTGGGTCTCCCCCGCACCGATGCGGGCGATGTCGCGGCCCTCGGTGCTCGGCCCGGTCTCGATCGGCGTCCACTCCACGGCGTAGAGGGACTGCCGGGCGTCGCCGCGCGAGTTGTCGATGCGTTCCTGCTCCACGGGACGTACGACGAGGGAGCGCACGGACACCACGGGGGTTCCGTCCTCGTCCACGGCATCGAGGCGCAGCGAGGTGTCACCGGTCAGGGTGGAGCGGACCCGCAGGCGTGAGGCACCGGTGCGGTCGAGTCGCACACCGCTCCAGCTGAACGGCATGAGGTGCGCGGCCGCGTCACTTCCGGTTTCTCCGGTCAGGAGAACGACGCCGCTCTGCAGCGCGGAGTCGAAGAGGGCCGGGTGGACACCGAAGCCGTCGTGCCCTTCAGGCAGGGTCACCTCAGCGTAGGTGGCGTCACCGTCGCGCCACACGGCTTCGACGCCGTGGAAGAGGGGGCCGTAGTCGTAACCGAGCTCGGCGAGCCGCTGGTAGAGCTCGTCGACGGGCATCGCCTCGGCGTCCTGCGGCGGCCACTGCTCCGGCCAGTCGCCGAGGGGTGAGGGCTCGGTGCCGAGGGTGCCCCTGGCGTGACAGGTGGATTCGCTCTCGTCGGTGCCGTTCTCCGGCCGTGAGTAGATCGCCACGTCACGCCGGCCGTCGGGGCCGGACTCCCCGACGGTGACCTGGAGGTGCCGGGTCACGCCCTGCCGCATCAGCAACGGTGACTCGAGCACCAGCTCGTCGAGCACGGGGCTGCCCGTGTACCGGCCGGCGGTGAGCGCCAGCTCGACCAGCCCGGTGCCGGGCACGACCATGGTGCCGAGCAACAGATGTTCTTCCACCCACGGCTGCGTCTCGGTGGAGATGCTGCCGGTAAGCACCCATTCGTCACGCTCACCGACCTGCACGGCCGCCGCGAGGAGGGGGTGGTCGACGCCGATGAGTCCGGCGGCCGAGACGTCGCCGGGAGCGGTCCCGGGGGTGAGCCAGTAACGGTCACGCTGGAAGGGGTAGGTGGGCAGGTCGACGCGCTGGGCTCCGGTGCCTTCGTAGTAGGCCGTCCAGTCGACGGGGGCGCCGGTGATGTGGGCGCGGCCCAGGAAGGCGGCGAAGGTCTCCGACTCGCTGTGCCGGGCACGCAAGGCGGGAACGAACGCGGCCTCGGAGTCCTCGACACACTGGCGGGCCATCGCGGTGAGCACCGCGTCCGGACCCAGCTCCAGGAACCGGCGCACCCCCAGCTCCCACAGGGTGCGGACACCGTCGGCGAAACGCACCGCCTGACGCACGTGGCGGACCCAGTAGTCGGCGTCGAAGACGGTGACCGGCTCACCGGAGACGTTGGAGACGACGGGGATACGCGGCGTGGCGTAGGTCAGCCTTTCGGCGACCGCGCGGAACTCGGCCAGCATGGGCTCCATGCGGGGCGAGTGGAAGGCGTGCGAGACCCGCAGCCGGGTCGTCTTACGGCCCTCCCAGCGCGGCAGCCACTCCGTGACCGCCTCGTCGTCACCCGACACCACTACCGCCAGTGGCCCGTTGACCGCCGCGATCTCCAGCCGGCCCTCGAACCCGGCCAGCGACTCGGCGACCTCGGACTCCTCGGCCTGGACGGCGACCATCGCGCCACCCGCCGGCAGCGCACCCATCAACCGGCCCCGCGCCACGACCAGTTCCGCCGCATCCGCCAGCGACAGGACTCCGGCCACATGGGCGGCAGCGATCTCGCCGACCGAATGCCCGATGAGGTAGTCGGCGCGCAGCCCGAGCGATTCGGCGAGCCGGAACAGGGCGACCTCGACGGCGAACAGCGCCACCTGTGTGAACTCGGTCGAGTTCAGCACGTCGTCCTCGGCCGCGAGCAGGTCCCGCAGCGAACGCCCCAGCCGCGGATCGACCTCCGCACACACCTCCACCAGCGCCCGCTCGAATACCGGAAACGCAGCCGCCAGCTCCAGCCCCATCCCAGGCCGCTGCGAGCCCTGCCCCGTGAACAGGAACGCCGACTTCCCCGAGACGGCAGGCTCTCCGCTGGTGATCTCCGCCAGCCGCGCCAGCAGCTCGTCCCGGTCCGAGGCCACGACCACCGCACGCCAGTCCAGCAACGCCCGCGAAGTCACCAACGAATACGCCGTGTCCACCACCGACACGTCCGGGTCAGCGGCAACCCGCTCCCGCACCCGCACCGCCTGCGCCCGCAACGCCGCATCCGACCGCGCCGACAACACCACCGGCACCGCACCAGCGGGACGCACCACCTCGACCGGCGCTTCCTCGGCCGCTTCCTCCGCGGGTGCCTCCTCAAGAATCAGGTGCGCGTTCGTGCCACTCACGCCGAACGACGACACCGCTGCCCGCCGCGGACGCCCCTCCGGAGCTGACCACTCCCGCGCCTCCATCAGCAGCTCAACGCGACCCGACTCCCAGTCCACATGCGGCGACGGCTCCTCCACATGCAGCGTCGGCGGCAGCACCCCGTGCCGCATCGCCATCACCATCTTGATCACACCCGCCACGCCGGCAGCAGCCGACGTATGACCGATGTTCGACTTGATGGAACCCAGCCACAGCGGATCGCCGTCCCGCTCACGCCCGTACGTCGCCAGCAGCGCCTGCGCCTCGATCGGGTCACCCAGCTTGGTCCCCGTCCCGTGCCCCTCGACGGCGTCGACCTCCACGGGGCTCAGCCCCGCACTCGCCAGCGCCTGCCTGATCACCCGTTCCTGGGACGGACCGCTGGGCGCGGTGAGGCCGTTGCTCGCGCCGTCCTGGTTCACCGCACTGCCCCGGATCAGGCCGAGGATCCGGCGTCCGTTGCGCCGCGCGTCGGACAGCCGCTCCAGGACGAGCAGACCGATGCCGTCGGAGAAGCCGGTACCGTCCGCCGAGGCCGAGTACGCCTTGCAGCGGCCGTCGCGTGCCAGGCCGCGCTGGCGGCTGAACTCGACGAACAGGAAGGGTCCGGCGAGGACGGTGACGCCGCCGGCGAGCGCCAGCGAGCACTCGCCGGCGCGCAGGGCCTGGGAGGCCAGGTGGAGGGCGACGGCGGAGGCGGAGCAGGCGGTGTCGATGGTGACCGCGGGGCCCTCCAGGCCGAGGCTGTAGGCGACGCGGCCGGACATGACGCTGCTCTGTGTTCCGGTGACCCGGAAGCCTTCCAGCTCGGGCAGCGTGGACGGGCCGTAGTCGGAGGAGACGGTGCCGGCGAAGACTCCGGTGTCGCTGCCCCGCAGCGTGGTGGGGTCGATGCCGGCGTTCTCCAGGGCCTCCCAGGACGCCTCCAGCGTCAGCCGCTGGGTGGGGTCCATGGCGAGGGCCTCGCGGGGGCTGATGCCGAAGAAGTCGGCGTCGAAGGTGGTGGCGGTGTCGATGAACCCGCCTTCCCGGCCGTAGGCGCTGCCCGGGCGGTCCGGGTCGGGGTCGTAGAGCCGCTCCAGGTCCCAGCCGCGGTCGGTGGGGAACGGGCCCATGGCGTCGCCGCCGGAGGCCACCAGCTCCCACAGTTCCTCGGGCGAGTTCACCCCGCCGGGGTAGCGGCAGCTCATGCCGACGATCGCGATGGGTTCGACGTCGCGCTGTTCCAGCTCCCGCACCTTGCGGTTGGCGGTGCGCAGTTCGGCGGTCACGCGGCGCAGGTACGTCCGGAGTTTCTGCTCGTCGCCCGTGCGGTCCTCGCCCGTGCGGCCGTCACCCGTGCGGCCCTCGCCCACGCTGTCGTCACCCTTGCCGCGGCCATCGCCCCTGCGGTTGTCGCTCATCTGGTCGTCGCTCATGTCGTCGCCGTTCCTGGATCCGCTCCGGTCGTCGTGGGTGGTTCCGGTCATGCGGATCCGAGCTCCTTGTCGATCAGGTCGAACATGTCGCTGTCGGAGACGAAGTCGAGGTCGTCCTCGACGGTGTCGCCGTCGGTGTCGTCGTGGTCGGTGCCGGTGGAGGCGAGCAGCGTGCGCAGGCGGTTGCTGAGCGAGCGCAGGCGTTCCTCGGCGCCGGCCACCTGCTGTGCGTCGCCGGCCACGGCGATCAGGAACGCCTCGAGCCGCTGGAGTTCCTCGTCGAGGGGCGAGCGGCGCTGCTGTCCGGCGGTGGTGCCGCCGACCTCGGCGAGGACGAGCCGGGCGACCTCGACGGGGGTGGGGTGGTCGAAGACGAGCGTCGCGGGCAGCCGCAGGCCGGCCGCCTGGCTGAGCCGGTTGCGCAGCTCCACTGCTGCGAGGGAGTCGAAGCCGAGTTCCTTGAAGGCGCGTTCGGGGTCGACGGCGGCGGCGGAGGCGTGGCCGAGGACGGCGGCGGCCTGGTTGCGCACCAGGTCGAGCACGACCTGTTCGCGGTCGGCCTCGGGCACGCCGGCGAGCTGCCGTTGCAGTGACCGGGCGTTGTCGGCGCGGCGTGCGGGCGTGCGTACGAGGCCGCGCAGCAGGGCGGGCAGCAGGCCGGAGCGGGCCTGGTGGCGCAGGGCGCCGGGGTCGAGGCGGACGGGGGCGAGCAGGTCGGCTTCCGCGCCGAGGGCCTGGTCGAACAGGTCCAGTCCGAGGTCCCTGGAGATCGCGCCGATGCCGGAGCGTTCCATGCGGGCGAGGTCGGTGTCGTCCAGTTCGCCGGTCATGCCGGTGGAGTCGGCCCACAGGCCCCAGGCGAGGGAGAGGGCGGGCAGCCCGGTCGACCGGCGCAGCGCGGCGAGCGCGTCGACGGCTGCGTTGGCGGCGGCGTAGTTGGCCTGGCCGGCGTTGCCGAGCAGACCCGCCGCGGAGGAGAACAGCACGAACGCCGACAGGTCCCTGCGGGAGGTGAGTTCGTGCAGGTGCCAGGCCGCGTCGAGCTTCGGCCGCATGACGTGCCGTATCTGCTCGGGCGACAGGGACTCGATGACGCTGTCGGCGAGCACGCCGGCCGTGTGGAGGACGGCGGTGAGCGGCCGGTCGAGGGTGTCGAGCAGCGCGGCGAGCTGGTCGCGGTCGGCCACGTCGCAGGCGGCGACGCGGGCCTGCGCGCCGAGGGACTCGAGGTCGGCGACGAGTTCGGCGGCGCCGTCGGCGGCGGGGCCGCGCCGGCTGACCAGCAGCAGGTGGCGTGCGCCGTGCCGGGTGACGAGGTGGCGGGCGAACAGGGCGCCGAGGCCGCCGGTGCCGCCGGTGATGAGGACCGTGCCGTCGGGGTCGAGGGGCGCCGGTACGGTGAGGACGACCTTGCCGGTGTTGCGGCCCTCGCGCAGGTGGCGGAAGGCCTCGGCGCCGCGTCGTACGTCCCAGGCGCGGATCGGTGACGGGGTCAGCGTGCCGTGCGCGAAGAGGCGGGCGATCTCGACGAGCATCTGCTGGATGCGGTCGGGACCGGCTTCCAGCAGGTCGTAGGAGCGGTAGCGCACGCCGGGGTGCGTGCGGGCGACGGCCTCCGGGTCGCGCAGGTCGGTCTTGCCCATCTCGATGAAGCGGCCGCCGTCCGGCAGCAGTTCCAGGGACGCGTCGACGAACTCCCCCGCCAGGGAGTTCAGTACGACGTCCACGCCGCCGCCTTCGGTGGCCGTGTGGAGGGCGTCGCGGAATCCGAGGTCGCGGGAGGAGGCGATGCGTTCCGCCGGGACGCCCAGGGCGCGTACGGCGTCCCACTTGGCCGGGCTGGCGGTGGCGTAGACCTCGGCGCCGAAGTGGTGGGCGAGTTGCACGGCGGCCATGCCGACGCCTCCGGCGGCGGCGTGCACGAGGAGTTTCTCGCCGGCTTCGAGGCCGGCGAGGTCGACCAGGCCGTAGTAGGCCGTGAGGTAGACGACGGGGATGGCCGCCGCCTCGGTGAAGGTGAGGTGGTCCGGGATGCGGGTGACGGTCTTGCGGTCGGCGACGGCGACGGGGCCGAAGGCGTCCATCACCAGGCCGAACACCCGGTCGCCGGGCTGGAGGTCGGTGACGGCGGAGCCGACCTCCAGGACGACGCCGGCCGCCTCGCTGCCGAGGGGCGCGTCGCCGGGGTACATGCCGAGGGCGATGAGCACGTCGCGGAAGTTGAGCCCGGCGGCCCGTACGGAGACGCGGACCTCGCCGACGCCCAGCGGGCGGTCGCCGTCGGACGGCACGACGGCGAGGTTGTCCAGGGAGCCCTTCTGGGTGCTGGCGAGGCGCCACGTCCTGCCCTGCGGTTCGGCCGCCGCTCGGGCCAGCCGGGGGGCGAGCAGGGCACCGCCGCGCACGGCCAGCTGGGGTTCGTCCAGGTCGACGAGGGCGGTCCAGTCGGGCTGGGGGCCGCCGTCGGTGTCGACCAGGACGAAGCGGCCGGGATGCTCGGTCTGCGCGCTGCGCAGCAGTCCCCAGGCCGGTGCCTGGGCGGGGTCGACGGACTCGGCGCCGACGGCGACGGCGTCGCGGGTCACGGCGACCAGGGTGGCCGCGCCCAGCCATTCGCTGGCCAGCCACCGCTGGGCCAGGGCGAGGGTGTGCTCGGCGACGGTGTGCGCGGCGTGGGCGGGGTGGTCCGCGGCCGGGGTGTCGATGGCGGCGAGGACGACGTCGACGCCCGGTGCGCCTTCGGAGAGGGCGGTCTCCAGGGCGGACAGGTCGGCGTAGCGCTCGCCCGGCGCGTCCAGGTCACCGAGGACGGCGACGCGGGCCTGCGACGTGGTGCCGGTGACGGGCGCCCACTCCAGCCGGAACAGGGTGTTCTGCCCGTCCGTGGCGCCGGTGAGGGAGGCCGGGTCCACGGGGCGTACGGCGAGCCGGTCGACGGCGACGATCAGTTCACCGTTCTCGTCGGCGACGTCGATGCGGAAGGCGGACTCGCCGGCGGGGGCGACGCGCACGCGGGCCCGGTGGGAGGCGGGGCGTCCGTATCGCACCCCGGACCAGGAGAAGGGCAGGTCGGGGGCGGAACCGGCGTCCTTGTCCACCATGGTGGCGTGCAGCGCGGAGTCGAACAGTGCCGGGTGGACGGCGAAGCCGTCGACGACGGTGCTCTCCGGCAGGGCCACCTCGGCGTACACCTCGGAACCGCTGCGCCACACGGTCTGCACGCCCTGGAACAGGGGGCCGTAGTCGAGTCCGAGGTCGGCGAGCCGCTCGTAGAGGGCGTCGGCGGAGGTCTCGACGGCCGCGATCGGCGGCCAGTGGGCGGGGAAGGGGGTGCCGGGCGCGGCCTCGGGGGCGAGCCGTCCGCGGGCGTGCCGGACGACCTGCCGGGCGTCGTCGGACTCGGCCTGGGCCTCGGGCAGGGAGTGGATCGCGACGTCGCGGTGTCCCTCGTCGTCGGGTGCGCCGACGGTGACGCGGAGGTGGCGGGCGGAGCCCTCGTCGAGGGTCAGCGGTGCCTCGAGGATCAGTTCGTCGAGGAGTTCGCAGCCCACGTGGCCGGCCGCGGCGAGGACGAGTTCGACGAGCGCGGTGCCGGGTACGACCACGGTGCCCAGCACCACGTGGTCGCGGATCCACGGCTGGTCGTCGGTGGCCAGGCGTGCGGTGAAGACCCACTCGTCGCGTTCGCCGAGCCGCACGGCCGCCGCGAGGACCGGGTGCCGGGTGCGGTCGAGTCCGGCCGCGGTGACGTCGCCGCCCTGTGCCTTGGGCGTCAGCCAGTACTTCTCCCGCTGGAAGGCGTAGGTGGGCAGGTCGACGCGCCGGGCGCCGGAGTCCGCGTACACCGCCTCCCAGTCGATCCTCACGCCGGCGGCGTGCGCCTGGCCGAGGGAGAGCAGGAACCGGGCCGGTCCGCCCTCGTCGCGGCGCAGCGAGCCGACCACCGCGACCCGGCCGGCCGCGTCCTGCGCCTCGACGGACTCGTCGACCGCCATCGTCAGCACCGGGTGGGGCGACACCTCGACGAAGCAGCCCATGCCCTTGTCGACGAGGGCGCGGATGGCCGGCTCGAAGCCGACCTGCCCGCGCAGGTTGCGGTACCAGTAACCGGCGTCCAGCGACGCCGTGTCCAGGAAACCGCCCGTGACGGTCGAGTAGAACGGCACACTGCCCGACACGGGCTCCACCGGAGCCAGGGCCGCCAGCAGATCCGCCTCGATCGCCTCGACGTGCGCGGTGTGCGACGCGTAGTCCACCCTCACCCGGCGGGCACGGACACCCTCGCGCTCACAGACCGCCAGCACCTCGTCCAACGCGTCTGCGTCACCAGCGACGATCACGGCCGCCGGACCATTGACCGCCGCGACCGACACCCGGCCCCCGAACGGGCCGATCAGCTCCTCGGCCCGCTCCACCGGCAGCGCGACCGACATCATCCCGCCCAGCCCGGCCAGCCGGTCCCGCACCAACTGACTGCGCACCGCCACGACCCGCGCCGCATCCCGCAGCGACAGACCACCGGCCACATACGCCGCGGCGATCTCACCCTGCGAGTGACCCACGACCGCCGACGGCTCCACCCCGTACGACCGCCACAACGCCGCCAGACCCACCATCACCGCGAACAGCGCCGGCTGCACCACATCGACCCGGTCCAGGGAGGGCGCACCGGGCGCGGAACGCAGGACGTCCTCCAGACCCCAGTCGACGAACTCGCCCAGCGCCTGTCCACACGCGGCGATCTCCGCCGCGAACACCGGCGCGCTGTCGAGGAGGTCCACCGCCATACCGACCCACTGCGCCCCCTGCCCCGGGAACACGAACACCGGCTTCACGGCCGAGCCGACGACCGGGCTCTCGGCGATGTTCGCGGCCGGCTCGGCGGTGCTCAGGTTGCTCAGGCCGGTCAGCAGGGCGCCCCGGTCGGCGGCGACGATCACGGCTCGGCGTTCGAGGTGGGCGCGGCTGGTCGCCTGGGCGTAGCCGATGTCGAGGTGGTCGAGTTCCGGCCGGCGGATCATGTGGGCGCGCAGGCGGTCGGCCATGTCGCGCAGGGCGGCGTCGCTGCGGGCGGACAGCGGAAGGAGCACCGGGGGCCGGGGGCCGGTGCCGGAGTCCCCGGCCGGCCGGTTCGGGGTGTGCGCCGGGGCTGCGTCCTGCTGGGGGGCTTCCTCCAGGATGACGTGGGCGTTGGTGCCGCTCACGCCGAAGGAGGACACCCCGGCCCGGCGGATCCGTTCACCCGCGGGCCAGGGGCGGGCCTCGGTCAGCAGCTCGACTTCGCCCGAGGCCCAGTCGACGTGCGGGGACGGAGCGTCGACGTGCAGGGTGGGCGGCAGGGTCTCGTGGCGCATCGCCATGACCATCTTGATGACGCCCGCCACGCCGGCGGCGGCCTGGGTGTGGCCGAAGTTCGACTTGATCGAGCCGAGGTACAGCGGGCCGCCCCGGCGGTTCTGGCCGTAGGTGGCGAGCAGTGCCTCGGCCTCGATCGGGTCGCCGAGCGGGGTTCCCGTGCCGTGGCCCTCGACGGCGTCCACGTCGGCCGGGGACAGCCCGGCGCTGGCGAGGGCCTGCCGGATCACCCGCTCCTGGGAGGGGCCGTTGGGCGCGGTCAGGCCGTTGCTCGCGCCGTCCTGATTGACGGCCGTGCCGCGGATCAGGCCGAGGATGCGGCGCCCGTTGCGGCGGGCGTCGGAGAGCCGTTCCAGGACGAGCAGGCCCATGCCCTCGGCCCAGCCGACGCCGTCGGCTGCCGCCGCGTACGCCTTGCAGCGCCCGTCGGGGGACAGTGCGCGCTGGCGGCTGAACTCGACGAAGGCGAGGGGGCGGGCGAGGGTCGTGGCTCCGCCGACGACGGCGAGCGAGCACTCCTTGGCGCGCAGGGACTTGGCGGCGACGTCGATGGCCACGAGGGAGGACGAGCAGACGGTGTCGACCGTGACGGCGGGCCCTTCGAACCCGAAGGTGTAGCTGATGCGGCCGGAGGCCACGCTGGGCGAGGAGGCGATGGAGAGGTAGCCCTCGATCTCCGGTCGCCGGTCGCTCTGGCTGGCGACGAACTGGTAGTCGGAGAACATCAGCCCGCAGAAGACGCCGGTGTCGCTGCCCTTGAGCGTCAGGGGGTCGATGCCCGCGTCCTCGAGGGCCTCCCAGGCGCCTTCGAGGAGCAGGCGCTGCTGCGGGTCCATGGCCAGGGCCTCGCGCGGGCTGATGCCGAAGAACTCCGCGTCGAACTCGGCCATGCCGTCGAGGAATCCGCCGTGCCGGGTGTAGGCGGTGCCGGGATGGTCGGGGTCGGGGTCGTAGAGGTTGTCCAGGTCCCAGCCGCGGTCGTCGGGGAACTCGGAGAGTCCCGTGCGTCCCTCGGCGACGAGTGACCACAGGCTGTCCGGTGAGGTCACACCGCCCGGGTAGCGGCAGCTCATGCCCACGATCGCCAAGGGCTCGCCGGCCTGGTCGAGCAGCTGCTGGTTCTGCCGCCGCAGCCGCTCGGTCTCCTTCAGCGACTTGCGCAGGGCTCCGACGACGTCGTGCTTCTCGAGGGCCATGCTTTTCCCCCACCTTCGGGCTCATGTCCAACCATGTGGTCGCTGTTTCTGATCCCGCGGTGGCTCGCCTGGATACAGCTAGCGAGAAAGACTTTCGGCGTTTTCCACACAGTGGTCGACGGCGGCGACGAGGCGTTCCGCGTTGTCGGTGAAGAAGAAGTGGCCGCCGTCGTGGGCGTCCAGCGTGAACTCGCCGGTGGTGCTGAGCCTCCACTGGTCCGCTTCGGGTTCGTTCACCTTGGGATCGGCTTTTCCGATGTGGACGTGGATCGGCGCGGAGATCCGTGTTCCGGGGGCGGCGCGGTAGGTTTCCGCGAGCCGGTAATCGGCGCGCATGGGCGGCAGCACGAGGTCGAGGATCTCGTCGTCCTGCAGCAGCTCGTGGCCCATGCCGCCGAGCAGCTCCATTTCGCGCAGGAAGGCGTCCTGGCCCTTGAGGTGGGTGCCTTCGTCCTTGCGGAGGGTGGGTGCGACGCGGCCGCAGGCGAAGAGGGACAGCGGGGGGTTTCCCAGGGATTCGAGGCGGAAGGCCACTTCGAAGGCGACGAGCGCGCCCATGCTGTTTCCCAGGAGGACGACCGGCAGGTCGTTCCATTCGGCGAGGTGTCCGGCGATCTCGTCGGCGAGTTCCGGGATGCTGTTGCGGAAGGGTTCCCTGCGGCGGTCCTGCCGGCCGGGGTACTGGACGCCGTAGACGTCCAGGTCGGTGAATGCGCGGGCGAACCGGAAGTAGAAGTTCGCCGAACCGCCGGCGTGGGGGAAGCAGATCAGTCTGGCTTTGGGGTGGTCCGTGGTGCCGAGCCTGCGGATCCACAGGTCGAATTCTTCTTGTGTGGTCATGTCCTACCTCTCCGCCGGGGCGGACGGCGGTCCGCCCCGGGTCGGGAATGCGCTGCCGTACGGGAAAGCGGGCGCGCGGCGGCCGTGAGGCCGTGGAGCCGCGGCGCGCCTCGGGCGGCGGCCGGTCTCAGCGAATGTCGTCCACGGTCTGCAGGGCCGGTTCCTCGGCCTCCTGGTCCGCCGGCCGCTGTGGGAAGGCGACGAACAGGACGGAGGCGATCGCGCCGAGCAGCAGGAAGGCGGCCGGCAGGAGGCCCGTCTGGCTGAGGGCGGTGCTGTAGGGCTCGTGCACCGCGCTGGGCACCGCGGACGCGCTGCCCTCGAAGTGGGCCCCGCCGCCCGCGATGCCCGGCAGGTGGGCCTCGATGCGGTTGGCGAACAGCGCTCCGACAGCGGCGCTGCCGAGGACGGCGCCCAACTGGCGGTTGGTGTTGTAGATGCCGGAGCCGGCACCGGACTGGTGCACGGGGAGGTTGCGGGTGGCGATGGCGCCCAGGGGACCCCAGGCCATGCCGTTGGCGACGCCGGTGACGGCGGCCGTGACGCAGAACATCCACAGCGGGGAATCCGGCTCCCGCATCAGCACGCTGTAGGCGACGATCGTGAGGGCGAACAGTATGAAACCGATGGTCGTGAAGGTGCGCGGGTGGGATTTGTCGGAGAGTTTGCCGATGACCGGCGAGAAGACTCCGGTGAGGATGGCGAGCGGGGCGAAGACCAGTGCCGACTCCATGGAGGAAAGGCCTTGAACGCCCTGCAGATAGAAATAGGAGGGCACGGTCATCGCGGTCACCGCGGCACCCATGGCGGCGATGCCGATGTTCGCCAGCGCGAAGTTGCGGTCGCGGAACAGGCTGAGGAGCAGGAGGGGTTCGCCCTTGCTGCGGGCCTGGGTGACGACGAACAGGGCGAGCACGGCCAGCCCCGCGGCGATGGTCAGCCAGATGCCGGCCGACCAGTCCTTGTTGTTGCCCTCCTGCAGTCCGTAGACGAGCAGGAACATGCCTCCGCAGGACAGCAGGATGCCGAGCGGGTCGACGGCCTGGCGTTTGGTCGGCAGGGACGGCAGCAGCTTCAGCGCCAGGACGAGGGCGATGACGCCGATCGGCAGATTGATCAGGAAGATCCACTCCCAGCCGGCCGAGTCGACCAGCAGACCGCCGACGACGGGGCCGAGCAGCATGGAGACACCGGCGGATCCGCCCCACACGCCCATGGCGGCTCCGCGCTTCTCGGCGGGGAAGATCTGGGTGATCATCGCCATCGTCTGGGGTGTCATCAGCGCGGCACCGAGGCCCTGGACGGCGCGCGCCGCGATGAGCATCTCGATGCTCTGCGCCATGCCGCACCACAGCGAGGCGAGCGTGAACACGACCAGGCCGGCCACGTAGACGTTCTTCGCGCCGAAGCGGTCCCCGAGCCGGCCGGTGAACAGCAGGGGTGCCGCATAGGTGAGCAGGTAGGCGCTGGTCACCCAGATGACTTCGGAGACACCGGCCTCCAGCCCCTCCATGATCACGGGGTTGGCGACCGCCACCACGGTCATGTCCAGCACGATGAGGGAGAACCCCACGATCAGCGCCCCTAGGGCCGACCATGGGTTGCGTTCAGCGGCCACGGGATTCCTTCCCGACGATTGCGACGGACGGGACCGCTGCGTGCTCCCGCCAGAGCAGGGCGTGTCCCTTTGCCATGTCCATGGATCCGGCCGCATCCGCTCGGGATACAAGGGGGCCGCGTTTCCCCGTGGATTGTGGCGAGGGTCACATCATCGGTAGGGCGGTCGTGGGCCGCCGGCCGTCAGGAGAGGTGCGCCGCCGTGCCCTTCGCGACGACGGGCGTCGGCTCCTCGGCGGGCGCGGACTCGGCACTCGGCTCCTGGACGTCGTCGGTCACGAACGCAAAGAGCGCCTTGGCGCGGTCCAGCGTGCCGGGTGACGGCTGTCCGACAGCGCCGGCGAGCCTGGCCAGCGTTTCGTCGTCCGATTCCGCCGCGTTTTCCTTGCCCGATTCGTTCATGCCACCCACCTTTCGCCGTTAGATCGCCAGTAAATGGAGACCTAGGCTATACGTGGATTTAACACAGGGCAATACCGAGTACTCGTGCGCCACTTGAGCACAAGCAGAGCCGGCGCCCTGCCCCGCGTGGAACCCGCGGGGCAGGGCGCCGGCCATGTCCTTCTCACCGCGGCGCGCGGGCCGGCGGTGTCCGGCGGATCAGCGCTGGTCCAGCGCGAACGTCCGCAGACCGGAGCGCGTGATCGCCTTGAGCAGGTCGGCCGACCGCTCCGACCGCTCCGTCTCCTGCTGCAGCAGCTTCCTCAAGTGGGCAAGGCACCGGGAGCGGTTGGGGCCGATGGAGCCCCGCGGCACGCCCAGGGTGGCGCTGATCTCGTCGTAGGACATCGGCGGGTCGGTCACCAGCAGGCCGAGCAGCGCCTGGCACTTCGGCGAGAGCGCACAGTACGCGAGCAGCACCTCGTCGTCGCGCTCCTTGGCGAGCGCCCGCTCCTCCGGGTGGTTCTCCGACGGCTCGGAGCGGTCGAAGATCGGTGAGTCGCCGACGGGCACGCTGCGCCCGGACTTCTCGATGAGCTTGAGGCTCTCCCGGCGGGCCGAGACCGCGATCCACTGGGCCAGCTTCTCGGGATCGCGGAGCTTGCCGAGGTGCTGGATGACCCTCATCCAGGTGGTCTGGCTGACGTCCTCACTGTCGGCCGCGCTCAGCCGGTGGCCCCGGGCGATCGCCCATATCAGTGGTGTGTAGCGCTCTACGATGCGGTTCCAACTGTCCTGATTTCCGGCTATACAGTCGTCTACGAGCTCATTGAGCGTAGGCGTAAGCACATGTCCCCCGTATTTCGATTTCCCGGCAGAAACGCCCAGGACCGAGCCCGACCGCAGCGCTTCCCGGATTCAGGTGACGCAGCCGGACCCGTGGTGGTTCCCCCGTTGCTTACCTGTTCGTTCATCGAACTTGCGAACCAGCCGACCTCGCGAAGAAGTATGTCGAAGAGTCCGGATCCAGTCAAAGGATCCCCGCCAACGCCCCAGTGGCCTACTGGAGTTCAGCAGCCGACGGCAACAGCCGGCCACACGGGCCGAATACGCCCGCGACCTGCCGCTCCCGCTCCGCACCGGGGAGGAATTCCGCATTCCGCAAAGCCGCGATGCGGTCTTCCTCACAGAGTCATGACCGGTTCATTTCATCATTCAACCAAGTCAAAGCTGACGAAGATTCAACTCTCCGCACTTGTTCAATCTTGTACTGCACCGAGCTTGTTTCCCGACAAGTAACTACGCGGAAATATGTCGGATCCCGGACAGCAGTTGACTGGCACGATCGCCGCCTTCTATTGTCCATTCGCGGAACTATTTCCTGTACGGAATTGCGGAGCACCGAATTCCACAGGCGCCGGCCGGTGAAGAAATTCCTGCTCACGGTCGCCAGGGCCCCCCGCCCCCCTCACCCCCACCGAGTGCCGCCCGCCATCTTCTGCGGCACACAGCACTCTTCGCTGCTCGGCTTCAGGCAGGCCGGGACACAGACACCGAGATCATCCAACGGAGGAACATCCATGGAGGCGAGGCACCATGGCGCGCAACTCTGAGTCGGGAATTCCCGTCGCACCGGTCTACGGTCCGGAGATGCTCCAGGGCTGGGACCCGGCACGGAAGCTGGGCGAGCCGGGGGCGTACCCGTTCACACGGGGCGTGTACCCGTCGATGTACACCGGCCGTCCGTGGACGATGCGGCAGTACGCCGGCTTCGGTACGGCGGCGGAGTCCAACGCCCGGTACAAGCAGCTGATCGCCAACGGCACGACGGGGTTGTCGGTGGCGTTCGATCTGCCCACGCAGATGGGGCATGACTCCGATGCGCCGATCGCGCACGGTGAGGTCGGCAAGGTGGG
>NZ_JBFAXA010000044.1:0-22072 GCF_040689265.1 Streptomyces sp. NPDC052012
TGTTGAGTTCTCAAGGAACGGACGCTTCCTTCGTACTCACCCTCTCGGGCTTTCCTCCGGGCGCTTCCCTTCGGTGTTTCCGACTCTATCAGATCTTTTCGATCCGATTTCCTCGGTGCTTTCCAGGTTCCCGCTTTCGCGTTTCCCTTTCCGGCGCATCCGACTTTATCAGAAGTTTTGGGCCGGGCTGACCGGCCGCCATTTTCCGATTTATCGGGAGGGGCTTCTTCGAAATCACGATTTCAAGAAGCGGAGTAGATACTCACGGTTGCCGGTCTGGGTCGGAGCCCATCTCCAGGCAACTGTTTGAATCTACCTCCCCTCAGGGTCCGTGTCAACGGCTCCCGTGGGGCGAAGAGGAGACTAGCAGCAGAACAGTGCGGTTCGCACATCAGGCGGCCGTCGGCACGGTCGCGCTGCGTTCGGCTGCCGCCAGGTCCCCTGTCTCACCGGCCCGAGCCGCGCGGCGGCCCACGACATAGACGTAGGCCAGGAAGGCCGCCTCCGCCACGACTCCGATGCCGATGCGCGTCCAGGTGGGCAGGCCCGAGGGGGTGACGAAGCCTTCGATCGCGCCGGAGATGAACAGGACCAGGGCGAGGCCGATCGCCATCGCCAGTGCTGCTCGGCCCTCCTCCGCGAGAGCACTGCGGCGGGTGCGGGGCCCCGGATCGATGAGGGTCCAGCCGAGGCGCAGACCGGTTCCGGCGGCGACGAAGACCGCTGTCAGTTCCAGGAGGCCGTGGGGCAGGACGAGGCCGAGGAACGTGTCGAGCCGGCCGGCGGAGGACATCAG
Source organism: Streptomyces sp. NPDC052012 (assembly GCF_040689265.1). Taxonomy (NCBI): domain Bacteria; kingdom Bacillati; phylum Actinomycetota; class Actinomycetes; order Kitasatosporales; family Streptomycetaceae; genus Streptomyces; species Streptomyces sp. NPDC052012. Next base: position 797 of record NZ_JBFAXA010000044.1, read on the forward strand.
GCCGAAGCCGACGCCCAGGTTGAGCATGTTCTGGAAGAGGATCCAGATGACGGGCAGGCCCAGAAAGACGCCGAGGATCAGGCACAGGGCGGCGGCCCAGGCGTTGTTCGTCCAGACCTGGGCGGCGAACGAGGCCGCGGGGTGACTGGAGTAGTAGGTCTCGTACTGACCCCCGGGGCGGGTCAGCTCGCGCAGTTCGCTGGGGGCCGCGATGGTCGCCTGGACCTCCGGGTGGGTGCCGATCCACCAGCCGAGGAGGGCCGCCACGGCCGTGGACAGCAATGCTGTGGGCACCCACCAGTGCCGTGACCGGTAGACCGCGGCCGGGAAGCTGTGGGTGAGGAAGTGGGTGACGTCTCGCCAGGAGGCTCGGCGGGTGCCTGTCACGGCGCTACGCGCGCGTGCCACCAGCTGGCTGAGCCGACCTGTCAGCTGGGGGTCGGGGGCGGCTGACTGGATCAGCGAGAGGTGCGTGGCGGTGCGCTGGTAGAGGGAGACGAGTTCGTCGGCCTCCGCGCCGTTGAGCCGGCGCTGGCGGCGGAGCAGGGCGTCGAGGCGGTCCCACTCCGCGCGGTGGGCGGAGACGAAGACGTCGAGGTCCATCTGTGTGCCTGCTCCTCGGCTTGCTCGCAGTCGATCGATACGGTCGGCCGGACCCCGGGTGATCGATGATCTGCTTGATCGGGTGGTCGTACTGCGGTGCGATGTGTCATCAGCTTGGCAGACTGGCCGTGTTCGGGGCAGTGCAGGGGAAGGGCGGCGGGCGTGAGTGAGCTGGTGACGGGCGAGGCGGTGGCGTTGGAGCTGCGCCCCGCGAGGCTGCCCAGCAGGGCGCTCGCCGTGCTGCTCGACCTGGCGGCCGCCCTGGCCGTCTATGTCGCGGTGACGCTGGCCCTGGTGGCGGCCACGGCTTCGCTGGACGAGGCCGCGCAGACGGCGATATCGATCGCGGTGTTCGTCCTCGTGCTGGTGGGCGGGCCGATCGCGGTCGAGACGCTGAGTCATGGTCGCTCGCTCGGGAAGCTGGCGTGCGGGCTACGGGTGGTGCGGGACGACGGCGGACCGATTCGCTTCCGCCACGCGCTGGTGCGGGGCCTCATCGGTGTGATCGAGATTCTGATGACGCTCGGCGTCGTGGCCTGCATCGCCTCGCTGGTGTCGGCGCGGGGGCGGCGGCTGGGGGATGTGTTCGCGGGGACCCTGGTCGTGCGGGAGCGGATGCCGGCGACGCAGATGAGTTCTGTGCCGCCGCCTCCCCCGTGGCTGGCCGGGCGGTTCTCGGGGCTGGACCTGTCGGCGGTGCCGGACGGTCTGTGGCTCGCCGTCCGGCAGTACCTGACGCGGATGCAGCAGTTGGACCCGCAGGTCGGCTGGTCGATGGCCCAGCGGCTGGCGGCGGACGTCGCGGAGCGCACGGGGACGCCGGTGCCGCAGGGGGTGCCGCCGGCGGCGTATCTGGCGGCGGTGGTGCAGGAGCGGCAGGCCCGGGAGGCGCGGCGGGCCTTCGGGGGCGGTGCCGGCGGTCACGGCGGTGCGGCTGGTGGTGGCATGAGCGGTCGCGTGAGCGGTCCGAGCGGTGGTGCCCAGGTGGGCGGGGGCTATGGGCCTCCTGCCCGTCCCCCTGCGGCCGTGCCTCCGTCGGATTCCTCGGTTTCGTCCGGGCCCTCGCTTCCGGCGGTTCCGTCGGAACAGCCCGGTGCGGATCCGCGAGCCGTGCCGGCCGACACCCCTCGGCAGGAGCCGCCGGCCGAACGGCCCTCGACGGGGTTCGTCCCTCCGGCGTGAAGGACTGAGGCGGCTCGGCCTTGGACGGCGGCTCAGGTCGTCGCCGCGTGGGTGCCGGCGCTGCTGGAGCCGGTGTTCAGCCGAAGACCGACGGCGGCGATTCGAGATCTTCCAGCTCGATGCCGGGGGCTGCGAGGACGACGTCCCCGGCGATGTGCACGGCGTGCTGTTCGCCGGTGTCCAGGGCTGTGACCTGGTATTCGTCCACGGTCAGGGGGGCGTTGTCAGTGGCGTGTGCTTCTCTTTTCACCAGCGCCCAAGACTGGTCGACGGTGCGCGGGGCGAGGACCGGGTCCGTGAAGGCGACGAGGCGTACGCGGGTGGCTGAGGAGGAGGGGGTGAGGCGCAGCAGACGGGCGGTGGCGATGAGGAACGCGGGGGACGAGCCGGTGAAGGCGTGGGCGCGCACATTGCCTTCGGTGGCGTGGGTTCCCGTGGGGTCCGTGCGGACCCAGGTGACGCCGTCGAGGGCGGCGCCGCGGACCTGCCAGCTCGCGGCGTGGAGTTCGAGACGGATGGGGCGGCCGAGTTCGTCGAGGGCGAGGTCGACGGAGCCCAGGTGATCGCCGGACGGGGCGGTGAGCTGGGAGACATAGCGCCAGCCGGACGGGCCGGGGGCGCAGTGGAAGTGCTCTTGTGCGAGGGGGGTGTGATCGTGCGGATCGTGGAGCGAATAACGGCCGCGGGGCATGGGGGTCCTGGGTCTTGACGGGCTGGGCCGGTCGCTGGTCCGCCAATGGGGCAGGCCCCCGGCACGGGGGTGCGGGGGCCTGCCTCGGAGGACCTGCTGCCGTGAGCGTGTCCGTGCGCGGACGCGCTCACGGCGGGCGGGGCTGCGGACTCAGTAGCGGTAGTGGTCCGACTTGTACGGGCCCTCGACCTTCACGCCGATGTACTCGGCCTGCTCGGGGCGGAGCGTCGTCAGCTTCACGCCGAGGGCGTCGAGGTGGAGACGGGCGACCTTCTCGTCGAGGTGCTTGGGCAGCACGTAGACGCCGGTCGGGTACTCGTCGGGCTTGGTGAACAGCTCGATCTGGGCCAGGGTCTGGTCCGCGAAGGAGTTGGACATCACGAACGACGGGTGACCGGTGGCGTTGCCCAGGTTCAGCAGGCGGCCCTCGGACAGCACGATGATCTTCTTGCCGTCGGGGAACGTCCAGGTGTGGACCTGCGGCTTGATCTCGTCCTTGACGATGCCGGGGACCTTGGCGAGGCCGGCCATGTCGATCTCGTTGTCGAAGTGGCCGATGTTGCCGACGATGGCCTGGTGCTTCATCTTGGCCATGTCCGAGGCCATGATGATGTCCTTGTTGCCGGTCGTGGTGATGAAGATGTCGGCCGTCTCGACGACCTCGTCCAGCGTGGTGACCTGGTAGCCGTCCATCGCGGCCTGCAGGGCGCAGATCGGGTCGATCTCGGTGACGATCACGCGGGCGCCCTGGCCGCGCAGGGACTCCGCGCAGCCCTTGCCCACGTCGCCGTAGCCGCACACGACGGCGGTCTTGCCGCCGATCAGGGTGTCGGTGGCGCGGTTGATGCCGTCGATCAGGGAGTGGCGGCAGCCGTACTTGTTGTCGAACTTCGACTTGGTGACGGCGTCGTTGACGTTGATCGCCGGGAACAGGAGGGTGCCGTCGCGCTGCATCTCGTACAGGCGGTGGACGCCCGTCGTGGTCTCCTCGGTGACACCGCGGATCTCCGAGGAGAGCTGGGTCCACTTCTGCGGGTTCTCGCCCAGGGTGCGGGTGAGCAGTTCGAGGATGACGCGGTGCTCGTCGGACTCGGCGGTGTCGGGCGAGGGGACCTTGCCGTCCTTCTCGTACTCGACGCCCTTGTGGACGAGGAGGGTGGCGTCACCGCCGTCGTCGAGGATCATGTTGGGGCCGCCGGTGGGGCTGTCCGGCCAGGTCAGGGCCTGCTCGGTGCACCACCAGTACTCCTCGAGGGTCTCGCCCTTCCAGGCGAAGACCGGGACGCCCTGCGGGTTGTCGGGCGTGCCGTTCGGGCCGACGGCGATGGCGGCCGCGGCGTGGTCCTGGGTGGAGAAGATGTTGCAGGACGCCCAGCGGACCTGCGCGCCGAGGGCGACCAGGGTCTCGATGAGGACGGCGGTCTGCACGGTCATGTGCAGGGAGCCCGTGATGCGGGCGCCGGCGAGGGGCTGTGCCTCGGCGTACTCCTTGCGGATCGCCATGAGGCCCGGCATCTCGTGCTCGGCGAGGGTGATCTCCTTGCGGCCGAAGGCGGCCAGGGAGAGGTCGGCGACCTTGAAGTCCTGTCGGTTGTCGACAGTCGTCATTGCGAGCTGCTCCTCGGGGTTGGGTCGAGGTGGGTACGGCTGGTCTGCGCGGCGGCGGACACAGGGGTGCCCGAAAGAGGACACAGGCATGCCCGCGTGCGCGCAGCGCAGTCCGTCGGAGGCCCTCTCTCCCTCGGTCGGCCGCAGTGGGCCGCCCGACCGCCATCAGCAGCGACGTCTGGCTCCGTCCCAAGCTACACCGGAGCCCCCGGCGATCCCCAGTCCGTCCGCGAACACATCAGGCCGATCTGGTGGACGGCCGCGTGGATCTCCGGCCGGATCTCCCGCTGGATCCTCCGGCCGGACGGGTCATGCAGAGGGCCCGCCGGGTGTGCGGCGGGCCCCTGGGGCTCTGGTGTCGTCAGTGGCCGGCGGTGTCCGGGGTCGGGCCGCCCGGGGTGGCTTCCGGGTCGGGGCCCTTGGCCGCCTCGGTCTCGCTGTAGATGTCGGGCTCGAGGTAGATGACGCGGGCGATCGGGACGGACGCGCGGATGCGGGCCTCGGCGGCGTCGATGGCGGCGGCGATCTCGGTGGCCGTGTTGTCGTGGCGGACGGCGATCTTCGCGGCGACCAGCAGTTCCTCCGGGCCGATGTGGAGGGTGCGCATGTGGATGATGCGGGTCACGGTGTCGCCGTCGACGACGGCGGCCTCGATCTTCGCGGTCTCCTCGGCGCCCGCGGCCTCGCCGAGCAGCAGGGACTTGGTCTCGGCGGCGAGGACGAGGGCGATCAGGATGAGCAGGACGCCGATGCAGAGGGTGCCGATGCCGTCCCAGACGCTGTCGCCGGTGAGCAGGGCGAGGCCGACACCGCCGAGGGCGAGGATCAGGCCGACGAGGGCACCGAGGTCCTCCAGGAGGACGACCGGCAGCTCGGGGGCCTTGGCGTGACGGACGAACTCCTTCCAGGAGCGCTTGCCGCGCAGGACGTTGGACTCCTGGATGGCGGTGCGGAAGGAGAAGGTCTCGGCGATGATCGCGAAGACGAGGACGCCGACCGGCCAGTACCAGTGCTCGATCTCGTGCGGGTGCTTGATCTTCTCGTAGCCCTCGTAGAGGGCGAACATGCCACCGACCGAGAACAGCACGATGGAGACGAGGAAGGCGTAGATGTAGCGCTCGCGGCCGTAGCCGAAGGGGTGCTGCGGGGTCGCCACGCGCTTGGCCTTCTTGCCGCCGACCAGCAGCAGTGCCTGGTTGCCGGAGTCGGCGACCGAGTGCACGGACTCGGCGAGCATCGACGAGGAGCCGCTGAAGAGGAACGCCACGAACTTCGCTACCGCGATCGCGAGGTTGGCGGCGAGTGCCGCCACGATCGCCTTGGTGCCGCCTGACGCGCTCATGTGTCCGCGTTGTCCCTTCGTACGCCGTTTTCCTGAGCCCGGGCGTGCGCCTTCGTACGCCCGGGACTTTGCCCGTCCTTTGACGGTGGGCCATTGTTGCAGCCCGCCGCGGTACCGGCGCGTCAGGTCCGGGTCCGCGGGTGGTCAGGCGACGACGGTGGCCCTGAACAGCGTTCCGGCGCCGGACACTTCGGCCTTCTCGCCCGCCGGGACGAACACGGACTGACCCGGGGACAGTGCGTGCTCGCCCGCCCGGACGGAGCCGGCGGTGCACAGCAGGATCTGGGGGGTGGAGCGAGTCAGGTCGTGGGTGGTGCCGCCCGCGGGGAGGACGTAGCGGGAGAGCCGGAACTCGTCGATGGGCGTGTCGTAGACCTCCTCGCCGTCCGGTGTGGCCTCCGGGCGCAGCACGCCGGGGTCGCCGGCCTCGAAGCGGACGATGCGCAGCAGTTCGGGGACGTCGACGTGCTTGGGGGTGAGGCCGCAGCGCAGGACGTTGTCCGAGTTGGCCATGATCTCGACGCCGAGGCCGTTGAGGTAGGCGTGCGGGACGCCGGCGCCGAGGAAGAGGGCCTCGCCGGGCTGGAGCCGGACGTGGTTGAGGAGCATCGCGGCGATGACGCCGGGGTCGCCCGGGTAGTGGTGGGCGATGTCGGCGTAGGGGGCGTGGGCGCCGCCGAGGCGGTCGCATGCGGCGGCCGCCTCCGTGACGGTGTGGGCCATCTCCTCGGGGTCGGCGGTGAGGATCGCGGTGAGCACCTCCCGCAGGGCCGCGTCCTCGGGGTGGGCGTGCAGCAGGTCGACGTACGGCTTGAGGGAGTCGACGCCGAGGGCGTCGAGGAGGTCGGCGGCGCGCAGCGGGTCGCGGAAGCCGCACAGGCCGTCGAACTCGGTGAGCGCGCAGATCAGTTCCGGCTTGTGGTTGGCGTCCTTGTAGTTGCGGTGCGGGGCGTCCACGGGGATGCCGCGGCGTTCCTCGTCCTCGTAGCCCTGCCTGGCCTGCTCGAGGTCGGGGTGGACCTGGAGGGAGAGGGGGGCGCCGGCGGCGAGGAGTTTGAGCAGGAAGGGCAGGTGCGGGCCGAACTTGGCGACGGAGGCCGCGCCGAGCTCCTTCTCGGGGGCGGCGTCGATGACCTCGACGAGGGTGCCGCGGTCGGTGCGGGAGGGGGCACCGGGGTGGGCGCCCATCCACATCTCCGCCTGCGGTTCGCCGGTCGGTTCGGTGCCGAGGAGGTGCGGGATGGCCGTGGTGGAACCCCAGGCGTAGGGGCGGATGGTGTTGGCGAGGCGGTCCATGGGGTTCTCTGGGTTCCTTCTGCGGTTCTCGTGCCCGTCTCCCGAGGCGGGACGCGACGGGACGGGCCGGGAGGGGTCAGGGTGTCCCGGGCATGATCAGGCGCGTGAGGCGAGCGCCAGGTAAACGGCGGCGAAATCCGTGATGGCGATCAGTTCGGCGAGGGTCTCCAGTTCGCCGCCCGCTTCCGGCTCCAGTTCGCTGATCGGCGTGTCGTGGCTGAGGGCCAGGTCGCGGGCGGCCGGGGCGGCGGTGAAGCTGCCGATCGGGCGGTCGCGCAGCAGCACCACGCGTGCGTGCAGGGCGGGCGGCTCCTCGACGCGGTCGCGGAAGAAGTCCTCCGGGTCGGCTCCGGCGGCGAGGGGGCCGGCGAGCAGGGCGCTGTGCGCGGCGAGCGCCTCGGGGAGTTCGGCCACGACGGCGGGGGTGCCGGACAGTTCGGCGAGCGCGGCGGCGAAGCGGCGGCCGGCCGGGCCGGCGGAGGTGCCCTCGGTCCACACGATGGGCAGCGCGTCGGCGAGTTCGGCGGCCAGGGTCTTGGCGGCGTTGCTGTAGGTGGCGATGGCGGGGCCGCAGCGTTCGGCGATGCGGTCGAGGCGGTCGGCGACCTTCTCCAGGGCGTCCGGCGGCGCGGCGAGCAGACCGGTGCGGTCCAGCAGCGCCAGCAGCGGGGTGAGCAGCGCCCACAGCACGCCGGGGGCGGAGGCCGCGAGGGGTTCTTCCTGGTCGTAGGGGGCGGTCGCCATGGGGACGAACAGGCCGTGGGAGCCGTTCACCGACTCCGCGAGCGGAGTGCGGGCGGGGGCCACGGCGACGACCGTGCAGCCTCGGCGGTAGGCCTGTTCGGCGAGCAGGGACAGGCCGGGTTCGGTGCCGTCCGGGGTGGCGATGAGCAGCAGGTCGACGGAGCCGGCCCAGCCGGGCAGTTCCCAGCGCAGCGCGCCCGCGGCGGGGGCGACGCCGGTGGGCGCGAGGCGGGTGACGGGGCTGCCGGCGCCCGCGAGGGTGCCGAGGAGGTCGGCGGTCTGGGTGGCGGCGGCGCCGGGGCCCGCGATGAGGACCGCGCGGGGCCGGCCGTCGGGTTTCAGGTCGTGGATCCCGGCCTCGGCGGCGTGCCGGGCGGCGGTGCGGACCCGGGCGCCGGCTTCGGCGGCGCCGCGGAGCAGACCGCGGTGATCGGCCTCGGCGAGGCCCTCCGGTGAGTCGAGCAGCGTTTCGTCGAGCATGGGCGGCATGCCTCCGATCGGCGGGGCGTCGGTTCGCGGGGCGGCGGGTCGCTGGTGCGCCGGGTCGCCGGATCGGCGGTTACGCGGGGCGCCGGGCCTCGTCGACGAGGAGGACGGGGATGCCGTCGCGGACCGGGTACGCCAGGCCGCAGTCCTGGCCGGTGCAGATCAGCTCGGCGTCCTGCTCCTTGAGGGGGGAGTGGCAGGCCGGGCAGGCGAGGATCTCCAGGAGGCCGGCTTCGAGCGGCATGAGGGTTCCCTTCGGGGCGGGTGGGTGTGCGCGGATGTGCCTGGTCAGCGTACCGCCGGTGGGGCCTCAGGGGTGGGCGCGGTGGCTGAGTACCGCCGCGCGGACGGCGTCCCGTCCCGCACGCGGTCAGCCTCTGATGATCGCCAGCGCCTCGTCGCGGATCCTCGTCATCGTCGCCTCGTCCCGTGCCTCGGCGTTCAGGCGCAGGAGCGGCTCCGTGTTGGACGGGCGGACGTTGAACCACCAGTCGGCGGACGTGACCGTGAGTCCGTCCAGTTCGTCGAGGGTGATGCCCTCGCGGCCCTCGTACGCCGCCCGGATCGCGGCGAGGCGGGCGGTCTGGTCGTCGACCGTGGAGTTGATCTCGCCGGATCCCGCGTAGCGGTCGTACTCCGCGACGAGGGCGGACAGCGTGCCCTGCTGGCCGCCGAGCGCGGCGAGGACGTGGAGCGCGGCCAGCATGCCCGTGTCGGCGTTCCAGAAGTCGCGGAAGTAGTAGTGCGCGGAGTGCTCACCGCCGAAGATCGCGCCGGTGGTGGCCATCTCGGCCTTGATGAAGGAGTGGCCGACGCGGGTGCGGACCGGGGTGCCGCCGTTCTCCTTCACGACCTCCGGTACCGACCAGGACGTGATCAGGTTGTGGATGATGGTGCCCCTGCCGCCGTTGCGGGCGAGCTCCCGGGACGCCACCAGGGCAGTGATCGCCGACGGGGAGACCGGCTCGCCCCGTTCGTCCACGACGAAGCAGCGGTCGGCGTCGCCGTCGAAGGCGAGGCCGAGGTCGGCGCCCTCCTCGCGGACCCGCTTCTGCAGATCGACCAGGTTGGCCGGGTCGAGGGGGTTGGCCTCGTGGTTGGGGAAGGTGCCGTCGAGTTCGAAGTACATCGGGACGAGCGTGAGCGGCAGGCCGGCGAAGACGGTGGGGACGGTGTGGCCGCCCATGCCGTTGCCGGCGTCGACGACGACCTTCAGGGGGCGGACGGCGGTCAGGTCGACGAGGGAGCGCAGGTGGGCGGCGTAATCGGTCAACGTGTCGCGCTGCGTGATCGTTCCCACCGGTCCCGCCGGCTGCGGGGCGGCGGACGCGTCGCTCCACTTCTCGACGAGCGCGCGGATCTCCGCGAGGCCCGTGTCCTGGCCGACCGGGGCCGCACCGGCGCGGCACAGCTTGATGCCGTTGTACCGGGCCGGATTGTGCGAGGCGGTGAACATCGCGCCCGGCAGGTCCAGCGCGCCCGAGGCGTAGTACAGCTGGTCCGTGGAGCACAGGCCGATCTCCGTCACGTCGACGCCTTGGGCGGCGGCGCCGCGTGCGAAGGCGGCCGACAGGGGCGGGGACGAGGGGCGCATGTCGTGGCCGGTGACGATGGCGCTCGCGCCGGTGACCCGGGCGAAGGCCGCGCCGAAGAGTTCGGCCAGGGACTCGTCCCACTGGTCGGGGACGACTCCGCGCACGTCGTACGCCTTCACGATCTGCGAGAGATCAGCAGCCACGGCCAGCCCTTCCGGAAGTCCTGTCGGTCACCACAAACTACCGGCCGGGTGTGACATGCCGTGGGGGGTGGGCGCACGGTGCCAAAACGGTCCGGCAAGGACCGGTCGGGCGGCGGGGTCAGTTGTCCGGGGAGCGGAGCACGCGGAGATGGCCTCGGCGGGCCACCTCCATGGGGTCGGCCCTGCGTCCGCCGCCCGCGGCGCCGGCCGCGCGTTCCTGCGGGCGGGCCGCCTCGCGTACGGCGTTCGCCAGCGCTTCCAGATCGTCGCCGCTGGGCTGGGCCGGGGCGGAGCCGTCGAGAAGGCGGACGACCTCCCAGCCGCGCGGTGCGGTGAGGCGTTCGGAGTGCTCGGCGCACAGGTCGTAGCAGTGGGGCTCGGCGTAGGTGGCGAGGGGGCCGAGGACCGCGGTCGAGTCGGCGTAGACGTACGTCAGCGTCGCGACGGCGGGACGGCCGCAAGCGGTGCGCGAACAGCGACGTACAGGGCTCACGACGTTGGACGGTACCGCACTCTTGAGCGGGCCGCGACGACTCTCCACCAGGTCACTCCCCCGTGTCGTGGTGTGAGACGTCGCACACGGGCTCCGGGAACGGCCTCGGTGACCTGGCCGGACGGGGGCGTCCGGGGAGGCCGGCGATTCTGATTGCGGTCACCAGTTGGTACAAACACCGTCAATTGCCTTGAGATCACCGGTCTGGGAGAGATGCGGAAACGAGCCCAACCTTGGCTGGAATGGTCAGGTAGTGACATCTGTGTGGGCAGGGGACGGCGGCGGGCAGGAGGGAGCGCGTCGGGTCGGGCATGTGGGGCCGGGCGGGCCGGGTCGGTGGCGACTACCCTGCACAGTGATGGACAACCCTGTGACGCCCCGTGCCGCCGCCGGCCCCGGGCCCCGACGCCGTGATCGCCACGGCAGGGGCATGCGGGGGCCGATCGCACCGCCGCAGGTGCCGCTCGCGGCCAGTAGGGCGGAGACGTTCGCGGATCTCGTGCAGGACTCCGTGGAGCGGCTGGAGCGGCGGTGGCCGCAGCTGGCCGACATCGATTTCCTGGTGCTGGAGGTGCCGCGCCTGGACGGGGCGGCGGCCGGTGCGGGGTGGAGCGACGAGACCGTGCCGCTGGGCGGGTCCCTGCCGGCGCGGGAGGGACGGCCCGCGCGGGTGGTGATCTATCGGCGGCCGGTGGAGATCCGTACCAAGGGGCGCGACGAACGGGCCGCGCTGGTGCACGAGGTGGTCGTGGAACAGGTGGCGGAGCTGCTCGGGCTGACACCGGAGACCGTGGACCCCCGGTACGGCGAGGATTAGGCAGCAGGTCCTCTACTTCTGCAGGACGGACAGGTCTTCCTCGGCTTCCGGTACCGCCACCATGCCCCGGTCGTCCGGGAGGGTCTGCGTGGTGAAGGCGTTGTCCTCCGCGGTCAGGGTCCGCGTCGCATAGACCGGGGTGTCCGTCTCCGGTTCGATCGTCAGGGCGTAGGTGCCCTTCACGCCGTCCGGGGTGGGCGGGGTGATCGTCTGGGTCGTGCCGGACTTGATGGTGTACGTCTTCGAGGCGGGGCTGCCGCCGTCCGCGGCCGGTGAGGCGGTGACCTTGACCTTTGCGGTGCCTTCGGGGGCGGTCAGCGAAAGGGTGGTCGTCCGGGTGGTGTTGCCCACCGCTGTGGCGCGGGTGCCCACCGGGCGGGCGGCCGGGACGAAGGCCGACTCCTGGGCGTCGCCCTTGCCGCGGAGGACGCGGACCGCCGCGACGACCGGGACGGAGCGGTCCGTGGGGGTCAGGACGAGGGAGCCGGGCTCGCCCCGGGTGATGTCGCCCAGGTCCACGGCGGCCGTCATGCCGCCCTTCACGTGCAGGGTCTCGTGGCCGGCCGGGGTGATCAGGCCGGTGGGTGAGGCCAGGCGGACGTTCAGGTCGGCGTCCGTGTCGCCGGGGGCGAAGGCGACCAGGCGTACGGCTGTGGCGTCCTTCGGGATGCCGGGGATGATCAGACTGCCCGCCGGGTCGGTCGACGCCGCCAGCCAGTCGCCGCCGAGTTCGTCGTCCAGGGCCTGCACGGCCGCGCCCACCCGGCCGCTGCGGACGACGACATGCACGGTCACGTTGGTCTGCTGCTCCTCGGTGAGCGTGGACAGCAGGACCGGCTCGCTGGAGTGCGCCGGGACCGTGATGCCCTCGCCCACGGTGGACTTCAGGGCGCCGTCCTTGCCGTAGAGCTCGATGTCCACGACGGCGGCCGAGTCGTCCGGGTTGGTCAGGTGGACGTAGTCGGTGCGCTCGGCGGAGGTGCTGGAGCCGGGGAACCAGAACTCGGTGTCCGGTGCGGTGCAGGTGACGCCCTGCAGGCCGCGGCCCGTGCCCGCGGCGACCTCCGTGGTCTGCTGCACCGTCCAGCCGGGGGCGAAGCGGCCCTCGGCGGTGCCGATCAGGGCGGGGGCCTCGCCTCCGGAGACGTCGCCGGTGGCCTGCTTGCCGGGCTGCTCGGGCTCCAGGACGGGCTTGCCGGGTTTCTGCTGCTCCTCGGAGGCGTCCGACTCCGGTTGCGCCGGCGTCAGTTCCGCCGAGCCCTTGCTCTCCGTGCCCTTGGTGACGGGGGTGAAGGACGTGTACGTCGTCTCGGCCAGGTCGGAGGTGCTGGGGGGCGGGCAGAGCAGACTGGTGCGCTCCACCGGGAGGTGGGCCGCCGTCCGGGCCGTGTCGTTCGTGGGGGCCGCATCCGGGGTGGTGAGGGCGGCGAAGCCCGTCACGGCCGTGAGGGCGGCGGCTCCCGCGATCAGGGACAGGGTCGTGCGGTTCACTGCTGGCTCCCGTCGGGACGATCACTGCCCGTGGGGTCGTACGGCATGTCGTAGCCGTGGGTGTAGGTCTGGTCGTACGGAGTCCGGTCGTAGGACGCCTGCTCGTACGGCGTCTGGTCGTAGGCGTACGGATCGTACGGGGCGCCCTCGTAGGGGTACTGCTGGGGCTGCTGGGCCTGTTGGCCCTGCTGGGGGTACGTCGCGTACTGCTGCTGGTACTGCGCCGCCTCGTCGGGGTACGGCGCCGGCTGCCAGGTGTCGTGGGTGGGGGGCGGGGCTTGCGGGGGGATGGGCGCGGGCGCTTCCTGCTGGTCGGCCTGGGCGCGCAGGCGGCGGGCGCGGCGGCCCTCTCCGGCAGGTGCGGGGACGGGTTCCTCGGGCAGGTCGTCGTCGATGTCGCGGCGGCGGCCGGGCAGGGCGAGGACGACGAGGACGACGGCGAGGAGGCCCTGGGCCCACAGCCAGGCGGTGTGGGTGACCGGGTCGTCGTAGGTGACGTCGAGACGGCCGCCGGAGGCGGGGAGTTCGAAGCCCTGGGCCCAGCCGTCGACCGTCGTGCGGGGCAGCGGGGTGCCGTCCAGGGTGGCGGTCCAGCCGTCGGCGGCGGAGTCGGCGAGGCGCAGGACGCGGCCGTCGGGGCCGCTCGGGACGGTGGTGTGGATCTCCACGGGGCCCGCGGCGACGGGCGTGCTCTTCTCGGCGGAGACGATCGTCGCTCGGGACACCTGCCGGTCCACCCGCCACAGGGCGCCGCCGGCCTGCTGACTGAGCCGGGTCAGGCCGGGGGTGGCGTCCAGGACGCGGGTGACCTCGCGGGGCGCGCCCTGGTGGACGAGGACGTAGCGGACGGCGAAGGTGCCGAGCTGGGCGGCCTGGTCGGCGCCGGAGCCGGCGACCAGATTGGCGACGACCTTGTCGAGTCTGCTGTTCTCGCCGTCGGACGTGGCCAGTTCGGCGTCGCCCATGCGGGCGCCGGAGCCGCGGACCAGCATGTAGCGGACGTGGGCGGCGGAGTCGCTGTCCAGGACGAGAGTGCGGGCCTGGTCGCGGGTGTTGCTCTCCTCGGCGACGAACGCCGGCACCTGGACGGGGTCTCGGCGCTCCAGAGGGCCGTCGGCGCCGCGGAGCATCCAGCCGGCGGCGAGCAGCAGCGGGCCGGCGGCGCAGGCGAGGGCGATCAGCGCGGCGACCGGCTGGCGCCAGCCGAAGCTCTGCTCGGCGACACGCGCGCGTGCCCCGTCGGCGCCGAGTGCGGCGGCGGCCAGCAGGGCGATGCCGTAGACGAGCGTTGCGGGGCCGGCCCAGGTCGAGTTGTTGGACAGCACGGCGAAGACGAGGCCGACCAGCCCGGTCACCCAGGCGGTGCGGACGGCGGTCTGCCGCTCGGTGCGCAGCAGCGCGGCCAGGGCGGCGAGCACCAGGCCGAGGAGCATCAGGCCGCTGAAGGTGCCCGGGCCGCCCGGGTTGGCGCCGAGCAGATCGAGGGCAGAGGCGGCGGAACCGCCGTACTCGAGGCCCGCTTCCCGGAAGAAGCCGAAGGGGAGCAGGGAGAGCGACCAGGGGGCCAGGAGCAGCAGGGGGGTGCCCAGTTGGGCGAGGAAGCGCGGGGCGTACGCGGTGAGGTCCGCGCGGCGCAGGGCCAGCACGCCGAGGCCGAGGACCAGGGCGATGGGCCACACGATCGGGGTGAACGCCGTGGTGATGGTCAGCAGCAGCGCGTACGCCCAGGTGGCGCGCCAACTGCCGCGGGCGCCGGTGCTGTCGGTCAGGCCGCTCGCGGCGATGCCGGCGCGGGCGATGAGGGGCAGCAGGACGGCGAGGACGGCGGTGCCGATCCGGCCTCCGGCGAGGGCGCCGGTGGCGGCAGGGAGGAAGGCGTAGGCGACGGCGGCCCACGCGCGCAGCAGCCGGGACTCCACGAGCGGGCGCGAGGCGAAGTACGCGGTGAACCCGGCCAGCGGAACCGAGCAGACCAGAAGGATGGTGACGGCCAGTCCGGTCGAGCCGAGCAGCAGGGAGGCGAAGGCCGCCACGATCGCGAGGTAGGGAGGTGCGGAGCCGGTGCCGCCGGCGCCGACCGCGTGCCACGCGTCCGTGTAGCGCGCCCACAGGTCGCCGGACGCGGCGGGTGCCGGGAGCAGGGCGCCGCCCGCGAGCGCGCCGCCGCCGAGGAGGGCGCGGCACGCGGCGAGGGAGACGAGCAGCAGGACGAGGAAGAGCACGGGGCCCGGCCTGCGGGCGATGCGCTTGAGACGGGCGAACTGCTCGACCTCGAGGAAGTCGGCGTCGTCGCCGCCGGGTCCGGACTCGATGGCGCCGCCGTGCCGTCCGGCGCCGGTGGTGACCTCGGGGTCGGAGCGGCCGACGAGGTTGCCCGCGACCTGTTCGACGGTGACCCGGATCGTGGCGCCCGGCGGCGGGAACAGCGCCCGCAGTTCGCCCTTGTCGATCGCCGGGCTGCCGCGCCGGCGCCGCCCGGCCAGGATCCGCTCGGGGCGCAGCAGGGTGCTCATCAGGCCGCGGATCTCGTCGACCGCCTGGCCGGGGACCTTGCCGACGAGGTGGGCGAGGGTGCGCAGCAGGGTGCCGAGGACGAGTCGCAGCAGCACCCAGGGGAGCACCGCCGTACGGGCGTTGACGAGCAGGGTGTAGACGGCGCCCGCCTTGTCCACCTTGTGCGGGGAGGCGGACGTGCGGCCCACGCAGTCGACGGTGCGGCGCTCGCGGGAGGCCGCCTCGGCGTGCCGGACGACGGCCTCGGGGGCGATGAGGACCCGGTGGCCGGCCGCGTGCGCGCGCCAGCACAGGTCGACGTCGTCGCGCATGAGCGGCAGATGCCGGTCGAAGCCGCCGAGCCGCTCGAAGACGTCGCGGCGGATCAGCATGCCGGCGGTGGAGACCGACAGCACGGTCCGCACGTGGTCGTGCTGGCCCTGGTCCTGCTCGCGGCGGTCCAGGCCGGTCCAGCGGCGGCCGGAGTTGGCGATGGAGACGCCGACCTCCAGCAGCTGCCGGCGGTCGTACCAGCCGCGGAGTTTGGGGCCGACGACGGCCACGTCGTCGCGGCCGAGCTCGTACTCGTTCTCCACGACGCGCAGCAGCTGGGCCAGCGCGTCGGGTTCGGGGGCGCAGTCGTCGTGCAGCAGCCAGAGCCACTGCACCGGTTCGCCGTACGGGAGCTCGGGCAGGTCGTAGGCGTCGTCGCGCCAGGTGCGGGTGACCGGGTCCCAGCCGCTCGGCCGCTTCAGATACGTCAGGTCGTCCGGGGTGAGGTGCGGGGCCGTGCGGTGGCACTCCTCGACGGCCTGGCCGAAGCCGGTGCGCCGGGCGAGGTGCAGCACACGGTCGTCGCCGAGGGCCTCGGTGACCAGCCGGGCGGAGTCGTCCGCGCTGCCGGTGTCGGCGGCCAGGGCGAACTGGACCGGGCGCTCCTGTCCGAGCAGCCCGGCGAGCGCGTCGGGCAGCCAGCGGGCACCGTCGTGCGAGACGAGGACCGCGGTCACCACATGGCGCGGGAACTCAGGGATGGCGGCAGCGTCGTGGGCTGCCGGGTGGCTGTGCACGGACATCGAGGTACGGGCCCCGGTTCGGTGGACTGCGGTGGACGCCCGTGCCCGGTGGGGGCAGCGGGGCGTCTCGGACGAGCGACCACACTATCGGCTGCCCAGCAAGGCGGCCCGCCGCCTGTGGACAACCCACCTGCGACGGGCCGTACGTGACGTATCCGTGTGGTTTGTGCACGGATGTGACGCGCCGTCCGACCGACGGCGGCCTGTTCCGGTCGGCGCCCTTCTCCGGACGACGGCCTTCTTCAGCCGGCGGCCTTCTTCAGACGCTTCCTCAGACGGCGGCCTTCTTCAGCCGGCGGCGCTCCCGCTCGGACAGGCCGCCCCAGATGCCGAAACGCTCGTCGTTGGCGAGGGCGTACTCGAGGCACTCGGAGCGGACCTCACAGGCGAGACAGACCTTCTTGGCCTCCCGGGTGGAGCCGCCCTTCTCGGGGAAGAAGGACTCGGGGTCGGTCTGGGCGCACAGCGCGCGCTCCTGCCAGCCGAGTTCCTCGTCCGCGTCGTCGACCAGCAGTTGCTGCACCAGCTCGGTCATGTGCGCCCCTCGTCAGTCTTTCGCGTCCCCGTGATGTTGCCGTTACCGATTCCGGCTGAACGACACGAGTGAAATTACAATTGCGCTGCTCCGGGAGAGTCAAGCCGAGATCTGCTATTGAGCCCCTTATTCACTCTGCGGAACCAAGGCCAAGCGGAAAGTGTTCAAATCGCCTTAAACCTTGACATACAGACGGGACCCGCGCGGGCTTCCCGTCCCGCGCAGAGCCTCTACGGGGAAGGACGTCCGGCAGATCGATCTCGTTCCGACACCGAGCCGAAGCGAACCTGATCACAGTCGGATCACGGGATCGCAACGGCGCTCGTGCACCCGGTCGTGCGCAGCATGTGTCCCGGGATCCGGCTGAGCAAACCTTTCGCCTGGGAGATGAACCGGATGAGGTGAACCATGTCCCACATTCCGGGCGTCGAGTTGACAGTGGAGGTGTGAGCCGCTGTCCTTGTGGGCATGCTCGCGAACTCGGCACTCACCTCGACCCGCCCCGCCGGGTCCCTCGGTGCTGCCCGCGCTCGCTGTAGCTGTTGCTGTTCCGGCTGTTGAGCCTCCGCGCTCCGGCCGTCGCCGGGTCCTTCGCGTCCCGGCCGTAGTTTCCTTCGCTTCTCGCTCCCACCAGAGCAGTCCCCCGCCGCTTCTTACGCCGAGGAACCTCCGCCCTCCATGAACAGCGACAGCGACCTGCAGATCGCAGGCGACATCCTCGAAGTCCCGCACTTGCTCCAGGCACCGCGCGAGCACCCGGCCACCGTCGCCGAGTTCGCCGGGCTGGCCCGCTCCATCGCCGCCGACCGCTCCCAGTGGGAGCACCTCGTGCGCTACGACGCCACCAGCCGCTGGTACCACCGGCTGCGCACCGGACCCGGCTACGAGGTGTGGCTGCTGTCCTGGGTGCCGGGCCAGGGCAGCGGGCTGCACGACCACGGACGCTCCTCCGGCGTCCTGACCGTGCTGGACGGCACCCTCACGGAGCGCACCGACCGCGGCACGCGCGCGTTGACGCCCGGCGCGCAGCGCGTCTTCGCGCCCGGCTATGTGCACGAGGTCGTCAACGACACCCTCGAACCCGCGGTCAGCCTGCACATCTACTACCCGGGCCTGACCGAGATGCCCATGCACACCTCCCCGCACTGCGAGGCCGGCTCCCTGACCGCCTGACGCACTGTCGTACCCGCCTGCCAGACTGGGCGGCATGCGCATTGTGGTTCTGGCAGGCGGCATCGGCGGTGCCCGTTTCCTGCGTGGTCTGAAGCGGGCCGCGCCGGACGCGGACATCACGGTCATCGGCAACACCGGGGACGACATCCACCTCTTCGGGCTGAAGGTCTGCCCGGACCTCGACACGGTGATGTACACGCTCGGCGGCGGCATCAACGAGGAGCAGGGCTGGGGGCGGGCCGACGAGACCTTCCACCTCAAGGAGGAGCTGGCGGCGTACGGCGTCGGCCCGGAGTGGTTCGGTCTCGGCGACCGGGACTTCGCCACGCACATCGTGCGCACGCAGATGATCGGCGCCGGGTATCCGCTCAGCGCGGTCACGGAAGCCCTCTGCGACCGCTGGCAGCCGGGTGTCCGGCTGATCCCGATGACCGACGACCGCGTGGAGACGCATGTCGCGGTCGAGGTGGACGGGGAGCGCAAGGCGATCCATTTCCAGGAGTACTGGGTGCGGCTGCGGGCGTCGGTGCCGGCCGAGGCGGTGGTGCCGGTCGGCGCGGAGCAGGCGAAGCCGGCGCCGGGCGTGCTCGAGGCGATCGCCGAGGCCGACGTGATCCTCTTCCCGCCGTCCAACCCGGTCGTCTCCGTCGGCACGATTCTCGCCGTCCCCGGCATCCGCGAGGCCATCGCCGACGCGGGTGTGCCGGTGGTCGGACTGTCGCCGATCGTGGGGGACGCACCGGTGCGCGGCATGGCCGACAAGGTCCTCGCGGCGGTCGGCGTGGAGTCCACGGCGGCGGCGGTGGCCGAGCACTACGGATCGGGGCTGCTGGACGGCTGGCTGGTCGACACGGTCGACACGGCGTCCGTCGAGCGGGTGGAGGCGGCCGGGATCCGCTGCAAGGCCGTGCCGCTGATGATGACCGACGTCGACGCGGCGGCGCGGATGGCCCGGGAGGCGCTGGACCTGGCCGAGGAGGTGCGGGCGGCGTGAGCGGGTCCGACGACACGCCCGCGTACCGGGTCTGGGCCGTCCCCGGTCTGCCCGAGATCCGGCACGGCGACGACCTCGCCAAGCTCATCGCGACCGCCGAGCCCGCCCTGGCCGACGGCGACGTGCTGCTGATCACCTCGAAGATCGTCTCCAAGGCGGAGGGCAGGATCGTCGAGGCGGCCGACCGGGAGGCCGCGATCGACGCGGAGACCGTGCGGGTCGTGGCCCGGCGCGGCGGGCTGCGCATCGTGGAGAACCGGCAGGGCCTGGTCATGGCCGCCGCCGGGGTCGACGCCTCCAACACGCCGTCCGGCACCGTACTGCTGCTGCCCAAGGACCCGGACGCGTCCGCGCGGGCGATCCGCGAGGGTCTGCGCGACGCCCTCGGCGTCACGGTGGGCGTGATCGTCACCGACACGTCCGGCCGCCCCTGGCGCGCCGGTCTCACGGATGTCGCGATCGGCGCGGCGGGCGTACGCGTGCTGGACGATCTGCGCGGCGGCACGGACGGGCACGGCAATCCGCTGAGCGCCACGGTCGTCGCCACGGCGGACGAGCTGGCCGCGGCGGGCGACCTGGTGAAGGGCAAGGCGGCCGGCCTCCCGGTGGCCGTGGTCCGGGGACTGCCGCACACGGTGGCCGCGGACGACGGCGAAGGGGCCCGTGCCATGGTCCGCGGCGCACGCGACGACATGTTCCGTCTCGGCACGTCGGAGGCCGTACGCCTGGCCGTGACCCAGCGCCGTACGGTCCGGGCCTTCACCGACGAGCCGGTCGACCCGGGGGCGGTGCGCCGCGCGGTGGCGGCGGCCGTGACGGCACCGGCGCCGCACCACACCACGCCGTGGCGTTTCGTCCTGCTGGAGTCGGCCGAGTCCCGCACCCGGCTGCTGGACGCCATGCGGGAGGCGTGGATCGCGGACCTGCGCCGGGACGGCAAGTCGGAGGAGTCCATCGCCAAGCGCGTCCGCCGCGGCGACGTCCTGCGCAACGCGCCGTACCTGGCTGTCCCCTGCCTGGTCATGGACGGCTCGCACACGTACGGCGACGCGCGGCGGGACGGTGCCGAGCGGGAGATGTTCGTGGTCGCGGCGGGCGCCGGCGTCCAGAACTTCCTGGTCGCGTTGGCCGGGGAGCGGCTGGGGTCGGCGTGGGTGTCGTCGACGATGTTCTGCCGGGACGTGGTCCGGGACGTCCTGGACCTGCCCGCTGACTGGGACCCGATGGGCGCGGTGGCGATCGGTCACCCGGCGGAAGACCCGCGTCCGCGGCCGGAGCGCTCCGCGGACGCCTTCATAGAGGTGCGGTGAGCCGGGCGCGCGAACGCCTACCCTCATAGGACCCTCACTTCCACCCCTGGGATCTCTCGTGGCAGGACGTTTCGCCCCCCGCCCGACGCGGACGACGGTGCGCGGCGGCCATGTGGCCGTACCCGCCGCGGTCCCCCGCCAGGCGCCCGCGCCCGCGCGCGTACGGACCTGGGTGCCGGACGGCCCGCTGGACCTCGGTCTGGTCCTCGGCCCGCTGCGGCGGGGGCCCGGAGACCCCACCTTCCGGACGACGCCGGACGGCTCCGTGTGGCGGGCGAGTCTGACTCCGACGGGGCCGGGGACGCTGCGGGTGAGCCGGTGCGGCGGGCGGATCCGGGGCGAGGCGTGGGGGCCGGGCGCCGAATGGCTGCTGGAATTCCTGCCCGAACTGCTCGGTGCGGGCGACGATCCCTCGGCCTTCGTCCCCCGGCACCGCCTGGTGGCACTGACCCGGCACCGCCGTCCCGGGCTGCGGCTGACGCGGACGGGGCTGGTGCTGGAGTCGTTGATCCCGTCGATCCTGGAGCAGAAGGTCACGACCGGGGAGGCGTACCGGGCGTGGCGGCTGCTGGTACGGAAGTACGGGACGCCGGCGCCGGGGCCCGCGCCCGAACGGATGTCGGTGATGCCGGCTCCTCGCACCTGGGCGCTGATCCCCTCCTGGGAGTGGCATCGGGCGGGGGTCGACAACAAGCGGGCGTCGACGATCCTGCGGGCCGTGCGGGTCGCCGCGCGGCTGGAGGAGGCGGCGGGGATGCCGGCGGCGGCGGCGCAGGAGCGGCTGGAGCTGGTGTCCGGGATCGGGCCGTGGACGTCTGCGGAGACGGTGCAGCGCAGTCATGGGGCGGCGGATGCGGTGACGGTGGGCGATCTGCATCTGCCGGGGATCGTGGGGTGGGCGCTGGCCGGCGATCGGTATGCGGACGATGCGGTGATGCTGGAGCTGCTGGAGCCTTACGCCGGGCAGCGGCATCGGGCGGCGCGGTTGATCCTGCTGAGCGGTCGCGTCCCGGAACGGCGCGCACCGAGGATGCCGCACGGGGATATCGGCCGCCTTTGAGGTACGTCACGTGCGCCGGGGTGGGACTGACGGTCACCCGGCGTCGGGGCTGGCCGGGGGTGGGTGTCGCTCGCCCGCGCTTGCGGGGTGCCGCTGCGCCCACCCTCCCCCACTCTCGGCTTCGCTCGAGCGGGGGGACCCCCA
>NZ_JBFAXA010000045.1:0-16417 GCF_040689265.1 Streptomyces sp. NPDC052012
GACCGAGGACGGACACCACCGCCCCGGCCCCGCCCCACCCACCACCCGTAGGCGCTACGCGCACCCCCACCGAAGCCGCACTGGCGCCGCAGGCACGGCCACGCGCACCCCCACCGGCCCCGCACCCGAACCCCCGCCCACCCCGCGGAGCGAACCGGCGGCATCGTCCCCCGGATGCTGGAATGCTGGACCCCATGACTACGGGGATGCGGGGGGACGAGATCGTGGAGGACAGAGTGCGGGTGGTCATCGCCGAGGATTCCGTCTTGCTGCGGGAGGGCCTGACACGCCTGCTCACCGACCGGGGACACGACGTCGTCGCGGGCGTCGGCGACGGCAACGCGCTGATCAAGACCATCACAGAACTGGACGCCCAGGGCGAGCTGCCCGACGTGGTCGTGGCCGACGTACGCATGCCTCCCACCCACACCGACGAGGGCGTCCGCGCGGCCGTACAGCTGCGCAAGGCGCACCCCGACCTCGGCGTCCTCGTGCTGTCGCAGTACGTGGAGGAGCGCTACGCCACGGAGTTGCTCGCGGGTTCCAGCCGGGGCGTCGGCTATCTGCTCAAGGACCGGGTAGCCGAAGTGCGTGAGTTCGTGGACGCGGTGGTGCGCGTGGCCCAGGGCGGTACGGCCCTGGACCCGGAGGTCGTCGCGCAGCTGCTCGGCCGTAGCCGCAAGCAGGACGTACTCGCGGGACTCACCCCCCGTGAGCGGGAGGTCCTGGGCCTGATGGCCGAGGGGCGGACGAACTCCGCGATCGCCAGGCAGCTGGTGGTGAGCGACGGCGCCGTCGAGAAGCACGTCAGCAACATCTTCCTGAAGCTGGGCCTCTCCCAGAGCGAGGGCGACCACCGGCGCGTACTGGCCGTGCTCACCTACCTCAATTCCTGAGCCCGCCGTTCCTGTTCCTGC
Organism: Streptomyces sp. NPDC052012; assembly: GCF_040689265.1. Lineage (NCBI taxonomy): Bacteria > Bacillati > Actinomycetota > Actinomycetes > Kitasatosporales > Streptomycetaceae > Streptomyces > Streptomyces sp. NPDC052012. Next base: position 918 of record NZ_JBFAXA010000045.1, read on the forward strand.
CCCTCGTGCGGCCGAACCGCGACGCGAAGAGGCTGCGTCTCCTACGCAAAGGTGGAAAAGGTCCGAGGGGCGCCGCACCAGCGGCATTCCAGGGAGAACCGGTAGAGATCAAGGCGCCGGGACATCCCAAACCGATGTCCAACATGCGAATCACCCAAGGAAGGCGACCCTTACGGTCGTAGGGTTGATCCAGGGAGGACCTGCGGGAAGGTCCGGCCCGGACAGCCGCCTCGAGGGAGGTCCAGTTCAGTGACCAGCCAGGTCAGCAGCCCAGCGGAGCACGCCGACGGAGCAGTCGTAGGAGAGCAGCGCACAGCGGCGACGGGGTCCAAGGACGTCCGCCGTCTGGACCGAGTGATCATCAGGTTCGCGGGGGACTCGGGTGACGGCATGCAGCTCACCGGTGACCGTTTCACCTCGGAGACCGCGTCCTTCGGCAACGACCTGTCGACGCTGCCGAACTTCCCGGCCGAGATCCGCGCGCCCGCCGGCACCCTGCCGGGTGTGTCGTCCTTCCAGCTCCACTTCGCCGACCACGACATCCTCACCCCCGGTGACGCGCCGAACGTCCTGGTGGCGATGAACCCGGCCGCGCTGAAGGCGAACATCGCCGATCTGCCGCGGGGCGCGGAGATCATCGTCAACACGGACGAGTTCACCAAGCGGGCGATGCAGAAGGTCGGCTACGAGACGAACCCGCTGGAGGACGGCTCCCTCGACGGTTACAACGTGCACCCGGTGCCGCTGACGACCCTCACCGTGGAGGCGCTGAAGGAGTTCGACCTCACCCGCAAGGAGGCCGAGCGCAGCAAGAACATGTTCGCGCTGGGCCTGCTGAGCTGGATGTACCACCGCCCGACCGAGGGCACGGAGAAGTTCCTGACCAGCAAGTTCGCGAAGAAGCCGGACATCGCGGCGGCGAACATCGCCGCGTTCCGCGCGGGCTGGAACTTCGGCGAGACCACGGAGGACTTCGCGGTCTCGTACGAGGTAGCCCCGGCCGCGACCGCGTTCCCCCCGGGCGTGTACCGCAACATCTCCGGCAACCTCGCCCTGTCCTACGGACTGATCGCCGCGTCCCGCCAGGCGGACCTGCCGCTGTTCCTGGGCTCGTACCCGATCACCCCGGCGTCGGACATCCTGCACGAGCTCAGCAAGCACAAGAACTTCGGTGTGCGCACCTTCCAGGCCGAGGACGAGATCGCCGGCATCGGCGCGGCCCTCGGTGCGGCGTTCGGCGGTTCGCTGGCCGTGACCACCACGTCCGGCCCGGGTGTGGCCCTGAAGTCCGAGACGATCGGCCTCGCCGTCTCCCTGGAGCTCCCGCTCCTCATCGTGGACATCCAGCGCGGCGGTCCGTCGACGGGACTGCCCACCAAGACCGAGCAGGCCGACCTCCTCCAGGCCATGTACGGCCGCAACGGCGAGGCCCCGGTGCCCGTCGTCGCCCCCCGCACCCCGGCCGACTGCTTCGACGCCGCCCTGGAGGCCGCCCGGATCGCGCTCGCCTACCGCACCCCGGTGTTCCTCCTCTCCGACGGCTACCTGGCCAACGGCTCCGAGCCGTGGCGCATCCCGGACCTGGAGGAGCTGCCGGATCTCCAGGTGCAGTTCACGCAGGGCCCCAACCACACCCTGGACGACGGCACCGAGGTGTTCTGGCCGTACAAGCGCGATCCGCAGACGCTCGCGCGCCCCTGGGCCGTCCCCGGCACCCCCGGCCTGGAGCACCGCATCGGCGGCATCGAGAAGCAGGACGGCACGGGCAACATCTCCTACGACCCGGCCAACCACGACTTCATGGTCCGCACCCGGCAGGCGAAGATCGACGGCATCGACGTGCCGGACGTCGAGGTCGACGACCCGCACGAAGCGCGGACCCTCGTCCTGGGCTGGGGCTCGACCTACGGCCCGATCACCGCGGCCGTCCGCCGGCTGCGCGCCGCCGGGGAGTCCGTCGCGCAGGCGCACCTGCGGCACCTCAACCCGTTCCCGAAGAACCTCGGTGAGGTCGTGAAGCGCTACGACAAGGTGGTGATCCCCGAGATGAACCTCGGTCAGCTCGCCACGCTCATCAGGGCGAAGTATCTGGTCGACGCTCACTCGTACAACCAGGTCAACGGCATGCCGTTCAAGGCGGAGCAGCTCGCAAAGGCTCTGAAGGAGGCCATCGATGGCTGAGACGTCCAGGGAAGGCACGGGCACGATCGAGGCGCTTTCCCTCGTCCCGAAGACCGAGGGCAGGCAGTCCATGAAGGACTTCAAGTCCGATCAGGAAGTGCGCTGGTGCCCCGGCTGCGGCGACTACGCCATCCTGGCCGCCGTGCAGGGTTTCATGCCCGAGCTGGGGCTGGCCCGGGAGAACATCGTCTTCGTCTCCGGCATCGGCTGCTCGTCCCGCTTCCCGTACTACATGAACACCTACGGGATGCACTCCATCCACGGCCGCGCCCCGGCCATCGCCACGGGCCTGGCGGCCTCCCGCCGGGATCTGTCCGTCTGGGTGGTCACGGGCGACGGCGACGCGCTGTCCATCGGCGGCAACCACCTGATCCACGCGCTGCGCCGCAACGTCAACCTGAAGATCCTCCTGTTCAACAACCGGATCTACGGCCTCACCAAGGGGCAGTACAGCCCCACCTCCGAGGTCGGCAAGATCACCAAGTCGACTCCGATGGGCTCGCTGGACGCGCCGTTCAACCCGGTGTCGCTGGCGATCGGCGCGGAGGCGTCCTTCGTGGCCCGCACGGTGGACTCGGACCGCAAGCACCTCACCGAGGTGCTGCGCCAGGCCGCGGCCCATCCGGGCACGGCGCTGGTGGAGATCTACCAGAACTGCAACATCTTCAACGACGGTGCATTCGAGGTGCTCAAGGACCGTCAGCAGGCGGAGGAGGCGGTGATCCGCCTGGAGCACGGACAGCCGATCCGCTTCGGCAGCAACGGCTCCCGGGGCGTCGTACGGGACCGGGCCACGGGCGACCTCAAGGTCGTCACGGTGACGCCGGACAACGAGGCCGAGGTCCTGGTCCACGACGCGCACGCGGCGTCGCCGACCACCGCGTTCGCGCTGTCCCGCCTGGCCGACCCGGACACCCTGCACCACACCCCGATCGGCGTGTTCCGGTCCGTGGACCGGCCGGTGTACGACACGCAGATGGCCGACCAGCTCGACACCGCCATCGAACAGCACGGCAAGGGCGACCTGGCCGCGCTGATGGCGGGCGGCGACACCTGGACGGTCGTCGGCTGACGACGGCGCCGTCGTTACGAGGCCCGGGCCCGCGCGGCCCGGGCCTCGTCGTATGCCTGCCGGGCCCGCTCGACGTCGGCCATGCGCCGCTCGGTCCACTCCGCCAGGGACCGCACCTGTTCGGCGGCCTCCCGGCCCAGCTCGGTGAGGGAGTAGTCGACGCGTGGCGGGATGACGGGGTGGGCGTCGCGGTGGACGAAGCCGTCCCGCTCCAGGGTCTGCAGCGTCTGCGTGAGCATCTTCTCGCTGACGTCCCGGCCGGTCCTGCCGATCTCCCGGCGCAGCTCGCTGAATCGGTACGGCCGCTCCAGCAGCGCGATGAGCGCCAGGACGCCCCAGCGGCTGGTGACGTGCTCGAGGACCAGGCGATACGGGCACATCGCCTCGCCGTCGCTGCTCACCCTGCTTACTGTCATGCCAGTACCTTACTTTGAGGTGGGTACTTACCGAAAGAGAGCCGCTTTCCTAGGGTGAGTGAGCAGTACGCAACCCCCAGGGAGAGTTCTGATCATGAGCATCGTCGTCACCGGCGCCACCGGAAAGCTCGGCCGTCACGTCGTGGAGCAGCTGCTGGAGAAGGTCCCGGCCGACCGCGTCACCGTCGTCGTGCGCGACGCGCACAAGGCCGCCGGCTTCGCGGCGCGCGGCGTGCGGATCGCGGTCGCCGACTACAACGCGCCGGAGAGCTTCGACGGCGTGTTCGCGGCCGGCGACCGGGTGCTGCTGATCTCCGGCAGCGAGGTCGACAAGGGCCGGGTCCAGCAGCACAAGGTGGTCATCGACGCCGCCAGGGCCGCCGGTGTCGCCCTGCTCGCCTACACCAGCGCCCCGGGGCGCCTCACCGCCGCGCTCGCCGACGACCACCGCGGCACGGAGGAGGCGCTGCTCGCCTCGGGCGTCCCCTACACGCTGCTGCGCAACGGCTGGTACCACGAGAACTACACCGAGAACCTGGCCCCCGTGCTGGAGCACGGCACGGTGGTCGCCGCCGCCGGCGAGGGCCGGGTCTCGTCCGCCGCGCGCGCCGACTACGCGGCGGCCGCCGTGGCCGTGCTCACCGGTGAGGGGCACGAGAACGCGACGTACGAGCTGGGCGGCGACCATGCGTGGAGCTTCGCCGAGTACGCGGCCGAGCTGAGCCGGCAGACCGGCCGGGAGATCACCTACACCCCGGTCACGCCGGAGGCGCTCACCGGCATCCTCACCGGGGCCGGTCTGCCCGGTCCGCTGGCCGGGGTCCTCGCGGACGTCGACGCGTCCATCGCGAAGGGGGAGCTGGTCGTGGACGGCGGCGATCTGTCCCGCCTGGCCGGCCGTCCGACCACGCCGCTCGCGGACGCGATCGCCGCGGCGCTCAAGGGCTGACCTCCGCACTCCCTCCCCGTCTGTCATGACCGTATGCCGATACGGGCATGACAGATGGGGTTGTCCGGCGTTACCGTCGTCCGGGCGAGCTGCGCTCGCACAGGGCACGCGTCAGGCAAGAAGGAGGGGCCCGTGACCGGGAAGTCGGCCGCAGAGCGGCGCATAGGACTGCTGAACGGCTTCGCGGCGTACGGGATGTGGGGGCTCGTGCCCCTGTTCTGGCCCCTGCTCAAGCCCGCCGGGGCGGTGGAGATCCTCGCCCACCGGATGGTCTGGTCGCTGTTCTTCGTCGCCGCCGCGCTGCTCGTCGTGCGCCGCTGGGCGTGGCTCGGTGAGCTGCTGCGGCAGCCGCGCAAGCTGGCGCTGGTCACGGTCGCCGCAGCGGTGATCACCGTCAACTGGGGCGTCTACATCTGGTCCGTGAACTCCGGGCACGTGGTCGAGGCCTCCCTCGGCTACTTCATCAACCCGCTGGTCACCATCGCGATGGGTGTCCTGCTGCTGAAGGAGCGGCTGCGGCCGGTGCAGTGGGCGGCGGTGGGCGTCGGCGCCGCGGCGGTGCTCGTCCTCACCGTCGGCTACGGCCGCCCGCCGTGGATCTCGCTCTGCCTCGCCTTCTCCTTCGCCACCTACGGACTGGTGAAGAAGAAGGTCAACCTCGGCGGTGTGGAGTCGCTGGCCGCCGAGACCGCGATCCAGTTCCTGCCCGCCCTCGGCTATCTGCTGTGGCTGAGCGCGCAGGGCGAGTCCACCTTCGCCGCGGAGGGCGCGGGGCACGCGGCGCTGCTCGCCGCGACCGGGATCGTCACCGCGCTCCCCCTGGTCTGCTTCGGCGCCGCCGCGATCCGGGTGCCCCTGTCCACGCTGGGGCTGCTGCAGTACCTGGCTCCGGTGTTCCAGTTCCTGCTCGGCGTCCTCTACTTCAAGGAGGCCATGCCGCCGGAGCGCTGGGCCGGTTTCGCGCTGGTCTGGCTGGCGCTGACCCTGCTCACCTGGGACGCCCTGCGCACCGCCCGCCGCGCCGCCCGCACGCTCGCCGCCGAGAGGAACAGGCCCACCATGACCACGGACACGGTGAGCCCCGTGCGGCAGGCGCAGAGCGTGCCCGCCGGGCCGGAGACCGACCCGCTGGAGGCCCGCCCGTAGCCCGCGGCGGCCCGCCTGTAGCCCGCGCGACGGCCCGCAGGTAGCCCCCGTGAGGGCTCACCGGTAGCCCGCGCATCGGCGACGGCCGACGGCCCGGGCGGTACTACGCGCCTGCCCGGGGCGCACGGCGCGCTCGGTGGGCGCGGACCTTCTCGCGGTTGCCGCAGTGTTCCATCGCGCACCAGCGGCGGCGGCCGGGGCGGGAGGTGTCGACGAAGAGCAGGCGGCAGTCGTGCGCGCCGCACTCGCGGATGCGGTCGGCGTAGGGGCCGGTGAACAGGTCGATCGCGTCGCGGGCGACGGTCGACAGCAGCTGCGTCCCCGTCGCACCCCGGGCCCAGCTACGAGTGCCGTCCGCCCCCATGCGCGAGACCAGCGGCGGCTCGGCCGCGGCGGCATTGACGTGATCCAGGTCCCCGGCCCGGAGCGGACGCCCGTGGGCACGGTCGGCGGCGAGCCGGAACAGCGCGTCCCGCAGGGCACGCGCCCGCTCCAGCTCACCCTCGTCGACGGTCAGGTCGAGTCCCTCCGCGAGACGACTGCGCCCCGCCCAGGCCACCAGATCCGCCGGCGCGTGCAGCACCTCGAAGCGCGCGAGAGCCCCCGGACCGCCGGTCGGCAACAGCTCCAGACACAGGGCGCCCGGGTCGAACCGGTAGGGCGTCCCTTGATGCGAGACCAGAGTGAGACCGGGGCCGTCTCCCGGCGTTTCCATTGCACGACCGCTCACGTAACCACTATAACCAGTTACATGACACAGCCACCGGCACCATCCACTCCTCTGCACTGGAAGCTCGTCATCGACGCGGGCGACCCGCACGCACAGGCGGACTTCTGGGCCGCCGCACTCGGTTACGTGGTGGAGGACAACAGCGCCCTCATCGAGAAGCTGCTCGACGCCGGCGTCGTACCCCCCGAGATCATCGTCGAGCACCACGGCCGCCGCGCGTTCCGGGACCTGATCGCCGTCCGGCACCCGGACGACCCCTTCGAGGAGGGCAGCGGCACCGGACTGGGCCGGCGGCTGCTGTTCCAGCGGGTCCCGGAGGCGAAGACGGTCAAGAACCGGCTCCACCTCGACGTCCACGCGGGCGAGGGACGCCGCGAGGCGGAGGTCGCACGGCTGGAGCAGCTCGGCGCGAGCGTGCTGCGCCAGGTGCAGGAGCCCGGCGGGACGTGGACCGTGATGCTGGACCCGGAGGGCAACGAGTTCTGCGTGCAGTGACAGGTCGGCCCGAGGGGGTGTGGCGGTGCTCACCCCACCCTCCGATATACGCAACACGCTGTCCTGATATCGCTCTTGACGGAGAGTCAGCCCACGTTCACCATCCAGGCACCCACTTCACCGTGGCGTGCCTGTGGGCACCCGACCCACGGGCTTCCCCAAGGAACTCGGAGCCCCCACATGAAGCTCTCCGTTTCCACCCGTGCGGCTGCGGCCGGTGCCGTCGCGATGGTCACCCTCCTGGCCGGCGGCACCCTCGCCGACGCGGCAGCGGCACCCCCGCGCACCGCCGCCGCACCCGACATCCCCCTGGCCAACGTCAAGGCGCACCTCACGCAACTGCAGTCCATAGCCACCGCCAACGGCGGCAACCGCGCCCACGGCCGCCCCGGCTACAAGGCATCGCTCGACTACGTGAAGGCCAAGCTGGACGCGGCCGGGTTCACCACCACCGTCCAGCAGTTCACCACCTCCGGCCGCACCGGCTACAACCTCATCGCCGACTGGCCCGGCGGCGACCCGAACCAGGTCGTGATGGCGGGCGCCCACCTCGACGGCGTCTCCTCCGGCCCCGGCATCAACGACAACGGTTCCGGCTCGGCCGCCGTACTGGAGACCGCGCTCGCCGTGGCACGGGCCCAGTACCGGCCCACCAAACATCTGCGGTTCGCCTGGTGGGGCGCCGAGGAACTCGGGCTGGTCGGCTCCCGCTACTACGTCGGCCGGCTGGCCGGCGGGGACCGCGCCCGGATCGACGGCTACCTCAACTTCGACATGATCGGCTCACCGAACCCCGGGTACTTCGTCTACGACGACGATCCCGCGATCGAGAAGACCTTCCAGGCGTACTTCACCGGCATCGGCGTCCCCACGGAGATCGAGACCGAGGGCGACGGGCGCTCCGACCACGCGTCGTTCAAGAACGCGGGCGTGCCGGTCGGCGGTCTGTTCACCGGGGCGAGCCGCACCAAGTCCGCGGCGCAGGCGGCGAAGTGGGGCGGTACGGCGGGCCGGGCCTTCGACCGCTGCTACCACTCCTCCTGCGACACCACCGCCAACATCGACGACACGGCCCTGAACCGCAACAGCGACGCGATCGCGTACGCGGTGTGGGAGCTGTCGGCGTAACGAGACGCCGCTCAACCCCGCCGGGCACGCTCGGTCAGGCGGCCCATGCGGGCGCGGGCGGACTCCAGCTCCTCGATCTCGTCGGCGGCGGCGCCGCCCTCGGCGGCGAGTTCCGTCCACAGCGTGATCAGCTCGCCGCCCAGCTCCAGTCCGGGCTGCGGGTCGCGCACCGCCCGCCAGGCGGTGGCGGCGCTGCGGACGTTGCCGTAGGCGGCCTCCGCGTCGCCGGTGCGGCGGCAGATCGCGGCGAGGTCGAGGGAGAGCCGGAAGGCCCGCACCGGTTCGCCGGCCAAGTAGGCGATGTAGGCGGTGAGTTCGCGCAGCCGGAGCACCTCCGGGTGCTCCGGTCCGAGCGTGGCCGACGCCTCGGTCACGGTCTGCTCGGCCAGTCGCGCCGCCGTGTCGATCCGTCCCGCCCGTACCGCGTCGTTGATCCGCCCCATGGGCTCGGCGAGTTGCGCCTCGCCCGGCGCGGCGAGCGGTTCGTCCCCGAGCACCGCCTCGGCCACGGCGTCGAATCCGCGGGGCGGGGTCGGTTTGGGGTCGGGTCCGAGGCCGTCGGGCTCCTGCGGCGGCTCGTGGCTCCGGCCGGACTCGGGGGCCGGGGCCGGGTGGGGCCTGGCGTCCATGGGCGGAGGCGGCCCGAACGCACCCGTCGGGGGCGCGACCGTGCCGGGCGGCACGGCGTCCGCGGGCTCGGGCAGGGGCCGCAGCCGGAAGGTGGGCGCGGAGTCGCTCGGACCCTGCGGCTCGGGCACCGCTCGCAACGGGAAGGTCGGGGCGACGTCTCGCACGGGTTCCGGTGCTGACGTCGGTTCCGGCGCCGGTGCCGAAGGCGTTACCGGGGCCGGAGGCGTGGCCGGCGCCGGTGCCGAAGGCGGTGCCGACTGGGGCGTTGCCGGGGCGGGTTCCGGTACGTGGCGCAGGAGGTGGGTGGGCTTGTCGTGCCCGGCGCGGGGAGCGGCCGGTGCGGAGGCGGATCCCATCCGCAGCGGCTCCCCCGACAGGTGGCTGGAGCCGTCCGGCTCGACGCGGAGCGGGACGACGTAGCCGATGCGTTCGTCGTGGACGGTGGCGAGGACGGCGTGACCGGAGGCGAGGGCGATGCGGTGGAGGCGGTTCAGCACGGCCTGCTGGATCTCCTCGCCTGCCCCGGCGACCACCGGCACCCCACCGACGGACGCACCGCCCGGCGCACCGACCGGCGCACCGGACACACCCGCGTCCGCACCCGTCCCGGCGACGGGAAGGGGGACATGGACGTCGATCGGTACTGCCGCAGGGTCCGGCGCGTGGGCGGCCTCTTCGTGTTCCCGCTTCTTCTCGCGGCTGAGTCGAGCCATCGTCCCCTCATTCGGGTCGTACACCTGTCTTCGAGTGTGTCCGCTCGCTCGCGTTTCTCACGTCACCGCGATGTCACAGGCTCGTCCCAACGCCCGTCCGCCCCGGTCCGGGGCTAGGGGCTGTGGCATGAGGATCGGGATGACGAGGCAGGAGAGGGGCATGCGGACAGACATGCGACAGGGACCGGAGATCTGGCTCCGCGGGCCGGTGGCGGAGCCGGAGCCGGTGGTACCGGGGCCGGGCGGCCCGCCGGATCCCGCCCCCGCACGGGCGAGCGCCCGGGCGTTCTCCTGGGTCGGCACCCACGGCGGCGCAGGCGTCTCCACGCTCGCCGCGGTCTACGGCGGTCACGACAGCGGGCCGGCCTGGCCGGGCCCCGGTGCTCCGCAGTCGGTGCTGCTCGTCGCGCGGACGCATGCGACCGGCCTGGACTCGGTGCTTCCGGCGGTGGAGCTGTTCCGGACCGGGAAGGCCCCGCAAGGGCTGGACCTCGACGGCGTCGTGCTGGTGGCGGACGCGCCGGGCCGGCTGCCGCGACCGCTGGCCCAGCGGGTCCGGCTCATCGAGTCCGTGATCGACGTGTACCGCGTGCCGTGGGTGCCCGACTGGCGGCTGGGTGATCTGAGCGGCCGTCCGCCCCGCGAGTCGGAACCTCTGGCCCGGCTGACAGGAACAGGGCGCTGAACGCCGGAGAGCCACCCCCGCCGGCGGTGGAGATCGCCGCCGCCGTACGCGAGCGCACCCTGCGTGCCGTCGACGTGACCGCGCAGGCGCTGGAACGCATCGACCGGGTCGACCCGGAGCTCTGCGCGTTCCTCGAGGTGTGGCGCGAGGAGGCGTTGCACCGGGCCGGTGAGGTGGAGGCGCGGGTCGGAGCGGGCGAACGGCTGCCGCTGGCCGGGGTGCCGATCGCGGTCAAGGGCCGGCACGGGCTGCGTGCGGCGGATCCGCTGCTCGCGGCCGGGTGTGTCGCCGTGGGCGCCACCTCCGTACCCGGGCCGGGGACCGACTGGCAGACCTGGGGGCTCGGGGCGCACGGCCGCACCGTCAATCCGTGGCGCCCGGACCGGACTCCGGGCGGCTCCTCCGCCGGGTCGGCGGTGGCGGTGGCGGCCGGGCTGGTCCCGCTGGCGACCGGCAGCGACGGGGCGGGGTCGGTGCGGATCCCGGCGGCCTGGTGCGGGGTGGTGGGCCTGAAGGTGACGGGCGGCCGCCTCCCCTCCCCCGACCGTACGGGTCTGGCGGCCCCCGGCGTCCTCACCCGCACGGCGTCGGACGCGGCGGCCTGGTGGCGAGCGGTGTCCGGGGAGGGGCCCCCGGCCGGCACCTCTCTCCCCGTGACCGCCGTCTGGTCCGCCGATCTCGGGTTCGCGGACCCGGACCCCGAGCCGGTGGCGTCGGCCCGGGCGGCGGTGGACCGCCTGGCCGACGCGGGCGTACTGCGTCTCGTACGCCCCTCGACGCCCCCGCGTCTTCTCGACCCGGCGGCGGCCTGGCTCGCTCTGCGCGCCCGCTCCTCCGCCCGCCACGGCGACCTCGCCCGCGACCTCGCCGACGCCCACCGCGTCCGCGCGGAGAACGACCGCCGCCTGGCCGCCGTCCTCGCCGACGCCGAGCTGCTGCTCACCCCCACGGCCCCCACCGCGCCGCACGGCCACGAGGGCCCGGGCGACCGCTACTCCACGGCGCTCACCTGGGCGTTCAACCTGAGCGGCCACCCGGCACTGAGCATCCCGGCCGGCCTCGGCGCCGACGGCTGCCCGACCGGGCTCCAGCTGGTGGCACGGCACGGACAGGAGGCGCTGCTGCTGGCCGTGGCGCGGGAGGCGGAGACCCACGGGGCGTTCCCCTGACCGGCCGCGCTTGCCGCATTACTTGCACGCGCATATGATGCACATGCTTGTAATCGCCGCGCGCCGGTCACCCGGCGCTTCTCTGGGGGATGACCATGACCCGCCGCTTCCTCTTCGTCCTGGGCAGCGCCCGCCCCGACGGCAACACCGAACTGCTGGCCCGCCGGGCCGCGGAACAACTGCCGCCGCAGGTGGAGCAGCAGTGGATCGACCTGGCCGCCCACCCGCTGCCCGACTTCGCGGACCTGCGCCACGACAGCGACCACGTCCGCCCCACCGAGGGCGACGTGGCCCTGCTCCTGGACGCCACCCTCGCGGCCACGGACGTGGTGATCGCCTCGCCGCTGTACTGGTACTCGGTGTCCGCCCAGACCAAGCGCTACCTCGACTACTGGTCCGGCTGGCTGCGCACTCCCGGCCTCGACTTCAAGGCGACCATGGCGGGCCGCACCCTCTGGGGCGTCACCGCGCTCGCCCATGAGGAGCCGGAGGTGGCCGACCCCCTGATCGGCACCCTCAACAACTCCGCCGCCTACATGGGCATGCGTTTCGGCGGCGTCCTCCTCGGCAACGGCAGCAAGCCGGGCGACGTCCTGAAGGACACCGAGGCCCTCACCCGCGCCAAGACGTTCTTCACCCAGGAAGCCCCCTTCGCCCGCTTCCCGTACGACGCCGGCTGACCCCCCGGGCGCCGCCCGCACCGTCGCACGCGGTGGGACATGGACCACTACGCGGTGATGTCCTTCGCCGTGAACCTCGCCCACGCCGCCGAGCCGAACACACCCGCGTACAGGGCCTGGAGGCCGAGGTTCCTGGTCAGGTCCTCCCAGTAGACCGGCTCGCGCATGAGGTCGGCGAAGGACAGCCAGTAGTGGGAGAAGAAGTAGGGGTGAAGGGCGTCGAGTTGGGGGATCTGGTCGAGGATCTGGACCGTGATCAGCAGTCCCACGGTCGTCGCCATGGCCGCGATGCCGCTGTTGGTGAGGGTGGACACGAACAGGCCGAGCGCGGCCACGCCGACGAGTGACGCGGCGACGACCAGGGCGATGAGCAGCGCCCTGCCGAGACCCTCGGCGAAGCTGATGCGCGTGCCGGAGATGGTGGTGAGGTCGCCGAGCGGGAACAGCAGCGCGCCGACGGTCAGTGCCGACACCGCGACCACGAGCGTGGCGACCAGGCAGAACGCCAGGACGGTGGCGTACTTGGTGAGCAGCAGGCGGCTGCGGCCCGCCGGGGCGACCAGGAGGTAGCGGAGCGTGCCGGCGTTGGCCTCGCCGGCGACGGCGTCGCCCGCGACGACCCCGACGGCCATGGGCAGGAAGAAGGGCAGGGTCGCGGCCAGCGCGGTGAACACGAGGAACAGCCCGTTGTTCGTGATCTGCGAGATGAAGGCGGGCCCCTCGCCGCCTCCCCCGCCGACCGACGAACCGTCACCGGTCTCGATCCTCACCGCGATACCGACCAGGACCGGAACGGCCGCAAGCACCCCGAGCAGCGCGAGCGTGCGCCAGCGCCGGAAGGTCGTCAGCAGCTCACTGCGGAAGAGCCCGAAGGTCCACGGCCACCGCGCCTCGCGGACCGTCGCCTCAGCCCGCGACATCGAAGCCCTCCCCGGTCAGCGCCACGAACGCGTCCTCCAGCGAGGCCCGTTCGACCCCGAACCCGCGCACGCGGACCCCGGCCCTCACCAGCACGGCGTTGACCTCGGCGAGATCCCCCTCCGGCACCTCACCGGTCACCTTCCCCTCCTCGACGACGACATCACCGACCCCCTGCTCCTTGAGCAGCCGCGCCGCGTCCGCCGTATCCGGCGTGACCACCGCCAATCGCCCGCGCGCCCCCGCCGCCAGCTCGGCGACCGGCCCCTGGGTGACCAGCCGCCCCTGCGCCATCACGGCGGCATGCGTGCACACCTGCTCGATCTCGTCGAGCAGGTGCGAGGACAGAAAGACGGTGGTGCCGTCCGAGGCCAACTCCCTGATCAGCGTGCGGATCTCCCGCATCCCCTGCGGATCGAGCCCATTGGTCGGCTCGTCGAGGACCAGCAGCCTGCGCGGCTGGAGCAGCGCCGCCGCGAGCCCCAACCGCTGCTTCATCCCGAGCGAGTACGCCTTCGCCTTCTTCCCGGCGGCGGCCGTCAGCCCCACCCGCTCCAGCGCGCCGGCGACCCGGGCCCGCCGGGTGCGCGGATCGGCGGTCGGGTCGGCGGCGTCGTAGCGCAGCAGATTGTCCCGGCCGGACAGAAACCCGTACAGAGCGGGCCCTTCGATCAGAGCACCGACCTGCGGCAGCACGGCCCGCGCCGCCCGCGGCATCGCCCGGCCCAGCACCTGCGCCGTGCCCGAGGTGGGCTCGATCAGGCCCATCAGCATGCGGATGGTGGTGGTCTTGCCGGAACCATTGGGGCCGAGGAAGCCGAAGACGCTGCCCGCCGGGACGGTCAGATCGAGACCGTCGACGGCGAGTTGCCCGCCGCGGTAGCGCTTGGTGAGCGCACGCGTGACGATGACGTCGCCCATCGGCTCCCTCGTTCCCTGTCGGCTCCCGGGGACCTTACTTCCCTTCCTCGGCCGCCTTCACGAGGGCGTCCTTGGTGACGGCGCCCACGTAGACCGTGCCGTCCTCGGTGAGCAGGGCGTTGACCAGGCGCGTGCTGAACACCGTGCCGGTGCCGAAGTCGCCCTTGACCTGGTCGCCGAGCGAGCCGAGGAAGCCGCCGGCGTCACCGGCCGGCAGGCCCTCGCCACCGGTGTCGAAGGTGGCGATGGAGTTCCAGCCCTCGCCGAGCACCTTGATCCCCTCGAGCCCCTCGCCGAGTTCCTTCTCCGCCTCGGGGTCGGGCTTGCCCTGGTCGAGTTCGCCCTCCTCGGTCACCTTGGCGCCCTTGGGCGGGCTGAAGTCGAACGTCGACGCGGCCGGCCTGTCGAAGCTGACCTTGGTGAAGCCGACGTCCACGACGGCGGCGCCGCCGCTCGCCGGGGTGAGCGTGAACTTCAGCGGCGTACCGGTCTCGTGGTCCACGGCGATGCTGATCGCGCCGACCGTGGAGCCGGACTGCTTGGGCTTGACGACGAGCTTGTAGGCGTCCCGGCCCGCCACCTGGGCGGTGCCGTCGACGGTCACGGACGTGGTGTCGTCGACCGACTTCAGCGCCTCCTCGGCGAAGTCCTTCGGCGTGGCCGGCGGCTTCTGCTCCTTGCCGGCCTCGTCGACGGTGCCGTGGTAGACCTCGTTGGACTTGCTGTCGTAGCCCCAGACGTCCTTGCCGTTGTGGATGAGGCTGTACTCGGCGGCGTCCTCCAGGAGCGACACCTTCTGCCGGTCAGGACCGTCGGCGGCGACGCGCAGGGTGTGCGTGCCGGACGCCAGCTCCGTGAGCTTGGTGGAGGGGTCGGCGGAGGAGCCGCCCTCACCGCGCTCCACCGCACCGGACGCGAGGCTGCTCTCCAGCCCGCCGAGGTCGGGCAGACCGAGATCGGTGCTGATCTTCACGGTGCCGGACAGCTGCTCGACGTCCGACTGCGCGATCTTCTCTATGAGCTGAGCCGCGGTGATCTTCGGCAGGTCGGGGTCACCGGAGTCGGCGAGGGCGGGGACGAGGCCGATGGTCGCGGCCGCCACGCCCATCACCGTGACCGGGACGACGTACCGCGCGGCCCTGCGCCGGGCCGTGCTCGGCTCGTCGACCTCCCCTGCGGTGGTGTTGTCGTCGGATTCGTACGGTGCCATGTGTGCGCTACCTCCGTGATCGGCGGCGGCGGTCTCGCCCTGAGCCGCCATTCTCACCCGAATCGGTGAAGAGTGGTGATGTCCGTCGTGCTCCATCTGACCAAACACCGGCACCGGTTACGTCAGCCCGCGGGCTCAACTCCGCGTACTGCTGCGGTATGACACGGGGACGTGTTTCCTCCGCCGACCAGTAGGGGGTGGGAGCTGAACAGCCGTCGACGGGGCCGGACGAGGGCGGGTATCGCTCACCCGCGCCGGCGGGGTGCCGCTGCAGGGACGACCGGCCGCAGCCGCGCGCGGCGGGCGAGCACAGTGCACCGTGGGCGTGCCGCAGCCGCCCGCGGCGGGGAGGGGACGGGGCGGTGGTGTGTGTCCGGCGTGCTCCGCACTGTCGGGGACCAACTGCAGCGCTGTGGCGAGCAGCAGGCCGGTCCAGCCCCAGCCGGCGGAGAAGGCC
>NZ_JBFAXA010000046.1:0-15912 GCF_040689265.1 Streptomyces sp. NPDC052012
CCGAGGACGGACACCACCGCCCCGGCCCCGCCCCACCCACCCCCCGTAGGCGCTACGCGCACCCCCACCGAAGCCGCACTGGCGCCGCAGGCACGGCCACGCGCACCCCCACCGCGCGTCTCACGTCATCCACCGATCCGGCCGCGCCCCCCGACGCCCCGTGCGAGACCGCTCCGCCTGCGCGCGCAGCAGCTCCGCCGCCTCCTCCGCGTCCCGCAGCCGCGCCGTGACCGACTTGTTCGCGCCGTTGTCCACATGCACATCGGCAACCCCCCGAGCCCGCTCCCAGGGCCCCTGGGACAGCCGTACGCTCTGCACCTTGGCATGCGGCACCAGCGCCAGACTCCGCCGCAGCAACCCCTGCCGCGCCGCGAACACCGCATCGGTCACCGCCAGCCCGTACCCCCGCCACCACACCGGCACGCACCACCGCGCACGCCGCGGCGGCCGAGCCAGCTCGGACGCCGCCGGCACACTCACCCCCGGCAGTACCTGCGCGACCACCACCTCGGCGATCTCCCGCGGAGCGACCGGCACCAGCAGGGAGTTCGACGACCCGGCCACATCCAGCTCGACCCGCACCCACCCCCGCCGCCGCCACAGCAGCGGCTCCACGATCCGCACGGTCTGCACCCGCCCCGGCGGCACCGTCTCGTGCGCCCGGTCCAGCAGCCCGTGATCGATCCGCAGCCCGTCCGGCGACTCCCCCACGGTCCAGTCGTACTCCGTCACGAACCGCCCCACGCTGCTCGCCCCCGCCGCCCCCAGCATCGGCACGGCCGCGGCCAGCACCGTCCACAGGCTGTGGGTGGCGGTCCACAACAACGGCACCACGACCGACGCGACGACCAGCCACCCCCACGTCGCCCCCGTCAGCACCAGCGACACCGCGAGCACCCCCGGCGGCACCCGCAGCATCTCCCGCGACGGCGCCTCACCCACCTCGTGCGCGGTCTCCGGCGCGAATCCGGCCGCCCGCGCGAGCAACTCCGCCCGCAAGGCCCGCGCCTCGTCCGCCCCGAGGAACGCCAGCTCGTCCTTCTTGTCGGTCCCGATCACATCCAGCTTCAGCTTCGCCACCCCCGCGACCCGCGCGAGCAACGGCTGGGTGACGTCGATGGCCTGGACCCGCTCCAACCGGATATGGGCGGTACGCCGGAACAACAGCCCCGTCCGCACTCGCAACTCGGTGTCCGTCACCGCGAAATGCGTGAACCACCAGCTCAGAAACCCGTACAGCGCGGCGGCCGGAATCAGCACCCCGAGCGCGATCAGCAGCGTGGTCGTCGTCAACCGGGTCAGCTGCCGCTGCGCCTGGTCGGGATCGTGCACCGCCCAGCCGATCAGCACGGCGACCGGCGCCCACGCCCGCCGCAGGGGCGTGACGGGATGCAGCCGCCGCTCGATCACGGGACGACCCGCACGCGCGTCCCCAACCCTGTCCCCGGCCCTGTCCCCGGCCCTGTCCCCGGCCCTGTCCCCACCCCTGTCCCCACCCCTGTCCTCGCTCCCGCCCTCGCGGACCTCCGGCGCCGTCACAGCCCCGCCGATCGGGCCTCGCCCAGCTCGGTGAGCCGGTCGCGCAGCCGTTCCGCCTCGGCCGGGTCGAGGCCCGGGATCGTCGCGTCGGTCGCCGCGGCGGCCGTGTGCAGCTGCACGCTGGCCAGCCCGAAGTGACGTTCGACGGGCCCGGAGGTCACCTCCACCAGCTGCATCCGCCCGTACGGCACGACCGTCTGCTCACGCCACAGCACCCCCCGGCTGATCAGCAGGTCGTCGGCGCGCTCGGCGTACCGCCAGGAGCGCCAGTTGCGCTCCAGCAGCCACCAGCCCCAGATCATCAGCGCCAGCGGCAGCACCGCGAAGGCCGCCCACCCGGGCCCGGCCAGCAGCCCCGGCACCAGCCCGGTGGCCAGCGTCAGCAACCCCAGCCACACCACCAGCAACAATCGCCGCATCGTCAGCAGCCCGGGCGGCAACGCGATCCACTCGGGCTCTTCGTCGGTCGTGACGTGCGGGCTCCCCGTTTCCATGGGGCCAGCGTACGTAGGAGAGACTGTGTGCATGACTCCTACGACGGAGACCATGGTCGGCATCGGCGGCGCGGCGGAGAGCACCGACATGGTGCTCAACATCGGCCCGCAGCACCCGTCCACGCACGGCGTGCTGCGCCTGAAGCTCGTCCTGGACGGCGAGCGCATCTCCCGCGCGGAGCCGGTGATCGGCTATATGCACCGGGGCGCGGAGAAGCTGTTCGAGGCGCGCGACTACCGCCAGATCATCATGCTGGCCAACCGCCACGACTGGCTGTCGGCGTTCTCCAACGAGCTCGGCGTCGTCCTCGGCGTGGAGCGGATGCTCGGCATGGAGGTGCCCGAGCGCGCGGTGTGGCTGCGCACGCTGCTCGCCGAGCTGAACCGGGTGCTCAACCACCTGATGTTCCTCGGCTCCTATCCGCTGGAGCTGGGCGGCATCACGCCGATCTTCTACGCGTTCCGGGAGCGCGAGGAGCTCCAGCACGTCATGGAGGAGGTGTCCGGCGGGCGCATGCACTACATGTTCAACCGCGTGGGCGGCCTCAAGGAGGACCTCCCGGCGGGCTGGACGACACGCGCGCGTGCCGCCGTCGCCGATGTCCGCTCCCGGATGGACCGCTTCGACGACCTGGTGCTCGGCAACGAGATCTTCCGCGGCCGCACGCGCGGGGTCGGGGTGCTCTCCCCGGAGACGGCGCAGGCGTACGGGGTGAGCGGGCCGATCGCACGCGCCTCCGGCGTCGACTTCGACCTGCGCCGCGACGAGCCGTATCTGGCCTACGGAGAGCTGGGGGACGTCCTGAAGGTGGTGACCCGCGAGGAGGGCGACTGTCTCGCCCGCTTCGAGTGCCTCCTGGAGCAGACCCACAACGCCCTCGACCTCGCCGACGCCTGCCTGGACCGGCTCGCCGAGCTGCCGCCGGGCCCGGTCAACCAGCGGCTCCCGAAGGTCCTCAAGGCGCCCGAGGGCCACACCTACGCGTGGACCGAGAACCCGCTCGGCATCAACGGCTACTACCTGGTCAGCAAAGGTGAGAAGACCCCGTACCGGCTGAAGCTGCGCTCGGCGTCGTACAACAACATCCAGGCGCTGACCGAGCTGCTGCCGGGGACGCTGGTGGCGGACATGGTGGCGATCCTGGGGTCGATGTTCTTCGTGGTGGGAGACATCGACAAGTAATCGACAAGTAATCGACAAGTAGACGAGCAGGCCCCGGCGGGCCCCTCACTCCCCGAGGACGTCCGGAACGCCGACGGGCTGCACCAGCCACCAGAAGTCCCCGAGCCCGCCCGCCGCGGTGAGCTCGGCGGCCTCCCCGGCGCCCGCCAGCGCACGCACGTAGGCGGCCGGGTCCGTCGACGCCAGCGCGAGCGGGGGGCGTGCGCCGGTCAGGCCCAGGGCGCGCAGGGCGTCCCGCTGGGGGAGCAGGCGTACGCCGGGGAGCGCGCAGGCCGCTGCGCAGGCGTCCAGGGCGACATGGGCGGTGATGTCGCACGAGCCGTCCGGCACGGGCACCGTCTCACGCCCCTGCCGGAAGCCCGTGAGCGTCCCGAACGGCGGCCGGGCGCCGGCCGTGTGCCCGTAGTCCACGGCGACGGCCAGCCCCCGCTCCACCGCCTCGACCGCCGACGCCCAGGCCTCGTCCCGGTCCCGCCCGATCTCGGCCCGCAGTCCCTCCTCGGCGCCCAGCGGCCACCACCGGTCCAGCCACTCCGCCTCCGGACCGGCGACCGGCTCCCCGAGCCGCTCCGTGCCGTCCGCCCGCACCAGGACCAGACGCGGTACGCCCGCGGAGTCGACCTCGGCGACCTCGACCGGGACGTTGTCCAGCCACTCGTTGGCGAAGAGCAGCCCCTTGATCCGCTTCGGCGGCTCGGAGCGCCACTCGATCCGGTGATCGAGGCCGCCGGGCCGGTCCGCGAGGTCGACGGCGTACGCACGCGTGCGTGCCGCCACCTCGGCGGGCAGCGCGGCGAGCACACCGGTGACCAGTTCGCCCCGGCCGGCCGCCATGTCCACGAAATCGAGCACCGGAGGCCGGCCCAGTGCCTCGTCGACCCGGCACAACAGCCGCGCCACGGCTCCGGCGAACAGCGGCGAGGCGTGCACCGACGTCCGGAAGTGTCCGGCCGGCCCCTCGGGCCTGCGGTAGAAGCCCTCGGGCCCGTACAGAGCGTCCCGGGTCGCCGCCCGCCACCCGCGCCCGTCCCCGTCCGCCGTCCCTGCTGCCACCGGCCCAGGTTAGGGCGTCCCGACCGCACGGATATGCCAGGCCTCCACCTTGCGGAGTACGCGTGCCGACCGGGGATCGGCCCTCCGGTTGACCCCTGCACGCATTTCGCTTCCCTACGCTGGGTTACGTGCAACGCCTCTATGACTTCCTCCGCAGGCACCCGGCATGGGTCGACGGCTTCTGGGCCGTCGTCCTGTTCGGGATCTCGGTGCTGGGCGGAGCGTCCACGGAGGCCGACCAGGGCACCGATCTGCCGGCTCTCACCGTGCCGGTCATGCTGCTGCTGTCCCTGGTCGTCGCCCTGCGCCGCCGGATGCCGGAGCGCATGCTGATCCTCGCCGCGGCCGTCGGCGTGGTGCAGCTGGTCGCCGACGTGGCGACGCTGCCCGCGAACTTCGCCATGCTGGTGATCGTCTACACGGTCGCGGCGATCGGCGCCCGCTGGGCCTCCCGCTTCGCGCTGACGGCGGGCCTGTGCGCAGCGCCCCTGGCGCAGTTGCGCTGGCCCAACGAGCAGACGAGCACGGCGGGCAACATCGCCATAGTGATATTCCAGACCGTGCCGTTCGCTCTCGCGTGGGTGCTGGGCGATTCCATCCGCACCCGGCGTGCCTACTTCGCGCAGCTGGAGGAGCGGGCGGCCCGGCTGGAGAAGGAGCGCGAGGCGCAGGCGAAGGTCGCCGTCGCCGCCGAACGCGCCCGTATCGCACGCGAGCTGCACGACGTGGTCGCGCACAACGTGTCGGTGATGGTGGTGCAGGCCGACGGCGCCGCCTACGTCCTCGACACCGCCCCCGACCAGGCGAAGAAGGCCCTGGAGACGATCTCCTCCACCGGCCGCCAGGCCCTCGCCGAGATGCGCCGCCTGCTCGGCGTGCTGCGCACCGGCGAGCACCAGGAGGCCGGGGAGTACGTGCCGCAGCCCGACGTCCAGCAGATCGAGGACCTCGTCGAGCAGTGCCGGGAGGCCGGACTGCCCGTGGACTTCAAGGTCGAGGGCACTCCGCGTCCCCTGCCCAGCGGCGTCGAGCTCACCGCGTACCGCATCGTGCAGGAGGCCCTGACCAACACCCGCAAGCACGGCGGGCCCAACGCGGGCGCCAGTGTGCGCCTCGTCTACTTCGACGACGGGCTCGGCCTGCTCGTGGAGGACGACGGCAAGGGCGCCCCGCACGAGCTGTACGAGGAGGGCGGGTTCGACGGCCAGGGCCACGGCCTGATCGGCATGCGCGAGCGGGTCGGCATGGTCGGCGGCACCCTGGACGCCGGTCCCCGCCCGGGCGGAGGATTCCGCATCAGCGCCCTGCTGCCGCTCAAACCCGCGCATTGACGCGTGCGTACGCATGCCGACCCTTGTTGACACCTGTAACAGTTGCCCCGCGCAACGACGGAAGAGGACCCGATGACGATCCGCGTGATGCTCGTCGACGACCAGGTGCTGCTGCGCACCGGGTTCCGGATGGTGCTCGCCGCCCAGCCGGACATGGAGGTCGTGGCGGAGGCGGGCGACGGCGTCGAGGCCCTCGAGGTGCTGCGCTCCACTGCCGTCGACGTGGTGCTGATGGACGTGCGTATGCCGAAGCTCGACGGTGTGGAGACCACCCGCCGGATCTGCGCGGACGCCGACCCGCCGAAGGTGCTGATCCTCACCACCTTCGACCTCGACGAGTACGCCTTCTCCGGGCTGAAGGCGGGCGCGTCCGGCTTCATGCTCAAGGACGTGCCTCCGGGCGAGCTGCTCGCCGCGATCCGCGCGGTGCACAGCGGCGACGCCGTGGTGGCCCCGTCCACCACCCGCCGGCTCCTGGACCGCTTCGCGCCGATGCTGCCCGGCGGCGCCAAGCAGCCCGAGCACAAGGAGCTGGGCCGGCTCACCGAGCGGGAGCGGGAGGTCATGATCCTCGTCGCGCAGGGCCTGTCCAACGGCGAGATCGCGGCCCGGCTGGTGCTGTCCGAGGCGACCGTGAAGACCCACGTGGGCCGCATCCTGACCAAGCTGGGGCTGCGCGACCGCGTGCAGGTGGTGGTCCTCGCCTACGAGACGGGTCTGGTGCGGGCCGGCGGACACGGCTGAACGGCCGCCCTCGGGCGCCTCGCGTCGATAGGGTGCCGCGCATGCTCCTGTGGATCAACGGCCCTTTCGGTGGGGGCAAGACACAGACCGCGTACGAGATACACCGCCGCCTGCCGGGCAGCGTCGTCTGCGACCCGGAACACGCCGGATTCGGCCTGCGCCGCATGCTGCCGCCCGAACTCCGCGGCGACTTCCAGGACTTGGCCTCCTGGCGGCAGGGCGTGGTCGAGGTGCTCGACCTCGTTCTCGGCAAGCATGAGGGCGTGGTGATCGTGCCCATGACCGTCACCGACTCCGGCTACTTCGCCGAGACCGTCGGCCGGCTGCGCGAACTCGGCCACGACGTCCACCACTTCACCCTGCTCGCCGAGCGCGAGACCGTCCTTCGGCGGCTGCACGAGCGGGGCTTCGGGCACGTGCTGCGGTATGTCGCAGGGAAGAACGCGGGCTTGCGCCGGGAGAGCTGGGCCGTGCAGCAGCTCGACCACTGCCTGGAGCGGCTCGCGCGCCCGGAGTTCGCCGAGCACCTGTGGACGGACCGTACGACCGTGCCGAGGACGGCGGACCGCATCGCCGTACTCGCCGGACTGACCCTGCGCCCCAACCACGAGGGCCCGCTGCGCACCCGGCTGCGGCAGGCGGGCGTCGGTTTCCGGCACATCCGCTTCGACTGACCGGCACATCGCTTCGACCGAGCAGCGACCGGCGGGGCGGACAGCCCGGCCTCAGCGCAGGATCCCCTCCAGGAAGTCGCTGCCCAGCCGGGCCACGACCGTCACGTCCAGCTGGTGGAGGACGTACCGGCCACGGCGGCGCGTGGTCACCAGGCCCGCCTTCTTCAGCACCCCCAGGTGCCGGGATATCTCCGGGGCCGTCATGCCGTGCACCTGCGCCAGCTCGCTGGTGGTGTACGCGCTGCGGGCGAGATGGCGGCAGATGCGCATACGCACCGGGTGGGACAGCGCGGTCAGCCGCAGGGTCAGCTGCTCGACCGTGGGCGGCTTGGCCAGTTCGGGGGAGCCGACCGGGTAGTGCAGCACGGGCTGCCAGGCGTGGCGGTGCAGGACCATCAGGTGCGGCCAGCCGAGGCTGGTCGGGATGAGCAGCAGACCGCCGTCGCCGGTGGCCGTACGCCCGTCGCCCAGCTTGTCGACGGTGATCCGGTGGGCCCGCTCGTCGAGCGTGACCGCCGGGGACACCGCGGCCAGCGCCTCCGCGAGTCCCTTGCGTCGGAGCAGGTCTGTCTTGTGGCGGGTGTCGGCCGCGAGCTGATGGCGCAGCCGGGACCATGCCTCGGCGAAGAACGCCTCGTCGCAGTCCCGCAGGAACTGCCGGAACCACGCCCGGATCCGGGGCGGATCCGCCAGCAGCCGCTCGCTGAACCGCAGCTGCTGCGGCCCCCGCGCGGCGGCCAGCTCCAGCGCGCGCCGGCGCAGGGCCTCGTCCCCGAGCGGGCCCGGCCCCGGCATGCTGTACGGCAGGGCGCAGGTGAACTCCAGGGCGGCGTCCACGAACTGCTCGTCCGACAGCTTGTCCAGCAGATCCAGTTCCTCGGCGAGCGTGGCGCCCGGCAGCGCGGCGCCGCCCGGGATGCCCGCGCAGGCCAGGAACAGGTCCGAGAACGTGGTCCGCCACAGGAAGTCGGCCTCGCACATCCGGTCCGCCAGATGCGGGTCGAGCCGCGCGGTCACGCCCGTCACCCAGCCCTGCAGGCCCGGATGGTGTCCCGGCTCGGACAGCGCGTGCAGCGCCATGCCGAGTTCGGCCAGCGGGGAGGGCACGGCGGCGGCCCTCTCCGGCCGCAGCCCCGCGATGTCGATGTGCACGCTCATGCCCACATGGTGCACCCCGCCACCGACAACGCCCGCCTCGTTTGACGGCGCCCGTCAATCGACGCGACGTCCCGGCCCGGCCCGGCGCACGCTGGGGCGGTCACCGGGGCGCCCGCGGAGCCCCGGGGCCCTGTTCGTCTCCCCTGCCCGAGAATCCGTCTCGCCTGTCCCGAGAGGGCGATCCGTCATGAGCCTGACCGAGCAGTACCTCCTCGACGCCCACCGCGCCCTGCACCATGGCGAGCCGGTCCCGCCCGCGCCGGGCACGCACGACCTCCGGGTCCTGCGGGCGCTGCGCGAGCACCGCCGTTTCCGCGCGGTGCTCGCGGGCCGCCCGGCCCGGGGGCGGATACGGCATGCCCTGGGCCGGTGGCTCCACCCCGACCCCAGGGCCACCGGCGCCCGCAGGAGCGCTACCGGCCGCCCCCGCCTTCGCTGAGCCGGGCGGCGAACCCGGCGACCGCCTCCCGTACGTCGCCCGCCGTCCACTCCAGGCCCGCCGCCTCCACGGAGACCTCGGTGAGGGCGAGTCCGGGGCCGGGGGCCTCCCAGGCCCGGGAGAACAGCAGAACCCCTGTCTCCTCGGCCTGCCGCACCGCGGCCTCGGTGGCGGCGTCGGCGTCGTGGGCCAGCCACACCTGGAACTCGTGGGTGTGCGGCACCTCGGGGTGCACCCGCGCCCACGGCACCCCTGCCGCGGCGAAGCCCTCACGCAGCGCGGCGGCCACCACGCGCGCGTGGGCCACGTACGCGGGCAGCCGGGGCAGCTCACGCTCGAGGCCGGCCAGCGCCGACAGGGCGGTCGGGAACTGCTGGAACACGGTGCCGCCGTAGCGGTGCCGCCATGCCTTCGCCTCGTCCACGAGGGCGCGCGGGCCGGCGAGCGCGGCGCCGCCGTAGCCCTTGAGGGACTTGTAGAACGACACGTACACGCTGTCCGCGAGCCCCCCGATCTCGTCCAGCGGGCGGCCGAGGTGGACGGTGGACTCCCAGATGCGGGCCCCGTCGAGGTGGACCACCGCGTCACGCTCCCGCGCGGCCTCGACGACCTCCGTCAGCTCCTGCCAGGTGGGGAGCACGAAACCGGCCTCCCGCAGCGGCAGTTCCAGCATCAGCGTGCCGAACGGCTCGTCCAGGTCCCGTACCTCGTCGGCGGTGGGCAGCCGGGGCGCGTCGGTCACGCGCACCGGGCGCAACCCGCTGACCTGGCTGAAGGCGTGCCTCTCATGCATCTCGGGGTGGCTGAGCGTGTGCAGGGCGACGACCGGGCTGCCGGTGCGGCCGGCCCAGCAGCGCAAGGCCACCTGCTGGGCCATCGTTCCGGTCGGGAAGAACGCGGCTGCCTCCAGGCCGAGCAGGGCGGCGACCTTCTCCTCCAGGGACTCCACCACGCCGTTGCCGTACAGGTCCGACGGCTCGTCGAGGTCGTACAGGTCGCCCACGTCGTCCAGCAGGGCGAGCCGCTCCCGCAGGGATGCGGTGAACCCCGGGCGGGCGAGGACCCGCCGTGCGCCCCGATGAGCCGCGAGGCGGCGCTCGCGCAGCCGCGCCCGCCGCTCCTGCGGCGACGCCTGGTCCCGTTCGGTCTGTTCCGCCGTATCGCTCATGCCCGCGATCATCCCGCGCACCGCTCCACCGGGACACCCGCATTTCGCGTACGCGTGCGTGCCCCATGTTCCGCGTACGCGCGCGTGCCTCACGCATGCGTGCACGCGCGCGTGCCTCACCATTCCCGCACGCCCTGTGCCACGAGCCCGCACGGAAACCCACAGCCTGTGGACAGCCGAACGCTCCCGGAACCGATCGCGTTAACATGACGAGAAATCGTCCGGTACCCCGAGCGGACTGGAACGGGAAGGCCGCCGTCGCGTGAACACAACCCCACAGCCGGATCCCAGGGACCGCCCCGCGCGGCTCACCGTCGGCGTCGTAGGCGCCGGACGCGTGGGCCCCGCCCTGGCCGCGTCCCTTCAGCTCGCCGGACACCGCCCGGTGGCCGTCTCCGCCGTGTCCGACGCCTCCCGCAGGCGCGCCGAACAGATGCTCCCGGACGTGCCGGTGGTCCCGCCGGCCGACGTCCTGCAGCGGGCCGAGCTGGTGCTGCTGACGGTGCCCGACGACGCGCTGCCCGAGCTGGTCTCCGGGCTCGCCGACACCGGCGCGGTGCGGCCGGGCCAGCTGCTGGTGCACACCTCCGGGCGGTACGGCGCGAAGGTGCTGGACCCCGCCCTGCGGGCCGGTGCGCTGCCGCTCGCCCTGCACCCGGCGATGACGTTCACCGGCACTCCCGTCGACGTGCAGCGGCTCGCCGGATGCTCCTTCGGCGTCACCGCGCCCGAGGAGCTGCGGCTGGCCGCCGAGGCCCTCGTGATCGAGATGGGCGGCGAACCGGAGTGGATCGCCGAGGAGAACCGCCCGCTCTACCACGCGGCCCTCGCCCTCGGCGCCAACCATCTGGTCACCCTCGTCGCCCAGTCCATGGAGCTGCTGCGGGCCGCCGGCGTGGGAGCCCCCGACCGCATGCTCGGCCCGCTGCTGGGCGCCGCCCTGGACAACGCCCTGCGCTCCGGCGACGCGGCCCTGACCGGTCCCGTCGCACGCGGCGACGCCGGCACGGTGGCCGCGCACATCGGCGAGCTGCGCCGGCACGCCCCGCAGACCGTCGCCGGATATGTGGCGATGGCGCGCGCCACCGCCGACCGGGCCCTCGCCCACGGCCTGCTCAAGCCCGAACTGGCCGAGGACCTCCTCGGGGTACTCGCCGACGGAGGGGCCGGCACCGGCGGCACGGGAGAGACCCCATGAGCGCCACCGGCCGGACCATCCCGCACCCCAGCCGTACGACGACGCGAGCGTCCCGGAACGGAGCCCCCCGATGACCCTCACCCTGCTGCGCACCGCCGGCGAACTGCACGCACGCACGCGTACCGGGCGCCGGGCCGTCGTGATGACCATGGGCGCCCTGCACGAGGGTCACGCCACCCTGATCCGCACCGCCCGGAAGATCGCCGGGCGTGAGGGCGAGGTGGTGGTCACGGTCTTCGTCAACCCGCTGCAGTTCGGCAAGGGCGAGGACCTCGACCGCTACCCGCGCACCCTGGACGCCGACGTCGAGATCGCCGGGCAGGCCGGGGCGGACGTCGTCTTCGCCCCCGCCGTCGACGAGGTCTACCCGGGCGGCGAGCCGCAGGTCCGGATCAGTGCCGGCCCCATGGGGGAGCGCCTGGAGGGCGCCGCGCGCCCCGGTCACTTCGACGGCATGCTCACCGTCGTCGCCAAACTGCTGCACCTCACCCGCCCCGACGTCGCCCTGTACGGCCAGAAGGACGCCCAGCAGCTCGCCCTGATCCGCCGCATGGTGCGCGATCTGAACTTCGGCGTGGACATCGTCGCCGTCCCCACCGTCCGCGAGGAGGACGGGCTGGCGCTGTCCAGCCGCAACCGCTACCTCTCGCCCGAGGAGCGGCGCACGGCCCTCGCCCTGTCCCGCGCCCTGTTCGCGGGCCGTGACCGGCACGCCGCGCAGGAGGCGCTGCGCGCACGGGCCCGCGAGGTGCCCTCCACGCGCGCGCGTGCCGAGGCACTCAGCGCCATAGGCGAGTCCCGCGCGGCGGCCGACGCGCACGCCGTCGCCACGGCCGCCGGCGGTCCCGCCGCGATCCGCGCCGCCGCCCGGCAGGTCCTCGACGAGGCGGCCCGCCTCGACCCGCCCCTGAAGCTGGACTACCTGGCCCTGGTCGACCCCGCCGACTTCACCGAGATCGGCGACGGCTTCACCGGCGAGGCCGTCCTCGCCGTCGCCGCGCGGGTGGGCTCGACCCGCCTGATCGACAACATCCCGCTGACCTTCGGAACGTTCGGAGCCGCCTCGTGACCAGCACAGGCATACGCCCGCCCGTCGCCCACCACCACCCTCAGACGAGAGCGCTTCGCGCTCGCCCCCGTCTGCATGCGCCCGCCCCCGGGTGGTCCATCTCGGCGGACGTGGTGGTCGTCGGCTCCGGCGTCGCCGGTCTCACCGCGGCCCTGCGCTGCGAGGCCGCCGGCCTGTCCACGGTCGTCGTCACCAAGGCCCGCCTGGACGACGGCTCCACCCGCTGGGCCCAGGGCGGCATCGCCGCGGCCCTCGGCGACGGCGACACGCCCGCGCAGCACCTGGACGACACCCTGGTCGCGGGCGCCGGCCTGTGCGACGAGGAGGCGGTGCGCATCCTCGTCACCGAGGGCCCCGACGCCGTACGCCGCCTGATCGCCACGGGCGCCCAGTTCGACGAGTCCTCCGAGGGCGGCCTGGCCCTCACCCGCGAGGGCGGCCACCACCGCCGCCGCATCGCCCACGCCGGCGGTGACGCCACGGGCGCGGAGATCTCCCGCGCCCTGGTCGAGGCGGTCCGCGCCCGCGGCATGCGCACGATCGAGAACGCGCTCGTCCTGGACCTCCTCACGGACGCCGACGGCCGCACCGCGGGCGTGACCCTGCACGTGATGGGAGAGGGCCAGCACGACGGCGTGGGGGCCGTCCACGCCCCCGCGGTGGTCCTGGCGACCGGCGGCATGGGCCAGGTCTTCAGCGCCACCACCAACCCGTCCGTCTCCACCGGCGACGGCGTGGCCCTCGCCCTGCGCGCGGGCGCGGAGGTCAGCGACCTCGAGTTCGTCCAGTTCCACCCCACGGTCCTGTTCCTCGGCCCCGACGCCGAGGGCCAGCAGCCCCTGGTCTCCGAGGCCGTACGCGGCGAAGGGGCCCACCTGGTGGACGCCGACGGCGTGCGCTTCATGATCGGGCAGCACGAACTCGGCGAACTCGCCCCCCGGGACATCGTCGCCAAGGGCATCATGCGCCGCATGCACGAGCAGGACGCCGAGCACATGTACCTCGACGCCCGCCACTTCGGCGCCGAGATGTGGGAGCACCGCTTCCCGACGATCCTCGCCGCCTGCCGCGCCCACGGCATCGACCCGGTCACCGAGCCCGTTCCGATCGCCCCGGCCGCGCACTACGCCTCCGGCGGCGTGCGCACCGACTCCCACGGCCGCACCACCGTGCCCGGCCTGTACGCGTGCGGAGAGGTCGCCTGCACGGGCGTGCACGGCGCCAACCGCCTGGCCTCCAACTCCCTCCTGGAGGGCCTGGTCTACGCCGAACGCATCGCCGCGGACATCGCGGCGAGCCGCACCGCCGACACCCTCCACGCGCGCGTGCCCCACCCTCTCCCGCAGTCCGACCGCCCCGCGCACCCCCTCCTCCCCCCGGAGGCCCGCTTCACCATTCAGCGGATCATGAGCAGGGGCGCCGGCGTCCTGCGCTCGGAGACCTCCCTCGCCACGGCCGCCGACCAGCTCGACCGCCTCCACGCCGAGGCCCGCGACGCCCTCGACGAGAACGGCAAGACCGCCGAGCCCGGCGTCGACACCTGGGAGGCCACCAACCTCCTGTGCGTGGCCCGTGTCCTGGTCGCCGCCGCACGGCAGCGCGAGGAGACCCGCGGCTGCCACTGGCGCGAGGACCGCCCCGAGCGCGACGACACCGGCTGGCGCCGCCACATCGTCGTACGGCTCAATCCCGACCGGACGCTGGCGACGTACACCACCGGCGGCACAGACTTCCCCCCGACCCTCCCGCCCCAGGCCCCCCAGGAGCAGTGACAGCAGTGACCACCCCCGACCTCCCCCTCGCCTCCTCCGGTGGCTGCGGCGACGGCTGCGCCTGCGGCGCCGACGAGGAGACCTACCTGGAGTGCGGCCTCGACCCCGCGCTCGCCCAGCTCCTGGCCGACGCGGGGCTCGACCCCGTGGAGGTCGAGGACATCGCCAACGTGGCCATCCAGGAGGACCTCGCCCACGGCGTGGACGTGACGACGGTCGCGACCATCCCGGAGGACGCCGTCGCCACCGCCGACTTCACCGCGCGGGAGGCGGGCGTGGTCGCGGGCCTGCGCGTCGCCGAGGCGGTCCTGTCGGTCGTCTGCACGGAGGAGTTCGAGGTCGAACGCCACGCGGAGGACGGCGACCGCGTGGAGGCGGGCCAGAAGCTGCTCTCCGTCACCACCCGCACCCGCGACCTCCTCACCGCCGAACGCAGCGCCCTGAACATCCTGTGCCGCCTGTCGGGCATCGCGACGGCCACGCGCGCGTGGGCGGACGTCCTCGAGGGCACCAGGGCGAAGGTCCGCGACACCCGCAAGACGACCCCCGGCCTGCGCAGCCTGGAGAAGTACGCCGTGCGCTGCGGCGGCGGCGTCAACCACCGCATGTCCCTCTCGGACGCGGCCCTGGTCAAGGACAACCACGTAGTGGCCGCAGGCGGCGTGGCCCAAGCCTTCCAGGCGGTCCGCGAACGCTTCCCGGACGTCCCCATCGAGGTCGAGGTCGACACCCTCCACCAGCTCCGCGAAGTGCTGGACGCGGGCGCCGACCTGATCCTCCTGGACAACTTCACGCCCGGCGAGTGCGAGGAGGCGGTGGCCCTCGTCCACGGCCGCGCGGCCCTCGAGGCCTCCGGCCGCCTCACCCTGGACAACGCGAAGGCGTACGCGGACACGGGCGTCGACTACCTGGCGGTGGGCGCCCTCACCCACAGCGCACCCATCCTGGACATCGGCCTCGACCTGCGAGCGGCGGAGTAGGACCCATG
The DNA here is from genome assembly GCF_040689265.1 of Streptomyces sp. NPDC052012. Lineage (NCBI taxonomy): Bacteria > Bacillati > Actinomycetota > Actinomycetes > Kitasatosporales > Streptomycetaceae > Streptomyces > Streptomyces sp. NPDC052012. The sequence continues at coordinate 14,811 of NZ_JBFAXA010000046.1, forward strand.
CTGCTGACCATCGACGTAGGCAACACGCACACGGTCCTGGGCCTCTTCGACGGCGACGACATCGTCGAGCACTGGCGCATCTCCACGGACGCGCGCCGCACGGCCGACGAGCTGGCGGTCCTCCTCCAGGGCCTGATGGGCATGCACCCGCTGCTCGGTGACGACCTGGGCGACGGCATCGACGGCATCGCGATCTGCGCGACGGTCCCGTCCGTCCTGCACGAACTGCGCGAGGTGACCCGCCGCTACTACGGCGACGTCCCCGCGGTCCTCGTGGAACCGGGCGTCAAGACGGGCGTACCGATCCTCACCGACAACCCCAAGGAGGTCGGCGCGGACCGCATCATCAACGCGGTCGCGGCGGTCGACCTCTACGGCGGCCCGGCGATCGTCGTCGACTTCGGCACGGCGACGACGTTCGACGCGGTCAGCGCGCGCGGGGAGTACGTCGGCGGCGTCATCGCCCCCGGCATCGAGATCTCCGTCGAGGCGCTCGGCGTCCGCGGCGCACAGCTCCGCAAGATCGAGGTGGCCCGCCCCCGGAGCGTGATCGGCAAGAACACGGTCGAGGCGATGCAGTCGGGCATCATCTACGGCTTCGCGGGCCAGGTCGACGGTGTGGTCAACCGCATGGCCCGGGAACTGGCGGACGACCCCGAGGACGTCACGGTCATCGCGACGGGCGGCTTGGCCCCCATGGTCCTGGGCGAGTCCTCGGTGATCGACGAGCACGAGCCCTGGCTGACCTTGATCGGACTGCGCCTGGTCTACGAGCGCAACGTGTCCCGTATGTGACCGGCGTGGGGGCTGAGCGGGGGTGGATGTCGCTCGCCCGCGCTTGCGGGGTGCCGCTGCGCCCACCCACTCTCGGCTTCGCTCGAGCGGGGGGACCCCCATCGCCCCAGCGGCACGACTGCCCGCAGCTACGCGCGTATGACGGCCCGCAGCCGCGCACGGCGCGCAAGCGCAGCGGACCGTGGGCGTGCCGCAGCCGCCCGCGGCGGGGAGGGGACGGGGCGGTGGTGTCCGCCCGCAGCGGCTGGCGCGTCAACACCCTCGCTTCCTGAGTGACCGATTCCGCGCCAGACCGAGGACGGACACC
>NZ_JBFAXA010000047.1:0-15125 GCF_040689265.1 Streptomyces sp. NPDC052012
ATCGCCCGCTTCCGCACCATGGCGATCCACCGCGGCTCGGTCCTCATCGGCCACGTCGTCGGCAGCGTGCTCCAGTGCGTGATGAGCGTGCTCCTGGTCGGCGCGGTGGCGGTGGCCATCGGCTTCCGCTCCACCGACGCCACCGCCCTGGAGTGGCTCGCGGCGATCGGGCTCCTCGCACTCGTCTCCCTGGCGCTCACCTGGATCGCGGTCGGCATGGGCCTGGCCAGCCCGAACGCCGAGGCGGCCAGCAACAACGCCATGCCCCTGCTGATCCTGCCGCTGCTGTCCAGCGCCTTCGTCCCGCTGGACTCGATGCCGGGCTGGTTCCAGCCGATCGCCGAGTACCAGCCCTTCACCCCGGCCATCGAGACCCTCCGCGGCCTGCTCCTCGGCACCGAGATCGGCAACGACGGCTGGCTGGCCGTCACCTGGTGCCTGGCCCTGGCAGCCCTCGGCTACCTCTGGTCCAGGTCCCTCTTCAACCGCGACCCGAAGTAGGACACCAGGGCACTAGACCCACGTGTCCAGCCACATCCGCGCCCGCCAGTCGTCGATCGGGATGGCCGTGCCGGTGTACAGGGGCCAGAAGTAGATGAAGTTCCAGGCGATCAGCAGGGTCAGGACACCCGCTGCCGTGGCGCCGGCCACGCGGCGGGTGTCCGTCGTGCGGGGTGGGCCCACGATCGCGCCCAGGAGCATCGCCACCGCCAGGCACAGGAAGGGGAGGAAGACGATGGCGTAGAAGTAGAAGATCGTGCGCTCCTGGTACATGAACCAGGGCAGGTATCCGGCCGCGATGCCGCAGGCGATGGCGCCCGCCCGCCAGTCGCGGCGGAACAGCCAGCGCCACAGGACGTACAGGACGGCGAAGCAGGCCACCCACCACAGCATCGGGGTGCCGAGGGCCAGGACCTCGCGGGCGCACTTCGCGCCCGCGTCGGCGGGGCAGCCGTCCGTGCCGGGCGACGGATCCTCGTAGAAGTAGGAGACCGGGCGGCCGGTGACGATCCAGCTCCACGGGTTCGACTCGTAGGTGTGGGGGGAGGACAGGCCGACGTGGAAGTCGTAGACCTGGTTCTCGTAGTGCCACAGGCTGCGCCACCAGTCGGGGAACAGCCACGACCAGGCGCTGTCCCTGCCGTCCTTCGTCGCCCAGTCGCGGTAGTAGCCGCCGGTGCCGTCGGACGGGGAGAGGATCCAGCCGATCCAGGACGCGAAGTAGGTGAACACCGCCACCGGGACCGTGGACAGGAAGGCCCAGCCCAGGTCGTGCTTCGCCACCGCCGTACGGGGGCGGTGGGCGCCCGCGACGCGGCGCGAGCCGACGTCCCAGAGCACCGCCAGCACACAGAACGCGGCCAGGATGTACAGGCCGTTCCACTTGGTGCCGATCGCCAGGCCCAGCATCACGCCCGCCGCAAGCCGCCACGGGCGGAAGCCGATGCGGGTCGTCTCCGCGACCTTCGCGTCCGGCAGGGTCCGGCCGTCGGAATCCACGGGCAGTGCGGCGGCCAGCTTCTCCCGTGCCCTGTCGCGGTCGATCAGCAGACAGCCGAACGCCGCCAGCACGAAGAACATCAGCACGCCGTCGAGCAGCGCGGTCCGGCTCATCACGAAGTGCAGCCCGTCCACCGCCATCAGCGCGCCGGCGAGACAGCCGAGGAACGTCGAGCGGAACAGGCGGCGGCCGATGCGGCACAGCATCAGCACGGAGAGCGTGCCGAGCAGGGCCGTCATGAAACGCCAGCCGAACGGGTCGAAGCCGAAGATCAGCTCGCCGAGCCCGATGACGTACTTGCCGACCGGCGGATGCACGACGTACGCCGCGTCCGTCGGGACCGGAACGTTCCCGCCGGAGGAGAGGATCAGGTCGTTGGCCTTCTTGTCCCAGTTGACCTCGAAGCCGCGGTGGACCAGCGCCCACGCGTCCTTGGCGTAGTACGTCTCGTCGAATATCACCGCCTTCGGGCTGCCCAGGTTCCAGAACCGCAGCACCCCTGCCAGCAGCGTGACCAGCAGCGGGCCGCCCCACCCCGACCAGCGGGTGATCCGGTCCGCGAGCACCGGCGGCACGCCGAGCGTCGCCCACAGACGGGGCGACGGTTCGGTGTACGGCGGGACCAGTCGGTCGCGGGCGTCGCCTCTGTCCGCCTTCGCCGCGTAGCCGAAACGGCGCAGCCGCTGCTGCCACGTCGGCCGCTGCTCGTGCGGCGCCTGGTCCTGCCGGGTGTCCGTGGAGTCCATGGACGACGCTGTACTGGTCACCGCGCCATCGTAGGGAACCGCGCTGTGTGAGTCCCGTGCATGGGCGGTATGCCCCGCCTCCGTCCGTGCTGTCGGTGAGGTGCTGGGAGGATGGAGGCGTGACCGGAACCCTCGTACTCGCAGGCACTCCCATCGGCGACGTCTCCGACGCCCCGCCCCGGCTCGCCGAGGAACTGGCCGGCGCGGACATCGTCGCCGCCGAGGACACGCGGCGGCTGCGTCGGCTGACCCAGGCGCTCGGGGTGACGCCGAAGGGGCGCGTCGTGTCGTACTTCGAGGGCAACGAGTCCGCGCGGACGCCCGAGCTGGTCGAGGAGCTGGTGGGCGGGGCGCGGGTGCTGCTGGTGACGGACGCCGGGATGCCGTCGGTGTCCGACCCCGGGTACCGGCTGGTCGCGGCGGCGGTGGAGCGGGACGTGCGGGTCACCGCGGTGCCCGGGCCGTCGGCCGTGCTCACCGCGCTCGCCGTGTCCGGGCTGCCCGTGGACCGGTTCTGCTTCGAGGGGTTCCTGCCGAGGAAGGCGGGGGAGCGGCTGGGGCGGCTGCGGGAGGTCGCCGGGGAGCGGCGCACGCTCGTCTACTTCGAGTCACCGCACCGGCTCGACGACACGCTCGCGGCGATGGCCGAGGTGTTCGGCGGGGAGCGGCGGGCGGCGGTGTGCCGGGAGCTGACGAAGACGTACGAGGAGGTCCGGCGCGGGACGCTGGCCGAGCTGGCGGGCTGGGCGGCGGAGGGCGTGCGCGGGGAGATCACCGTGGTGGTCGAAGGGGCCGGGGACACGGCGGAGGAAGTGGACGCCGGGGAGCTGGTGCGGCGGGTTCGGGTGCGGGAGGAGGCGGGGGAGCGGCGCAAGGAGGCGATTGCCGCGGTTGCGGTGGAGGCGGGGGTGCCCAAGCGGGTTGTGTTTGATGCGGTGGTTGCGGCGAAGGGGGCCGGGGAGCGCCGTTAGGGGTGCGGATTCGGTGCGGGGTGCGGCGTCGTCGTGGCTGGTCGCGCAGTTCCCCGCGCCCCTGGGGGTGGCAGTTGCCGTCGACCGAAAGGCGCACACTCTTTCGTAGGATCGGGGCATGCCCGCGAACGACCGTGACAAGAACGCCGCCCCGCCCCTGCCCGCTCCCCTCGGGGTCGCCGTCGCGGACTCGCACACGCATCTCGACATGCAGGCCGGCACCGTGGAGGAGGCGCTCGCCAAGGCCGCGGCGGTCGGGGTGACGACGGTCGTGCAGGTCGGGTGTGACCTCGACGGGTCTCGGTGGGCCGCCGAGACCGCTGCCGCGTACGACGCCGTGCACGCCACCGTCGCCCTGCATCCGAACGAGGCGCCGCGGATCGTGCACGGGGATCCCGACGGCTGGTCGCGGCAGGGGGCCCGTGAGCCCGGTGGGAACGCCGCGCTGGACGAGGCCCTCGCGGAGATCGACCGGCTGGCCGCCCTGCCGCAGGTCAAGGGGGTCGGCGAGACCGGGCTCGACTACTTCCGCACCGGGCCGGAGGGCAAGGAGGCGCAGGAGAGGTCCTTCCGCGCCCATGTCGAGATCGCCAAGCGGCACGGCAAGACGCTGGTCATCCACGACCGCGACGCCCACGCCGACGTCCTGCGGGTGCTGAAGGAGGAGGGTGCGCCCGAGCGGACCGTCTTCCACTGCTACTCGGGGGACGCCGAGATGGCGGAGGTCTGCGCCGAGGCCGGGTACTTCATGTCCTTCGCCGGGAATGTCACCTTCAAGAACGCCCAGAACCTGCGGGACGCGCTCGCTGTCGCGCCGCTGGAGCTGGTGCTGGTCGAGACGGACGCGCCCTTCCTGACACCGGCGCCCTACCGGGGGCGGCCCAACGCGCCCTACCTGGTGCCGGTGACCGTGCGGGCCATGGCCGCCGTGCGCGGCATCGACGAGGACACGATGGCGACGGCCCTCGCGGCCAACACCGCCCGCGCCTTCGGGTACTGAGGCACACCCCTCGCGCGTACGTTCCGTAGTCGTGCCGCTTTGGAGAGTGACCATCGCTCCGCTAGGTTCTGGGGGCCCGAGCCGGACCCCTTAGGCCCTGGAGCGTGTCGGCGTGAGCAACGCGCGGTTCGAGACGTACGAGACGGACACGACGGTCGGCGATCTGCACACCGCCCGGACCGTCGGACACGGATACGGCATCCCCGGCCCGCCCGGCGCCGTCGAGGACACCCACCGGCAGGACACGCACCGGCCCGACACCTACCGGCCCGCATACGAGCGGACGCCCGCCTACGAGCCGACCGAGCCCGCGCTGCCCCGCCAGGCGGCCCTCACCGCACCGCCGGCCGCCCCGCGGCCCGGGCACCGGCGCCGTGCCCGGTACGCCGAGCGGACGGACGGGGTGCGCCGGCTGCTGCCGCGGGCGCTGGTCGTCGCGTTCCTCGCCGGCGGCACCACCGCGTTCCTCGCCGAGGACAAGGCGGTCGAGCTGAATGTCGACGGCACGCCCCGCACCCTGCACACCTTCGCCGACGACGTCACCGAACTGCTGGCCGAGGAGGGCATCCGGGTCGGGGCGCACGACGTGGTGACCCCCGGCCCCGGCGCCGAACTCGGCGACGGCGACGAGATCGAGGTGCGCTACGGGCGGCCCCTGATCCTCACCCTCGACGGCGAGCGGCGCGAGGTGTGGACGACCGCGCACACCGTGGAGGGGGCGCTCAGACAGCTGGGCGTGCGCGCGGAGGGCGCGTATCTGTCCACCGAGCGCTCCCGGCGCATCGGGCGGGAAGGGCTCGCGCTGGACGTGCGGACCGAACGCTCCGTGACCGTGATGGCGGACGGACGCGCCCGCACCCTGCGCACCAACGCGGCCACCGTGCGCGAGGCCGTGGAACAGGCCGGGATCACCCTGCGCGGCCTGGACACCACGTCCGTCGCGCCCGGCAGCTTCCCGCGCGACGGACAGACGATCACCGTGCTGCGGATCACCCGCACCCGGGAGGTCCACGACGAGCCGATCCCGTTCCGGGAGCTGCGCACCGAGGACCCCTCCCTGCTGCGCGGCACCGAGGTCGTCGAACGGCCGGGCCGGCCGGGGCTGCGCCGGGTCACCTACTCCGTGCGCACCGTCAACGGCGTCCGGCAGAAGCCGCACCGGCTGCGCTCGGAGGTGGTGCGCGAACCCGAGGCGCAGGTGGTGAAGGTGGGCACGGCCGCACCGCCCACGTCGGTGCGGGGAGCGGACGGGCTGAACTGGTCCGCGCTGGCCGCCTGCGAGTCCGGGGGCCGCCCGGACGCGGTGGACCCGTCGGGGACGTACGGCGGGCTGTACCAGTTCGACACCCGCACCTGGCAGAGCCTCGGCGGGCAGGGCAGGCCCCAGGACGCGTCACCGGCGGAACAGACGTACCGCGCCAAGAAGCTGTACGTGCGCAGCGGCAGCAGTCCGTGGCCGCACTGCGGGGCCCGCCTGCAGGGGTAGCGGCGGACGGTCGCCGGGTGTGACCTGGGCGGTCCCGCCGCCCCGTACCCTTGTCCCGTGAGCAGCCCCACCCCCGACGCCCTCCTGGGCCCCGCCGACATCCGTGAACTGGCGGCCGCCCTCGGCGTACGGCCCACCAAGCAGCGCGGCCAGAACTTCGTGATCGACGCGAACACGGTCCGCCGGATCGTCCGCACCGCCGACGTGCGGCCCGACGACGTGGTCGTCGAGGTCGGCCCGGGGCTCGGCTCGCTCACGCTGGCGCTGCTGGAGGCCGCCGACCGCGTCACGGCCGTCGAGATCGACGACGTGCTCGCCGCGGCGCTGCCCGCCACCGTCGCCGCCCGCATGCCCGAGCGCGCCGACCGGTTCGCGCTGGTCCACTCCGACGCCATGCACGTCACCGAGCTGCCGGGCCCCGCCCCGACCGCGCTCGTCGCGAACCTCCCCTACAACGTGGCCGTCCCGGTGCTGCTGCACATGCTGGAGACCTTCCCGAGCATCGAGCGCACCCTCGTCATGGTCCAGGCGGAGGTCGCCGACCGGCTCGCCGCCGCGCCCGGTTCGAAGGTGTACGGCGTCCCCTCGGTCAAGGCCAACTGGTACGCGGAGATCAAGCGGGCGGGCGCCATCGGGCGCAACGTCTTCTGGCCCGCCCCGAACGTCGACAGCGGGCTGGTGTCGCTGGTCCGCCGCGCCGAGCCGCTGAAGACCACCGCCTCCCGGCGCGAGGTGTTCGCCGTCGTCGACGCGGCGTTCGCGCAGCGCCGCAAGACGCTGCGGGCCGCGCTCGCCGGCTGGGCCGGCTCCGCCGCGGCGGCGGAGGCCGCCCTGGTCGCCGCCGGGGTGTCGCCGCAGGCGCGGGGCGAGTCCCTCACGGTGGAGGAGTTCGCGCGCATCGCCGAGCACGCCACGAGCAAGGAGCCGGGTCAGCAGTGAGCGTCACCGTGCGCGTCCCCGCCAAGGTCAACGTCCAGCTCGCGGTCGGCGCCGCCCGCCCCGACGGCTTCCACGACCTGGCCAACGTCTTCCTCGCGGTCGGCCTGTACGACGAGGTCACGGTCACCGGGGCCGACGAGCTGCGCGTGACGTGCGCGGGCCCGGACGCCGACCAGGTCCCCCTGGACCGCACGAACCTGGCCGCCCGTGCGGCCCTCGCGCTCGCCGAGCGGTACGGCCGCACGCCCGGCGTCCATATCCACATCGCCAAGGACATTCCCGTCGCCGGTGGCATGGCGGGCGGCAGTGCGGACGGCGCCGGTGCCCTGCTGGCGTGCGACGCGCTGTGGGGGACCGGCGCCTCGCGGGAGGAACTCCTCGACATCTGCGCCGAGCTCGGCAGCGATGTGCCGTTCAGCCTGGTGGGAGGGGCGGCGCTGGGGATCGGCCGGGGCGAGAAGCTGACGGAGCTGGAGGTCGGGGGGACCTTCCACTGGGTCTTCGCGATGGCCTCGCGGGGACTGTCGACGCCGGCGGTCTTCCGGGAGTTCGACCGGCTGGGGGAGGGGCTGGAGATTCCCGAGCCGGTGGCCTCGCGGGAACTGCTCGACGCCCTGGCCAAGGGTGACGTCGACGCGCTCGCCGCGGCCGTTTCGAACGACCTTCAGCCGGCGGCGCTGTCCCTCTTCCCCGAGCTGGCGGACACGCTCGCGGCGGGGCGGGCGGCGGGGGCACTGGCCTCGCTGGTCTCGGGCTCGGGACCGACGACGGCTTTCCTTGCGCGGGACGCGGAGGCGGCGGAGGGGCTCACCGATGCCCTGCGCGCCTCCGGGACCTGCCGGGCGGTGCGTACGGCGGCAGGTCCCGTGCCGGGTGCGACGGTCGTCTGAAGCACTCAGGGTCGCGTTTCGACCGGGCCCAGGTCGATGGCGATGGGGGAAGGCTTGTCGACCTTGATCCGGTCGCGGTGCCAACCCATGTGTACATAGGACCGCGTCATCGGGTCGAGCTCGTAGACATGGACGAGGGGACGGCCGGTGGTTCCGTCCTGCTCGACACGCCAGTAGTTGGGGATTCCCGCGAGGGCGTACTTGAGCGGTTTGGTCGTACGGTCGCGGGATTCCGAGTCGGGCGAGACGACCTCCACGGCGAGCAGGACGTCCGCAGGCTGGAAGCTGGTCTGATCCAACCCTGTGACCGCGTCGGCTCGAACCACGCTGACATCGGGCTGGGGGCCGTTGCGCTTGTCCAGGACGACGGTCATCTCCCGCTCGACACTGAAGTCTGGACCGAGAGAGCTGCGTAGCCCGTTGACCAAGAGGTCGATCACGAGGAAGTGGAAGCGACGCTGCGGACTCACGAAGATCAGGCTCCCGTCGATCAACTCGGTGTGCGGCGGGAGATCGGGCAGCGTGAACAGGTCGTCCACGGTGTAGCCGTCCACGGGCGGCACCGGCCAGGGGTGGCGGTGCTCTACGGACTCGGCGGTCATGGTTCCTCCCATGGACGGGATCCTGCTGCCTGCCCCCTACGGTAGCCGTCCGTTTCCGATCACGTCATCACAAAGAGTGACTGTCTCCTCGCGTCCCGGGCGCGTTCCGCGAGGGCCTACGCTTGAAAGCTGATCGATCCACCGGGCAGGAGAGAAATGGCCGTCAATCTGGTCAATGTCGAGAACGTCAGCAAGGTGTACGGGACGCGTGCGCTGCTCGACGGGATTTCCCTCGGCGTCTCCGAAGGGGACCGGATCGGGGTCGTGGGCCGGAACGGGGACGGCAAGACCACCCTCATCCGGATGCTCGCCCGGCTGGAGGAGGCCGACACCGGACGCGTCACGCACTCCGGCGGGCTGCGGCTCGGGGTGCTCACCCAGCACGACTCCCTCGACCCCGAGGCGACCGTGCGGCACGAGGTCATCGGGGACATGGCCGACCACGAGTGGGCCGGCAACGCCAAGGTCAGGGACGTCCTGACCGGGTTGTTCGGCGGGCTCGACCTGCCCGGCTTCCCCAAGGGGCTCGACACCGTCATCGGACCGCTCTCCGGCGGCGAGCGGCGCCGGATCGCGCTCGCCAAGCTGCTCATCGAGGAGCAGGACCTGATCGTCCTCGACGAGCCCACCAACCACCTCGACGTCGAGGGCATCGCCTGGCTCGCCCAGCACCTGCGGACCCGCCGGTCCGCTCTCGTCTGCGTCACCCACGACCGCTGGTTCCTCGACCAGGTGTGCACCCGCATGTGGGACGTGCAGCGCGGTGTCGTGCACGAGTACGAGGGCGGCTACTCCGACTACGTCTTCGCCCGCGCCGAGCGCGAACGCATCGCCGCCACCGAGGAGGCCAAGCGGCAGAACCTCGTCCGCAAGGAGCTCGCGTGGCTGCGGCGCGGCGCGCCCGCGCGGACGTCCAAGCCGCGCTTCCGCGTCGAGGCCGCCAACGAGCTCATCAAGGACGTGCCCCCGCCCCGGGACAGCAGCGAGCTGATGAAGTTCGCCTCCTCGCGGCTCGGCAAGACGGTGTTCGACCTGGAGGACGTGACCGTCCAGGCCGGGCCCAAGGTGCTGCTCAAGCACGTCACCTGGCAGCTCGGCCCCGGCGACCGCATCGGCCTCGTCGGAGTCAACGGCGCCGGCAAGACCTCCCTGCTGCGGGCGCTCACCGAGGCGGCCCGCAGCGAGGGCGAGGTGCAGCCCGCGGGCGGGCGCATCCGCGTCGGCAAGACCGTCAAACTCGCCTACCTCTCGCAGGAGGTCGCCGAACTCGACCCGACCTGGCGGGTGCTCCAGGCCGTGCAGGCGGTGCGTGAGCGCGTCGACCTCGGCAAGGGGCGCGAGATGACCGCCGGGCAGCTGTGCGAGACCTTCGGGTTCAACAAGGAGAAGCAGTGGACGCCGGTCGGGGACCTGTCGGGCGGTGAGCGCCGCCGGCTCCAGCTGCTGCGGCTGCTCATGGACGAGCCCAACGTCCTCTTCCTCGACGAGCCCACCAACGACCTCGACATCGAGACCCTCACCCAGCTCGAGGACCTCCTCGACGGCTGGCCCGGCTCGATGATCGTCATCTCCCACGACCGGTTCTTCGTCGAGCGCACCACCGACCGGGTGTTCGCCCTCCTCGGCGACGGCACCCTGCGGATGCTGCCGCGCGGCATCGACGAGTACCTGGAGCGGCGCAAGCGCATGGAGGAGGCCGTCGCCGCCTCCGCTCCGGCCCCCGCCGCCCGCGCCGAGCAGGCCGGTGCCGAGAGGAGCGCCGCCGACCAGCGCGCCGCCAAGAAGGAACTGCAGAAGATCGAGCGCCAGCTGGACAGGATCTCCGAGAAGGAGACCCAGCTGCACGCGCAGATCGCCGAGAACGCCACGGACTTCGCGAAGGTGGCCGAACTGGACGCCGAACTGCGGGAACTGACCGGTCAGCGGGAGGAACTGGAGCTGCGCTGGCTGGAACTGGCGGAGGACGCCTGACCCGCGTGCCTGGGGGGCGTGCGTTTGCGTGAAGGGCGCGTGAAAGCGCGTGAAGGCGCGTAACGGTGGCATCACAGGCCGGTCCTCCCTTGGGAACAGGGGAGGACGCGGCCCGGTGGGCTGTCGGCGGCGGGTGATAGAAAGAGCCGTCTGAGAACTGTCTGAGTCACTGCCCGCACACGCATCCGAGGCCGGCGCGTACCTCGGCACGTGGCGAAAAATCAGTGAGCAATAAGGGGGAACGCGCTGATGAGCCAGCCGCCCAGCCAGCCGCCGCAGCCGGGTGGCTTCGGAGCACCGCAGGATCCGCCGCCGCAGGGTGGTTTCGGGGCTCCGCAGACACCACCGCCCCCGCAGGGCCCGCCGCCCGGAGCACAACAGCCCGGGTACGGCTACCCGCAGCAGCCGCCGCAGCCCGGACCGTACGGCCAGCCGGGCCCCTACACCTCCGGCCCCTACGGCCAGCCGCAGCAGCCGGGCCCGTACGGCCAGCCCGGCTACGGCTACCCGCCGCAGCCGCAGTTCCCCGGCGCGCCCGGCACTCCGCCCGGCGGGCCCGGCGGCTCGCGCAACCCCTTCAAGAGCAAGCCGGCCCTCGCCATCGGCGCCGCCGCGGTCGCCGCGCTGCTGGTCGTCGGCGGCACCGTGTGGGCGGTGTCCGGCGACGACAAGAAGGACAAGAAGCCGGTCGCCCAGAAGACCGACGACGGCAAGGCCGACCCGTCCGACGCCCCGGTCAACCCGGGCGACGGCAGCGGCGACGGCGGTGAGGACCCGGAGAACCTCAACGAGGGCCGCCGGCCCGGCGAGTCCAAGGTGCTCTGGTACAAGGAGGCGCCCGACGCGCCCGGTTCCGGCGCCGACGCCCCCGGCATGTGGATCACCAAGAAGACCGCCGTGAAGGCGGCCTACAAGGAGCTGTCCGCGTACAACGTCGGTGACGGCAAGCCCACCTGGGAGACCATCACCTTCCCGCAGAAGATCTGCGCGGTCACCCCGAAGCAGACGTCCGACGACAAGGTCGTCATCGCCTACATGAACGGCGCCAGCGACCGCGCCAAGTGCAACCAGCTCCAGCTCGTCGACCTCGACACCGGCGAGAAGGGCTGGAAGATCGAGGTCGCCGAGGGCGAGCTGTTCGACTCCACGCTCTCCCTGGAGCTGTCGCTCACCGGCAACACGCTGATGGTGGGCCGCTCGATGTCCGGGACGGCGTACGACGTCGCGTCCGGCGACAAGCTCTTCGACAAGAAGAAGTACGGCGACGCCTGCTTCCCGTCCGCCTTCGCGGGCGGCGAGCGGCTGATCCAGGTCGCCTCCTGCGGCGCCGGCGGCAACAACGAGCACGACGAGGTCCAGGAGCTCGACCCGAAGACCGGCAAGGTCAAGTGGACCTACAAGTACGAGAAGGGCTGGCGCGTCTCCAAGGCGTACTCCGTCGACCCGCTCGTCATCTACAGCACCAACGAGGACAAGAAGGCCTGGAACATCTCCAGCTTCACCGCCGGCGGCACGGTGCGCGCGCAGGTCGACGTCGACGAGGACTTCGCCCCCGAGTGCGGGTTCGGCATCCTCAACCGCGAACTCCAGGGCTGCTCCGGTGTCGCGGTCGAGGGCGACACCCTCTACCTGCCCACCGAGGCGACCAGCGGTGCCAACGAGATCGTCGCGATCAGCCTCGCCAACGGCAAGGAGCGCTGGCGGCAGAAGTCCCCGGCGGACGAGTCGATGGTCCCGATGAAGGTCGTCGCCGGAAAGCTCATCGCCTATGTGGAGCCCTCGTACGACGGGGGCGGGCAGGTCGTGGCCATCCCGGTCACCGGCAGCAGCCACAAGCCGGTGAAGCTGATGCAGAACCCGCAGGGCGTCGCCGAGATCGAGAACGGCTTCTTCAGCAAGGCCATCGACTGGGTCGACGAGCGGTTCTACATCTCGACCACCCGGCTGACCGGAAATGACGACTCGAAGGAGAAGTTGATGCTCGCCTACGGCAAGTGAGGCGTGGCGCGACCCGCACGTCCCCTCGCTCCTCCTCACGTCCCGTCGTCGTCCGTCCCCTTCTCCAGCACTCCTGAGGTACTCACGTCATGACGCAGCCGCCCCCGCCGCCCCACCAGCCGCCGCAGCAGCCGGGCTTCGGCCCGCCGCAGGACCCTGCGGGGCAGCAGCCGCAGCCGCCCGCGCAGCCGCCGCAGCAGCCGCCGTCGGCGGGTGGGCCCGATCTCGGCAAGGCTCCCCAGCCGCAGCCGGGATACGGGTATCCGCAGGCTCCGCAGACGCCTCCGCCGGCCGCACCGCAGACGCCTCCCCCGGCGGCTCCGCAGGGGCCCGGGTACGGGTATCCGCAGCAGCCGCCGCAGGCCCAGCCGCCGCAGCCTCCGGCCGGTTACGGGTATCCCGGGCAGCAGCCGACCGGGCCGTACGGGCAGCCGCAGTACGGTCAGCCCGGCTACGGGCAGCCGGGTTACGGCTATCCGCAGGCGACCGTGCCGATGCCGCCGCAGCCGGGCGGGCCCGGGGGCGGCGGACGCAAGATCAACGCGCAGCTGGCGATCATCGTCGCCGCGGTCGTGGCGATCGCCCTGATCATCGGCGGCGGCGTCTGGTACGCGAGCTCGTCCGGCAAGGACGACGACAAGAACAACACCGCGAGCTCCGGCGGCGGCACGGGCGGCAAGGACTCGAAGAACGGCGGCGGTACGTCCTCCGGCGGCAAGGAGAAGGTCCCGGCCGACCCCAGCTCCAAGGTTCTCTTCCAGGTGCCGGAGCCCAAGCTCCCCAAGGGCACCGACTCCATCGTCACCTCCGGCTCCTGGCTCACCGACAAGGTGTACGCCAAGAGCGGCATCGCCGAGATCGTCGGCTACGACCGCGACAAGGGCACCGAGGCCTGGACGATCGACCTGCCCGGCCCGGTGTGCGCGGCCACCGAACACGTCACGGACGACGGCAGGACCGCGATCGTCCACAAGCCCGCCATGCCGACCAAGACCGACCCGCAGAGCTGCACGCAGGTCTCGGTGATCGACCTGGCGGCGGGCAAGAAGGTGTGGTCCAAGACCGCCAAGTCCGGCACGATGGAGATCAGCTTCAACAACGTCACCGTCAGCGGCGGCACGGTCGCCGCGGGCAGCACGAGCGGTGGCGCCGCGTGGGAGGTGGCCTCGGGCAAGGCGCTGTGGGCGCCGAAGACGTCCGACACCTGCTACGACTCCGGGTACGGCGGCGGTCCGAAGCTGGTCGCGGTGCGCAAGTGCGGTTCGTACGAGCAGCGGCAGCTGCACATCCAGACCATCGACCCGAAGACCGGGAACGTGATCTCGGAGTACAAGATGTCCGAGGGCATCGAGTACGCGGCCGTCGTGTCCACCGATCCGCTCGTCATGGCAGCCGACGTCGGTGACTCCGCGGGCGACGGCAGCGGCATCTCGGACTTCTTCTCGATCGACAACAAGACCGGCAAGCTGCGGACGCGTATCTCCGCGCCGGGTGACGAGTACGCGGCGCGCTGCGACGGCATCACGAAGATCGAGCACTGCAACGGGCTCGCGGTCGGCAACGACCGGCTGTACATCCCGACCGAGGAACACGACAGCGGGAGCGAGTACGGCCAGACCAACGAGATCGTCGCGTTCGACCTGAGCACCGGTAAGCAGACCGGGCAGCGGGCCGACGCGGGCGAGGACTACTCGATCACGCCGCTGCGCATGGACGGCGGCAACATCCTGGCGTACAAGAAGCCGCCGTACGACAAGGGCGGGCAGATCGTCAGCATCGACGGCGGGACCTTCAAGCAGACGACGCTGATGGAGAACCCGTCGACCGAGTCCGTGCGGGACGTGGAGACGAGCATGCTGCCGGACTCCGCGGAGATCCTGTACTCCCAGGGTCGGCTGTACATGTCGGACGTGTTCGCCAGCGACTTCTCGAGTTCGGACGAGAAGGAGTATCTGGCGATCGCCTTCGGTACGAGCTGATCGTTCCGGTGTGTCCGTGCGGCCCCGCCCCTGTTCAGGGGCGGGGCCGTTCGCGTACCGCTCATCCTGCGCTCATCGTCATCGAATGCGAGAATTTCGGTGATCCGGGGCGATTCTCGCCGGTAGGGGGAGCGCAACGTCGAACAAGCGTGTAGCTTCCGGGGGCATCCACCGGGTGCGTGATGGCGTGTGGGTGTGAGGGCTGTTGGGGGGACTGGGGGGTTCTCTATGGGAGTGCGGCTGATGGTGGTCGACGACCACCGATTGCTGGCGGAGGCGCTGGCGTCCGCGTTGAAGCTGCGCGGGCACCGGGTGCTGGCCGCGGCGGCGCCGGTGGCGGGGGCGGCGGATCTGGTGATCAGCAGGGCGCCGGAGGTGTGTCTGCTGGGGACGGCGGCGCCGGCGGAGCCGGGGATCTTCGACCCGGTGGTGAAGATCAAGCGGGAGCGGCCGCAGGTGGCGGTGGTGGTGCTGGGGCCGGTGCCGAGTCCTCGCGGGATCGCGGCGGCGTTCGCGGCGGGGGCGTCCGGGTATGTGCGGCACGACGAGCGCATCGAGGGTGTCGAGCGGGCGATCATGAAGGCGCGGGCGGGGGAGGCTGCCGTGGCGCCGGGGTTGTTGCAGGGGGCGTTCGGTGAGTTGCTCAATCCGGTGGCGCAGCCGGATGACGAGGGGCAGCGGCTGTTGCAGATGCTGACGCCGAGGGAGGTGGAGGTGCTGGTGCGGGTGGCCGACGGTGAGGACACGCGTCTGATCGCGGCGGGCATGGGCATCGCGCCGTCGACGGCGCGGACGCATGTGCAGCGGGTGCTGATGAAGCTGGGCGTGGGGTCGCGCCTGGAGGCGGCGGCGCTGGCGGCGAGGACGGGGCTGCTGGATCGGGCGGGGCCGGCGGGGACGCGGGAGGGCTGAGACGCGCGGTCGCGTGCGGGTGGGGGTGCGCGTTGCGTGCCTGCGGCGCCAGTGCGGCTTCGGTGGGGGTGCGCGTAGCGCCTACGGGGGGTGGGTGGGGCGGGGCCGGGGCGGTGGTGTCCGTCCTCGG
>NZ_JBFAXA010000048.1:0-10928 GCF_040689265.1 Streptomyces sp. NPDC052012
CGGATCACCCGCTCCTGGGAGGGGCCGTTGGGCGCGGTCAGGCCGTTGCTCGCGCCGTCCTGATTGACGGCCGTGCCGCGGATCAGGCCGAGGATCCGGCGCCCGTTGCGGCGGGCGTCGGACAGCCGCTCCAGGACGATCAGGCCGAGGCCGTCGGAGAAGCCCGTGCCGTCGGCGGAGGCGGCGTAGGCGCGGCAGCGGCCGTCCGGTGACACCGCCTGCTGCCTGCTGAACTCGGCCAGCAGGAACGGGCCGGACATGACGGTCACGCCGCCGACGAGGGCCATGGAGCACTCGCCCGCGCGGAGCGCCTGGGTGGCCATGTGCAGGGCGACGGCGGAGGAGGAGCAGGCCGTGTCCACGGAGACCGCCGGGCCCTCCAGGCCGAGGACGTAGGAGATGCGGCCGGAGGACACGCTGGCCGCGCCGCCGGTCAGCTGGAGGCCCTCGATGTGCGGCAGGCTGCCGGCGGGCGCCGTGCAGTAGTCGCTGGTGCCGACGCCGCAGAAGACGCCGGTGTCGCTGCCGCGCAGGGACGTCGGGTCGATGCCGGCGTGTTCGAAGGCCTCCCAGGACGCCTCGAGGAGCAGCCGCTGCTGCGGGTCCATCGCCAGCGCCTCGCGCGGGCTGATCCCGAAGAACTCCGCGTCGAACTCGGCGATCCGGTCGAGGAAGCCGCCGCCGCTGGTGGAGACGGCGCCGGGGCGGCGCAGGCTCGGGTCGTAGATCCGCTCGGGGTCCCAGCCGCGGTCGGTGGGCAGCCCGCTGATGGCGTCGCGTCCCGAGGCGACGAGCTCCCAGAGGTCGTCGGGGGAGGTGACGCCGCCCGGGTAGCGGCAGCTCATGCCGACGACCGCGAGGGGTTCGCCGGCCTGGGCGAGCAGCCGCTTGTTGAGCTGGCGGAGCCGGTCGGTCTCCTTGAGGGAGGTGCGGAGGGCCTCGATGAGCTGGTTCTGATCGGTTGCCATGTCTACTTCCTCGTCTCCAGGCTCACTGCGGCGACGGTGTGCTCAACCAGGTTCATGCGAGGTCCTCTTGGGCCATTCGGATCAGCATGTCGGCGTCCATGTCGTCGATCGACGCGGTGTCCGTGTCGTCGGTGGCCGGCTGCGGCAGGTCGGTGCCGGCGTCGGCCAGTTCGCGCAGGGTGTCGAGCAGGCCGGCCCTGCGCAGCCGGTCGAGGGGGATCGACGCGAGCAGGGCGCGTACCTCGTCCTCCTCGGACCGCGGTGTGCCTGCGGTGTCGCCGACGATCTGCGGCAGCAGGTGGCGGGCGACGGCCGCCGGGCTGGGGTGGTCGAACACGACGGTGGCGGGCAGGCGTACGCCGGTGGCGCGGGCGAGCCGGTTGCGCAGTTCGACGGCGCTCAGCGAGTCGAAGCCGAGCTCCTTGAACGCACGCTCCGGTTCGACCGAGGCTCCCGAGGCGTGCCCGAGGACGCCCGCGACCTGTGCCTGGACCAGTTCGAGCACGATCCGCTCGCGGTCGGCCTCCGGTGCCCCGGCCAGTCGCCGGGCGAGTGCCGCCGCGCCCGAGTCGGCCGCCTGGTCGGGCGTGCGGACCAGGCCCCGCAGCAGGGGCGGGAGCATCCCCGACCGCGCCTGGGCGCGCAGGGCGGGCGTCTCCAGCCGCACCGGGGCCACCACGGCCCCGTCGACGTCCAGCGACCGGTCGAACAGCGCGAGGCCCTGGTCGGAGGTGAGCGCGCTCATGCCCATGCGGCCCAGTCGGGCCAGCTCGGCGTCGTCCAGTCCCGCCGCCATGCCCCCGGCCTGCGACCACAGGCCCCACGCCAGGGACAGCGCGGGCCGCCCCTCAGCCCTGCGCAGCTGCGCCAGGGCGTCCAGGCCGGCGTTCGCCGCCGCGTAGTTGGCCTGGCCGGGGCTGCCCATCAGGGACGCCACCGACGAGAACAGCACGAACAGCGACAGGTCCGCGTCGGCCGTCAGCTCGTGCAGATGCCAGGCCGCGTCCACCTTGGGCCGCATCACCCGCTCGAGGCGTTCGGGCGTCAGGGACTCGACGACCCCGTCGTCGAGCACACCGGCCGTGTGCACCACCGCGGTGACCGGACGGTCGAGGGAGCCGAGCGCGGCGGCCAGTTGCCCGCGGTCGGACACGTCGCACGCGACGACCCGCGCCCGTGCGCCCAGCGTCTCCAGTTCGGCGACCAGCTCGGCGGCACCGTCCGCCTCAGGGCCGCTCCGGCTGAGCAGCAGCAGCTCCCGCACGCCGTGGGCCGTGACGAGATGACGGGCGAACAGCGCGCCGAGCCCGCCGGTACCGCCGGTGACGACCACCGTGCCCTCCGGCCCGAGGGGCGCCGGCACGGTCAGGACGACCTTGCCGACGTTGTGGCCCTCGCGCAGGTGGCGCAGCGCCTCGCGGCCCCGCCGGACGTCCCAGGTGCGGATCGGCGCGAACTGGAGCACGCCCTGCCGGAACAGGTTCACGATCTCCGACAGCAGCTCTCCCAGCCGCCGCGGGCCCGCCTCCCACAGGTCGAAGGCGCGGTAGGTGACCCCCGGCCGCCCGGCCGCGACCGCGTCCGCGTCCCTGATGTCGGCCTTGCCCATCTCCACGAACCGGCCGCCGCGCGGCAGCAGATCCAGCGAGGCGTCGACGAACTCGCCCGTCAGGGAGTTCAGTACGACGTCCACGCCGGTGCCGCCGGTGGTGTCCAGGAACGCGTCCCGGAATCCCGTCTCCCGCGAGGAGGCGATGTGGTCCTGCGCCACCCCGGACGCCCACACCACGTCCCACTTGGCCGGGCTCGCGGTGGCGAACACCTCGGCACCGAGGTGCCGGGCGATCTGCACGGCCGCCATGCCGACCCCGCCGGCGGCGGCGTGCACCAGCACCTTCTCCCCCGCGCTCAGCCCGGCCAGGTCGACCAGACCGTGGTAGGCGGTCGCGTAGGCGACCGGCACGGACGCCGCCTGGGTGAAGGACCACTCGTCCGGCATCCGCGCGATCAGGTCACGGGCCGCCACGGCCATCGGTCCGAAGGACTCGGGCACGATGCCGAAGACCCGGTCTCCGGGCGCGAACTCGGTGACGCCGGAGCCCACTTCGAGCACGACGCCGGCCGCCTCGGCGCCCAGCGGCACCTCGTCGGGGTAGCGGCCGAGGGAGATCAGCACGTCGCGGAAGTTCACGCCGGCCGCACGCACCTGGATCCGCACCTCGTCGGCGGCGAGCGGCCGCCCGGCGCCGGACGGGACGATCTCCACGTCGTCGAGGGAGCCCTTGCGGGTCGCGGACAGGTGCCACGCGGCGTCGGACGGCGCGGGAGCGGCGCTCAGCCGGGGCGCGAACACCTGCTCCCCGCGCACGGCGAGCTGCGGCTCCTCGTCCGCCGGCAGGGTGCCCCAGTCCGGCTCGTCGCCGTCCAGGTCGAGCAGGGCGAACCGGCCCGGGTGCTCGGACTGGGCACTGCGCAGCAGACCCCACACCGCCGCCTGAGCGATGTCCGGTGCCTCACCGGCGACGGAGACGGCACGCCGGGTCACGACGACCAGCCGGGCCTCGCCGAGCGTCGCCCCCGCCAGCCACCGCCGCACCAGGGTCAGTGCCTCGGCCGCGGCCTGCCGGGCGGCGCCGGCCGTGGGCCCGTCCGGGGTGTCGACGGAGGCCACCACCAGCTGCGGCGCCGGGCTGCCGTCGGCGACGGCCTTCTCCAGCGCGGCCAGGTCCTCGAACCGCTCCCCCGCGCCGACCGCACCGCCCAGCACCACGACCCGCGCGTCCGGGTTCGCGGGCAGCGTGACCGGTGTCCAGTCGAGCCGGTACACCGGCTGCCGAGCGTCACGACGGAGCCGCTCCAGGGCGCCGGGGTCGACAGGCCGCATGTCCAGCCGGTCCAGGCTCAGTACGGGTTCGCCGTGCTCGTCGGCGACATCGAGACCGAACGCGGTCTCGTCGACCCGGCGCATCCGGATCCGCACGCGGGACCTGCCCCGGCTCAGGACGCGCACCCCGGACCAGGAGAAGGGCAGGAAGGCCGTGTCCGACGGCCCGTCCTGGAGCAGACCCGAGTGCAGGGAGGCGTCGAAGAGAGCCGGATGGAGACCGAAGCTCTCGCCCCCGGTGTCGTCGGGCAGGGCGACGTCGGCGTACACCTCGTCCCCGACCCGCCAGGCCGTGCGCACACCCTGGAACGCCGGACCGTAGTCGAAGCCGATGTCCGCCATCCCCGCGTACAGCGCGTCCGCAGTCATCTCCTTCGCGCCGGCGGGCGGCCACTGCGCGGGGGTCCAGGCAGCGGCCGGTGCGGTGTCGTCCGCCACGGCCAGCAGCCCCCGTGCGTGGCAGGTCATCTCGGCCGGCTCCGCCGTCTCGGCCTGCTCGTCCTCGGCCGCCTCCTCGCGAGCGAAGATCGCGACTTCCCGGCGGCCGTCCTCCTGCGCGACACCGACGGTGACCCGGAGCTGAACGGTGGTGTCCTCCTCCAGCAGCAGAGGCGTCTCCATCACCAGTTCGTCCACCACCGGCACGCCCAGCCGGCGACCGGCCGCCGAGACCAGTTCGACCCACGCCGTGCCCGGCACGATCACAGCGCCGAGCACCACGTGGTCGCTCACCCACGGCTGCGACTCGGTGGAGAGACGCCCGGTGAACACCCACTCGTCACGGTCACCGACCTGCACGGCCGCCGCCAGCACCGGGTGCTCGATCCGCTCCAGGCCGGCCGACGTGACGTCACCGGCCGACGTGATCGGGGTGAGCCAGTAGCGGTCACGCTGGAAGGGGTAGGTGGGCAGGTCGACGCGCTGGGCGCCGGTGCCTTCGTAGTAGGCGGTCCAGTCGACGGGGGCGCCGGTGATGTGGGCGCGGCCGAGGAAGGCGGCGAAGGTCTCCGTCTCGCTGTGCCGGGCACGCAGGGCGGGAACGAAGGCAGCGGGTTCGGTGTCGTCGTCCAGGCACTGGCGGGCCATCGCGGTGAGCACCGCGTCCGGTCCCAGCTCCAGGAACCTGCGCACACCCAGGTTCCAGAGGGTGCGGACGCCGTCGGCGAAACGCACCGCCTGACGGACGTGGCGGACCCAGTAGTCGGCGTCGAAGACGGTGACCGGCTCACCGGAGACGTTGGAGACGACCGGGATACGCGGCGTGGCGTAGGTCAGCCTTTCGGCGACCGCCCGGAACTCGGCCAGCATCGGCTCCATACGCGGCGAGTGGAAGGCGTGCGAGACCCGCAGCCGGGTCGTCTTACGGCCCTCCCACCGCGGCAGCCACTCGATCACGGCGTCCTCGTCACCGGATACGACCACCGCCAGCGGCCCGTTGACCGCCGCGATCTCCAACCGGCCCTCGAACCCGGCCAGCGACTCGGCAACCTCGGCCTCACCGGCTTGGACGGCGACCATCGCCCCACCCGCCGGCAACGCACCCATCAACCGGCCCCGTGCCACGACCAGTTCGGACGCGTCCGCCAGGGACAGCACCCCGGCCACATGCGCGGCAGCGATCTCGCCGACCGAGTGACCGATGAGGTAGTCGGCGCGCAGCCCGAGAGATTCGGCCAGCCGGAACAGAGCGACCTCGACGGCGAACAGCGCCACCTGCGTGAACTCCGTCGAGTTCAGCACGTCGTCCTCGGCCGCCAGCAGCTCCCGCAGCGAACGGCCCAGCCGCGGATCGACCTCCGCACACACCTCGGCGAGTGCCTGCTCGAACACGGGGAAGGTCGCGGCGAGTTCGAGGCCCATCCCAGGCCGCTGCGAACCCTGCCCGGTGAACAGGAACGCCGACTTCCCCGAGACGGCAGGCTCTCCGCTGGTGATCTCCGCCAGCCGCGCCAGCAGCTCGTCCCGGTCCGAGGCCACGACCACCGCACGCCGGTCCAGCAACGCCCGAGTCGTCGCCGAGGAGAAGCCCGCATCCTCGGCCGACAGCTCCGGCCGCGCCGCCAGATGCGCCCGCAGTCGCTCCGCCTGCGCCCGCAACGCCTGGTCGGTCTGCGCCGACACCACGACCGGTACCGGACTCGCCGGCCTGGTCCGTTCCTCCGTCACGGGCTCCTCGGCCGGCGGCGCCTCCTCCACGATGATGTGCGCGTTCGTCCCACTCACACCGAACGACGACACACCCGCCCGCCGCGGACGCCCACCGCCCGCACGCCACTCCCGCGCCTCCGTCAACAGCCGGACCTCACCCGACTCCCAGTCCACATGCGGCGACGGCTCATCCACATGCAACGTCGGCGGCAGCACCCCGTGCCGCATCGCCATCACCATCTTGATCACACCCGCCACACCGGCAGCAGCCGACGTATGACCGATGTTCGACTTGATCGACCCCAGCCACAGCGGATCACCGTCCCGCTCGCGGCCGTACGTCGCCAGCAGCGCCTGCGCCTCGATCGGGTCACCCAGCTTGGTCCCCGTCCCGTGCCCCTCGACCGCGTCGACCTCCGCCGGGGACAGCCCGGCGTTGGCGAGCGCCTGCCGGATCACCCGCTCCTGCGACGGACCGTTCGGCGCGGTCAGGCCGTTGCTCGCACCGTCCTGGTTGAGGGCCGTGCCGCGGATCAGGCCGAGGATGCGGTGGCCGTTGCGGCGGGCGTCGGACAGCCGTTCCAGGACCAGCAGGCCGAGGCCGTCGGAGAAGCCGGTGCCGTCGGCGGAGGCGGCGTAGGCGCGGCAGCGGCCGTCCGTGGACAGGCCGCGCTGGCGGCTGAACTCCCGCAGCATGAACGGGCTGGGCATGAGGGTCACACCACCGGCGAGGGCCAGTGAGCACTCGCCGGACCGCAGTGCCTGCGCGGCCATGTGCAGGGCGACGGCAGAGGAGGAGCAGGCCGTGTCGACCGACACCGCGGGGCCTTCCAGGCCGAACAGGTAGGAGACGCGGCCTGAGGAGACGCTGCCGGAGCCGCCGGTGAGCTGGAAGCCCTCGACCTGCGGAAGGCTCTTGTCCGGACCCACGCCGTAGTCGGTGACGCTGAGGCCGAAGTAGACGCCGGTGTCGCTGCCGCGCAGGGAGGTCGCGTCGAGGCGGGCGTGTTCGAAGGCCTCCCAGGACGCCTCGAGGAGGAGCCGCTGCTGCGGGTCCATCGCCAGCGCCTCGCGCGGGCTGATCCCGAAGAACTCCGCGTCGAACTCGCCAATGCCGTCCACGAAGCCGCCGCCCCGGGCGTAGACCTTGCCGGGCTGGTCGGGGTCCGGGTCGTAGAGCCGCTCCAGGTCCCAGCCGCGGTCGGTGGGGAGCCCGCTGATGGCGTCGCCTCCCGAGGCCACCAGGTCCCACAGCGCCTCCGGCGAGGTCACCCCGCCCGGGTACCGGCAGCTCATGCCGATGATGGCCAGCGGTTCGGTCGTCCGGTACTCGGTCTCCTCCAACTGCGCCCTGGTCTCGTTGAGTTCGAGCGCGACTTTCTTCAGGTAGCGGACGAGCTTTTCCTGCTCATCGATGGTGTCCGTCATGTCCGTTTCCCGTCCCCCGTCACTGGTCGCCCAGATCGGCATCGATCATCTGGAAGAGTTCCTCCGCGGTGGTGGCCGCTTCGATCCGCTCCCTGGCGTTCTGTTTCTTGTCGCCCTGGGTGTCGCCCGCGCCGGCGCCGATGCCGGACAGCAGGGCGCGCAGGCGCTTGGCCACTCGGTGCCGGTCCTCCGCGGAGCTCGCGGCGATCAGGTCCTCGAGCTTGCGCACTTCCTGGTCGATGAGAGGCTCGGCCGGCTCCCCGCCGCCGATCTCCGACAGCAGCAGGTCGGCGACCGCGATCGGGGTGGGGTGGTCGAACACGAGCGTGGCGGGCAGGCGCACGCCCGTGGTCTGCGTGAGCCGGTTGCGCAGTTCGACGGCGCTCAGGGAGTCGAAGCCGAGTTCCTTGAAGGCGCGGTCGGGGTCGACGGAGGCGGCCGAGGTGTGGCCGAGCACGCCGGCGACCTGCGCCTGGACCAGTTCGAGCACGATCCGTCCCCGGTCGGTCTCCGGCGCCCCGGCCAGCCTCTGGGCCAGGGCCGCCGCGCCCGAGTCGGCCGCGCGGGCCGGCAGGCGCACCAGACCGCGCAGCAGCGGCGGGAGCATCCCGGCCCGTGCCTGGGCGCGCAGCGCCGTCGTCTCCAGCAGCACCGGAGCCACCACGGCCGCGTCGACGTCCAGAGCCTGGTCGAACAGGGCGGGGCCGGTCTCGGCGGTGAGCGCGCCGACGCCCATCCGCCGCAGCCGCGCCAGTTCGGCCTCGCCCAGCTGGGCGGCCATGCCCGCGGTGTCCGCCCACAGGCCCCACGCCATGGACGTGGCGGGCAGTCCGGCGGCCCGCCGGATTCCGGCGAGGGCGTCCAGGGTGGCGTTGGCCGCGGCGTAGTTGGCCTGGCCGGGGCTACCGATGAGCGCGGACACCGACGAGAACAGCACGAACGCCGTGAGGTCGGCGTCGGCCGTCAGCTCGTGCAGATGCCAGGCCGCGTCCGCCTTGGGCCGCATGACACGGTCGATCTGCTCCGGTGTCAGGGACTCGATCACGCCGTCGTCGAGGACACCGGCCGCGTGCACCACCGCCGTCACCGGGCGCTCCGCCTCGCCGAGGGCGGCAGCCAGTCGGTCCCGGTCGGCCACGTCGCAGGCGACGACGCGGACGTGGCAGTCCAGGCCCTCCAGTTCCGCCACCAGCTCGGCGGCACCGTCGGCCGCCGGGCCGCGCCGGCTGAGCAGCAGCAGGTGCCGTACGCCGTGCGTGGCGGCGAGGTGACGGGCGAACACGGCACCCAGGCCGCCCGTGCCACCGGTGATCACGACGGTGCCCTCGGGCCCGAAGACCGGCGCCCGGTCCGCTGGTGCGGAGGCGGCGCGTGTGAGCCTCGGCGCCAGCAGCCGGCCGCCGCGCACCGCGAGCTGCGGTTCGTCCGCGCCCAGCACCGCGTCCCAGTCCGGCTGGTCGTCGTTCACGTCCAGATCGACGTCCGGGTCCAGATCGACCAGGACGAACCGTCCGGGATGCTCCGACTGGGCGCTGCGCAGCAGACCCCAGACGGCCGCCTGGGCGGGGTCGGGCGTCTCGCCGTCCACGGACACCGCGCGCCGGGTGGTCACGGCGAGCGTGGCGTCGCCCGGCCACTCGCGGGCGAGCCACCGCCGCACCAGGTCCAGCGCCGCGGCGGCGGCCTGCCGTGCGGCATCGGCCACGGCACCGTCCGGGGTGGTGACCGAGGCCAGGACCAGCTGCGGCGCCGGGCCACCGTCGGACCCGGCTGCCCGCTCCAGCTCGGCCAGGCCGTCGAGCGTCGCGACCCGCACCTGCCCGCCACCGGCGGTCGCCGGCACCTGCACCGGCGTCCAGTCGAGCCGGTGGACCGTCCGGCCGCCACCGCGACGCAGGCGCGACAGCTGGGCGGGGTCGACCGGGCGCATGTCCAGCTGACCGAGGCTCAGCACGGGCTCGCCGTGCTCGGACACGGCGTCCACCCGCAGGGCGGCGTCACCGGCGGGCGTGATCCGCACCCGGACCCGTGACAGGCCCGTACGCCCGAGGGTCACCTTCGACCAGGAGAACGGCAGAAGCGTCGCACCCCCGCCCGCACCCTTCTCGGCGAAGGCACTGTGCAGCGTCGCGTCGAAGAGCGCCGGGTGGAGGCCGAAGCCCTCCCCTCCGGTGTCGCCGGGCAGGGCGACGTCCGCGTACACCTCGTCGCCGACCCGCCAGGCCGTGCGCACCCCCTGGAACACCGGACCGTAGTCGAAGCCGAGTTCAGCCATGCCGGCGTAGAGCACGTCGCCGGTCATCTCGGTGGCACCGGCGGGCGGCCACTGCGTGGGCAGCCACGATGTCGTCGGCGTGGTGTCCTCGGCGGCCAGCAGGCCGCGGGCGTGGCAGGTCATCTCCGCCCGCTCGTCGTCGCCGGCGGCCCCGGAGCGGGCGAACACCGCCACCTCACGGCGGCGGTCGTCGCCCGCGGCGCCGACCGTGACGCGCACCTGTGCCGTGGCCCCCTCCTCCAGCAGCAGCGGGGCCTCCATCACCAGCTCGTCCACCACCGGCACGCCCAGCCGGCGACCGGCGGCCGAGACCAGTTCGACCCACGCCGTGCCCGGCACGATCACAGTGCCGAGCACCACGTGGTCGCTCACCCACGGCTGCGACTCGGTGGAGATGCGCCCGGTGAACACCCACTCGTCACGGTCACCGACCTGCACGGCCGCCGCCAGCACCGGATGCTCGACCTGGTCGAGCCCCGCCGCCGCGACGTCGCCGGTCCCAGCCGAGGGCGTGAGCCAGTAGTGCTCCCGCTGGAAGGCGTACGTCGGCAGGTCCACGCGCCGGGCGCCGGTCCCCGCGAACACCGCGTCCCAGTCGACGCGTACGCCGACGGCGTGCGCCTGGCCGAGAGAGAGCAGGAACCGGGGCAGTCCGCCCTCGTCCCGCCGCAGGGACCCGGCCACCGCGACCCGGCCGGCCGCGTCCAGCGCCTCCACGGTGTCCTCCACCGCCATCGTCAGCACGGGGTGGGGGGACATCTCCAGGAAGCAGCCCGCCCCGTGGTCGACGAGAGCGCGGACGGCGGGCTCGAAGCCGACCGGGCTGCGCAGATTCCGGTACCAGTAGGCGGCGTCCAGGGTGGTCGTGTCGACGAAAGCGCCGGCAGCGGTGGAGTACAGGGGGACCGTGCCGGCCGTCGGCTGCACGGACGCCAGAGCTTCCATGAGCTCCGCTTCCAGCGCCTCGACGTGCGCGGTGTGCGACGCGTAGTCGACGTTGACGCGGCGGGCGCGGACACCGTCGCGCTCACAGACCGCCAGCACCTCGTCCAGCGCGTCCGCGTCACCGGCGACGATGACGGCCGTCGGGCCGTTGACCGCCGCGACCGACACCCGGCCCTGATACGGGGCGATCAGCTCCTCGGCCCGCTCCACCGGCAGCGCGACCGACATCATCCCGCCCAGCCCGGCCAGCCGGTCCCGCACCAACTGACTGCGCACCGCC
>NZ_JBFAXA010000049.1:0-9803 GCF_040689265.1 Streptomyces sp. NPDC052012
GTGTCCGCCTAGCGCAAGCTGCGGGAGCCCGTCGACGACCACAGGGTCTGAATAAGGGGACAATCTCCCTAATCACGGACATCAATGCCAACAAGGGGTTGCTATTCCCCGTCGGAGTTAGGACCATCTCCGATCTCTATCATCTCGCGTGCGGTCATCGTCTGCGCCGTCAACATAGGCTCCCTAACCAGGAAACCGCCCACCGCTACACGCGGAGTTTGATGGATTTTGTCGAGTTGCAGCAGATTCGTAAACGCTATAAAAGCCTCTTGAAGGCGCTTCCGTGGTCTGGGCTGGTTGCATTGGCGGCTGTTCTCGGATTCGTTCTTCTGGCTCACAAGGATGAGTCGCCGCCAAAGGTCACAAGCCCTCTCCCCGTACAGATCTTCTTCACAGAAGACAAGAAGGCCCTACGCTCAGAACAATGGCCAGAGGGATGTGCTCGGAAGGTGCCGCGTGGCACCGCAGTAGGGGGATCGCTTAAGGAGCCAGAGGTTGCCATTCCCAGAGTTGACGATGGGTGCCCTCAGCATCGCGGCACTGTCTCAACGCGCGTCGGGGTGGTGATCTACCCGAAGTGACCCTCGCAAGGGATCGACGGGAACCTCAGGCCGCACAATTCGACGCCGGTCATTTCCGGCTGGCTTGGTTCTCAGCGCGCATCATGCGCCGCAGGCTCATCCGCGCGCCGGCCAGATCGTCCTGGAACTCGCTGAGCTGGTCGGTCAGGTCCTTGACGCGGGCCAATGCCTCGTCGCGCTCGCCCTGCAGGCGCTGGTTGTCGGTGGTGAGTTCGTCGACGCGGCTTCCAAGGTCGGCGGCCCCAATCTGGGCGAGTTGCTGGCCGAGATTTCGGCGGACGGCGCCCTTCAGGCGCTCGACTTCTTGGCGAAGGCGCCGGTTGTCCTCCTGGAGGAGCTGCTTCTCCACCTTCCATCCAGCCGGTGCCTTGGGTCCAGCGTGGGCATTGTTGGTCGCGGCGCGTCCCTGACAGCGCCGGGCGGCCTCGATGTGCTCGCGCACGCCCTCGGCGTAGACGAGCCAGTGGGAGACGTTCGCGGCGCGGGCCACGCCGGTGAAGGTGACCGGCTCGTTGTCGGTGAGGAGTTGGTCGACGACCGCCAGGACGCGGGCGCGCTTGTCGCGCGAGTCCTTCTGCCGCGCGTCGCGCAGGACCTGGGCGGGGGTGCGGGACTCATTCATCGGTACTTCTCCGGGCGGGGATGGAGGGTGTTTTCGTCGCGGAATCGTTCCGGCCCGCCACCGCCGCGGGCCCGCGATGGCAGAGGCTCCTCCACCAGCCAGTGCAGGAAGCGCGCGAGCTGCCGCACGGTGATCTGTGCCCATTCCAGGCGGTGGAAGGTGCAGTACGACAGGTACAGCGCCGCCCGCCCGGCGTACGTCCTCTCCGTGTTGTATGCCCGGCCAGCGTCACGCAGACCTGCGAGGAACAGCGAGCCTTCACGGTGGAGGGCATAGTCGTCAGTTCCGACGATCACCCACCCTGTCTTGTCCTGGTCCAGCGTCGCCCGCTCTGCGCGGAACGACGTGACAAATGTGCCTGCGATGCCGAACACCCCTTGGATACCGATGATCCGCCCAGTTCAGCATGGATGTGGCTGACGTGGCTGTCGAAAAGATCACGGTGAAGATAAAGGGGTAGGAAGCGGAGTAGTGGTGCTGGAGGACGAAGGCCTTGGCCTCTTCCTCGGGCAGCGACTCGACCGTGTAGCGGCGGGCGTCGAAGCCTCCTTCGCTGACGTGCCTCCATGACGGTGTGCGCTGCTGCCACCTTTGGCACCAGTCGGATGCGGTCGGGATCTCCGTCTGGATCGCGAAGGGCAGCTGCTCGCGGGAGCTCGAGGCGTCGGTGGACCTCACCGGGGTCTCCTTGTGGGCAGAGCCCGCCAGTCCCAGGGGCCGGACCGCGTGGCCGGCGGCCCCTGGGCGGGCGGTGGGGTGAAGGGGGTCAGGCGGCCAGCGCGACGCGGGCCAGGTAGTCGTCGGCTGCGCCGGCGCCGAGGTGCTGCCGGACGGCGTCGCCGCGGTTCCAGACCAGCGGGCCTTCCTCCCGCTCGAGGCGCTCGGCCTCGGCGTAGACCTCCGCGAGGCTGTGGCTCTGCTTGAAGCGGTGGCCGATCTTCGCTTCCAGGTCGCGGTAGCGGGCGGGCAGCGGCAGGCCGAGAGCCCAGCACAGACGGGCGGCGCGCACGAGGACGTCGAAGGGGGCCAGGACGCAGAACACGCAGGACAGGCGGGGGATCAGGGCGTCGTAGACCGGGTGGTACTCCAGCCCATGTGTGGCGATCCCCTGCCAGACCTCGCGGTCGGTCACCTCGAAGATGGGGTGCCAGGTGAGCACCATGCGGCTGTTCGCGCTGGTGCGCATGTCGATGGCCAGGCGCTGCTGCTGGCGGCGAGCAATACTCGATTCTGCCGAATGCGTCCATCGCGTGAATACGGACAGTGACTGCGGTCGGGACAACCATGGTCCTTGCCCGATCTGCGCGGGTTGGTGGTCTCGCTTAGCGTGAAGGTAAGGGATAGCGCAAGGGGCGCCAGGGGTGATGTGTGATGGACGTCGCGACGGAGCTCTGACCGCATTTGCCGGCGGCGCGCGTGGTGAAGCTGGCAGGCAAGCAGGCCGGGGCGCGCCGGTTATGGGGCGCTCACTGAGGCATCTCGGCGGCTCCTGAGAGCCGCTGGCCAGTCTGCTGGTGTTGCACCTGAATGGGAGAAAGCCATGAGCCGTAACGACGGCGAGCTCGATGCACCTCTGGTGTCGAATACAGAGGGAATATTTTCACGAGTTCCGTTGGACGTTCGCTATCCGCCGTCCCAGGCTGAAGGTTCGCTGCCCAGCCGACAGGAATTCCGATGGCTGGATGACATGCACCCGTTGGCGCGGCAGAGGACCTCTCTTGCGCTGCCCGACAATCCCTCCTCTGTAGCGGTGATTGACTGGAACGCGGCCCGCAATACGATAGCCTTGTTCGAGGACGTTCGGTCTATTCGAGATCCCTTTATTGCTACCCTCGACTTTGCGACGGTCGTCGGCGGTTTGCTTTTCTATGATCGACTACTGTTGCTCGACTATGATGATGTCGCAAGTCGATTGAATGGTTTGTTCAGGTTGGATGACACGGTTCAGGGAATAGACCCTAAGGAATCGAGCCGACCCGGCATTATCGGCATGCGCGATCTCATTGAAAGGTACTTTCTTGATGCCCAGACGGAGCTAGACGAGGCTACCGTCGCGGACCGTCCGTGGATCGGGTGGTTGCGCGAAGCTTGGGGTGAACTATTGCCGCATAATGCGTTTCCGCGCCACGACAGTGATGCCTACGATCAGTTGCACGGTCACTATAGCGGGTACGACGATCGCACCGATGTTGCTTTCGATGCGCTTTTTAACCTGCGAGATGGTTCCTATCGGGCGCGGGAAGTTGACTTCAATAAGCTAATTCTGGACAATGATGCCCGTTCGCTTTGCTACGAGATAATGCTTGAGCAGTTTCGCATTTACCTGGATCCACGGCGTATCCTGACGTTCAGATATCTGGCGAACCCGCTGCGTACCCCGATCCAGCTCGCCCGTGCTCGCCTTGCGTTGGCGGAGCTTCGCTCACTGCACCCTCCCGCCGAGGACTGGCTGCAAGAGCAGTGGGCGCAGTTGCTGTCATTGCGTGCGCCGACGTTGTCGCTACAGGTGCCATTCTGGCTGAACGCCGTGCTTGCTACTGCGCCTACACGCCAGGACGTTCCCGGCGCAGTGCACCGCCTCCGCCAGCAAGCACGGCGATTCCGAGCACGGCGCCGCAAAATTGAAGAGGACCTCTTCGCCGGGCACCTAAGTAAAATTGACTCGATGAAGGCAGCTCTGCAGGGCGACATTAATCGAATCACCGAGGAGGCCTCCGCAGTCGCGTCAGGCATGCTGGATGTTTCAGATACCGCTATGAAATCTGTAACGCCGTTGCCGTTTGGGCCGAAAGCGGTGGCTTCCCTGGCCGCACCAGTTAGCGCAAACTGGTTCCGCCAGCAGTGGCTGCGGCTATTCCGTCCACAGTTGTGGGTTATGTATGACCTGGGGCAGCGGGCACAGCGCGTGACACGAATACTTCCTCTGATGTTCGAGCGGTTTGAACTTCCCAACGCCTATGCCGCAGAGCCAGCCGAGTTCCTCACCCGTTTCAGTCGCTTTGAAATACCCGTATAGCCCAAGATGTGCATGGCGTGACGGCTTTTCAAATCCGAGAGTGCTGGCGGAGGGCAATATTCGATTCTGCCGAATGCTCCAGCGAGTGACTACAGAGAGTGCCCGTCGTCGGGACAGTCATCGACGCCCGATCTGCGCAGGCCGGCGGTCTGGCTTATGGACCAGCGATGAGTACATGTCGACCAAGGTTTTCGAACTCGGTTCGAAATGCACACTCATCCTCACCCGTCGGCGCCTGGCAGGGCTCCTGCTCGACGTCGAACCGGCCAGGCGTCGGGGCGGTGACGATGCCGCCTCGGCACTTCCGGCAGCGGCCCAGCGCCGGGACTCCGCGTCGGTCAGCGGGGCGCCACAGTCGAGGCACTCGACCACGGGGCGATTCCGGGTGAGCGGGATGGGCAGGCTCGTCTGGTTGGGGGCTGGCGGGGCCGCGGTCCGGCGGTACCGCCGGGAGTGCGGTTATCCGCTCCGGTGACGATGGCGGCGGAGGCAGTGTTCTGCTCGGGTCGGCGCACGATCACGACGGTGGCGGCGACGTCAGCGGACCCGTGTCGAGCGTGCCCTGCCAACGGGCGCGTACGGTTCGGCGGGCGACGCGGGAATGCCGACACCCGAGAGGGTGCACGGCATCCCGCCCTTCGTCCCAACTCACCCCGGAATAGTGCTTCTCGGCCACGGGCGCGCCCGGCCGTGGGTACCCTGGCCCCACTTCGTTCGGTGCGTGACCGCACCGATACAGCTGGTGAAGGTGGGGGTCCAGTGACAAGCCTTGCACGTGTTCCGATCGAGGGTGGCGGCACGATCCTCTTCGAAGCGGCACCACTGTCCCCGAACGAAGGGCCGGTGAAGGCCGGACGGGTTGGGGACGCCGTACGCGATCTGCCAAACACGCTGCAGCAGGTGCTGGACCCCGTGCGCAATGCGGCCGCAGCGGTACTGGAACAGCTGCGGCAGGCCGGTCCGGACGAGGTCGAGGTGGAGTTCGGGGTGGACCTCTCGGCACAGGCGGGCGCCGTCATCACCAAGGGCGAATCAGCCGTCCACTTCAAGGTGAGGGTGCTGTGGCAGCGCCCGGGATTCGTCGGGAACACCGCCTGAGGCCCGGACCAAGAACATGGTCACCGTAAACGAGCCGCGTTCAGGCGACGAGGGCCTCGGCGGACCGGAACGCCCTGAGCCGGAAAGCCCCCAGCCATTGGAAGACAGCGGCCCTGAAGCCACTGAGCCGGAAAGCACCGATCCACCAGAGGACGACGGAACGGTGGACTCCAGCAGCGCGGACCGCATGGCCGCCTCTGTCGCCCGGATCGAGACCCAGGACGGCCACACCGCTGGCACTGGATTCATCGTCGCGCCGGACATCCTCCTCACTTGCGCTCATGTGGTGGCCCTGGCGGGGGAAGGCCCCGGCGGCAGGGTCCGGCTGGTCTTCCCGCACCTTACGGGCGCACCGCGCACGACGGCCCAGGTCCTGCACGAGGGATGGAGGGCCCCCGACGCCGAGGACATCGCGGTGCTGCATCTGGAGGAGGACGTCCCAGCTTGCGGTCGGCCGGTGAGGCTGGGGTCCGCGGCCGGGTCCCGCGGCCACCGGGTCCGTGCCTTCGGGTTCCCCGCCCAGGCCCCGCGCGGCGGGCACTTCGGCTACGGGCTGGCCGGGGATCTACTGCCCGCCGAGGCGGGGCCCGAAGCTGTGCTGCAGCTGACCGACGCCAACGACCTGACGACCGGCTTCAGCGGCGGACCGCTCCTGGACGACGTCACCGGCCTGGTGATCGGCATGGTCACCTCGATCACCCATCCGGACGAGCAGAGCCGCGGCCTGAACATCGCCTACGCAACGCCAACGCACGTCCTGCGCACCGTCCGGCCGGAGCTCGCGGTACGCGACCGCTGTCCCTACCGCGCCCTCGAACCATTCACGGAGCAACACGTCGCCTGGTTCCACGGACGGCAGGCCGCCGTGGCGGAAACCGTGGCACAGCTCCGCCGGCACCAGCAGGTGCTGTTGTTGCTGGGGCCCTCCGGGTCCGGCAAGTCGTCACTGGTCCGGGCAGGGCTGCTGCCCGCTCTGGCAGACGGCGGGCTGCCCGGCAGCGACCGGTGGGTGCCGCTGCTAGCCCGGCCCGGTGGGCACCTGGCGGCCGAGCTGGAACAGACCGGGCTCTCCGGGGCCACAGCCGACGGCATCCTGCCCGCTGTACGGCGCTGGTCGGCGGCCGGGCCCGGCGGCCGACGGCCGATCGTCATCATCGACCAGTTTGAGGAGCTCCTCACCGACTCCGGGGAGCAGGCGGACGCACACCTCGCTGCCGCCGAGGAACAACTGGCGGGGCTGATCCGCGCGCGGGCGGCGGCAACTGTGATCCTCGTCATGCGTGACGACTTCTACCCCTTGCTGGCGGCCCAGGCACCGGACCTGCTGAAGGAGGCCACGCCCGGGCTGTTCAACGTGCCCGCCGCCCTGGGCATAGCGGACCTGCACGCCATCGTCGCCGAACCGGCCCGGGCGGTCGGGCTACACGTGGAGGACGGCCTCGCGGAGCGCATCGTCGCCGACGTCCTGGCGGCCGATCCTGCCGCGGCCACCACCCGCCGGGCCCCTATCACACTCCTGCCCCTGCTCCAGCTGACGCTCAGCCAGCTCTGGGAACGCCGCCACGACGGTCGGCTGACGCACCGCGCGTACGACAGAATCGGTGGAGTCACCGGATCCCTCACCACCTGGTGCGACACGGCACTGAACCGCCTACCCGAGGCGGACCGTCCCACCGCCCAGCGCCTCCTCACGGCACTCGTACGTCCGGCCGACGCCACCAACGCTATCCCCGCAACACGTCGGCAGGTGGCCCTCACCGATTTGCGTGAGCTGGCCGGGGTCGCTGCCGGGCCCGGCCCCGCTAGCGAGGGCGACTTCGACCGGGTGCTCGCCGCCCTGACCTACCAGCGTGTCGTGACCACCCGGACCATGCCGCGGACCGACGGCACGCCGGGCCCGGCGACCGCCGAGCTCATGCACGAAGCCCTCATCCGCGAGTGGGGCGACTTGCGGCACTGGGTCGCCGCCGATCACCGGTTCCAAGACTGGCTGGACCGTGCCGCCAAACAGTACGCGCGGTATAAGGAAAGTTCCGATACCGGCGACTTGCTCGACGGCAGTGACCTGGCCGAAGGCATCGACTGGGCGAAAGAGCGCGGCCTGCCGAGCACCGTCGCCTCCTTTCTCGCCCGCAGCCGCCGGCAACAGCAGGCCGAACTGCGCCGCACACGCCGGGTGAACGTCGCTCTGTCCTGCTTCTTGGCACTTGCCCTCATCGCCGCCGGCGTCGCCTTTTGGCAACGGAAGGCAGCCATCACGGCCCAGCGGGTCGCCCAGTCACGGGAGATAGCGGCACAGTACACCGGTATCAAGAACAGCGACCCCGACGCCGCGGCACTGCTCGCGGTCCAGGCGTACCGCATCAGCCCGACCGAGGAAGCGGTCTCCGCACTCCATGCTGCTGCTGCGACCCCGCTGCGGAGTGTCCTAACGGGCCACAGTGCGCCGGTGTATACCGCCGCTTTCAGCCCGGACGGGACCACCGTCGCCACTGGTGGTATGGACGGCAGAATCCGGCTGTGGAGCGCCTCAGACGGCACATCACACAGGACGCTCGTCAGCCGGGCCAAGGCCGTTGTCTCAGTGGCCTTCAGCCCGGACGGGAGGACACTTGCCTCGGCCGACAATGACGGAGTGGTACGTCTGTGGGATAGACGCACGGGTGACTTGCGTGCATCTCTGACGGGCCACACCGGGGGCGTGTTATCAGTGGCTTATAGTCCCGACGGGCACATGCTGG
This sequence comes from Streptomyces sp. NPDC052012, assembly GCF_040689265.1. Taxonomy (NCBI): domain Bacteria; kingdom Bacillati; phylum Actinomycetota; class Actinomycetes; order Kitasatosporales; family Streptomycetaceae; genus Streptomyces; species Streptomyces sp. NPDC052012. The sequence continues at coordinate 8,059 of NZ_JBFAXA010000049.1, forward strand.
CAACTGGGGGCGCGGATGGTACCGCGCGTCTGTGGGACCCGGTGACTGGACGAGTCCGGGCCGTTATAGCAGCTCACACAGGCCCCGTACGCTCGCTAGTTTTCACCCCAGACGGCGCTTCTTTCATCACGGTCGGCGAGGACAAGGCGGTGAAGGTATGGGAGGTAGCTACGGCCGCGGCACGCAGGACGCTCCGCGGCGATGACAAGTTCTACACGTCGACTCTCAGCCCCGACGGCCGGACGCTGGCTGCAGCGGGCGATGGGGACAAGATCATCTTGTGGGACCTGGCCACCGGAAAAGTGAAGAAGACGATCAGCACCAATTTCGTCCTCATCAACTCCCTGGACTTCGGAGCGGACGACCGGGTTCTGGCCGTCGGGAGTGACGAAAACGTCGTTACCTTCTGGAACACGGACTCCGGTAGCGAGCAGGACTCCTTAGTCGGGCACACGGACTTTGTGCTGACGGTGGCCTTCGGCCCCGACGGCCGGACGCTGCTTACGGGTAGCAAAGACAACTCCGCCCGCTTGTGGGACACGAGGACTGATGATGCGGAAAAGGTCCTGAGCGAGCCCGCTGGGGCGGTGCGGGCGGCGGCGTTCAGTCCGGATGGGCGCACGCTCGCCGCCGGCGGCGAAAAGGGCTTGGTCCGGCTATGGGACCCGGCTACCGGGAAGGCGGTTCGACGGCTGGCCGGGCATACCGCCCTGGTGAACTCGATGGACTTCAGCCCCGACGGCCGGATGCTCGCGACAGCCAGCAGCGACCGGACCGTCCGGTTGTGGGACGTGGCCACGGGCAGAGCCCTACGAACATTGAAGGGGCATACCGACTACGTTGGGGCCGTGGCGTTCTCGCCCGACGGCCGGACGCTCGCGACGGGCGGTAACGACGATGCCGTACGGTTGTGGAACACCACCACCTGGCGTATCCGGAAATCGCTTCCCGTTCCCGGCGGTGTCTTCTCAGTCGCCTTCAGCCCCGACGGCCGGTCCCTCGCTACCGGCGGCGCCGACAGTACGGCCGTCCGGTTGTGGGATTCGCGCTCCGGTGCGGCTCGCCGGACAATCATGGTGCGCACCCCCGGCGTGGCGTCCGTAGCCTTCACCCCAGATGGCCGCACGCTCGCCACCGCAAGCATCTCTAACTCGGCCGTGAGTCTGTGGGACGCCGCCTCCGGCACGCCCCGCCGCACGCTGGGCTACCACGACGGGTATGTCTACGCAGCCGTGTTCAGCCGCGATGGCCGCACTTTGATCAGCGGAACGGCAAACGGCTGGATCTACCTCTGGGACATGGCCACGGCACGGCTGCAAAAGATACTCACGGGCCACGAGTACGGCGTCTATGCCCTCACCGTCAGCCCGGACGGCCGCACTTTCGCCTCGGGCAGCGCCGACCGCACGCTCCGGCTGTGGCACCTGAGCTCACCCGATCCCGCCGCGGCCATCCGACATATCTGTCGTGCCCTTCACCGCGATTTCACAACGGAAGAGCGAACGATGTATCTCAAGGGCACGGATGTGGAAGGCCCGGTCTGCCCCTAGGTGAAACAGCATCACCTATCACGTCGCCATCGGCGCTCCGGCCACCTGGCTGCGTTCGCTACAGGGGCCGCTAGGACACTCGGGTGAGGCCTTCGGCGAGGCGACGCTCGCAAGAGCGTCAACTCCTCCCGCCCAAATGCTCACCCAAGGTCGTCACAGTCCGTGCCGTCGGGGGGCGAAAACCAAATGGACCAT
>NZ_JBFAXA010000050.1:0-5606 GCF_040689265.1 Streptomyces sp. NPDC052012
GTGAAGTCGATCGGCTTCCCGCCCGACGTCATCGGCTGCAACGCACCCAGCGCGGTCGAACCGTCCGCGTTCCGCTTGAACCAGATGTTCGGGAACCCGAGTATCCGGTGCCAGGCCACGCTCATGTCGAGCTTGAGACTGACCGTGATCATCCAGATGAACGAGGCGGCCAGCTTCAGCATCGCGAAGAAGTAGACCAGGTTCTCCAGGTCCGCCCGGTCCATGCCGTCGAAGAGCAGCGTCAGACCGTAGGAGACGTAGTTCTCCGCGCCGAACTCCGCGTGGTGCAGGGCGCCCTCCAGGCCGCGCAGCACCATGACCGAGATACCGATGACGAAGATCACCGCGTCGACGAAGTACGCCTGGCCGCGGTTCGAGCCCGCGAAACGCGACTTGCGGCCCGGCCGTGTCGGCAGGCTGAGCTGCCGGATCACGAACAGCATCACGATGCCGACCGTGGTACCCGTGCCGATGAACTCGATGTACATCTCGTACGGCAGGAAGCCGCCCACGATCGGCAGCACCCAGTCCGGCTTGAACAGCTGCCCGAACGCGTTGAGGATCGTCAGCACCAGCGTGTAGAAGCCCAGGGCGACGAACCAGTGGGCGAAGCCCACCAGGCCCCACTGCGCCATCCGCGTGTGTCCGAGGAACTCCCTGACCAGCGTCACGCTGCGCTGCCATGGATCGTCCAGGCGGTTCGCGTTCTCCGGCAGCGGGGCGCCCAACCGGAAGAAGCGGAAGAAATACCAGAAAGCGCGCACGAACAATGCGATGCCGACCGTGGCAAGTGTCAGCGAAACGACGATCGCGGCGAGTTGCATGGGGGCTCCTCGTCCCGGTGGGCCTGATTACTAAGCGGTAACTTATGCGGCGCGTGCGAGACTACCGCCTCCCACCACGACAGGGCACCCGCATACGCGGTGATCTACGTCGCCGATGTCCCGGCGCCTCGGACACCGCCCGCACACGCGTGCAACACTTCAGGACGCCGACCGCACACAGGGAGCCATCGGGAAGACATGGAACGCATGGTCAGCACCGCATCCGTTTCGCTCGCCTCCCTGTGGGACGAGGTCTCCGGCACCCAGCCGGACCCCGACCTGTGGGTGGTGATCGCCACACTGGTGGCCGCCCTCGCCGTCGTCGTCCCGCACCCCCTGTGGCGGCTGTCCCGCAACGCCATCACCATCGCCCACGAGGGCGGGCACGGTCTGGTGGCGCTGCTCACCGGCCGCACGCTCACGGGGATACGCCTCCACTCGGACACCAGCGGCCTGACCGTCAGCCGCGGCAAGCCGCACGGCCTCGGCATGATCCTCACCGCGGCGGCGGGCTACACCGCTCCCCCACTGCTCGGCCTCGGCGGCGCGGCCCTGCTGGGGGCGGGGCGGATCACGCTGCTGCTGTGGGTGGCGACCGGTCTGCTGGTGGCGATGCTGGTGATGATCCGCAACGCCTATGGGGCGCTGACGGTGCTGGTGACCGGCGCGACGTTCGTGGCGGTGTCCTGGCTGACCGGCCCCCAGGTGCAGGCGGCGTTCGCCTATGCGGTGGTGTGGTTCCTGCTGCTGGGCGGGGTGCGCCCGGCGTTCGAGCTGCAGGCGAAGCGGGCGCGGGGAGGGGCCGGCGACTCGGACGCGGATCAGCTGTCGCGGCTGACGCATGTGCCGGCGGCGCTGTGGTTCTTCCTGTTCCACGCGGTGTCGTTGTGCTCGCTGATAGGTGGGGGGCGCTGGCTGCTCGGGCTGTAAGCGGCTCACCCAGGGGCGCGGGGCTGCGCCGATATGCGAGCCCCGCCGCGTTTGCGCGGCCGGCCCCCACGGCGCCGCACCCGAATGTCGGCCTCCTTATAAAGTGGCCCCATGGCCCCGAACCCCGCACACACCGCCCTCTGGCCCGCCCCGCACGCGAGCGGAGCCGTCGACGCGACGGTCCACGTGCCCGGGTCCAAGTCGGTCACCAACCGTGCCCTGGTCCTCGCCGCCCTCGCCTCCGAGCCGGGCTGGCTGCGCCGCCCCCTGCGCTCCCGCGACACCCTGCTGATGGCCGGGGCGCTGCGCGCCATGGGCGTCGAGATCGAGGAGGGCGTCGGCCCCGACGGCACCGGTGAGGCCTGGCGGGTGCTCCCCACGGGACTGCGCGGCCCGGCCACCGTCGACGTGGGCAACGCCGGCACCGTGATGCGGTTCCTGCCGCCCGTCGCCACGCTCGCCGACGGCCCCGTCCGCTTCGACGGCGACCCCCGTTCGTACGAGCGTCCCCTGAACGGCGTCATCGACGCACTGCGCCGGCTCGGCGCCCGGATCGACGACGACGGCCGCGGCGCCCTGCCGATGACCGTGCACGGCGGCGGCGCGCTGGACGGCGGCACCGTGGAGGTCGACGCGTCCTCGTCGTCCCAGTTCGTCAGCGCCCTGCTGCTGTCCGCACCGCGCTTCAACCAGGGTGTCGAGGTCCGTCACACCGGCGCCGTGCTCCCGTCGATGCCGCACATCCGGATGACCGTCGACATGCTGCGCGCGGTCGGTGCCCAGGTCGACACCCCCGAGTCGGGCGGCGAGCCGAACGTCTGGCGGGTCACCCCGGGCGCGCTGCTCGGCCGGGACCTCACCGTCGAGCCGGACCTGTCCAACGCTCAGCCGTTCCTGGCGGCGGCGCTGGTGACCGGCGGCCGGGTCGTCGTCCCCGACTGGCCGGCCCACACCACCCAGCCGGGTGACCGGCTGCGGGAGATCTTCACCGAGATGGGCGGCTCCTGCGAACTGACCGAGTCGGGGCTCGTGTTCACCGGGTCCGGGTCGATCCACGGCATCGACGTCGATCTCGGCGAGGTCGGCGAGCTGACGCCCGGTATCGCGGCCGTGGCGGCGCTCGCGGACTCGCCGTCGACCCTGCGGGGCGTGGCCCATCTGCGGCTGCACGAGACGGACCGGCTGGCCGCGCTCACCAAGGAGATCAACGAGCTCGGCGGCGACGTCACCGAGACCGCCGACGGTCTCCACATCCGTCCCCGCCGGCTGCACGGCGGTGTCTTCCACACCTACGAGGACCACCGCATGGCCACCGCCGGTGCGATCATCGGCCTCGCGGTCGAGGGCGTGCAGATCGAGAACGTGGCGACCACGGCGAAGACCCTGCCGGACTTCCCCGAGCTGTGGACCGGGATGCTCGGGGCGTAGGGGTTCACCATGCGCCGCTACGGCAAGCACACCGACGAGGACGACATCCGCTCCCGCCCCAACCGCAAGGGCAACCGGCCGCGCACCCACATCCGCCCCAAGCACGAGGACGCCGCGGAGGGCATGGTCCTCACCGTCGACCGGGGCCGGCTGACCTGCCTCGTGGACGATCGCGTCGTGATGGCGATGAAGGCCCGTGAGCTGGGGCGCAAGGCGGCCGTCGTCGGTGACCGGGTGGCGATCGTGGGTGATCTGTCGGGGAAGAAGGACACCCTCGCACGGATCGTGCGCATCGAGGAGCGGACGTCCGTGCTGCGGCGCACCGCCGACGACGACGATCCCTACGAGCGGGTCGTCGTCGCCAACGCCGACCAGCTCGCCATCGTCACGGCGCTCGCCGATCCGGAGCCCAGGCCGCGGCTGATCGACCGGTGCCTCGTCGCGGCGTTCGACGGCGGGCTCACCCCGCTGCTGGTGCTGACGAAGTCGGACCTGGCACCGGCGGACAAGCTGCTGGAGCTGTACGGCGATCTCGACATCCCGTACGTGGTGACCAGCCGTGAGGAGCTGGAGAGCGGCGAGGCCGCGGACCGGGTGCGCGAGCAGCTCGACGGGCGGATCACCGCGTTCGTGGGGCACTCGGGCGTCGGCAAGACGACGCTGGTCAACGCGCTGGTGCCGGAGGAACGGCGGCGTACGACCGGGCATGTCAACGCGGTGACCGGGCGGGGGCGGCACACGACCACGTCCGCGCTGGCGCTGCCGCTGGCCGGGGCGGAGGGGTGGGTGATCGACACTCCCGGGGTGCGGTCGTTCGGGCTGGCGCACGTCGATCCGTCGCGGGTCATCCACGCGTTCCCGGATCTGGAGCCGGGGACCGAGGGCTGTCCGCGGGCGTGCAGTCATGACGAGCCGGACTGCGCCCTGGACGCCTGGGTGGAGGAGGGGCACGCCGATCCCGCGCGGCTGTACTCGCTGCGGCGGCTGCTGTCGACGCGGGAGCGGACGGAAGGCGACTGAGCTTCGCGTTGTTTGTCCTGACGTGCGCCTGGTAAGTGCATAATCGCACCGAGCCGGAGTTCGTGCCTGAGGTGGGCGGAGCCCTTCGCGGGCGTACGGGAGGACGACACATGGCGTGGCTGCTGGTCATCGTGGCCGGGTTGCTCGAGACCGGATTCGCTGTGTGTCTGAAGCTGTCCCACGGCTTCACACGGCTGTGGCCGACGATCGCGTTCTGCGTGTTCGCGCTGGGCAGCTTCGGTCTGCTGACCCTGGCGCTGAAGAAGCTGGACGTGGGTCCGGCGTACGCGGTGTGGACGGGCATCGGGGCGGCCGGGACGGCGATCTACGGGATGGTGTTCCTCGGGGACCTGGTGTCGACGCTGAAGATCGTGTCGATCTCGCTGGTGATCATCGGGGTGATCGGGTTGCAGCTGTCGGGGTCGGCGCACTGACGTTCAGGCGCAGGGCGCTGCGCAGCAGGTCGGTGACGGTGCCGTCGGGGGGCGGGGCGGCGATGCAGGAGAGCGCCAGCCGGATGGTGAGCTCGCAGGCGCGGGCGAGGTCGGCGGCGTCGGTCCGGGGGGCGCCGGGTGTGCCGCCGGCCCCGGGGGCGGGGCCGGACAGGGCGATCATGGCGCGGTCGCGGACGAGGGCGACGAAGTCGGTGGGGGACGGCAGGGGGCCGTCGGCGCGGCGCTGAGCCGGGACGGCGGAGCTGGACGGGACGCGCGCGAGGGTCGGGGTGGGCAGGCGCTCGCTCCAGCAGCCGGTGAGCATGGCGCGGACGAGGGCGTTGCTGCGGGCGGTCTCGGTGGTCCACTCGGCGGTGGCCGTGAGGCGGTCGTGGGGATCGGTGTGGGCGGTGAGGGCGCGGTCGACACCGGCGAGGTAGGCGTCGGCTTCCCGGCGGACGAGGGCGCGGGCGAGGCCGTCCTTGCTGCCGAACTCGTTGTAGAGGGTCTGCCGGGAGACTCCGGCCGCGGCGGCCACGTCCACCATGCGCACGGCGGACCACGGCCGGCGTGCCAGGGCGGTGTAAGCGGCGTCCAGCAGAGATTCCCGCGCTGCAGGCATCATCGCCTCCCTCGGGGCGAGCTCACGACCCTGCGCTTCAGAGTTGACGCGCCGGTAGGCACTGTCAAGGGTGCGCGCAGGTGCGGTGGGGGTGCGCGTGGCCATGCCTGCGGCGCCAGTGCGACTCCGGTGGGGGCGGGCGTAGCGCCTGATGCCGGTGGGTGAGTCGGGGCCGGGGCGGTGGTGTCCGTCCTCGGTCTGGCGCGAAATCGGTCCCTCAAAAGGTGCGAGGCGCGGACGCGCCAGCCGCTGCGGGCGAGGCCCGCCCCGTGTGTGGCGGGCCCTCGCCCGTGTCTCAGGGGGCCAGGCCCCCCAGCAGGGCGTCGGTGTGGTCGCCGCCCGACTCCC
>NZ_JBFAXA010000051.1:0-1816 GCF_040689265.1 Streptomyces sp. NPDC052012
TACATGCGGCCGAACTTCTTCGCCAACACGCCCGACATCCTGCACGCCTACCTCCAGCACGGCGGCCGGCCCGCCTTCGAGGTGCGTGCCGTGCTCGCCGCGACCCTCTCGCCGACCTGGGGCATCTACAGCGGCTACGAGCTGTGCGAGAACACCCCGCTGCGCGAGGGCAGCGAGGAGTACCTCGACTCGGAGAAGTACCAGCTGCGCCGCCGCGACTGGGACACCGCCGAACGCGAGGGCCGCACCATCACCCCCCTGATCACCCGGCTCAACACCGTCCGGCGTGCTCACCCCGCGCTCCGACGGCTCCGGAACCTCCGATTCCACGGCACGGACAACGACGCCGTCATCGCGTACAGCAAGCGCAGCGGATCCGACGTGGTGCTCGTGGTCGCCAACCTCGACCCCCACCACACCCAGGAGGCCACGGTCTCGCTGGACATGCCGCGACTCGGCCTGGACTGGCACGAGACGGCTCAGGTCCGTGACGAGCTCACCGGCGAGACCTACCACTGGGGCAGCGCCAACTACGTACGTCTGGAGCCGGGGCGGGCTCCCGCGCATGTGCTGCACGTCCAGCTGCCGCCCGCCGCACAGCGAAACGGAGGGCCACGAACGCCATGACCGTGAACGAGCCAGTGCCGGACACCTTCGAGGACACCCCCGCCAGGGACCGGGACCCGGAGTGGTTCAAACGCGCCGTCTTCTACGAGGTGCTGGTCCGCTCCTTCCAGGACAGCAACGGTGACGGCATCGGCGACCTGAAGGGGCTGACCGCCAAGCTCGACTACCTGCAGTGGCTCGGCGTCGACTGCCTGTGGCTGCCGCCCTTCTTCAAGTCCCCGCTGCGCGACGGCGGCTACGACGTCTCCGACTACACCGCGGTCCTGCCCGACTTCGGCGACCTCGCCGACTTCGTCGAGTTCGTGGACGCCGCCCACCAGCGCGGCATGCGCGTGATCATCGACTTCGTCATGAACCACACCAGCGACCAGCACCCCTGGTTCCAGGAGTCGCGCAGAGACCCCGACGGACCCTACGGCGACTTCTACGTGTGGGCGGACGACGACAAGGGCTACCCGGACGCGCGGATCATCTTCGTCGACACGGAAGCCTCCAACTGGACGTTCGATCCCGAGCGCAAGCAGTACTACTTCCACCGCTTCTTCTCCCACCAGCCGGACCTCAACTACGAGAACCCGCGCGTCCAGGAGGAGATCCTGGCGGCCCTGCGCTTCTGGCTGGACCTGGGCATCGACGGCTTCCGGCTCGACGCGGTGCCGTACCTCTACGCGGCCGAGGGCACCAACTGCGAGAACCTGCCCGCCACTCACGAGTTCCTCAAGCGCGTCCGCCGCGAGATCGACGCCCAGTACCCGGACACCGTGCTGCTGGCGGAGGCCAACCAGTGGCCGGAGGACGTCGTCGACTACTTCGGCGACTACCGCAGTGGCGGTGACGAATGCCACATGGCGTTCCACTTCCCGGTCATGCCGCGCATCTTCATGGCCGTGCGCCGCGAGTCCCGCTACCCCGTCTCCGAGATCCTCGCCAAGACCCCGGCGATCCCGTCCGGGTGTCAGTGGGGCATCTTCCTGCGCAACCACGACGAGCTGACCCTGGAGATGGTCACCGACGAGGAACGCGACTACATGTGGGCGGAGTACGCGAAAGACCCCCGCATGCGTGCCAACATCGGCATCCGCCGCCGCCTCGCACCCCTGCTGGACAACGACCGCAACCAGATCGAGCTGTTCACCGCCCTGCTGCTGTCCCTGCCCGGCTCCCCGGTCATGTACTACGGCGACGAGAT
>NZ_JBFAXA010000052.1:0-1531 GCF_040689265.1 Streptomyces sp. NPDC052012
ATGCGGGGGTCTTTCGCGTACTCCGCCCACATGTAGTCGCGTTCCTCGTCGGTGACCATCTCCAGGGTCAGCTCGTCGTGGTTGCGCAGGAAGATCCCCCACTGGCAACCCGAGGGAATCGCGGGTGTCTTCGCCAGGATCTCCGACACCGGGTAGCGGGACTCGCGGCGCACCGCCATGAAGATGCGCGGCATGACCGGGAAGTGGAACGCCATGTGGCACTCGTCGCCGCCCACCCGGTAGTCACCGAAGTAGTCGACCACGTCCTCCGGCCACTGGTTGGCCTCCGCCAGCAGCACCTTGTCCGGGTACTGGGCGTCGATCTCCTTGCGCACCCGCTTCAGGAACTCGTGCGTCTCCGGCAGGTTCTCGCAGTTCGTGCCCTCCTGCTGGTACAGGTACGGCACCGCGTCCAGCCGGAAGCCGTCGATACCCAGGTCCAGCCAGAACTTCAGCGCGGAGATCATCTCCTCCTGCACGGCCGGGTTCTCGTAGTTGAGGTCCGGCTGGTGCGAGAAGAAGCGGTGCCAGTAGTACTGCTTGCGGACCGGGTCGTACGTCCAGTTCGACACCTCGGTGTCGACGAAGATGATCCGCGCGTCCTGATACTGCTTGTCGTCGTCCGCCCACACGTAGTAGTCGCCGTAGGGTCCGTCGGGGTCTCTGCGCGACTCCTGGAACCAGGGGTGCTGGTCGCTGGTGTGGTTCATGACGAAGTCGATGATCACGCGCATGCCGCGCTGGTGGGCGGCGTCCACGAACTCGACGAAGTCGGCGAGGTCGCCGAAGTCGGGCAGAACGGCGGTGTAGTCGGAGACGTCGTAGCCGCCGTCGCGCAGCGGGGACTTGAAGAAGGGCGGCAGCCACAGGCAGTCGACGCCGAGCCACTGCAGGTAGTCGAGCTTGGCGGTCAGCCCCTTCAGGTCGCCGATGCCGTCACCGTTGCTGTCCTGGAAGGAGCGGACCAGCACCTCGTAGAAGACGGCGCGTTTGAACCACTCCGGGTCCCGGTCCTTGGCGGGGGTGTCCTCGAAGGTGTCCGGAACCGGCTCGTTGACGATCATATTGTGGGTGACCCTCCGATCCGCGGGGAGCCGACGATGAGAACATGCGCTCCGCCCGGCGCGAGACGTACGTAGTTGGCCCTGCCCCAGTGGTAGGTCTCGCCGGTGAGCTCGTCGCGCACCGGCGCCGTCTCGTGCCAGTCCAGGCCGAGTCGCGGCATGTCCAACGAGACCGTGGCCTCCTGGGTGTGGTGGGGGTCGAGGTTGGCGACCACCAGAACCGTGTTCGAACCCGCCCGCTTCGAGTACGCGATGACCTCGTCCTTGTCCGCGTGGTGGAAGTGGAGATCGCGCAGCTGCCGCAGGGCCGGGTTCTCGCGGCGGACGGTGTTGAGCCGGGTGATCAGGGGGGTGATGGTGCGGCCCTCGCGCTCGGCGGTGTCCCAGTCGCGGCGGCGCAGCTGGTACTTCTCCGAGTCGAGGTACTCCTCGCTGCCCTCGCGCAGCGGGGTGTTCTCGCACAGCTC
>NZ_JBFAXA010000053.1:0-1266 GCF_040689265.1 Streptomyces sp. NPDC052012
TTAGGACCTCTAAAGGGTTTGGTAGTCCACAAGCAGGAAGTATGTCTCCCGTTCTTGGACCAACGGCCTGCTGCCCTGGGGCCCCGCTTCCAGGAAAATCGACGTCCATCGCCACCTCTGACGTGGTGCAACGACCGACAGAACCCAGACCATGACCCCGACGGACTTCGTGCCCTCATCGTGACCGTGGTTGGGGCCGCCTGGTCGGTGGTCTGGGCCCGGCAGGTTTCCCAAGGCCAGGCCTCCGATTTGCGTTCCCACCTGGGAGTCCGACCATGCCCCGTGGAAAGGCAGCTGTTCGTCCACGCGTGGCTGAGCAGCAGTACGCACGACACGGTGAGTGCGCAGGCAAGGCTTACGCAACTCGATGGCCCCGGATGTCGAACTGCCCGTTCCAGCCGCGGCTGCGCAGTCGGCGCCGAAGTCCGTGACGGCGGTGCGCAGCGCGTAGGAGTCGCGTGGTCGGTGACGGAGGCCGTCAGTCACGCCGACGGACGGATGCGCTATTACGCCGTGCCACTGGTCGCCGATCGCACGGGGCTCCTCGTTCACGGTGACCAGTGCGCCCCCGTCGTGGTCTCACCGGGCCGCGTCTCGGTACCGACGCTGCCGTGCGGCAGATCGTGTCGGAGGGCTATCTGTTCGTCAGTCAGCGGACAGCAGGACGGACGCCATCTCGCAGCCTGATCAACGTGCGGGACAGGTCCTGCCGGACAACTCACGCAGGGACCAGGGCATGTTGGGTGCAGCAGAAGTTGGGGTCCCAGTCCCACATCTGCCCATCGGCGGTCCTGAAATCGATCAGAGCCCACATGGCACAGTCCCGGTCCATGAGCGGCACGGTCCCCTGCGGGAGAGGATGCTCGGGATCAGCGAAGTCCTGATGTGCCTCCAGAAGATCGGCACAGTCGCTGAACCAGGGCTAATGGGTTCTCGGCTGGTGGGATGAGTTGATCGCCTGTGTCGGCGCCGCTGTGCGTAGTTCGCCCGGTTCAGCAACGAGAGACGCGACCCCCAGTGATCAACGTTGTCGAGACTTGATCGGGTGAAGATCCGCTAGGGTTTGACGAGTCGGACTCGGCAACTGTTCCGCAGCATACGGGTCAGGGGGAGATGTGACTGAAGACCCAGAGCGTCGACAGAGGTCCGAACGGGCATCGGCCATCGGATGTGTGATGGGGTTCGCAATTCTGGTGGCAGCGGTTGCATGGACGATGATCTTTGGTCGCTAGCGGTGTTCGGTGAACTCACCTTAGAGGTCCTAAC
>NZ_JBFAXA010000054.1:0-1223 GCF_040689265.1 Streptomyces sp. NPDC052012
CAGCGCCATCCCCATGGTGCCGGGCTCGACCCCCATGTCCCGGGCCTGCCCGACCGTCAGCGCCCAGGCGGGCACCGCGATCAGCACGACCAGCGACCAGGCAGCCGCGAGATCCCGCGTGGGCAGCAACCCCCCACCGGCTCCGGTCGGCGCAGGCGCCCGGGCGGGTAGGAAGGCGGAACTCCGGCTGCGACGCATTGGCGTGCTCTCCTGCTGCTGCCTCCAGGACACCACAGGCCCTCCTGCACCGCGACCGGGCCCGGACGGCCTTCACCTCCCGTCGGATATGCGAGCGCGCAGCTCCAGAAAACAGTGAACGACCCGTCAGTGGGGAGTTGACCCCGCCGTCTCCGCCGGTCGGGGGGGAATGGAGTTTCCGCCGGTCGGGGGGAACGGAGTTTCCGCCGGTCCGGGCGAACGGTCCGGTCCGGTACGAGTCCGACCCGCTGTCGTTTCCGTCCAAGACGCCCACGCGGCCGCGAACTAGCGTGGACCCAGCAGCCCACCCGATCACGAGGAGACAGCACCATGCGTCACCTGGTCTATACCGGCTTCATGTCGCTCGACGGCGTCGTGGACTCACCCGGCGGCGGGCCGGGGGAGGAGCACCGCAGCGGCGGCTGGGTCTTCAAGGACCTCGAGTTCGTCCCGGAGGCCTGGTCGCTGAAGGGCGAGGAGCTCGCCGACACGACGGCGCTGATGTTCGGCCGCCGCAGTTACGAGGCGTTCGCACCGGTCTGGCCCGGCTCGGAGGACCACGCCGCCTACAAGGAGCTGCCCAAGTACGTGGTGTCGACCACGCTGTCCGACGACGCCCTCGTCGACGGGTGGGGGCCGACGACGATCCTGCGCTCGACCGAGGACGTCGCCGCGCTCAAGGAGAGCGAGGGTGGCGCGATCTTCCTCCACGGGAGCGCGGAGCTGGCCCGGCGGCTGTCGGACGCGGACCTGATCGACCAGTACAACCTGCTGGTCTTCCCCGTGCTGCTCGGTGCAGGAAAGAGCCTCTTCGGCCGGGCCGACCGCGACAAGCAGATGCTGACACTGCGGGAGTCGGAGACCTACTCCAACGGGATCCTGAAGCTGGTCTACGACGTGAAGCGGTGATCCAGATCGAGGGCGATCGCCCCGCCGGCGCCCTCGCGCAGCTGCCCGGCCGTGCGTCCGACGTAGGAGCGCAGCGCCCGGGCCAGATGCGGCTCGTCGAAGTAGTCGAGCTTGGC
>NZ_JBFAXA010000055.1:0-1194 GCF_040689265.1 Streptomyces sp. NPDC052012
TGAGCTGGGGGTGGCCGCAGAGACCAGCGAGAAGCGACTGTTTACTAAAAACACAGGTCCGTGCGAAGCCGTAAGGCGATGTATACGGACTGACGCCTGCCCGGTGCTGGAACGTTAAGGGGACCGGTTAGCTCTGTTTCGACGGGGCGAAGCTGAGAACTTAAGCGCCAGTAAACGGCGGTGGTAACTATAACCATCCTAAGGTAGCGAAATTCCTTGTCGGGTAAGTTCCGACCTGCACGAATGGCGTAACGACTTCTCGACTGTCTCAACCATAGGCCCGGTGAAATTGCACTACGAGTAAAGATGCTCGTTTCGCGCAGCAGGACGGAAAGACCCCGGGACCTTTACTACAGTTTGATATTGGTGTTCGGTTCGGCTTGTGTAGGATAGCTGGGAGACTGTGAAGCTTGGACGCCAGTTCAGGTGGAGTCGTCGTTGAAATACCAGTCTGGTCGTGCTGGATGTCTAACCTGGGTCCGTGATCCGGATCAGGGACAGTGTCTGATGGGTAGTTTAACTGGGGCGGTTGCCTCCTAAAGGGTAACGGAGGCGCCCAAAGGTTCCCTCAGCCTGGTTGGCAATCAGGTGTTGAGTGTAAGTGCACAAGGGAGCTTGACTGTGAGACCGACGGGTCGAGCAGGGACGAAAGTCGGGACTAGTGATCCGGCGGTGGCTTGTGGAAGCGCCGTCGCTCAACGGATAAAAGGTACCCCGGGGATAACAGGCTGATCTTCCCCAAGAGTCCATATCGACGGGATGGTTTGGCACCTCGATGTCGGCTCGTCGCATCCTGGGGCTGGAGTCGGTCCCAAGGGTTGGGCTGTTCGCCCATTAAAGCGGTACGCGAGCTGGGTTTAGAACGTCGTGAGACAGTTCGGTCCCTATCCGCTGTGCGCGTAGGAGTCTTGAGAAGGGCTGTCCCTAGTACGAGAGGACCGGGACGGACGAACCTCTGGTGTGCCAGTTGTTCTGCCAAGGGCATGGCTGGTTGGCTACGTTCGGGAGGGATAACCGCTGAAAGCATCTAAGCGGGAAGCCTGCTTCGAGATGAGGACTCCCACCTCTATAAGAGGGTAAGGCTCCCAGTAGACGACTGGGTTGATAGGCCGGATCTGGAAGCCAGGTAACTGGTGGAGGTGACCGGTACTAATAGGCCGAGGGCTTGTCCTCAGTTGCTCGCGTCCACTGTGT